>JACPFM010000099.1 GCA_016182965.1 Deltaproteobacteria bacterium | reverse complement strand
GCGCCTGGCACGGATAGAAGTCGGTGCGAGGGCTCACCTCGCCGGCGCAAAGACCCGCCGCCCCGAGGCAGCGAAAGAACAATCAAAACCGAGATCGAGGCTTGACCGGAGATGCGGGCTCATAGAAGCCCGGGGGCATTTAGGGAGAGGCCCTACTCGAGCACGATCTCGGCGAAGCCGCCGCCGGCGCCGTACCAGGTCTTGACCGAAACGCGCACGCGTTCGACGCGCTCGCCGACCTCGATCACCTGCCACTTCGGGTCGTTGGAGATGCCGTCGAACGCGGCGGTCGCGTGCTTGACTTGACGGGTCCCGTCCCACGCATCGAGCACCACCTCGCGGCTGCCCCGATCGTTCCACGGGAGGTTTCGCGCGTTCATCAGCTTCACGCGCGCGATCTTGCGGGGCGGCTTCAGCTGCAGGTCGATGAACCCGCCGGTGCTCGTCGGCAGGAGCCACTCGGTGCGCTCGCTGCGGTCGATGACCTCGAGCGCGGTGTGCTCGGCGTCGTACTGCGCGGAGGCGGCGACGCGGGTGGTGCGCGTCAGGCGGCCCGCGGCGAGGACCGCCACGACGAGGACGAGCCCCCCGGCAGCGGTGCGCACCGCCTGCTGCCGCAGGACCGCGCGACGGTCGAGGTGGAGCTCGCGGTGATCGTGGAGCAGGCGCGCGTGCAGCTCGAGCATCTCGCGCAGCGCGCGCGCGTGCTCCGGCCGCACCTCGCCATCGAGCTCCGGCACCTCCGGGAGCGGATCGTCGGCCGGCGAGCCGCCCCCCTCGCGCACCGCGGAGCGGGCGAGCTCGATCGACTCGCGCGCGAGCCGCAGCGCCTCCGCGCGGGACCCCGAGGACCACAGCGCCTCTGCGCCGCGGCGGCGCTGCTCGGAGATGGTCAGCGCCCGCGCGGTCTTCGCGCGCAGCTCGTCGGGTACCGCATCGACGCGTGCCTGCAGCCGCTCGAGGAACAGCCACTCGCGCGCGCGGTCGAGCATCGCCTTCGCGCTCACGGCGCCCCCTGCGGGACCGAGCAGTGGATGGGCACGCCCGGGCGAAACAAGACGCCGACGACGCGCGCCGGGCGATCGATGCGACGCATGGTCACCCCCGCGGACTGCATGAGCTTCGCGTCGAGCTCGCGGATGGTGCAGGTCTCGACGCGGGCAGCCTCGGCGGCGGCGATCGCCGGCGGCGGCGAGGGCAGGCCGTAGGGCATCCCCCCGTGCATGGTGACCATCTCGAGCTTCTTCGCGCGCGCCTTCGGATCGGCGTACCGATAGTAGTTCCACACCTCGACGCACCCGTAGTGCGCGCACGGCAGCACGAAGCGCGCCCCCGGCGAGAGGCGCGCCATCACGTCCGGCAGATCCCAGAGCAGCGCCTCGCTCTCGGTCGACTCCACGATGTCGACGCCGACCAGCTGCCGGAAGCGATGCAGGTGCAGCGAGGCCGGCGCGATCATCAGCAGGAGCGACGCCGCCGGCGCGACCAGCGACGACGGACGCCCCGGATCGCTCGTGAAGGCGAGGAACGCTCCGAGCACGAACGCCGCCGGCACGTAGAACCCTTCGGAGTCCTGGATGTCGTAGAGGACGGTGAACGCGATGAACCCCGCGCCGGCGAGCGCGCAGAACACGGCGACCGGACGCGCCCTGTGCCACGCGCGGTGGAGGCCGACGCCGATGAGCAGCAGCTGTGGCCACAGCCACTGCTCGCCGAGCCTGCGGGCGATCTCCGGCATGCGTTTGTCGACGAGCGCCGCCATGCTGGGCACGTTGAACGAGCTGCTGAACTGCTTGGCGCGCAGGTAGTCCCACAGCTCCTTGTCGGTGAAGCGCGGGTTCAGCTCGCTGTAGCCGGCGACCCGCGCCCGCAGCGGGATGTACAGGTACGCGCCGAGCGCGACGAGCGAGGCGAGCGCGCCGACGACCCACAAATACCAGGGGATGCGCGTGGTGCGATGAACGATGATCGCCACGGCGAGGAACGCCGGGAGCGCCGCGACGATGGTCCCGTGGTTGCCGAAGGCGAGCACGAACGCGCCGAGGCCGGCGGCGAGCGAACGGCCGTCGCGCAGCTCGCTCCACCGCGCGATGCCCCACACCGCGACGCCGAGGAACAACACGTTCATCGTGTAGACCTCGGCCTCGGTGGAGAGCGTCCAGAACAGCGGGCCGAGGCCGACGCAGATCACGGCGACCGCCGCCCGGAGGAAGCCTTGCGTGCGACGGAGCGCGTCGAAGAGGAAACTGAGCGCCG
Source organism: Deltaproteobacteria bacterium (assembly GCA_016182965.1). Classification (GTDB taxonomy): domain Bacteria; phylum Myxococcota_A; class Polyangia; order Polyangiales; family JADJMO01; genus JALHOE01. The sequence continues at coordinate 47,045 of JACPFM010000099.1, read as the reverse complement.
CCGCCGCGCAGACCGCCGACGTGTGCGTGGCGATCGTCGCGGGCTGCGCGAACCAGAAGATCTTCCGCGCGGCGCCGGAGACGAGCAGGTAGAGCGGGTTGCCCGGCGGGTGGCTCACGCCGCCGATGCTCCCGAGGAACTGGAATTTGGCGGAGTCGCCGCGGTTCACGCGGCCGCCGACCCCGGGGAACGCCGTCAGCGCGTAGACGGCGTAGGCGATCGCGGCGCAGGCGATCGCGGCCAGGAGGGCGCGGCGATCGGGTCTCGATCGCGCCGCGACGGCGACGCCGCTCATGGCGCAGAGATAGCGAGCGCGGCCGTCGAAGGCAATCGACGAATCAGGACGCGCGACCGGGCACCGTGAAGGTGACCGCGATGACCCAGCCCATGGAGATGACGTCGGCGTGCGGCGCGACGCCGCCCACCGCGCGGATCAAGGCCTCGAGGGTGGGCGCGGTGCAGCGGAAGGGGTGGATGCCCTTGCGCGTGAAGCCCTGGAAGCGCGCGACCACCTCGAGCGCGGTGGCCTCGAGGAGCTTGAGCGAGGTCGAGTCGTAGTTGGGCGTCGTGAGCAGGATGCGCCCGCCCGGGCGCACGACCCGCATGACCTCGCGCAGCCACGCCTCGGGGCGGTCGCAGTGCTCGATCACCTCGGTGGCGTACGCGGCGTCGAACGTCGCGTCGGGAAAAGGCAGCGAGAGCGGCTCGGAGCGCACGAACTCCACGCCCGGATGGCGGGCGGCGCACGCCTCGACCGCGCGTGGATCGATGTCGGTTCCGGTGTAGCGCAGCCCGGCGGGGAGATCGGGCAGGTTGAGGAACATGCCGCAGCCGACGTTGAGCACGCGCGAGCCTTTCGGCAGATCGCCGAGGAACCGCTGGAGCGCCCGATCGATCGGCGCGTGGTAGAGCGACCAGGGGAACCTTCGCCCGAGGGCGTGGTTGCTGAAGTACGTGGCGAGCGCGGGATCGGACGCGTCGGACATCACGCCTCGGCCCCCGGGGTGCGGCACGCGATGAGGAGCTCGGCGCCCTCGCCCGTCGGGTTCTTGGTGGTGAGCCAGTGCACCGCGCGGAAGGCCGGCCACGCGTAGAGCCGGCGCATGTTCGGCGCGAGGACCCAGCGCCCGGTGGCCTTCTTCATCACGAGCCGTCGCTCCCGAGCGGCTCGTGCTCGATCTCGACGAAGCCCGCCTCGCGCAGCAGCTGCTCCCAACGCGCCGCGGGGTAGAGGTGGTGGTGGGCGAACTGCGCGTCGAGCGCGGCGCCGTAGGCGCGGCCGAGATCGCCGAGGCCCACCTTGGACAGCGCGCGCCTCAGCGGCAGCGTCGTCGTCCACTGGGGTGCGGGGACGATCAGGTAGAAGATGCCGCCCGGCTGCATCGCGCCGCGGACGGTCCGCAGCGCGGCGCGGATGTCGGGCACGTGCTCGAGCGAGCAGTTCGCGATGCACGTCGCGAAGAACGCGGCCGGCAGCGCGCTCGTCTCGGTGATGCTCTGGCAGATCACCTGCCGGTACGCGCGAGACGCCTGCGCACGCGCGGCCTCGCGCTCGTTGATGTCGATGCCCCACGCGTCGACGCCGGGGTGGGCGAGGCTCGTGAACAGGCCGTCGCCGCAGCCCACGTCGAGGACCGGGCCTACGATGGGCAGCTCCTTCATGCGCTTGAGGCGGACGCACTCCTTGATGGCGAGCGCCGTGGGCACGTGCGGGAAGTACTCGAAGAATTCCAGGAACGAGAACTCGCTCCCCTTGGGCGGGTGCTCGCGGAGGATCTTCGTGCGCTGGGGAGGCAAGGCCTGGAGCTGGTCGACCGAGCTCCGGGGCACGGGCGCCGAGCCGTGTTGATGACCCATCGAGACCGAAGGTCTTAGCGCGATGCCATGCCCTGTCAACGCACGGTCGGCGCTGCGTCAGGCGGCGTCGCGAGCCTCGCCGCGCCCGCCTCGCGTGTCGTCGCGGCGGCTCGACATGTGTGATAGGCGACGGACGCGATGCTCCCGACGAGCCGACTCGCCGCGGCGTGGGCCGCCCTCCGAGCGCGCGTCGTCGGCGCCGGAGCGACGCGGCGGGGTGTCGCCCTGCTCCTTGGGGTGGGGGCGCTGCTCGTGCTCGTCGGGCTCCGCACGCCGTTCGCGACGCTGGCCGCAGTGGTGTTGCTGGCGGTGGTCGCGCTCGAGACCGCCCTCGTCGTCGCGGCGCCCACGGTGCGGCGGCTGAGGGAGCGGCCCCGGCTCCGCACCTCGTTGGCCTGGCTGCGCGCCACCACGCCGGTGTTCGCGCTGCTCGCGATCACCATCGTGTATCTGCGCCCGGCGTATCACGGCGAAGACGGCTGGCTCCTCAACCAGGACAATCCGGTGCACCTCGAGCGCGCGCGCCTGTTCTTCCGCGCGCTCCGCGGAGGGCACCTGCCGCTCTGGACGAACCTCATCCAGGGCGGCGAGCCGCTCGTCGACTTCTACGGCTGGTTCGGCAACTTCCTGCCCGGCGCGTTCCGTGTGCTCAGCCTCGGCAAGCTCGACTTCGAGCAGGCGTACGAGGCGGCCGTCGGATCGCTTTTCACGCTCACGGCGCTCGCCACGTACGCGCTGTCGCGCCGCTTCGCGCGTCGCTCGATCTCCTTCGGCGTGGCGCTGCTGCCGGTCATCGGCGGGTTCTACGGCACGGCCTACCCGCTCATCGGCTTCTGGTCGTGGCACCTCTACTGGGGCGTGTGGCCGTCGCTGCTCGCCCTCTTGCTCGCGGTGTTCGCCACCGCGAAGGCGATCGACGTCGCCCGCCGCGGGCGGACCTGCGACGTCGTGGCGACCATCGCCCTCGCGACGGCCGCGTGCCTCTCGCACGCGTTCGGCCTGCTCGCGCTGTTTTTGCTCCAGGGCTCGCTCGGCGTGGCGCTGGTGCTCGATCGCCGCTTGCGCAAGCACCTCGTGCCGTACGCGGTCGCCGTCGGAGCCGCGCCGGCCTTGACCGCGTGGTGGTGGCTGCCGAGCGCGAAGGTCATGGCCGCCTACGGCCTGCGGTACACCACCCACACCACCGAGGGCACCGCGGCCTACGACGTGATCGCCGGACCGCTGACGACCTACGGCCTCACCGCGGCGGCGCTCGCCTCGTTCGTCGCCGTGATCCGCGGCGACCGCCTGCTGCGCCCGCTGGCGATGGCCGCGCTGGCGGGCATCCTCGTCAACGCGGGGCCCTTCCTCAGCGAGCTCGGCCTCGTCGACGGCGACACCGGCAAGACGATGCAGTGGGCGCGGATGTCCTTCCTGTTCCTCTTCCCGGCGAGCGCGGCGATCGCGTTCTTCGGCGAGCGGATCGCGCGCAGCACCCATCGCGCGCGTCCGCGCGCCGCGCTCGAGGTGGAGCGCATCGCCCGTCGCGCGGTCGTCGTCTTCCTCGCGGCCATGCTCGCGGTCCCGACGTTCGGCCGTGTGATCCGCGACGGCCGCGATCGCCTCCTCAGCGGCAAGCCCGATCGGGTGATCCTCGAGCGCGAGCCGTTCGAGGCGCTCGCGAAGGCGATCGCCGCGCGCAAGGAGCGGGAGACGACGCCGTTCCGCGTCCACTACGTGCCCCGCTACGACGGCGAGCACATCGTCACGCTGGCGGTCGCCAGCGGCGTTCCGGTCGTCCACACCGAGTACGGCGGCCCCATCTTCCTCAAGAACCGCATGGTCAACCCCTCCTACGAGGAGGAGCGCGCGTGGGGCGCGCGCTTCGTGGTCGTCTCGCACGGCGACACGCGGCCGAAGCCGTGGGTGCTCGAGGAGCGGATCGGGCCCTTCGATCTGCTGCGCGATCCGACCAACCCGGGCATCGTGCAGCCGCCCCCCGGCGTGCAGGTCGCGGTGCCCGTCTTCCGCGACGACGAGATCCGCCTGCAGGTCTCCGGTGCGCCGCCCGAGGGCGCCGACGTTCGCCTGGCGATCGCCTTCTACCCGCGCTTCAAGGCCACGCAGGCGGGGCGCACGCTGACGGTGATGCAGGTGCCCGCGCTCGCCGGCAGCACCATGATGCAGATGCTCGTGCGCGTGCAGAACGGCGAGGTCGTCATCCGTCCGTCGCGCATGCTCACCGGCGCGGCGCTCGGGCGCGATTTCTCCGTGCTCGGCGCGGCGGCGGTCGTCGTCTTCCTGCTCGCGCGCGCCTACCCCGAGCGCGCGCGCCGCCTCGCCGAGCGCGCCGGCCCGCTCGTCCGCGCGGCGCAGCGTCTCCGCGCCTGGCTCGCGTCGCACGAGCGCAGCGTCGTGCCGATCGCGCTCTCGGCGCTGCTCGGGGCGATCGGTGCCCGGTTCGTCGCGCGCCCGCCCGCGCCCGAGACGCTGCAGCTCGGGGGCCTGTTCGGGTACCGCAACGCGGTCGTCCGGGTCGATCGCGCGACCACCAGCAGCACCACCTGCAAGCGCAGCCTGATCACGCGCGACTGGACGTGCGCGTCGGTGAACCCGAAGACGCCCTGGCGCGTGGCGGCGGTGGTGTCGCGGACGGTGACCGAAGGCAACTTCACGCCGGCCTGGCCGGTCGGGGCGCCGTGGTCGGGCTTCCGCATCGAGGATCGCGAGGGCGCGGCGGAGATCAGCGTCGACCTCGAGGGGTCGTGCCGAAAATTCCTGCACCCGCGGGTGAACGGCCCGGGCTCGGTGGTCCAGCTCCACCTCGTGATCGGCGAGAAGGACTACGTCATCCCGTGGACCGCGGTCTCCACCATCGATCTCCGCGACGCGCCGGCGGCGCCGGCGACGCTCCGGGCGACGTTCGGCATGGCCGCGAACGTCTCGGTGCGCTTCGAGTGCGACGACAAGCCCGAGACCCCGAAGCTCGACGACCGCACGCCGTGAAGTCCCGGTGGGTGTTCCCACCAGTCGGAGGGTCGGTCAGCCACACCGGCTGGAGGCCGCGCCATCCGAGGGTGGCGACCGCCGGTTCAGCGCGCTCTCTTCCTGAGGAAGACCAGCGCTGCGATCGCACCCAGCACGCCCATCGACGTGACGATCATCCCTGAAAGCAGCCCCTTCGGGCGATAGCGGACCTCGAGGCGGTGGCTGCCGGCGGGCAGCAGGACGTCGAGCGTGCCCTTCGCCGAGCGCCGCACCTGGCCGATGCTGGCGACGAAGTCGGGATCGAACGTCTGGTTGAGGTGCGCCGCGCCCGGCTTGCGGAGCGTCGCCTCGATCGTCGCGCCGTTCTGCCGCACGTCGGCGCGCGCGATCTCGCCGTCGTCGGCGGACGCCTGCGGCACGTCGCCGATCGCGTAGCCGCCGCCTTCGGGGTAGGGCCAGACCTTCTGGCACGCGGGCGTGCCGACGTTGCGGCCCGGGTAGGTCGCCATCCGCCCGAAGTCGTCGCCGGCCACGAGGTGGTAGCGCGCGGGCTTCGGATCGGGGCGCGGCAGCCACGCGTCGGTGGTGTTCGCCTTGAGGATCTTCTGGCCGGCGGCGATCGGATCCAACACGGCGATCACCGCCGCGATCAAGAGCGGCACCATCAACGCACGGCGCTTCACCGCGCGCATCGACGCGTCGAGCGCGACCGCCGCGGCCGCGGCCGCCGCGAGATCGACGACCAGCACGAACCGCGACGGCACCTGCAGCTGATCGAAGACGGGCACGCGGGTGAGCAGCGTCCACGGCGCCCAGTCGGCGAAGCGCCCGCGCGTGAGCACCGCGGCCCCGATGAGGATCAGGAGCAGGCCGATGCGCCGCGGCTTGAGGATCAACGCCACGCCCGCGCCGGCGATCGCCATGCCGAAGGCGAAGGGCCCGATGTACCCGCGGAACTCGTTGATGTGGTAGTGCCGGCCGGGCATCGCCCCGCGATCGGCGTCGCCGAGCATCGGGATGAGATCGGTGAACGGACCGGCGTCGAGATCCTTCACGACGCGCGGCGCGCGCGCGAGCTGCGCCATCACCGGGAAGATCTTGATCGCGCCGAGCAGGAGGCAGGTGATCGCCGCCACCGCGACGATGCGTGAGACCACGCCGACGCCGGCGGCGAACACGCGCGGGATCAGCGCGCAGGTCAGCGCCACCAGCGCGAAGCAGAACGGGAACAGCCCTCCCTCGATCAGCATCAGCGCGAGGGCGGCGCCGAGGCCGAGCGCCGCGCGCAGGTCACGCTCCGCCTCGTGCGCGAGCCACAGCGCCCACGGGATCAGCGCGAACGGCACGAAGGTCATGCGGACCGCGGTGTGCAGCCCGAGGAAGCCCGAGGCGCCGAAGAGCGCGCCGGCGAAGAGCGCCGGCAGCCACGCGAGGCCGAGCGCGCGCCGCGTCCACAAGAACGTGCCCGCGACGGCGAGCGCGACGCCGATCGTCGGGTACCAGCGCGCCATGACGTCGCCGTGGACGCCGAACACGCCGGCGACGAGCGACGAGAGCAGCTGCGCGTCGGGGTTGCCGACGAACGGGTGCCCTGCGCAGACGGAGCGATCCCACCCGGGGAACCCGTCGCCGCGCGCGAACGCGTTGCGGGCGACCTCCCACAGGCGGATGCCGAACTGCCCGTCGGCGACGACCGTCAGGTCCTTCACGATCGTCGGGCGGCGTACGAGCAGCGCGACCACGACCGCGGCCATGGTGACGCCGACGGCCGACAGCGCCGCGCGCCTGACTCGTTTCTGCCGCGGAAGCACGGCCGCGGACCTTATCACGCCTCACCACGCCTCACCGCGCCTCTCAGGCGGCATCGGGAGGCCAGCGGCGACGAGCCCCCGCTGCGCCGAAAACCGGCTATACCCTGCGCCGATGCGCGGCGTGTCGAGCGGCGGATGGGCGACGCGGGTCGTGCTCGCGCTCGTGCTCCTCGCCTTCACCTGCGTCTACCCGTACATCTCGGTCGTCAACAACCCGAACGAGAACGTGCGCACGTACATGACGATGGCCATCGTCGAGCACGGCACCTTCCGCATCGACAAGATCGTCGAGCGGCACGGGTGGGTGAACGACATGGCCAGGGCGCCGGACAAGAAGACCGGCGAGCATCACCTCTACTCGGTGAAGGCGCCGGCCATCAGCTACGCGGGCGTCCCGGTGTACTGGGCGTTCACCAAGATCGCCCCGCGCCTCGGGCACCCGGTGCCGCAGGTCGGCGCGCCGGCGAGCGAGCTGCATGGGTGGCTCCGCGCGACGACGTTCGTGCTGCGGCTGTTCGTCGTGCAGCTGCCCTGCTTTTTGTTCCTGGTGGGGCTCGAGCGGTTCCTCCGCGCGTTCTCGCGCGACGAGGTGCTGCGCCTGTCGACGGTGATCGCCGCGGGGCTCGGCACCAACTACCTCGCCTACTCGCTGATGTTCGTGAGCCACGCGCCGTTCGCGTGCGCCGCGTTCGCGTCGTTCGGTCTGGCCACGCGCGAGCGCATGCTCTTCCCCGACGACGCGCGCGGGCGCCGCGTGTCGCGCGCGTTCCTCGCCGGGCTGTTCACCGGCCTCGCCACCTTGCTCGAGTACCACGCGCTGCCGGTGTCGGTGGCGCTCGCCGTCTACGCGTTCTCCGCGTTCTTCCGGCCCAAGCAGCTCGCCGCGCTCGCCCTCGGCGGCCTGTTGAACGTCGGCGCGCTGATGTTCTTCCAGTGGCGCGCCTTCGGCAGCCCCATGACGCCCGGCCACAAGATGGTCGAGAACCAGGCGTTCGCCGCGCTGCACGAGAAGGGGCTGTTCGGCATCGGCAAGCCGAGCTTCGACGTGCTCAAGGACATCAGCCTGAGCCACTCGTTCGGCTTCTTCGGCACGAGCCCCTTCATGTGGCTCGGTCTGTTGGCCATCCCGGCGGTGCTCCTCTGGCGCGGCGGCGCGCGGTTCCAGCGCGCGCACGCCCGGGCGGCGACGCTCGCCTGGGTCTCGACGATGGGGCTCCTGTGGATCACCGTGAGCGCCGCCATCAACTGGCGCGGCGGCTGGACGGTCGGACCGCGCTACCTCGGCGCGGCGCCCCCGTTCTTCGCGTTCGGCGCCCTGGTCGCCGCCGAGATCTTCTCCGCGGGCTCGACGCCCCGACGCACCGTCGCGCGCGGGGCGCTCGGAGGCCTGGCCATCGCCGGCGTGCTGCAGATGGGCGTGCTCGGCGCGCTCTACAACACCATCCCCGAGAGCGTCACGCGGCCGCTGCCCCAGTTCGTCCTCCCGCTGCTCCGCGCCGGCTTCGTCCCACACCACGCCGGAGAGCTCTTCGGCTTCTCCTCGCCCACCTTCTGGTACGTGGCCATCGGCGCGGCGCTCGTCGCGACGTTGATCGCGGCGACGGCGCCGTCGCGTGATCGGCCGCTCGCCTGGATCGCGCGCGTCGTGCTGGTCGCCGCGTTCGCGTGGGTCGGGCTGCGTCCGGCGTTCTCCACGCCGGAGCCCGGCGAGGGCGGCGACGCGGGCGTCGACGCGCGCAAGGGGCTGACCCGCGACTGGGAGCCGCCGGGCCGCGATCGCATCACCACGCTGCGCGCCGAGGTCGAGCGCGCGGGCCCGCAGCGGGCGTGCGATTGGTACCGGATCGCCGATCTCGAGCGCGCGCTCGGCCGCGTCGAAGACGCCGACCGCGACGAGAGGCGCGCCGGGCGCGCGCGCGGCGAGTGCCGCTGATCTGGTCGATCAGGATTCCCCCGGACTGAAGTCCGGGGGTCCATGGCCATCACGGCTCGCAGATCGGTCCGAGGGAGTCGACCAGCGCCGCGGCGCGCGCGGTGAGGCCGATGACGTGCTTGCCGGGAGGGCACGAGAGGTGGAACGGGTGCCCGCCCGAACCGCCGGCCAGCGGACCGTCGGTGACCGCGGCGCCCGCCTCGCAGAGCGGACCGGCCGCGTCGACCATCAGCGCCGCGCGCCCGTGCAGGCCGACGATGCGCCCCGCTTCGCAGCGCAGGTCGGCGTCGACGCCGATCGTCCCGCCGAGCGGCTGGGTCGCGCGCACCTCTCCTCCCTCCACCCGCCCGCACAGCGCGCGCACGCCCTGAAGCATCGACGCGTTACTCGACACCCGGAGGCCGCGGACCTCCTCGCCCTCGGCGCAGAGCACGCGCATCGCGAACCCGCCCGGCCCGCCGGCCGTCGGCTGCGCGCCCACCGCGCGCGTCGGCCCGTGGTCGACGCGATAGAGCGTCCACAGCGGCGCGCCCGGCGCGGGGTAGCGGACCGCGTCGACGCGCGCGAAGCGATCGGTGGGCGGCGCCGGATGATCGCCGCGCACGAGCACGTAGTCCCAGAACAGCGTCGCCGACGAGGTGGCCCAGCCGACGTTCTCGATGTCCGGCACGTGGTCGCGCACCTCGGGCCGGAAGTAGACCGCGTTGTAATCGGTGAGCGCGAACGGCGTGCCCACGAACGCGTCGGCGACGACCTGCGCGAGCCCGTAGCAGTTGTGGCCGAGCGGCTGCCGGTAGGAGTCGTGCGGCTGCACCCACCGCGCGCCGACGCAGGTCACGCGCTTGCCGCGCTCGGGGATCCTCTCGAGGAGCGTGCGCATCGGCCTGTACTCTTCGTTCTCGAGCGCGCGCGCCATCGGGCGCAGCTCGCGGATCCACAGCACCGACGCGATGACGCCGATCGCCGCCGGCGCGGCGGCGCGCCACGAGCCCGGCGGCACGCGCGGGACCAGCATCCAGGTCACCGCGACGACCGTGGTCAGGCGCGGGCTGATCGGCATGCCCATCAGCTCGTAGGGGAGGATGAGCAGCCCGGCGCTGAGGCAGAGCGCCATGCACAAGAGCGCGTGCTCGGAGACGAGATCGTGCAGCTCGCGGAGCGCGGCGCGCGCGCCCTCGAGCTTCTTGTCGTGCACGCGCGCGGCGAGCGGCACGGTGAGCGCGAGCCCCACCACGAACGCGGCGAGCACCACGATGACCACCACCGTCCGGCGGTGGGACACCATCAGCTCGAGCGCCTCGCGCTCGAACATGATCAGCGCCTCCTCCGGCTTGAGGATGCGCGTGCCGGGCGCGTTCAGCGCGTCCTTGAAGTGCGTGCCCGGCATGTCGCGGCGGCCCTGCGTGGACTTGATCCACCAGATCCACAGCGACACCGCCGGCGCGAACGACGCGAGCGACCACAGCCCGCGGGCGCTGCGCACGTGGAGGACCACGATGCCGAGGGCCATCGCGAACGCGTAGCCGAACGCGATGCCGTGCGAGAAGTACGCGAGCAGGAGCACGACGCCGAGCGCAACGAACCAGGGCGCCGTGGCGCGCTCGGCCGCGCGCTTCGAGAGCGCCACGCCGAGGAACATCCAGGGGAAGATCGCCACATTGTTGACGAGGCCGAGCGTCACCATGTTCCCCCAGCAGAGGAACACCAGCGCGGGGAACACGAGCCACCGCGAGCGCTCGAACACGTGCAGGACGTAGAGGAAGGCGAGGACGAAGCCGACCAGCGAACCGACGAAGAACAGCTTCAGCGCGGGCAGCGGCGAGAGCAGCGGGTACACCAGCCGCACGAACCGGACGTGGAGCGCGTTCGGCGACAGATCGGCGCGCAGCAGGAAGAACTCCCGGAACAGGGGCTGCCGGTCGAAGCGCGCCCAGATGTCGGCCATCGAGAGGTGGCCGCCGAAGTCCTGCGCCGGCGGCATGGTGCCGCGTGCGAGCGGCGCGAGCAGCGCGATCAGCAGCCCGGCGAGCAGCGCCCAGAACAGCAGATCGGCGGCGAGGAGGGGGCGCGGACGCGCGCGGAGCCGCGACCACTGGGCGGCGATGGACTCGGGCAGACGCACGGCCGCCGGTTGATATCACGCGGTTTGCGGGTTTTCACCTGCCGCTTCCTGGTGGAGGATTCGCCTTCCCATGTCGATCGTCGCCGGCGTCCGCGAATGGTTCCTCCTCCGCGATCTCGAGGCGCGCGCCGCGAAGGTCCGAGACGACATCCGCGCCGAGCGCGGGCGCAGCCTGCGCCTGTCGCAGCAGCGGCGCGCGGCGGCCGAGGCGCTGTGGATCGCCGGCCACCCCGCCGAGGCGCTCCACCTCCTGCGCGCGGCCGTCGAGCTCGCGCGGAGCGCCACGGAGGAGGGGGAGCCCCTCGTCGCCCCGGAGCTGCCGGCGTTCGACGCGGAGGTGAAGGCAGCCGACGCCGCGCGCTTCCGGGCGCTCCTCGCCGAGCACGCGCAGCTCTTCGAGCGACACGCCGAGCTCCGCCTGGCGCCGAGGGACGTCGTCGAGCGCCGGGTGGTCCGCCTCGCCGGCACCGCGCTCGTCCTGCTCCTGTCGATCGTCGCGATCGTGCTCCTCGCGCGCACGCCGCGGCGCCTCGAGGCCTCCGCGTCGGCGAAATGGGACGCGCGCTACGATCCGGCCAACGCGGTCGACGGCAACGACAAGACCGACTGGCTCCTGCCCGATCACGCCCAGGGCTGGCTCGACGTGAAGGTGATCCCGCCGCGCAAGATCGCGCGCGTGAAGCTGATGAACGCGCGCAACCTCCCGTGGAACGACCGCGCGAGCAACGAGCTCTCCATCGAGGCGTTCGACGGCGCGCACGTGGTCAAGACCGCCACCACGAAGTTCGACGGCGTCTCGCCCGACCCGGCGTGGCGCACGGTCGAGATCGGCGCCAAGGTCGATCGCCTGCGCGTGCACGTGAAGTCGTCGCACGCCCAGGGCGGCGGGGTGTCCGAGGTCATCGTCGAGTGAGGAGCCTCACCCGACGCGCTCGACGGCCGCGTCCTGGATCACCGACTCGCTCTTGAGCACGCCGGGGTCGATGGCGACGCCGAGGCCCGCCGCGACGAGGTGCCAGACGAACTGCACGCCGTAGAGCAGGAAGACGTAGACCGCGCCCTCCCAGGTGACCATCGTCGGCGCGAAGTACATGGCGAGCGCGCCGTAGGTCGACGCCTGGAACGCGCCGAACAGACCGGGGCCGGCCGGCACCAGGATGCCGACGGCGAGCACGCCCATCACCGCGCACGCGTGGCCGAACGTCATGGGCAGCCCGCAGGCGAGGCCGAGCACCCACATGCCGACGGCGTTGAGGCCCCAGTAGGTGAGCGTCTCGGCGATGAAGGGGACGCCGTGCCGGCGATCGGCGAGGAAGTGCAGGCCTTCGGCGAGACCGCCGACGATGGCGGCGAAGCGGTCGGCGAGGCGCGGGCTGATGCGGCCGAGCGTCGCGCGGATCATCCGCTGGCTGAAGGAGCGGGCGAAGTAGAAGATCGCCATCGCCACGAACAGCGTCACGAACAGCGCCAGCGCCGCGAAGCCCGCGGCGGGGATCGCCGCCACCGGGATGTGCAGATCGCCGAACGTCTTCGGCAGCGGATCGAGCCGAGGCACGAACAGGAGCGCGCCGGCGAGGACGGCGGTGACCACCAGGCCGTCGATGACGCGCTCGGCGCCCATCGTGCCGAGGGCGCTCGAGAGGGTGATCTTCTTGCGGTCGCGGATCAGCCAGGGGCGCACGATCTCGCCGGCGCGCAGCGGCAAGAGCAGGATCGCCGTGAAGCCGACCCACGAGGCGGCGACCACCCTGCGACGGCGGATGTCGGGGGCGAGCGGGCGGAGCAGGTGGCGCCAGCGGATCGCCCGGATGAAGTGCACCGTGAAGAGGACGCCCGCGTGCGCGGCGACCAGCGGCCAGCGCACCTTCGCGAACGCCGCGCGGTCGGGGACGATCGGCAGGCCGGCGCGCAACAGCGCCCAGGCGAAGGCGGCGGCGATGGCGAGCGAGACGAGCGCCTTGACGCCGTGGCGACGCAGCAGGGAGGTGCGCGGACGCGCCGCCGCGCCGTCGGCGCCGCTGACATGACCGCTCACGGTGTCGGTCTCGGGGACGGGTGACGCTTCACCGCTCATCGCGCGCGTCCGGGGGGCCGAAGCAGGAGACACGATTGCCACTCCGATGCGCCGCGCGAGGGACACGCGCGGGGAGAAGGAAGCCGAAGGGAACCTCGAACCCTGCCCGATCGGACGCGGACGCGCAACGCGTCACGGCCGGCCCTCGACCCGGGCCGCCCGACCCGACGCGAGGCGTCGCGCCGTGAGCGCGAGCTCGACGGACCGGGCAGCCTCGTCGACCGTGCACACCTCGCTGGGGGCGCCGTCGAGGAACGCGGCGAACGAATCGAGCTGCGCACGCAGCGGCTCGGGCCCGTCGGCCAAGAGCGGCTGCCGCGCGCCACCGCGGGAGAGCTCCACCGAGCCGGCGAGCAGATCGACGTCGAGCGCCCCGTCGGTGCCCTCGACGCGGATGGTGCGCGCGCGGCTCGCCGAGCACGCGTCGACGCGCACGGTCGCCGTGGCGCCGCTCGCGGTGACGAGCTCGAGCTCGGCGGCGTCGCACACCTCGTCGCCGCGGAACGACTGCACGAACGAGCTCCGCAGCGACGATCGCCCGCCGAGGCGCTCGAGCAGATCGAGGTCGTGCACGGCGAGCTCGAGCAGCACATCGGAGCGCTCGCGTACGCCGCCGCGCGCCGTGCCCACGCGCACGAACGACAGCCGGCGCACGACGCCCACCCGCGGGACCGCCTGGGCGAGCGCGCGCACCGCCGGGTTGAAGCGCTCGACGTGGCCGATCGCCACGCGCGCGCCGCCCGAGGCGTGCGCCGCTGCGTGCGCGACGAGGTCTTCGCACTCGGCGACGGAGCCGGCGAGGGGTTTCTCGACGAGGACGTGGGCGCCGCGCGCGAGCAGCTCGCGCACGATCGCGTGGTGCGTCGCGATGGGCGTCGCCACGATCGCCGCGCCGAAGGGCGGCGGCACGGCGGTCAACGAGTCGACCACCGGCACGCCGTCGAGCGCGCCGCCCGCGAGCGCCGGATCGACGATCGCCACCACGCGGAAGCGCGGGTGCTCGCGCGCGACCCGCAGGTGGTGGCGCCCCATCCGCCCGGCGCCGCAGAGGACCAGATCGACGGTGGCCATCACACGATCATCGGCCCTTCGGCCGTGCCGGTGATGAACTGCTTCACCACCGGATCGTCGGTGGTCTGGAACTGCTCGCGGGTGCCCACCAGGCGGAGACCGCCCTGGTAGACCATGGCGATGCGATCGGCGATGGAGAAGATGGAGACCAGATCGTGCGAGACCACGATGCTGGTGACGCCGAGGCTGTCGGAGAGCTCGCGGATGAGCCGATCGACGCGGCGCGCGCTGACCGGATCGAGCGAGGTGGTCGGCTCGTCGAAGAGGACGTAGCGCGGATCCATGGTGAGCGCGCGCGCGATGGCCACGCGCTTGCGCATGCCGTCGCCGAGCTCGGCCGGGAAGCGGTCGGCGAACTCGCGCATGTGCACCTGGTCGAGGCGCTTCATGGCCTCGGCCAGCGCCTCCTTGTCGTTCATGTTCTTGTGCTTGCGGAGCGGCAGCGCGACGTTCTCGGCGCAGGTCATCGAGTCGAAGAGGGTCGAGTGCTGGAACACCATCGCGACCTTCTTGCGGATTCGATAGAACTGCTCTTCGGTGAGCTGCGCGATGTCCTCGTCGTCGAGGAGCACCTGGCCGGAGTCGGGCTTGAGCAGCCCGACCAGGTGCTTGATGCACACGCTCTTGCCCGCGCCCGAGGCGCCGATGATGAAGAACACCTCGCCGTCGTTCACGTCGAACGAGACGTCGTTCAGCACGACCTTGGGGCCGAACGCCTTGCGAAGGTGACGAAACTGGATCATCGGCGGCAAAAAGGGCGGAAGCGCGCGGATCCTAGCGCAATCGGCTACGCTTCGCGCTGCGAATGCCGCTGGACGACGAGGCGCTCGGCGCGTGGGGCGCGACCCTTCCCGGTCTCGCGGTCGGCGCCCGGCTCGGCTCCGGGGCGTTCGGCGCCGTGCTCGCTGCCGAGCATCCCGTCCACGGCCCGGTCGCGCTCAAGGTGCTGCGCCCGGGCGCGACGATCGATCCTGAGGCCTTCCGGTCGGTGGCGGCCATCGAGCACCCGAACCTCCTCCGGCTCTTCGGTCACGGAGAGCACGCCGGGCGCGCCTTCCTGATCATGGAGAGGATCGACGGGCGCGACCTCCTGTCGGCGGTCCGGCCCCCGCGGCCGCCGATCGATCCCTCGAAGGTGCGGGCGACGATCCCCCTCGCCTTCGGTCAGCCGGTGCAGGAGGGGGGCGGGTCGGTCTTCGCGCCGATCCACCGCGAGGGCCTCGATCGGCTCGTGCCGGCGCTGCGACAGCTCGCCGCCGCGCTCGTCGCGTTGCACGGCGCCGCCAAGGTCCACCGCGACGTCCGGCCGGAGAACGTGCTCGTCACGCGCGACGGCCGCGTGGTCCTCGTCGACTACGGCCTCTTGATCGACGTCGGCGAGGAGATCGCGGCCGACTTGCCGTTACGCGGGGCTGCGCGCCCCGACATCGCCGGCGCTCCCGCGTACATGGCGCCCGACGACGAGCCGTCGCCCGCGGCCGACTGGTACGCGTTCGGCGTGCTCCTGTTCGAGGCGCTCACCGGCGCGCTCCCGTTCGCCGGCAACGCGCACGAGGTCGTCATCCGCAAACGCACGGTCCTCGCGCCGAGCCCGAGCTTCGTCGTCGATCTGCCGGACGATCGGCGGGCGCGGGCGCTCGACGAGCTGTGCATCAAGCTGCTGCGGAGGGCGGTGCGTCTCCGGGCAGGCGCGGAAGAAGTCGCGCGCGTGTTCGAGGAGATCTCTCGGTCGACGGACGCGCCCCAGGTTTGACCCCTGGGTCGTCGGGCACGACCTGCGCGTCCGAGCGATCGTCAGGCAGCCGCGCCGCACGGATCGACCGGAGTCGAAGGACATCCATCGTCGACGCGCTCTCGCGGTCTGGTCCCGCGGCTCGGTCACGCGGTCGCGCGGCGACCCGCGGCCTCGCGCTCGCAGGCGGCCTCGATCTCGGCGAGCAGCTGGGTCATCGACTGGGCGCGGTCCGCGGGGGCGTAGGACAGGCTGCGCCGCATGACGTCGACGAGAGCCTTGGGCGCGTTCGCGACGCCGCGCGGCTCCCTCGGGCCCTGGTGCACGCGCGCGAGGAGCTCCATCGCGGTCCGCGGCGAGCCACTCTCGTCATCGAAGGGGAGCGACGAGAAGATGCCTTCCCACAGCGCGACACAGAACGCGAAGACGTCCGTTCGCGAGTCGATCGCGTCGGCGGTGAGCTGCTCCGGCGACATGTACGCCGGCGTTCCGAGGATCTCGCCGGTGCGCGTGATGTCCGTCAGCGGCGTCGCCGGCGTCACCGGCGAGGCCGGCGCGTCCGCCTCGTCGTCGCCCGAACGAGCGAGCCCGAAGTCCGCGATCATGACCACGCCCTCGTCGCCGAGCAGCACGTTGTCCGGCTTGAAATCGCGGTGGACGAGCCCGCTCGCGTGCGCAGCGACCAGCCCGCGGCCGGCAGCGAGGAAGCGATCGACCACGGCGCGCCACGGTCTCTGCTCCGCCCGCAGCCAGTCGCCGAGCGTGCCGCCGCTGACGAAGGGCATCACCACGAACACCTGGTCGAACGCCGTGCCGACGTCGTAGATCGGCACGACGGCCGGATGGCGGAGGCGAGCGAGAGAGCGCGCCTCTCGGAGCAGACGTGCGCGAGCATCGGAGGTGGCGCCGCGCGGGCGGACCAACTTGATCGCGACCTCGCGACCGAGCTCGGGATCGTGCGCGCGAACCACCACGCCCATGCCACCGGCACCGATGATCGAGAGCACCTCGTAGCGACCGATGCGCGCGCCGGGACCGAAGCCGATCGGCCCGGTGGCCGCGGGCGCGGAGGCGGAGAGCACCGTCGCCGCGCTGCCGAGGTCGAGCGCGGGCAGCCGCTCTTCGTTGGCGCTGCTTCGGTTGGCGAAGTACCCGGCGATCGCGAACACGGTGCCGAGCGACACGGCCCGCCAGGCGACGCCTATCGCCGCACGACCGCCGTCATCGAGGACGTACTCCGGAAACGGGCTGCGGCTCGGCAGCGCGCCCATGGCGCGCAGGACCGCGAAGAGGATGTCGATCGTCACGACCGAGGCGACCGCGAAGACGCCGGGCTTCCACCCGAAGACCATTCGCGAGGCGCCCACCACGATCGTCGCAAACGCGAGGTTGATGGTCGCCGCCGTGCCGCCGATCATCCAGTTGGCCACCACGACGACCCACGCAGCCCCGACGAGGCCCGCGCGGAGGCGCCATGTCACCTCCTCGAGCCTCCCCGACGAGCGGAGGATCGACACGAATGCGACGAAGATGATCGCGTGGGCAGGCAGGTTCCATGCGAGAAACCGATCGTAGAGCGCGCGATCCTCGCCCGGTGAAACGCCGAAGCGCGTGATGGTGTTGCCGAACGAGGCGACCACGCCGAGCACGACGGAGGCGCGCGCAGCGCGCAGCACCGTGCGGGGTTCGACCGCCGCGGGCGCACCCGGGCCGATGGCCTCGCGCAGCTGCTGCAACATCGGCGTCCAGCCTATCGCAGCGCGATGCGATCGGTGTCACTCGCGGGCGCCTCGCGCCCGATCCAGGCTCACCACCCCGCGCCCCACACGTCGTCCCCCGGCGCCCCGAACGCGATCCGCTCCACCTCGCGCACCTCGCCGCCCTCGATGCCGAACCGCCGCGCGCTCTTCGCCTCGAGATCGACGTGGAAGAACCCGGGATCGTCGGCGCGGTGGAGCGTGCCGGCGTTCACCACCAGCAACCCGAAGATGGTGCGCACCATCGCGCGATGCGTGTGGCCGCACACCATGATCTCGAAGTCGCCGGCGAGCACCTTCTGCAGCGCGTCGTTGCCCACCAGCGCCGGCGGCTCGTCCTCCGGCATCAAGCGCGACAAGTCGTCCTCGCCGATCGCGTGGCAGAGGAGCAGCCGGCCCGCCGTCGTCTCGAACGTGCGGACCGCGGGCAGCGACTCGAGCCATGCGAGCGACTCCGCCGACAGATCGCCGCGGTGGTGCGCGTCGGGCACCGTGCGGACGCGGCCCTCGAGCAGCCACCGATCGTGGTTGCCGCGCACGCAGATCGCCCGCTCGCGGAGCAGCGCGCAGCACCGATCGACGTCGCCGGGGCCGTCGACCACGTCGCCGACGGCGAAGATCGCGTCGCAGCCCTCGCGCTCCAGGTGGTCGAGCGCGGCGGCGAGGTGCTCGTGCTCCGCGTGCACGTCACCGATCGCCCCGAAGCGACGGATCACGGGAAGATCACCAGGCCGGCCGCGGAGATGAAGAAGTTCAGGATGATGACCGCGAGCGAGCTGTTGACGACCGCGCGCGTCGTCGCCCAGCCGACGCCCTCGCTGCCGCCGAAGGTCGAGAGCCCCGACTGCGCGCTGACGATCGGGATCGCCGCGCCGTAGGCGAGGCACTTGGTGAGCCCGACGACCACGTCGCCCACGCCGACCATCTGCACGTTCGCGAAGGTGCGGGGGAGCACGCCGAAGAACGACCAGGCGGTGAGCATGCCGCTCGTCCAGGCGATCATCGCGCTCCAGATGATCACGGCGGTGGTCGCGATGATGCCGCCCTTGAAGCGCGGGACCACCAGGTACTCGATGGGATCGGCGGCGCACATGCGCAGCGCGTCGACCTGCTCGGTGACGACCATCGAGCCGATCTCGGCGGCGATGCCGGCGCCGACGCGCGTCGCCAGCATCAGCGCGCCGATCGACGCGGCGAGATCGCGCACCAGGAGCTGGAGGAACGTCGCCCCGAGCAGGGTCAGGTCGGGGACGATGCGCAGCGCCTGCACCCCCGCCTGGAAGACGAGGATCATCCCGAAGAAGCCCATGAAGACGGTCAGGAAGAAGACCGACTGGTTGCCCTGCAGGAAGATCTGCTCGACGACGGCGCCCTTCTCGCTCTTGCCGTAGACCGAGAAATACAGGGTGCGGACGAACACCGAGTAGAGATCGCGGGCCTGCTTCAGGCCGTCGATGACCAGGTAGCCGATCTCGCCGACGAAGCCGCGGTCGTCGCCGCGCGGCGCCTCCTCCTCCTGCTGCTCGTGCCCGTGCGCCGCCATGCTCACGCGCTCAGGAACGAGATGAAGTAGTCGAGGACGAAGATGCTCGCGGCCGAGACGACGACCGTCGCGTTGACCGCGCGGCCGACGCCGGGCGCGCCGCCGCTGACGTTCGTGCCGAAGTAGCAGCTGGAGAGGCCGATCATCGCGCCGAAGAACACCGACTTCACGAGGCCGTGCGCGACGTCGCCGAAGTTGAGCAGGCCGGCGGTGAGGCCGTTGTAGAACACGCGCGGCTCGATGCCGAGCAGCGGCCCGCAGGAGTACGCCGCGCCGAAGAGGGCCAGGGCGTCGGCGACGAGGGTGGAGATGAAGAGGGTGATCACCACGCCGAGGAAGCGCGGCACGATCAGGTAGTTGAGCGGATCGATCGCCAGGGTGCGCATCGCGTCGATCTGCTCGGTGACCACCATCGTGCCGAGCTCGGCGGCGTTGTTGGCGCCGACGCGGCCGCTGATCATCAGCGCGGTCAGCAGCGGGCCGATCTCGCGCAGCGTGCCGAAGCCCGCGCCCCAGCCGATCAGGCCGTGGGCCTGGTAGCGGGTGACCATCGGGGCCGCCTGGATGACCATGATCGCGCCGGTGAACAGCGCGGTCACCGCCACGATGGGCAGCGACTTCACCCCCATCTTGTAGAGGTTGTTCTTCAGCTCGCGCGCGTCGAACCGGGGCGGCACGACCCGGATGAAGATGCGCCACAGGAGCAGCGCGAAGCCGCCGACCAGCTCGCTGATGCGCAGGAAGCTCGCGCCGGCCGCGAAAGCGACGCCACGTTTGTCGTCCGCGGAGGTGTCGAGGACGGACCCGGACATCGCGCGCACGGTACCACGGCCTCTCTGGAACGGCGGCCGATTCGGAGGCGCTGGCCTCGCGCCGGCCGCTGCAGACGGGGTCGAACGTCGAAGGTCGAAGGTCGAAGCGGACAGAGATATCCAGCGCGCCCTCAGCCAATCAGGCGCCGTGGCCCGAAAGGCGCGCCCCCGACCCGCAACCTCCGATCTTCGACCTTCGACCTTCGACCTTCGACCTTCGACCTTCGACCTACGAAGCCGCTGCCCCCGGGCGTCCCAGCCACGAGAGGCGCGCTCGCCCCCGCGATCACCCGAGGCCGCCGACCTTCCGCAGACCCTCGTAGACGGCGATCGCCACCGCGTTGGCGAGGTTGTGGGAGCGGACGCCGCCGCTGGTCGGGATGGCGACGGTCGTCTCGGCGTGCGCCGCGACCAGGTCTTCGGGGAGGCCGACCGACTCCTTGCCGAACACCAGGGCGTCGCCGGGGCTCGGCGCCACGCCGAACCAGCTCCGCTCGGTTTTGGCCGTGAAGAGCCACACCCGCGACGCCCCTCCCCGCTCTCTGCTCTCTCGGGAGAACTCGTGGAGGAAATGGGCCCAGTCGAGGTGGCGTCGCAGATCGACCAGGTGCCAGTAATCGAGGCCCGCGCGGCGCACCGAATGCGCGTCGATTCGGAACCCGAGCGGCCCCACGAGGTGCAGCGGCGACGAGGTGGCCGCGCAGATCCGGGCGACATTCCCGGTGTTCGGCGGGATCTCCGGCTCGAGGAGCACGATGTGGAACGGCGGCTCGAGCGGCGGGACCCGCAACCGACCACCTTCGTCGATGCCGGTCCCGCTGAGAGCCCCGGTGCGAGGCCCGGTGAGAGGTGAGGATGGAGGCGAGGCAGGCATGTTCATCTTGACGGTCTCTTCCCCGAACCTTTAGCTTGCGAGTCTCGTAGCGGGCGAGTTGCTCGAGGAAGCGATGACAGGACCGGTGTCTCGGCTGGTGGCGACGATGGCGCTCGGTGCGCTCGGCTTCGCCGCGCTCTTCGTCGAACGCGACGCGAACGCGAACCCGATGGACCTCGCGCCCGAGCGTCTCACGCAGCCCTGCGCGCCGAACCCGGTTCCGTGCGGCGCCGCGCAGGTGAACGCGGCGGGCACCGGCTTCGACACCAACTACTACCGGGCCGACAACGACGCGTGGGCCAAGCTCATGTCGACGTACGCCATGGCGATGGCGCCCACGGCGATGCACCCGGCGCGCACCACCGGCTACGGAGGCTTCGAGCTCTCGCTCTTCGGCACCTTCACCACGATCGACAAGAACGAGCGCTACATCACGAGGGGCACCGAGGGCCCGATCACCGACGGCAAGAAGTTCTCGTCGAGCAACGGCAGCCCCGACAGCATGCTCCAGATCTACGGCGTCAGCGGCCGCAAGGGCCTGCCGTACGGGTTCGAGCTGCAGGGGTCGGTGGGCTACATGGCCAACACCGAGCTGGTGATCCTCGGCGGCGGCATCCGGCTCGCGCCGTTCGAGGGCTTCCGCAAGCTCTTCGACGTCTCGGTGGGTGGCTACGTCCACACGTTGACCGGCACGAGCAAGGTGAAGATCACCGTGCCCTCGTTCGACGTCCAGGTGTCGCGGCGGTTCCCCATCGCCAACCAGGTCGTCTTCCAGCCCTACGTGGGCTGGCAGATGGTGTGGATCAACGCCGACTCCGGCGTCATCGACACCACCCCCGACCGCGACGGGTTGGGCGACTGCAACGCCCGCCCTGCGACAGCGGCCGAGCGCGCCGCAGGCGACACGGGCGAGTTCCACTGCCAGAACAAGACGGGTGGAGCGATCAGCGGCGACGCGATCGGAAGCCCCGCCAAGCTCGACCTCAACAACAACGTCGTCTTCAGGAACATGCGCGCCTACCGCCGGCAGCGCGCGTTGTTCGGGTTGTCGTGGAGGTGGGAGAACCTCTCCGTCGTGCTCCCCCACGTGGCGATGGAGCTCGCCGACCCGGAGAGCGGCGCGCCCGACGACGCCGCCAAGGCACGCATCAAAGGGCTGGCGAAGCAGTGGACGTTCGGCGCGATGGTCGGCCTCGCCTGGTGAGGCGCGGCCACCCCCGATTTTCCGCGCCGCGTCACCCCGAAAAAGCGCGATCCATGTGGTTCAGCAATTGAACTACAATGGACCTCGATGCGGCCCCCGATGACGGGCGCCTCGGGGTCGGGCGGCACCTGGCTGGCCGCCACCATCGAGGCGAGACAACGTGCGCTCGACGCTGCGGCGGTCGACGCGCGTGTCCTCGCGGCCGTCCGCCTCGCCCGGGCGCTCACCTGGTCGGGTGACGACGGCGCGGCCGTCCGCGTGCTCGTCAACGAGCGCCGCGTCCAGCGGAAGCGCGGCGCGCGGGGCGACGTCGCCCGCTGCGAGCTCGGTCTCGCCGAGATCGCGCTCATCTCCGACGACGAAGATCGCGCGGCCGTGCACCTCGACGCCGGCGCCGACGCGCCGCCCGAGGATCTCGGGATGCGACAGGTGCTGGCGGTGTGGATCGCCGCGCGTCGCGGCGCGCAGCGCCCGATGCCCGAGGTGCCCGACGTGGGCGACGCGCCGTGGGCGCTGGAGCTCGCCGACGGCCTCGCCATCGAGCTGCTCTGGGCGCGCGGGGCGACCGAGGGCCTGCAGGTCCGCGGCGGCGACGTGCGCACGCGCACGCTGCTCGAGGTGATCACCGCCGTCGCCGAGCGCAGCGTCAACGGCCTGCAGCGCGCGCTGCGCTCGCTCGAGAAGGCGGGGCTGATGCGCGATCTCGGCCGCTCGATCCTCCGGGTGCTCGGCGCGACGCCCGAGCTGCTCGAGGCGGTGGGCGGCTCGACGACCTCGTGGGTCGCGCGCGCGCAGGCGAGCATCGGCGACGCGGCGACTTGGCGCGATCGGGTCGCGACCCGTCACGCCTGGCGGATGCACGGCCGGCGCGACGCCGACAAAGCGATCCCGCGAGAGGTCGCCGTACGGCTCGACGCGCGCGATCGCATGCGCGCGCACGTGCAGTCGACGCTCGCCGTCGGCCTCGATCGGCAGGTCAAGGCCGCCGACGATCTCGAGCTGGTGCTCGAGGGCGCCGACACCGGGCCGATCGCGCACGAGAACCTGGTGAACCTGCGCGACTCGATCGACCTGCTCGACGCCGCGGCGAGCTCCGCGCTCGGCGAGCTCGCCCGGGTCGAGGGCGACCTCGGTCAGATCGTCGCCGCCACGTTCGCCGAGCGCGAGCGGGCGCGGGCCATCGCCACGATCCTCGCCGGCCTCGAGGGCGCGAGCGACGTCGACACCTTGGTCGACGAGCTCGCCAACGTGGTGCTCGAGCAGCTCGCGGCCAACGCGGTGGTCATCGCCGAGCGCGTCCCGCACGTCGGCCTGCGCGCGATCGTCACCCGCGGCATCGAGGCCGAAGACGACAGCTGGATCGACGTCGCCGAGCAGGTGCTCGACATGCCGCTCGGCAGCCGCCCGCGCGACATGGTGCAGGCCGTCGAGCCGGCGGTCGCCGAGGACCGGCGCGGCGGCAGCGAGATCCCGCCCGGACCGACGCTGGTCGTGCCGATGCGCGCGTCCGGCACCGACGGCGCGATCTACGTCGACAAGCGCGCGACCGGCGGCACGTTCTCCGCCGCCGACGCGGCCACCCTCGAGCTGCTCGCGTCGTACGGCGGGCTCGCGCTGGCGCGCCTGCGCGCGACCAACGCCGCGGCGGCGCTCGGGCGGCGCCTCGCCGGGACGATCGACGCGATGCGCGACGGCCTCCTCGCGCTCGATCGCGAGGGCGTGATCACCGCCGTCAACGAGACGGCCTGCCGCGCGCTCCGGCTCGATCAGTCGCGGCTGCTCGGGCGTCGCATCGACGCCATCCCCGATCTCGCGCCGCTGGCAGCGGCGCTCCAGAACCCGGCCGACGGCCTGGTGGTGCGCCTCGCCAACACCTCCATCGTCGTGCACGCGCGCGAGCTCGACGGCGAGGGCACCGTCGCGACGATCGTCGAGTACGAGCGCGCCCAGAAGATCGCGCAGAAGCTCGTCGGACCGCGTTCGCGCTACACGTTCGGCGATCTGCGCGGCAACGATCCGGCCCTCTTGCAGGCGCTCGACATCGCGCGCCGCGCGTCCACGGTCGACGCCAGCGTGCTCATCGTCGGCGAGAGCGGCACCGGCAAGGAGCTGGTGGCGCAGGCGATCCACTCCGCGGGCCCCCGCGCGCGCGAGCCGTTCGTCGCGATCAACTGCGCGGCGCTCCCGCGCGAGCTGCTCGAGGCGGAGCTGTTCGGCTACGAGCGCGGCGCCTTCACCGGCGCGCGCGCGGAAGGGTCGGTCGGCAAGTTCGAGCTCGCGGGCGACGGCACCATCCTCCTCGACGAGATCGTCGACATGCCGCTCGACATGCAGGTGAAGCTGCTCCGCGTGCTGCAGGAGCGCGTGGTGGTGCGCCTCGGGAGCAGCGTCGAGCGCCCGGTCCGCGCGCGGGTCATGGCCACCGCGCAGCGCGATCTGACCATCGACGTCGAGCGGGGCCGCTTCCGCCTCGACCTCTTGCACCGCCTGCGCGTGCTGCAGATCACCCTGCCCGCGCTCCGTCAGCGTCCCGGCGACATCATCATCCTCGCCAACCACTACCTGCGCACGTTCGCCGAGCGGCAGAGCAAGACCGTCCGCGAGCTGTCGCCCGACGTCGAGACGGCGCTCGTCACCTACGCGTGGCCGGGCAACATCCGCGAGCTCGCCAACGTGATCGAGGGCGAGGTGAGCCTCTTGCCGCCGAACGCGACGGTGCTCGATCGGGTGCCCGCGTCGGTCCGCCGCTCCTCCGATCCGCCGCCCTCCGGCGCGTGGTCGCTCCGCGAGTCTTCGCTCGGCATCCCCTCGGCGATGCAGATCCCGGTGCGCGAGTCGAACCCGGGCAGCTCCTTGTTCGGCGCCGGGCCGATCCTCCCGCTGGCCGAGGTCGAGCGGCGCGCCTATCTCGAGGCCTACGAGCGCTGCAACCGCAGCGTCACCCGCGCCGCCAAGGCGCTCGGCGTCTCGAAGGTCACCTTCTACGGCAAGCTGCGCCAGTTCGGGATGCATCCGGCCGAGGTCACCGGCGAGGTCCCCGCCTTCCGCGCGACGTCCTCGCGCATCGCCGTCGCCGAGCCGATCGATCCTCCCTCCTCCGCCGAGCAGCTCGCCTACCCCGAGGATCCGCCGCCCCCGAGCCGCCGGCGGTAACGCTCGATGACCCCCGGACTGAAGTCCGGGGCACCGACTGCACCTCAAGTCCTTCGGACTTCACCGAATCGCCAGCCTGGCTTGGAGTCGTCGCTGCAGGGTTGGCGAGCTCGAACCAACTCCGTACGAGCGCCGGAGTGACTTCGGTCCGCTTGGGACTGCACTTCCTCGACACGAGCCCCTCGCCAGCCCCAAGGGCTTCGCCCGGCCGTCGGTGCCCCGGACTTCAGTCCGGGGGGATTTTGGCAGGCCATCGGGTACGATGCCCCGACGATGTCCGTCCGCCTCCGCCGCGTCGCGCTGACCGCGTGCTTCCTCGCAGCGCCGTTCGTCTCCGCTCAGAGCGGCTGCGCCTCGCGCGGTCCCGATCTCGTCGCGCGCATGGCCTCGGCCAAGAGCATCTACGAGTCGGTCGGCTACACCGCGTTCGGCGCCCCCGCGATGGGCACCGTCGCCGAAGGCACCGACGGCAAGGTGCCGCTCGCCCTCAAGGAGGGCTGCTACCAGGTCGTCGTGTTCGGCGGCGACGGCCTCAAGGGCGTCGACCTCTCGGTCCTCGATCCGGCCGGCAAGAGCGTCGGCGAGGTGAAGAAGCAGGAGGGCTCGACCTCGATCAAGCACTGCGTGCCCGAGGCGGCGACCTACAACCTCGTGGTCAAGTCGACCGGCGGCTCCGGGTCGTTCATCGCGCAGCCGTACGCCTCGTCCGAGAAGCCTCCGTCGAAGGGCTCCGAAGAGCCCATGGTGGTGGGCTGCGTCGGCGACGAGTGCGAAGAGCCGATGGTCTCCGACGGCTCCGGCGATCCGTGCAGCAGCGGCATCGAGCTGTCGCCCGGCGGCTCGGTCAAGGGCAACAACAGCAACAAGGGCTACGCCGCGCGCGCGAGCTGCGCGGCCGCCGAGGGTCCCTCGGTCGTCTACCGCGTGCACGTCGAGGGTCGTCACAAGCTGGTGCTCGATCTGAGCGCGAAGTTCGACGCGGTGATGACCCTCTACCGGGCCGATCAGAACGACGGCTACCTCTGCGACTCCGGCCACGAGGTCGACTGCTCCGACGACTCCGAGGGCCTGCAGACCAAGTCGCACCTCGAGGCGGTCGTCGACACCGGCGACTACGGCGTGCTCGTCGCCGGCTACGAGGCCGACAACCGCGGCGATTTCGAGCTCAAGGCGCGCCTCGAAGACGCGCCGAGCCTCGAGTCGGTGTGCGCCGGCGCGCGAACGGCGAACGTCGGCCAGAAGACGACCGAGTTCGTCTCCGCCGACGGCTCGAGCTTCCGCCCGTCGTGCTCCAGCAGCGGCGCCAGCGAGGCGCTCTTCAAATTCGATCTGAAGTCGCGGTCGCGCGTGCGCCTGAGCATGCGCGCGTCGTCCGGCGGCGAGAGCAGCCTCAGCGTCCGCAAGCGGTGCGAGGAGCCGACCACCGAGCTCGTCTGCGCGAAGGACTGGCACATCGACGCCATGTCGTGGACCGGCGTGATGGACGCGGGCGCCTACACCGTCATCGGCTCGACCAACGACGCGACGCACTCGGCGAGCGTCGACCTCACCATCGATCGCTCCGACGCGCAGGGCGCCGGCACCGCGGAGTCCGACGGCTGCAAGGACGCGAAGCCCTTGCCGCTCGGGACGACGTTCACCCTCGACACGTTCCAGGCGAAGTCCGACCTGAAGGCGAGCTGCGCCGCCGACTCGTCGTCCGACGTCGTCTACAAGCTCGACGTGAAGGCGAAGAGCCGCCTCTTCGTCTCGACCACGGAGGACGAGGCGCACCACGTCTTCGCGCTGCAGAAGGCGTGCGGCGAGACCAAGGGCGAGGTCGCTTGCGAGCCGGCGTCCACCAGCAAGGGCTTCGACGCCACCGTCGATCCCGGCTCGTACTTCTTCGTGGTGAAGGGCAAGGGCGTCGACGACTTCGGTCGCACCAAGCTCTCGGCGAAGATGCGCGAGCCCGCCCCGGCGATCGCCGCGTGCAAGGCGGCGCCGAAGCTGGTCCCCGGCACGCCGGTGAACGACACGACCAGCGGCGCCGCCGACCGCTTCGCCTCCGAGAAGTGCGGCGGCAGCGTGTGGAGCCAGCAGAGCGGCGACAAGGTCTACCAGTTCACCTTGAAGGAGAAGTCCAAGGTGAACCTCTCGCTCAAGGGCGGCACCTTCTACAACGCGATCATGTCGCTTCGCTCCGACTGCGGCGACCC
Source organism: Deltaproteobacteria bacterium (assembly GCA_016182965.1). Lineage (GTDB taxonomy): Bacteria > Myxococcota_A > Polyangia > Polyangiales > JADJMO01 > JALHOE01. The sequence goes on along the minus strand of JACPFM010000099.1, from coordinate 19,937 downwards.
GACGCGCAACGAGATCGTCTGCTCGAACTACTACTCGAAGCAGCTCGATCGCGAGCTCGATGCGGGCACCTACTACGTGGTGGTCGACGGGTACGGCACCAAGGCCGAAGGGGCGTTCACCCTCGAGCTCACCGCCAAGCCGGTGAAGTGAGCCCGACGCCGAGCGCGCGATCGCGGCTGCGGCGCGCGCTGCTCGCCTGGTACGACGCGCACGCGCGCGACCTGCCGTGGCGGCGAACCCGCGATCCGTACGCGATCTGGATCGCGGAGGTGATGCTGCAGCAGACGCGGGTCGAGACGGTGATCCCGTACTGGGAGCGCTTCCTCGCGCAGTGGCCCGACGCTGAGGCGCTCGCCGGCGCGCCGCTCGACGACGTCCTCGCGGCGTGGAGCGGCCTCGGCTACTACCGGCGCGCGCGCCTGCTGCATCAGGGGGCGCGGCACGTGGCCGAGGCGCACGGCGGCGCGCTGCCCGCCGACACCGGCGCGCTCCGCGCGATCCCCGGGGTCGGCGCCTACACCACCGGCGCGATCGCGAGCCAGGCCTTCGATCTCCCGGCGGCGCTGGTCGACGGCAACGTCGCGCGCGTGCTCGCGCGCGTGTTCGCGATCGAGGACGATCCGAAGAAGGGCAAGGGGCTCGCGCGCGCGTGGCGCCTCGCCGAGGAGCTCGTCGATCGCGAGCGCCCGGGCGCCTGGAACAACGCGCTCATGGAGCTCGGGGCCACGGTGTGCGTGCCGCGCGAGCCGCGCTGCGGACAGTGCCCGATCCGCGCGGCGTGCGCGGCGAAGCGCGAGGGTCGCACGCACGAGCTGCCGGTCGTGTCCGAGAAGCCGGTGCGGCCGCGCGTGCGCGAGATCGCCGCCGTGCTGCGCGTGCGCGGCGGCGACGAGTCGGCGCGCGTGCTGGTGCGGCGCGCCCCGCACGGGCTGTTCGCCGGGCTGTGGGAGCCGCCGCGCGTCTCGGCGCGCGACCGGCACGCCGCGCGCGCGGAGCTCGAGGCGACGCTGGGCGTGAAGGTGCGGTTCGACGAAGCGCCGGCGCGCCAGGTGGAGCACGTGCTCACCCACCGGCACCTCGAGATCGCCGTGCACCAGGGCGTCGTCGATCGCCCGCCGACCGCGATCGCCTCGAACGCGGCCTGGGACGCGGTCGAGGTCGTCCGGCCGCGAGACCTCGACCGGCGCGGCGTGTCCACCCTGGCGAGGAAGCTCCTCGCGGCGCGCCGCCGCGGTTGATGAGCGCCGCGCCGCGGGCTCACCGGGGCGCGCGAGATTGACTCCCGCGCGAGGCGCCGCGACCTAGGGGCGCCATGACGGAGCGCGCGCGGACCGGTCTGGGCGGTGGTGATGGCCGGTGGCTCGGGGACGCGGTTCTGGCCGGCGTCGCGAGCGCATCGCCCAAAGCAGCTGTTGCCGCTCGGCGGCGGGACCGAGTCGCTGCTCGCCGCGACGGTCGCGCGCATCGCGCCGATCGTCCCGACCGAGCGCACGCTGGTCGTCACCGCCGCGGTGCTCGCCGACGCCACCCGCCGCGAGCTCCCGAGCCTGCCGGCGGAGAACCTCCTCGCCGAGCCCTCGCCCCGCAACACCGCGCCGTGCATCGGCTGGGCGACGCGCACCATCCTCGCGCGCGATCCCGAGGCGATCATCGCCGTGCTCCCGAGCGATCAGCACGTCGACGATCCGGCCGGTCTGCGCGCGTCGATGCAGAGCGCGCTCGAGGTCGCCAAGGTGCGTGCGCTCGCGACGATCGGCATCCGCCCGACGCGCCCCGACACCGGCTTCGGGTACATCGAGACCGGCGGCTTCGTCCCCGAGGTCGACGGCGCGCACGAGGTGTCGCGCTTCGTCGAGAAGCCCGATGCGGCGCGGGCGCGCGAGTACCTGGCGAGCGGCCGGTTCCTCTGGAACAGCGGCATGTTCTTCTTCCGCGCCCGCGCGATGGACGAGGCGATCCGCGCGCACCTGCCCGAGCTCGCGCGCGGGCTCGACGCGATGATCGGCGACGCCGCGGTGCGCGAGGTGTTCCCCGCCCTGCCCTCGATCAGCATCGACTACGGCGTGGTCGAGCGCGTCGGCGCGACGCCCGGCCAGGTCGGCGTGGTGCCCGGCGACTTCGGCTGGAGCGACGTCGGCAGCTGGGAGAGCGCGTGGGAGCTCGCCGCGAAGGACGACGCGGGCAACGCGCTGCCGGAGGGCGCGATCGCGGTCGACGCGCGCAGAAACCTCGTCCGCCTCGAGGGCAGCGCGCGCGGCAAGCAGGTCGCGCTGGTGGGCGTGGAGGACCTGGTGGTGGTCGAGACGGACGACGCGCTGCTGGTGCTGCCGCGAGGGAGGGCGCAGGACGTGCGGGCGGTGGTCGAGGCGCTGAAGGCGAAGGGGCGCAACGACTTGCTGTGACGCGGGGCCGAAGGAACCAGAGCCGCAAACGCTGATCCAGCTCGCGCTCGAGCGGGGAGCGCCCGTCGGCATCCGCGCCGAGCCGCTCTCGCAGCGGCGCACGTGTCGACGAGAACTGGAATCGCGCTCGGGCCCCTCGCGCGGGGATCGGCACGGGACCGTTCACTGAACCGTTCAGGACCGTTGCGCGGGACGTCGTCGACACGCCGCAGGCCGTCGGATCGCGTTCGCGAGGATGGCACGAGGGCTGCAGCCGGCGGCGCGACCGCTCCGCCTCCGGGCGGCGGCATTCCATCGCGCGGTCCGAGGCGGGACGCGCGAACTCACCCAGGTCCTCGGGAGTACGTGAGATGCGGTTCACCTTCAGGCGCCTCGCCGCCTTGTCCTTCGCTGCATGTTCGATCGCCGGCGTCGCCCCCGCCTCCGCCAAGAAGCCGGCGCCGAGTCTCGGGGGCTCCGTCCAACCCTTCCACATCCACGGAACCGTTCGCACGTACGCGTCGTTGTCGGACCAGGAGGCCAAGGCGGCAGGCGTGTTCCAACCGACCTGCCAGGCGCCCGCGTGGTACGACGGTGCGAACTGCTTCGTCGCGACTCCGCCCGCGGGGAGCACCCCTTTCATCTACGAGAACAACCTCTACGTCACGACGCCGACACCGGGGACGTGCGCCCTCGGCTCGTGGGACGGCGCGAACTGCCTCGTGGCGACCGCGCCCCCCGGCACGCAGGGCTTCGTATGGGCGGGGAACCTCTACTACTCGCCCATCTCGGTCTACCAGGAGCGTGAGCTCCCCGTCGATCGCCTGGTCGAGCTGCAGGTCACCTGCCAGCAGCCGGTCGTCGTGAACCACGGCTCGTCGTCGTGGCCGTTCGAGGCCGTCGAGTGGATCGATGTCGTCGACACGGCCCGCGTGCGCACCGGCACCGACGGCGAGTACTCCGCGTCGCTCTCCACGTCGGGGTGCCTGCTCTCGGGCGCGACCAAGAGCTTCACCTTGCAGATCTCCACGCCCTTCTCCACGGTCTCGCAGGTGGTCACGGTCTCGGGACGTCCGGCGAAGGTGTCGATGCGCACGCCCGGCAACGAGTGGTCGGTGTATCGCCGCGCGCCGTTCGTCGACGCCGCGCCACTCGCGACCGCCAACCTCGCCACCGGTCGCGCGGACCTCGTGCTCCCCACCACGGGCATCTACACGCTCAACGTCTACGACGCGCCGCACGCGGTCGCGCCGGACGACCGCACGTGGGCGCGCCGCATGGGCCGCATGACCGCCTACCCGGTGATCGCCGTCAAGGGCTTCGACGCCGCGAACGCGCTCACCACCAAGAGCTTCTCCTGGTTGATGTCGTACTCGTGCACGTTCGATAACGATCCGAGCTGCTTCGCGAACGGCCACAACGCCTTCGCGTACATGATGCAGAAGGGCTACAGCCTCTGGACGGTCATGATGAACGGTTCGGACTCGATCCGTTCGATCGCCGGCTACCGTGATGACTACACCGACGGGCAGGGCTACCAGTCGATGGCCCTCTCACGCATCATCGCGACGCGCACGCGCGCCATGTTCCCCTGCTACTTCCGCGGCGTCATGCTCGGCGGCTACAGCCTCGGCGGGCAGGTCGCCCGCGCCGGTCTCACCAACTGGTGCAGCGGCCGCTGGAGGGCCGGCGCCTACGCGCCCGACAACGACGACGACGAGACGAACGGGCCGCGCTCGAACGTCTTCCTCCCGAAGGGTTGCTCCGACGTCGCCGGTTGGTGGGCGGGCGACTCGCCGCACCAGGGCGCGACGATCCCGCGGGCGCTGCAGCTGTACCTGAACGACCCGCAGAACACGTCGATCCCTGCCGCGACGCTCGCCTCGGTGAGATCCGACGCGGCGCACGAGCTCCTCGACGAGTCGATCTACCCGACGACGGGCTCTTCCGGCTGCAACACGGGGTGCTTCGCTCCGCAGACCCGACACGCGTACAACGAGACCAAGACCTTCCCGATCAACGGCTGCGTCCTGAGCGACTCGAGCACGGTCCCCGGCTGCTACGCCACCAGCACCGGCCCGCACCGCACGCGGTTCATGGCCTTCCGCGGCAACGACTTCCCGCGCCGCGCCAACGGCACGCTGCTGCGCGGCGTCGCCCTCTCGCAAGGCATGCTTCCGAACGCGCCGCTCGCAGCGCTGCCGCAGACGCCGCTCCCCGACAGCAAGTACATCCATTACAAGGAGGTCGACCTCGGCGTCCTGAGCGTCACCGCGACCGAGGCGTCGTACAGCGTGACGCCTCCCGCGGGGGCGGCCCTGTTGTTCTCGAACGACCTCCGCGTGGAGATCGACGCGCCGTGGTATCTGCCCGACGCGTGGTATCGGTATCACCACTACCTGTTTACCGCGAAGAACGAGCACGGCGCCTACAACTCGTTCCTCGACGCGTTCCAGCAGATCCCGGGGCAGCACCCGCTGACCTGGCCGCGCGACTGGAACGAGTCGATGGCCTACGGCTCGGCCGTCATCGGCCCTGCCAGCAGCTGGGAGGCGATGCTGAGCGCGCCGGGCGTCGACGGCCACTACTCGAACGGCGCGGGCTACACCGCGACGGGCGAGTGGGCGAACAACTTCGACGCCGCCGGCACGGCCCTGAAGCTGGGTTTCCACTTCAACCCCGGGTTCATGAGCTCGCGCACCGCGCTCGACGCCACCGCGGGCCTGCCCAACGCGAACTGGGCCGACTACAGCTGGTCGACGTCCGATCGCGCCCACGTCGAGGTCAGGAACTCGTTCATCGAGGTGCCCTCGACCCGCATGCTGCTCTCGTGGTTCCACGCCGTCCTCAAGGGCAACGGGGTCCCGACGCTCGATCCCTCGGCGAGCCCGCAAGTACGCATGCCGCGCGTGGCGAACCTGGTGGCGGGCGTCCCGGAGATCACCGGCGACCGCATCGACAACGACGGCGACGAATACGTCGACGACACGCTCACCGGGACCCCAGGTTACGCCACGTGCGGCAACGGTCCGGCGGGGCCCGTCGACGTCGTCGGGCTCGCCGCTGCCGGCGTGATCCCAGGCGGCAAGGGTGTCCCCGGCGTGCTCGGCGACTACGACGTGGGCTACGACGGTATCGCGTTCGTCGATCGCATCCTGCTCCGTCTGCCGTCGCTCGATGAAGAGCAGATCGAGGGCATGCTCACGGGGAAGGTCGAGCTGAACGCCGAGATCGTGAAGGCGGTCGCGTCCGGCAGCGTCGCGCCCCCGAAAGCCGTCGACGGCAGCGTGGTGCCCGAAAGCGCCGACGCCAAGGACATCTTGCTCCCCGCGCCGCTGTGCACCATGGAAGGCGCCGGCACGACCAGGACGTGGGGCAAGGTCGCGCCCATCGCCAGCTACCCCGAGGACGCCAAGGTCGAGGCAACTAAGGACGCTGCGGCCATGAGCACCGACGGGTTCACCACGAAGTACGACACGAAGACCGAGGTGATCCGGTACGGCAAGTAACCATGAGACCAGCGCACGCGCGGCGCGCCGCCTCGTGACGAGCGCGAGCGAGGACGCCTCCCGGTCCTGGCGCTCCTCGTCTCGCTCGCCAAGCCCCTATCTCCTCCGCGCCCACGCTCGCGAAGCGCGGCCCGGGTGATGGTATAGACCCGCCCATGCCCGGTTCCGTCCCGCCGCCCTCGTGGCTCCCGGGGGACTCGATCCCGCCCTCGCTGCCGACGCCCGGTGGTGCCGAGGCGATCGACATGCCGGCGCTCGGGCGGCGCGTCATCTCGGTCGGCGGCGGCAAGGGCGGCGTCGGCAAGTCGCTCGTCGCGGTGAGCCTCGCGGTGTACCTCGCGCAGCTCGGCCGCCGGGTCGTGCTCGTCGACGCCGATCCGACCGGCGCCAACCTCCACCTCCTGGTCGGCGCCGATCGCGGCGCGATCCAAGCGCTCCCCGAGACCGCCGACGCGTCCCTCGACCGCTCGCTGGCGCTCACCGACGTCGCGGGGCTGCGCCTGCTGACCGCATCGAGCGATCCGGGCGAGAGCGGCGGCCTCAAGAGCGCGCGCAAGGCGCGCATGATCATGCAGCTGCGCGAGGTGGCCGCCGACGACGTGGTCATCGACGTGGGCCCCGGCACCGGCGCGTCGACGATGGACCTGTTCCTCGCCGCCGACGTCGGCGTGCTCGTCACCGTCCCCGAGCCGGCCGCGATCGAGACGACCTACCGCTTCGTGCGCGCGTGCTGGGTGCGCGAGCTGCGCCGCGCGCTGCGCGCCGACCGCACCCGCCTGCGCGGTCTCGATCGCATCCTCGGCGACTTCCCGCGCTACCCGTTCCCCGTCGACGTGGTCCGACACCTCATGCGCGTCGAGCCCGCGCTCGGCGAGGTGGCCGCGCAGATCCTCGCGCGCACCCGTCCCCGACTCGTCGTCAACCAGACGCGGGTGAAGACCGATCTCGAGCTCGGCGGGTGGATGGCGCAGGTCGCGCAGCGACGCCTCGGGCTCACGCTCGATCCGCTCGGGTCGGTGGAGCACGACGACGCGGTGTGGCTCGCCAACCGTCGACAGCGGCCGCTGCTCGTCGACAACCCGAGCTCCAAGGCGGGCCGCGGGCTCGAGCGCGTGGCGCGGCGGCTGCTCGCGGTGTTGCCGCAGCGGGCGCGCGAGCTCGAGGCGCGCGGCGTCGTCCCGTCCACGCCCAACCACTACGAGCGCCTGCTCGTCCCCCGCGGCGCGAGCGAAGAGGAGGTGCGGCGCGCGCACAAACGGCAGCGGGAGATCTGGGCCGAGGACGGCCTGCCGACCGTGTCGCTGTTCTCGCCCGACGAGATCGCGCGCGAGCACGCGCTGCTCGACGAGGCCCACGACGTCCTGCTCGATCCGCCGCGTCGCCGCGCCTACGACGTCTCGGTCTTCCCCGATCACGAGTCGCCGCCGGTGCCGTCCCCGGCCGATCGCGCGCTCGATCAGGCCATCGCCGCCGAGCTGCGCGAGCTTCAGGCGCAGGTCGCGCGCGAGCTCGGCCCCGACACCGAGTTCACCGGCGCGCTGCTGCGCCGCATTCGCGAGTCGCGCGGCATCGATCTGCGGGAGATCGCCGGCAAGACGAAGATCTCCGCGGCGCACCTCGCCGCGGTGGAGGACGAGGCGTTCGATCAGCTGCCGCCGCTCGTGTACGTGCGGGGCTTCCTCGTCGAGCTCGCGAAGTTCCTGCGGCTCGATCACGCGCAGGTGGCGCGCACGTACCTGCGCCGCGCGAGGGAGCTCCTCGAGCTCCGCGGGTGACCTCGATGAGCCGCGCGCGCCTCGAGAGCACCGCGGACGTCGCCGTGATCGCGCTCGTCGCGCGGCTCGCGGTGACGATCCACGCGCACGCCGAGCCGGTGTGGGACGGGTTCTACTACGACCTCGGCGCGCGCCGGATCGCCGCCGGGCTCGGCTACAGCGAGGACCTGGTGATCGCCGGCGCCGGCGGCGTCGAGCGCGTCGTGTGGCAGCCGTGGGCGCACTACCCGGTCGGCTACTCCGGCTTCCTCGCGCTGTTCTACCGGGTGCTCGGCGACGGCACGATGGTCGCCGCGCTCGCCAACGCGCTGACCGGCGCGGCGCTCGCGGCGATCGTGCACCGCCTCGCGCTGCGCGCGTTCGAGAGCGAGCGGCGCGCGCTCGTCGCCGGCCTGCTCGTCGCGCTGCACCCCGGCCTCGTCCTGTACTCCGGCGCGCTGATGACCGAGCCGCTCGCGGCGACGCTGACGCTGCTCTCGGTGCTGCTCGCGCTCGAAGAGCGCGTCTCGGCGTGGATCGGCGCGGGCGTCGCGCTCGGGCTCGCGACGCTGGTGCGACCGAACGCGATCCTCATGGCGCCGTTCCTCGGGCTGCTCGCGGCCGGAGGGCGCCCCTTCGACGAGCTTCGCCGCCGCGCCTCGTCGACGCTCGTGCGCACCACCTCGCGCGCGGTCGTCGTCGGCGCGGTCGCCCTCGCGACCGTCGCGCCGTGGACCTGGCGGAACTGCCGCGTGATGGACGCGTGCGCGTTCGTCTCCACCAACGCCGGGTGGAACCTGGTGATCGGCAGCGCGCCGGGCGCGACGGGCAAGTTCGAGTTCCTCGTCGGCAACACCCCGAAGGGCGGCCCCACCTGCGACGAGGGCGGGCAGGTCGCGCAGGATCGCTGCTGGTCCCGCTATGGCGTGGCGACGATCCGTCGCGATCTCGGCCGCTGGCTGTCCCTCGTCCCCGCGAAGCTCCACTACACGCTCGACGCCGAGTGGTTCCCCATCAACTACCTGCGCGAGGCGAGACCGGATCTCGTCTCGGCGGCGACGCACGTCGCGATCGGCAAGGGGCTCACCGCCGCGCAGCACGCGCTGGTCTTCGCCGCGGCGCTCGCCGCGATCGGCTGGTCGCGCCCGCACCGGACCAACCGGCGCGCGTGGGTGACGCAGACGGCGCTCCTGCTCGCCGTGCTCGCGCTGGCGACGCGCTGCCTCGATCCCCGCGAGCCGAGCGTCTGGCCGCTCGCCGTGATCGCGTGCGTGCTGCCCTTCGTGCCGCTCCCCGGCGCGCCGCGTCGCACCGGGGCCGAGCTCGGCGTCGCGGCGCTGATCCTGACCACGCTGGCGACGCACGCGATCTTCTTCGGCGAGGACCGCTATCACCTGGTGGCGACACCGGCGTTCGCGCTGCTCGCCGCCGGGATCGGCCGACGCGCGCCCGATCGTCACGAGCTGCACGGCTCGCTCCGCGCGTAACGCCCAGCAAGCCTCGAGCACGACGGTCCATGGCGCCGCGCACGGCGCCGATCGATCCCTCGGTCGACGCCGTCTCCTCGCGGCGGGCTACTTCCCGCCGTCGTGCGCGCCTTCGCTCTGGACGTCCTCGCCCTGCGCGCCCTGGCTCTCGCCCTCGGCGCTCCCGCTCTTGGGCCCGCCGCCGATCGCCGTCGGCGGCTCCTCGCGCAGACGGAAGGTGTCGGCGTTCTTGCCCTGGTAGACGTGCTGGGCGCCGGTCACGTCACTCGCCGTGGCGTGGGCGTATGGTGCGCTCGCCGGCCCGGTTCCCATCCCGGCGTTCTCCAGCTTCAAGACGCCGCGATCCCCGATGATGTCCTTCTCCGTCACCTGTTCGGTGTACGCCTGGGACTCCTGTGGCGGCGGGCCGCCGCCGATGTTTCTCGGCGCCTGATCTCCGCGCTCGCAAGCGCTCAGCCCGCCGAACGCGAGGCACGCGGCGATCGCCGCGATCGTGGTCTTCATGGGCTCCCCTCCTGATACGAGGATCCAGGAGGTCGTTGCAACGACGGTGCCCTTCGTCACGTCCGCGCGGAGGCGACGGCCGCGGCCTCGAGCACGCCGTGCGCAGCACGCCGTGCGCAGCTCGCCGTGCGCAGCTCGCCGTGCGCAGCACGCTCGGCGCCGCGGACATCGGCCGAGGCCGCCTATCGATCGACGCCGCGCTCCTTGCGCAGCTCGCGGCACTTGGCGCTGCCCGCCTTGAAGCGACGGCAGATGCTCGGTCGATCGTGGTAGATCGAGCACCCGACCTTCACGCCGAGGCGCCCGGTGAGCGCCACGCAGCGATGATGATGGTCGAGGCGCATGTGCGGCAGCAGGTCCTTGTCGAGGACGACGAGGCGCCGCACGAGCTCCGGCTTGCGCATGATGCGATCGGTCGCCTCGATCTCGACGTAGTCGATGTACTCGAGCTCGCGGTTGTCGTTCGGGTTGTAGCAGCACGCACCGCACGTCTCGCAGTCGTACACGACCTTCGCCATTCGCCCGCTGCCCTATCACGGCAGGGCCTCCGCGTCCGCCGTGTGCACGCGCGCGCGCACGGCTAGGCTCGGGGCATGCCGTCGCTCTCCACGACCGTGAACGCCATCCGCCCCGGCATGTTCGCCGAGCTGCAGCAGCGCATCGAGGCGCGCGGCGGCGATCTCGTCCCGCTCCAGATCGGCGACACGGCGGTCGACCCGCCGCCGGAGGCGCGCTTCACCTCCGATGGCTCGGCCGATCCGGCGCTCTACCGGTACGGCTCCACCGTCGCGCTCGGCTCCTTGCGCTCGGCCATCGCGCGGTGGCTCGGATCGGTGCGCGGGATCGCCGACGTCGATCCGGAGCGCGAGGTCCTCGTCGGCTGCGGCGGCACGCACGCGATCTTCTGCGCGGCGCGCACCATCCTCGATGAGGGCGACGAGGTGCTGCTGGCGGCGCCCTACTGGCCGCTTTCGCCCGGGGTCCTGGCCACGTGCGGCGCGCGCGTGGTCGAGGTGCCGCTCACCGATCGGCTGTACGCCGATCCGAGCCTCGACGCGGCGGAGCCGTTCCGCGCGCGCCTGACGCCGCGCACGCGCGCGCTCTACCTGATCACGCCCAACAACCCCGACGGCAAGATCCTCTCGCGCGCGCAGCTCGCGCAGATCGCGGCGTTCGCGCGCGAGCACGACCTGTGGGTGATCGCCGACGAGGTGTACGCCGATCACGCGTTCGACGCGCCGCACGTCTCGATGGCGACCCTCGACGGCATGCGCGCGCGGACGATCACCGCCTACTCTCTCTCGAAGAGCCACGCGCTCGCCGGCGCGCGCATCGGCTACCTGGTCGCCCCGCCCGAGGTCGTCGTGGGGGCGCGCCGCGTGTCCACGCACACCATCTTCAACGTGCCGGTGATCACGCAGCGCGCCGCGCTCGCCGCGCTCGAAGCGGGGCCGCGCTGGGTCGACGACGCCCGCGCGCGCTACCGCGAGGCGCGCGACGTCGCCGTGGCGCGCCTCCGCGATCTACCGGTCGACTTCGCGGTGCCCGAGGGCGGCACCTACCTGTTCGTCGACTTCGCGCGCGTGCTCCGCGGTCGACCGCCGCGCGTCCTGCTCGAAGCGGCGATCGATCGCGGCGTGATCGTCGCGCCCGGAGCGGGCTTCGGCGCCGACTACGCGAGCTGCGCGCGGCTCTGCTACAGCGCCGTGTCGCCCGAGCGCCTCGTCGTCGGGCTCGATCGTCTGCGCGAGGCGGTCGACTCGCTCGTCTAGATCAGCGGTCGCAATTCCGGGACGGAGCCTACCTGTCGCTGTGTCGGCTTGGTCGTCAGTCGTCAGTCGTCAGTCATCAGCCCAGCCGCAGCCACACGGAGGACGAGCGCCGACCGCCCGCCCCGGCAGCGACAGCCCGCTGAATCAGGCCTCGCCGAGCATCTCGAGGAGCGGCGGCACGGTGACCATGAGCTCCTCGGTCGCCGCGCGCGTGGCGACGATGACCAGCGCGCCGCGATCGCCGGCGCGCACCGTGGCCGGCGCCGGCTGCCGGCCGAGCAGCTCGGCGGCGTAGAGGATGTCGCCCGGATCGAGCGTCTCGAGCACCGGCGACGACTCCTCGGTGCCGCCGCGGATGGTGAGCTCGCCCGCGCCGACGAGGATGAACGCGCGCACCGGCTCGCCCTGCTTGACGACCTTGGAGCCGGGCGCGAGACGCATCGTCTTGGCGCGGCGGAGGATCGCGTCGAGCACGCCGCCGTCGAGGCGCGCGCCGTGTCGACCGCGCAGCGCGCCGGCGACCACGTGCACGTCGTCGCTCACCGGCTCGAGCTCCTGCACCACCCACGGAGCCGCCTCGCGCAGCCGCTCGATCGCCGCGACCCCGAGCGCGAGGAAGCGCGCTCCCTTCGAGCCGCCGACGATGTCGAGCTCACCCTCCGCGGGGACGATCGGAACGAGCAGCCGCACCTGCCCGGCGGAGATCGCGTCGAGCCGCGTGCTGAAGCCGCGCGCACGGACCTCGAGCTCTCCGTGCAGCACGATGATCATCGGCGGCGCCGGGGCGACCTCGTCGGGCAGCAGCGCGCGGCGCTCCGAGGCCGCGACGAGCGCCTCGCGCGCGTCGTCGGGGACGTCGGCGAGGACCTCGAACTGCTCCGGATCGAGCAGCACGGCGCGCCCGGAGATCGGCGGCGCGACGAGGGCGGGCATCGCCAGATGACCGAGCGGGGTCTCCTCGACGATCGGCGCCTTCGGCGCGAGCGGGATGTGCACGGCCGCGCCCTGCGCGGTGCGCGGCGGCGCGTCGCTCACGTGGCTCTGCACGCCGTCTTCGGACGCGAGCGGCTGCGCGCTCGGTTTGAGGCTCACGCGCGGCGGCGGCACGCTGCCCATCGGCGGCGTCGGCGCGCGAGGCGCCGGTCGCGGCGGCGCGAGGGGCGGCGCCGAGGTGACGACGTCGGCCGACACGGGCGGCTCGGAGGCCGGGCGCCCCGGTCGCGGCGGCACTTCGATCGCGCCGGCGAACTCGTCGGGGATCGTGGTCTGCGGCTCGAGCGCCGGCGGCGCGTGCACCCTGAGCGACGAGGGATCGGGCGTGCCGAAGGGCGCGGTCGACGAACGAACGGCGCGCGGCACCTCGGGCGCGACCCGGACATGCGGCGGCGGCGGCTCGGCCGGCGGCGGGACGCTCCTCGCCACCGGCATCGCCATCGGCGTGGGCGCGAAATCGGGCGGCGCCGGCGGAACCGACGGGATCGCCTCGAGCGAGTCGAGGTTGCGGAGCGCCGGCAGTGGCTGCGGAGCGGGCGGCGGCATCGCCGGCTCTTCGATCATCGCGGCGGAGGCGACCTCTGCGAAGGGCACCTGCCGCAACGGACTCGGCACCGGGTTGGGCGTGGGCAGCCGCGCGGCCGGCGGCGCCTTGGGGCGCGGGGGCGGACCGGGCGGCTTCGGCCTCATTGCCGGCCCAGGCGCGGGCGCGGGTGCGCGGCCGGGCGCAGAGGAAGGTCCCTCGTCGGGGGTGAGCTCGACGTCGATGTCGATGCCGGAAGGCACCCGCGGCGACGGCGCCGCCTCGGGAGGCGCAGGAGCCGCAGGCGGCGGAGGCGCCGCAGGAGGCGGCGGAGGCGGAGGCGCCGGCGGCGCGAACGCCTCGACCAGGGCGGCCAGATCGGCGGCCGCCTTGGCGAGCTCGATCACCCGGAGATCGGCCTCGGCGTCGGCGGCGGCGTTCGCCGCGCGGCGGATCCACGCGATGGCGTCGCTGTACTCGCCGCGCTTCCAGAGCGTGTCAGCGGTTTGCAACGCCCAGACGACGTCTTCGGGATCGCCGTCTTTGGGGGGCGGGAGGAGCGGCTGCGCGACGCCGGGCATATCGACTCGACGGTTCGGCCCTCCGAGCTCACCTCAGAACTGCGTGGCCTGGTCTGGAGCAGCCGAAGACTCGTAAAAGTATCTCAGGCCGACGGAGAACACCAACGCTCTCCCCCAAGGATCGTCCGGAGCGGCGACATCGGTGCGAATACCCGCGTCGAGCGCGAAGGTCCGGTCGACGTATCCGGTGCCCGCCGAGAGCGCGTGACGCTTGGTTCCCTGGTCCCAGACGTACCCGATGCGGAGGGGGTAGTGGTCGCCGAGCAGGTACTCCCCGCCGGCCATGAACCGGGTCTTCCAGGCGCCCCACGTCGTCCGGTCGACCCCGACCACGTTCGCCTCGAGCGTGAGATCGCCCGCCTTGAAGCCGAGCCCGCCGCCCACCATCAAGGGGGCCAGCGCGCTGCCGGTGCTCGTGAGGTTGTAGCCGACGGCCCCCAGCCGGAGCGAATCGCTCAGCGAGAGCGCGAGGCCGGCGTCGAACGTGAAGACGCGGTAGTTCGGGTCGTCGGAGGAGGACCGCGAGACCCGGCTCTCCCCCAGCGGGCCGAGCCCGTCCTGCGAGACGCGCAAGTAGTGACCGGTCACGCCGAACGAGAGCTTGTCGCCGAGCGCGTACGCGCCGGACACGCGCACGTCGAGCGCGCCGCGGCGGTAAAGATCGCCATCGTTGCCGAGATCGGTGCGGCTCGCGAGCACGCCCATCGCCAGACGCGAGGTCACCGAGTCCGCGATCGACGCGCCGTACTGGAGGCGGTGCGCCTTGGTGTCCATCCCGAAGAGCGCCTCCAGGTGGTAGACGCGCTGCGCGGCCAGGTTCCCGGGGTTGAGCGCGATCGAAGACGTGGACAGCCCGAACGCGCGCGCGGCCCCGCCCATGGCGAGCGTGCGCGGCCCCTCGAACTCGCCGTACTGGTAGCCGTACTCCGGCGCGCGGTAGGCGCTCTCCTGTGCGTGCGCGGCGCGCGGCGCGGCGAGCACTGCGAGCACTGCGAGCACGCTCGCCGCAGAGAGCACGGTGCGCAGCGCCCTTCCTTCGCGCCCACGGGGCCGGTTCGGCATCCGCTCCCCCGTACGCGGGCCGGCGTGACCGGGCCAAATTCCGCTCAGAGCGGGTGCGAAGCACTTTTCGCTTGCCATGCGCCACGACAACGACCGCGATCGTTCACGTGTGGATAAACGCGTCGAAGCACCTCCCGATCGTGCCTCGAAGGAGCTCTGCGAATCGTCATGGAGCTCACCGCGTTCGAGTGCGCAAGTGCGCGGAATTCCAGGTCGGAAGTCGATGCGGCCGCACAGGGTCTAGACGCGCGCGTCGAGCCGGTGCTACCTCCCTTCACGCGGTCGACACGCATCACTCCTCGTGGGTGGCGCGTTCGGTGGCGCGGAGGAGGCGAGCCGCAGCCGTGGATGAATGGTCCTCGGTCGTCGGCCCGTCGCCGGGAGAACGCCGGTGTGCGGCGTCGTGGGAGCAGATGACTGGCACTTCGTTCGTCATGTTCGGCGCCTGGGGTTCGGTGGACCTGCAGGCGAGCTCTGAGGAGTGCGGGGGTTCGGGCGTAGCGACGGAGTGAATCGGTGAACGAGGCCTGTTCGAGCGAGCTCGAGAGGCCACAGCCAGAGAGTCATCGCAAAATTCGCGAGAGACCTCGCGAACGGTTTGTCCCCAGGCTGTGGAAAACCTGAGGACGCGGGCATCTTTGTCGGTTTTTTTCGTCGATTGCAGTGGGCCGGGGCGTCGGGACAGCAGGTGTGGGATGCAGGACGTTTGGAACGGTG
The DNA here is from genome assembly GCA_016182965.1 of Deltaproteobacteria bacterium. Taxonomy (GTDB): domain Bacteria; phylum Myxococcota_A; class Polyangia; order Polyangiales; family JADJMO01; genus JALHOE01. The sequence continues at coordinate 4,653 of JACPFM010000099.1, read as the reverse complement.
CGATCGCCGAGCTTCGCTCGAAGATGCCGACGACCTTCGATCGTTGGTTCTCCTCGGTGCAGTTCGACGGGCTGACGGATGGTGTGCTGCAGCTTCGCGCGCAGAACGCCTTCGTCCGTGACTTCGTCACGACGCACTACCTCCCCGTATTGAAGGAGAAGATCCGCGAGCGCACCGGCCTCGCGATCGACGTCGCGTGGGCCATCGACGCCGACCTCCCCTCGCCGGTCGCGATCAAGCCGCTCGACCGCACCTCCGTGCCGCCGCCCGCCTCGAGCGCCTCGGGCGCCTCGAGCACGTCGGGCGCCTCGAGCGCCTCGGGCGCGGATGCGCCGGTGCCCGAGCCGCAGCGCGCGCTGTCGGCGGGGCCGCTCGCCGCCTCGTTCGACGGCGGCTCCGCGCCGACCGCCATCCCGCCGGGCCTCAACCCGAAGTACCTCTTCGCGAACTTCGTCGTCGGCGCGTCGAACGAGCTCGCGCACGCCGCGGCCCTCGCGGCCGCCGGCGCCGGCTCGGTGCGCCGCTACAACCCGCTCTTCATCTGCGGCGGCACCGGCCTCGGCAAGACCCACCTGCTGCACGCGATCGGTCACCACGTCCACGCCATGCGCCCCAACGCGCGCATCGTGGTCGTCTCGGCCGAGGCGTTCACCAACGAGTTCATCTCGGCGATCGCCGCCAAGGAGATGGACGCCTTCCGCACGCGCTACCGCACGCAGTGCGACCTCCTGTTGATGGACGACGTCCACAACCTCGCCGGTCGCGAGCAGACGCAGGAAGAGTTCTTCCACACGTTCAACGCGCTGCACTCGGCCGACAAGCAGATCGTCCTCACCAGCGATCGCTACCCGCACGAGCTCGAGCGGACGACCGAGCGCCTGGTCTCGCGCTTCACCTGGGGCCTCGTGGCCGACGTGCAGGTGCCGCAGCTCGAGACCCGCGTCGCCATCGTGCGCAAGAAGGCGCAGCTCGAACAGCTCGAGATCGACGACGAGACCGCGGTGCTCCTCGCGCAGGCGATCCGCTCGAACGTCCGCGAGCTCGAGGGGGCGCTCATCCGCCTCGCCGCGCAGGCGTCGATCCTCGGGCGCCGCATCGACGTGGAGTTCGCGCGCAGCGTGCTCGCCTCGACGCTCCCCGCGCGCCAGCAGCCGGTGAGCGTGGAGGACGTCGTCCGCGCGGTCTGCCACCACTTCAACCTTCGCTCGAGCGATCTGCTCGGGAAGGATCGCCACCGCTCCGTCGCGCAGGCGCGGCACGTCGCGATCTACCTCTGCCGCCAGCGCCTGAAGTGCAGCTACCCCGAGCTCGGGCGCCACTTCGGCCACCGTGATCACACGAGCGTGATGCACGCGGTGAAGAAGGTCGAGGCGCTGCGCGCGACCGACGCCGATCTGCGCGGTCACATCGACGCGATCGAGCGCAAGCTGGGCGCCTGAGCCTCCGGCCGAGTGGTCGCGTCCCCTGACGCGCTCGAGCGGGAGCTCCGTGAGTCGGGGCGGTCGGGGTGCCGTCCGGCGGCGCTCCGTGGTAGGCATCCCGGTCGCGATGCGGTCCACCCTCCCCGGCTCCGTCCTGATCTGCGCCCTGCTCGGGGTCGCCGTGAGCGCGTGCGGCGGTGCCGAGAAGGGCAAGTACGGCACCGGCGTCCTGCAGTACTCCGAGAACGCGCGCCGCGCCTACGAAGACGCGATGGTCGCCTTCCGCGACAAGGACTGGCAGGAGGCGAGCACCCAGTTCCGCGAGGTCCGCCGCCGCTTCAGCTTCAGCATCTACGCGCCGCTCGCGCAGCTGCGGCTGGCCGACATCGAGTTCGCGCAAGACAAGTGGACCGAGGCGATCACCGCCTACAAGGGCTTCGAGCGCGAGAACCCGAAGCACCCCGAGGTCGGCTGGGCGCGCATGCGCATGGCGCGCAGCTACTACAACCAGATCAGCGACGCGTTCCTGCTCCCCGCGCAGGAGGAGCGCGACCAGTCCGCCGTCGTCGAGGCGACGCGCGAGATCGCGCGCTTCCTCGAGGAGTTCCCCGAGGGCCCGCAGGTCAACGAGATGCGCGAGCTGCACGCCGACTGCCTCGCGCGCCTGGTCGCGCACGAGCTGTACGTCGCGCGCTTCTACATGCGGAAAGACAAGTACGAGGCCGCGCTCGCGCGCGCCACGTACGCCGTCACCAAGTACCGCGGCAGCAAGCGCGACGTCGAGGCGCTGGTCATCCAGGGCGAGATCCTCCTCATGCTCAAGCGCAAGCAAGAGGCGCGCGCCACGTTCGAGTACGTCATCAAGAAGTACCCGGACGACCCGCGCACGGTGCAGGCGCGCAAGTTCCTCAAAGAGCTGGGTCCCTGAGGCTCCGGTGCGCCCGCCCGCCGGCCTGCGCGCGTACGCACACGATCGTTCACCGGGGGACGAGCCTCCTCCGCCCGGAGCTCCGTGGGACGCGCCGCTCGCCGACGTCGCCTTCGCCTTCGTCGATCTCGAGATGACCGGCCTCAAGGTCGGCGAGGACCGCGTCGTCGAGGTCTGCGTCGAGCGGGTGCGGGGCGGCGCGATCGAGGACCGCCTCGAGACGGTGGTGAACCCCGGCGAGCGCCGAGGCGCCGAGCACGTCCACGGGATCGCCGATCGCGAGATCGCCGCCGCGCCGACGTTCGCCGAGCTCGCCGATCGTGTCCTCTCGCTCTTCGCCGGCGCGATCATCGTCGCGCACGGCGTCTCGTGGGACCTCGCCTTCCTGCACGACGAGCTCTCGCGGCTGGGGCGCGCCGCGGAGGCGCCGACGCACGCGCTCGACACCGTCGTGCTCGCGCGTCGCGCCCTGCACCTCAAGTCGTACGGCCTCGCGGCCGTCGCCGCGGCGCTGCGCATCCCCGTCGCCCGAGCCCACCGCGCCGGCGAGGACGCCAGGACGACGAGGGCCGTCTTCAAGCGGCTGCTCGAAGCCCTCTCGCCGACCACCCCGCGGGACCTGTGGGAGGTCCGGGTCGGCGAGCGCATCCCGCGGCCGGAGGTCGTCGCCGAGGTCGCGGCGGCGGTGGCCGCCGGGCGCCCGGTCACCGTGGTCTACCGGCCTTCACACCGGGCGGCCGAGCCCCTGCGAATGGTGCTGACCGCGCTGGCCCCGCCCCACGCGATCGGCTACTTGCTGCCGAGCCGCGGTCGGAAGCAGCTCCGGCTGGATCGCATCCTCCGGATCGAACCCGACACGGCGACTTGAACGAGAGGGTTCGCCGTGTTCCGTCGCTCTTCGAAGATGTGGTCGCTCGTCGTCGTCGCCTCGGCGCTCGGCCTCCCGCTGGTCGCGGGCTGCCCCGATCCGGAGACCGCCGCCGGCGGCAAGGCGAAGGGACCTCGGACCGAGAAGGCGACGCAGTGGATGAAGCGCGCCGCCGAGGAGCTCGGCGCGCTCGATCTCGCCGAGGCCAAGGACAGCATCGACAAGGCGAACGCCGCCTCGCCGGGCGACGCCGAGATCAGCGTCCTCGCCGCGCGCATCGCGCTGGCGCGGCTCGACTTCAAGAGCGCGGCCAAGGCCCTCGAGGGCATCGACACCTCCGAGGCGGCGTCGCTTCGCGCGCGCGCGTTCTGGTACTCAGACGATCTGCCGCGCGCGTCCGAGGAGCTGTCGAAGGCCCTCGAGGACCCGTCCTTCAAGGACCCGTGGGCCAAGCCGGTCCGCGAGCTCGCCGGCACGCAGGGCACCGGTCGCAAGCCGTTCAACCTGAAAGACAGCTCCGCGCGCGTCGTCGAGATGCGCATGCCGCGCGATCTCGGCACCATGCTGATGGTGCCGGTCGAGGTCGACGGGCAGTCGACGATCGCCATCCTCGACACCGGCGTCCCCGAGGTGATCCTCGATCAGAAGGGCCGCTCGTCGCCCGGCTGGGTGTCGATCAAGTTCGCGAACTTCGACGGCACCCGCTCGATGGAGTTCCGCGACGTCCCCGCGTTCGTGCAAGACCTCTCCCCCTTCACCAAGGGGCAGACGGTGCCGGTCGGCGCGGTCATCGGCATGAACTTCCTCCGCCGGCTGCACCTGACGTTCGATCGGCTCGCCGATCAGCTGGTGCTGCGCCGCGACGAGCCGCCGGCGCCGGCGCAGATGACCAAGGTCGCCGCCGGCTACTACAACGGCGGCGGCATGCTCGTGCGCTCGACCATCCGCAAGGAGTTCGAGGTCAGCTCCGGGCTGTGGATCAACACCGGCACCGACGTCCCCCTCGCGTTCCCCGAGCCGATCTGGAAGAAGATCGGCGTCGACACCAAGACGCTGCCGACGCACGAGGGTCGCTCGTTGGCGCGACTGCTCAACATCCGGCTCGGCGGGCTCGATCTCGGTCCGGCCGACGCGGTCGGCGGCGTGCCGCAGCTCGAGGAGGCGCTCGCGAAGTTCAAGGGCATCGACGTGATGGGCCAGGCCGGCATGGGGTTCCTCACCGGCATGCGCGTCACCATCGCCGACGGCGGGCGCTGGCTGTGGGTCGAGACCGACTCGAACACGCCGCTGATCCTCGCCCCGCCGAGCGGCAAGGAGCCGAAGCCGCCGAAGCCCGCCGCGCCGAAGCCGACCGCCGCGCCGCCCGCGAGCGCCGCGCCGCCGTCCCCGGCGGGCTTCAAGCCGGCGCCGCCCGCTAGCGCGACGGCGAAGCCGCC
>JACPFM010000098.1 GCA_016182965.1 Deltaproteobacteria bacterium | reverse complement strand
GTGGTGCCCACGCACCCGCGCACGGAGGCGCAGTCCAGGCTGCGAGCGAAGCGAGCACGGCGCGCAGCGCCGCTGCGGCCTGGACGGCGCCGAGTACGCGGGTACAGTCCCGCACGCCGAGCGAAGCGTCCGCCTCCGCCTCCGCCTCCGCCTCCGCCTCCGCCTCCGCCCTCGCGTCCGCCTCCGCGTTCGCGTCCGCCTCCGCGTCCGCGTCCGCCTCCGCGTCCGCCTTCGCGTCCGCCTCCGCGTTCGCCTCCGCGTCAGGGCGCCCACCACCCCCACGGCAGCCCCCGATCCACATGGAGGTGATCGCGATGCGCCGCGTTGTAGTCCGGCGTGATCACGTGCGTGATCGCCGTCTCCTTCCGCAGCCGGTACCGCACGTTCGCCAGGAACTCCCCGGCCTTGGTGTCCTTGCCCCAGTCCTTCGCGATCGTGACCGCCTTGCCCTTCTTCGGGACGAACGCCTTCAAATCGATCGCCAGCCCGAACGCGTGCTCGCTCAGCACGCCCTTGCCTCCGTAGGCGGTGGTCAGCGGGCCCTTGCTCGTGCGGCATGCATAAGCACCCAATGTTTCGATGCGCTTGATCTCGCCCCCGAGGAGCGCGCGCGCCTCCTCCTGCACGATGGCCTCGATCTTCGGCAGCTCGGCGGCGAGCGTGCAGTCGATCTCGAGGGCAGGGGACCAGGTGATCCCCGCGGGACCGCGCGTCACGGTCACGCCCTGCGGCATGCCGCAGCCCTGCTTGTTCGGCTTGGTCATCGGCGCGTGCGCGGTGAACTTCGCCGCGCTCCCGTTGAACGCCGCCTTCAACTCCGCGAGGCACTTGGCGCCGTCGGCGCCGGCGGCGTTCGCCCACTGCGGCGAGCCATCGGCGTGCGCCGTCGCCGCGACGAGGAGCAGCGGAAGGGAAAGCAGCTTCCGGATCACGAGGGTTCCGACTCTCGAGCCGGACCGCGGCTTTGCCAAGCTCAGGCCTTGAGCAAGCGGCCGCGCGCGACCGGTCCGCTCGTCACGCCGCGGTGCAGGACGATCTTCTCGCCGGCCGCGCGGCCGTGCACGTAGGCCTCGCGCCTGGGGCCGCCGCCGTACTTGAACGAGCGCACCCGCGGGTGGCGCTTGCCGAAGTACGCCTCGAGATCGCCGTCCTTCACCCAGACGAGCCCTTCCTCACGGTGACGCTGCGCCTCGCGGGCGAGCTTCTGCGCGAACCCGCTCATCACGCCGGCGAGGTAGGTGCGCCGGTCGCGGTCGCTCGCGATCGACGCTGCGCGCTTGTGATCGCGCCACAGCGCCTCGGCGGTCGAGAGCAGATACCGGTGCACGTACTCGGCGATCTCGAGGTTGGCGGGCGTGCCGATCAGCTCGAGCACGGTGGCCCGCTTGCCCTCGTGCGCGAGGTACACCGGGATCCAGATCGCCTCGACGAAGAAGTGCTTCCCGAGCAGCGTCGCGAGCGCCTTCTCGTGCTCGCCGTGACGTGACGTCGCCGGGCCGACGTGGCGGAACGCGTAGCCTCGCGCGTGGGTGTGCGCGCGAGCCTCGAGGTTGTGCTTCAAGAGGAGCTTCTGCGCCGCGGCCATCGCGGCGTGCGCCTCGTGCTCGTTGGGGCTCTCGGCCAGGGCGAGGAGCTTGGCCACTCGATCGAGCACGCGCTGTTCGCCCTCGGCCTTTGGCGCGACCGGCACGCCCTGCGCCGCCGCGTCGATGCCGAGGCGCGCGCACACGTCGCGAAACGCCGGACCGTGCGCGGTCTGGTCGACGACCCCGAGCGCCTCGTGCACGTACTGGTGCGCCATCTCGTGCTTGAGCACCTCGACGACGACGCCCCAGGGGTGCTCGAGCAGCAGCCGCCGCGCGACCTGGATGGTGCGCACCTCGAGCTGCCAGCGCGCGAGGTCGGAGGAGATCTCGAGCAGCTCGAACGTCGGCTCGCCCAGCTTCTCGCGGAAGTGCGACCAGTTCAGCTGCTTCCACTCGTGCGAGAGCGCGCGCAGGAGCGCGGCCTCGAGCAGCGAAGACTCCACCCCTGACCGCGTGGGACCCATCCGCCACGTTTGCGTGGCGCAAAAGACGCCGGGTGGCAACCCGGCTCCAGAGGCTCCACGGGCTCGGGTAGGCGAGGCGAGCGGACGCGGGTCGACGCGCGCATCGGGCGCAGCTAGTCGAAGAAGACATGGCGAACCTGAAAGGCAAGACGCTCTTCATCACCGGCGCGAGCCGCGGCATCGGTTTGGCGATCGGCCTGCGCGCCGCGCGCGACGGCGCCAACGTCGTCATCGCCGCCAAGACCACCGAGCCCCACCCGAAGCTCCCCGGCACCATCTACACGGCCGCCGAAGAGATCGAGAAGGCCGGCGGCAAGGCGCTGCCGCTCGTGTGCGACATCCGGTTCGAGGAGCAGGTCGAGGCCGCGGTCGCCCAGGCGGTCGAGAAGTTCGGCGGCATCGACATCTGCGTGAACAACGCGAGCGCGATCAGCCTCACCGGCACGCTCGAGACGCCGATGAAACGCTACGATCTGATGCACGGCATCAACGCGCGCGGCACCTATCTCACCTCGCAGAAGTGCCTGCCGCACCTGCTTCGGGCCGAGAACCCGCACATCCTCAACCTGTCGCCGCCGCTCTCGATGAAGGCGAAATGGTTCGGCCCGCACGTGGCCTACACGATGGCGAAGTTCGGCATGAGCATGTGCGTGCTCGGCATGGCCGAGGAGTTCAAGGGCCGGGTTTCGGTCAACGCGCTGTGGCCGCGCACGGTCATCGCCACCGCCGCGGTGCAGAACCTCCTCGGCGGCGACGAGACCATGAGGGTCTCGCGCAAGCCCGACATCATGGGCGACGCGGCCTACGCGATCTTCACCAAGGGCAAGGACTTCACCGGGAACTTCTGCGTCGACGAGGACCTCCTCCGCGCCGAGGGCGTCACCGACTTCGAGCACTACTCGATGATCCCCGGCGGCCAGCTCGCGCCCGATTTCTTCCTCGACTGATCCGGACCGGCCCGCTCGCGTACTGCGAATTTTTCGCCATTATCCCGATTGACGCAGGCCCCCACTCGATCGCACGCTGACGGCCGCGATGGGGGAGGCGCTTCGCGCGTTCGAACGGACGGGCCGCTTCAAGGTCCTGCGCACGCTCGGGCGCGGCGGCTGCGGCGTCGTCTACGAAGCGTGGGACGGCGAGCGGCACGAGAAGGTCGCCCTCAAGACGCTGCTCCTGCTCGACGCCGGAAACCTCTACCGGCTGAAGCGCGAGTTCCGCGCCCTCACCGATCTCTCGCACCCGAACCTCGTCACCCTGCACGAGCTCTTCTCCGACGGCGACGGTTGGTACTTCACCATGGAGCTCGTCGAGGGCCGGGACCTCCTGCGCTTCGTCCGCAACGCGCGCGGTGACGCGATCATCGCCAACGACGAGTTCGTCGGAAGCGGCACCGACCCGACCAGCGTCGGCGTCAGCGTCACCCGCAGCTCGCCCTCGCGCCCGCCGGGCGCCGACACGGTCGTCGACGTCTTGCCCGTCGGCGCGGCCGTCGAAGGGCGCATCTCCAGCCCGCCGCCCACCACGGTCGCCGCCGACCCGGAGCGCGTGCGGCGCATGCTCCCGCAGCTCGCCGCCGGCGTGAAGGCGCTCCACGACGCCGGCATCCTCCACCGCGACATCAAGCCGTCGAACGTGATGGTGACCGCCGACGAGCGGCTGGTCTTGATGGACTTCGGCATCGCCACCGAGGTGAAGGACGGCCGCGTGTCGAGCACCGACGTCAACGTGCTCGCCGGCACGCCCGCGTACATGGCGCCCGAGCAGGGCGCGGGGCTGCCGCTCGGTCCTGCTGCCGACTGGTACGCCGTCGGCGTCATCCTCTTCGAGGCGCTCTCGGGTCGGCTGCCGTTCAACGGATCGACCATGCAGATGCTCTGGGAGAAGCAGCAGCGCGAGGCGCCGCGCCTGTCCGAGCTCGGCATCGACGTCCCTGCCGATCTCGACGAGCTCTGCTCCCGTCTGCTGCGCAGGGACCCGAGCGAGCGCGCAGACGGAGTCGAGCTCCTCCGCAGGCTCGGCGCAGCGCCCCGCATGTCGGTGCGGCCGCTGCCGGCGGTCGCCCCGCGCGACACGCGGTCGCTCGTCGGTCGCGCGAAGGAGCTCGACGCGCTCCGCGCCGCGTTCGACGCGAGCCGCGACGCCGGACCGGTGGTTGTGCGCGTCGAGGCGCCCTCGGGTCTCGGCAAGAGCGCGCTCGTCCACCACTTCCTCGAGGAGCTCGAGGCACGGAGCGACGCGCTCGTCCTCGCGGGGCGCTGTTACGAGCGCGAGTCGGTGCCGTACAAGGCGTTCGACAGCCTGATCGACTCGCTCACGCGCCGGCTGCTGAAGATGGCGAAGCACGAGCACGAGCGTTACGTGCCGCGCGACGGCGCCGCGCTCGCGCGCGTGTTCCCGGTGCTCGATCGCGTCCCCGGCCTCAGCACCGGGCGAAACCGCGCCGAGGGCAACGCGCTCCAGCTTCGCCGCCGCGCGTTCGCCGCGCTCCGCGAGCTGCTCGCGCGCATCTGCGATCAGCGGCCGTTGGTGCTGTTCATCGACGATCTGCACTGGACCGACGCCGACAGCATGGCGCTGCTCGCGGAGCTCACGGCGCCTCCCGATCCGCCGCCGATGCTCCTCGTCCTCGCGCAGCGATCGGGCGAGGGCGTCGTCGACCTGCTGCGCGGCGTCTTCGAGCCGCGACGCGGCGGCGCCCTGTTGCAGGTGCACCCCATCACGCTCGAGCCGCTGCACGGAGACGACGCGCAGCGCCTCGCCGCCACGCTGTTGACGGGCGACGAGGGCGGCCTGCTCGCGCGCCAGATCGCCGCCGAGTCCGGCGGTAGTCCGTTGTTCGTCGCAGAGCTCGCGCAGTGGGTGCAGGGCGATCCGATGCGCGGCTCCAAGGCCGGCCTGCGGCTCGATCGTGTCGTCTTGCAGCGGTTCGACGATCTCCCCGAGCCGGCGCAGCGGCTGTGCGAGATCCTCGCCGTCGCCGGCCGTCCGATCGTGCGCGAGGTCGCCTTCGACGCCGCCGGCCTGGCCGACGACGAGCGCGCGGCCGCCGAGTCGGCGCTGCGGCAGGCGCGGCTCGCGCGCCTCAGCGGCGACGCGCGCCGCTCCCGCCTCGAGCCCTATCACGATCGGATCCGCGAGGTCCTGGTGCGCAGCCTCGATCCCGGTGAGCTGCGCGCGCTCCACGGTCGGCTCGCCGACGCGCTGAGCGCGGCAGGCGAGGGCGATCCGGAGGCGCTCTACGTCCACTTCGCGGCCGCTGGCCAGACGGAGCGCGCCGCCTCGCTGGCCATCGCCGCCGTCGAGCGCGCCCAGAGCAGCCTCGCGTTCGATCGCGCGGCCGATCTCGGCGCCGCCGCGCTCGAGCTGCTCGCCGAAGGCGACGCCGATCGAAAGCGGCTGCAGCGCATGCGCGCCGACGCGCTGTCGAACGCGGGGCGGGGCGCCGAGGCCGCCGACGCGTTCCTCGTCGCCGCCGAGGGCGCGTCCGAGGCCGAGCAGCTCGTGATGCGCCGGCGCGCGGCCGAGGAGCTGCTGCGCGCGGGCTACATCGATCGGGGGCTCGAGCTCGTGCAGGTCGTGCTCGCGCAGGTCGGCATGCGCCTGACGAAGCACCCGCTCGCGGCGCTGCTCAAGGTGCTCGTCCTCCGCGCGATCCTGGCGATGCGCGGCCTCGGCTCCAAGCGACGCGATCCGACGACCCTCCCGGCGACGCAGCTGCAACGCATCGACGTGTGCTACTCGATCGCGTCCGGGCTCGGCGTCGTCGACGTGATCCGCGCCGCCGAGTTCCAGACGCGCAACCTGTTGATGTGCCTCGACGCGGGCGAGCCCTCGCGCATCTGTCAGGCCCTGGCCACCGAGGCGTGCTTCGTCGCCACGCAGGGGGTTCGATCCGCGGCGCGCGCCGATCGCATCGCCGCGGAGCTCGAGCGGGTGGCCGCCCAGCACGACGCGCCGGAGCTCCCCGGCCTGGTCGATGCCGCGCGGTTCGGCGCCGCCTATTTCAGCGGGCGCTTCGACGTCGCGACGCAGCGCGGCCTGCGCTGCATCGAGTGTCTCCGCGAGCACGGGCGCGGCGGCGCCTACTGGCTGTACGTCAGCGTGCACTACTTCTGGCTCGCGTCGCTCCTGCAGGTCGGCGACCTCCACGAGCTGCGCCGCCGGTTCCCCGCCGCCCTGCGCGAGGCCCGCGATCGCGGCAACCTCTACCTCGAGACGAACCTCAGCGTCGGCGACACGAACATGTACTGGCTCCTCGAGGGCGCGCCCGACGAGGCGCTCTCGGTCGTCGACGAGGCGATGCGGCGCTGGTCGCACCGCGCGTTCCAGGTGCAGCACTGGTACGAGATCCACGCGCGCGGCCAGATCGATCTCTACCGCGGCGACCCGCGCGCCGCGCTGCGTCGCATCGACGAGAGCTGGGCGAGCCTGAAGCGCGCGATGCAGCTGCGCGTGCAGATCAGCCGCATCAAGGCGCTGCACCTGCGCGGGCGGGCCGCGGTCGCGAGCGCCATCGTCGACCGCGGAGGCGCGAGCGGGCTCCTCGCGCGCGCCGAGGCGGATGCCCGGGCGCTGCAGCGCGAGGGCGGCCCCTGGTCACGCGCGCTCTCGTCCTCGCTCTTCGCCGGCACCGCGGGCGCGCGGGGCGACGTCGAGGCGGCGCGCGCACGGCTCGTCGACGCGGTCGCGGCGTACGACGAGGCGCACCTCTCCGTGCACGCGGCCCTCGCGCGCCGCGCGCTCGGCGGGCTCACCGGCGGCGACGCCGGCCGCGCGATGCACGACGCCGCGCAGCAGCACCTCGACGATCTCGAGCTGCGCGACATCGAGCGGATCACGGCGCTGCTCTTGCCTGGCGTGTGACCGCCACGTGCGCCAGGCGCGCATCCGTGGGCGAGGTGACCGAAGCGAGCACATCCCTCCGGCCGTCGTTTTGCCTGTCGACGGGCAGGGGGAGGACACCATGAACAAGCTCTTCGTTCCGTTCGCCGCGATGATGTTCGTGGCGTGCAGCAGCGGTGGGTTCGTGCGGGAGACCGATGAGGTCGAGCAGGATCTCCGTGGACCGAAGTACCACGTGTACACCGCGACCAACGAGGCGTCGGGCAACCGCGTCCTCGCCTTCGACGCGACGGCCGACGGCACGTTGATCGCGCGCGGGTCGTTCTCGACGGGCGGCGTGGGCACCAGCGCGGGGCTCGGGAACCAGGGCGGTCTCGTGCTCAGCAGCGACCGGCGCTTCCTGCTCGTCGTCAACGCCGGCAGCAACGACGTGTCGTCGTTCAAGGTGCGCGGCGATGGCTCGCTCGCCCTCGTCGATCGCAACCCTTCGGGCGGCACGCTCCCGATCAGCGTTACCGTGCACGACTCTGTGGTGTACGTGCTCAACGCGGGAGGGACCGGCAACATCCGCGGCCTGCGCCTGGACGACGAGGGGCGGCTCTCGTCGATCGCCGGATCCACGCGCTCGCTGAGCGGCGCCGCCGTCGGGCCCGCGCAGGTCGGGTTCTCGCCCGACGGCGAGTGGCTGACGGTGACCGAGAAGGCGACGAGCAAGATCGACGTCTGGCGCGTCGGGGTGACCGGCCTCACGGGCGCGCGCCGGACGAGCCCGTCGTCGGGCACGACGCCGTTCGGGTTCGCGTTCACCGGCGACGGCGCGCTGCTCGTCTCCGAGGCGTTCGGCGGCGCAGCGAACGCGAGCGCGCTCTCGTCGTATCGCATCGAGAGCGATGGCGATCTCGACGTGCTGAGCGCGTCGGTGCCGACCGGGCAGACGGCGGCGTGCTGGGTCGCGATCCTCCCGAGCAACCGCTTCGCGTACACGACCAACACCGGCAGCGGCTCGGTCTCTGGCTACGCCCTCCATGAGGGCTTGCTCACGCTCTCCAGCACGACACAGATCGGCGCCGGCTCGTCGCCCCTCGACATGGCCGTCGCCCGCAACGGCAAGTTCGTCTGGGTGCTCGAGGGCGGTTCGCACATGATCGGCGCCTTCGCGGTGGCCCACGACGGCTCGCTCAGCGCCAGGGACACGATCGCCGTGCCCGCGACCGCGAACGGCCTCGCCGGTTGGTGATCCGAGGGATCTCGCCGCCCGTGACCGCGCTGCAACCACCTACGGCGCGGGCGCGGGCGGCTCGTCCTCGAGCGGGCAGTCGAGATCGAGCACCGCCGGCGTCGTCTTGCCCTTCACGGCGATGCCGCCGCACACGTTCGGGCGGTAGCCGGGCGCGCGGATCTCGAGCTCGTACGAGCCGGGAGGGACCTCGTCGCCGAAGCGGCCCTTGTCGTCGGTCGAGAGCGGCGGGCGGACGTCGCCGGCGTACTTCACGATGGCGTGCGCGATCGGCGTCTGCTTCCCCGCCGGGTGCACGAAGCCGCGGAGGACGACGACCGGCGGCGTGACGGGCACCTCGACGCGCTCGACGAGGATCTGCGGCCCCCACTCGGCGGTGCCGGTGGACATCGACACGCCGAGCCAGACCGTCCACGGCGCCTGCGGGGCGAGCTGCGACGAGGAGGTGCGCACGCCGCCCAGGCCGAGATCGACGGCCGCGAGCACGGACACCGCGCTCCCCTCGCGCGACACGGGCACCGCGCGCGCGCCGAGGGTGAGCTTCGAGGGCCACGCCGAGAACCGCGTCGAGCAGCGCTCGGGATCGGCGCGCTCCGCGGGCGCCGCGCACGCGTGGCCCTGCCGGTCGATGGGCACCGCGAGGCCGAGCTCGGCGAACGGCCGCAGCGCGCCGTCGAACCCGAGCCACTCCGCCCCGAGGCTCGGCTCGAGGCGGTCGACGCGGTTGATCCCGAGGCCGTACCGCTCGACGCGCGAGATCTCCTGCCCGCGCTCGTGCTCGACGTCGCGCACGAGCGCCGCGGTGTTGTCGAACGTGTAGGCGAGCGCGAGGTGCGCGCGGAACGGCAGACGACGGGGCAGCTCGTCGAGGGCGAGCGTCGACAGGGCGCGCAGGCGGAAGCTCGTTCCGGCGAGCGCGAGCCCGACGTCGCCCGGGCCGCTCCCGACCACCACCTCGGCGCCGCTGCCGAGGTGGAGGACCCGTCCGCGCAGCGGCCTCGCGAACCGCGCGCCCAGCGTCGTCTCGCCGATCACCTCGAACAGCTGCGGCGACTGCGAGCTCTCGTTCACGTACGCGCGCGCCGTCAGGTACGCCTCGAGCCCGCGCAGGAGCGTCACCCCGACGGACGCGATCGCGCCGCTGTGCCGGTGCCGATCGGACGTGACCGGCGGCGCGCCGCCGCACGGGTTCGCGCCCGTGCACAGGAAATTCGAGGTCGAGAACCAGTCGACGAAAAGCGCCCCGCGCAGCGTGCCTGCGGGCGCCGAGATCGCGGACGGCGTGTGCAGCAGCCCGCTCGGACCCCACGCGGTCGGTGACTCGTCGGTAGGCCTCGAAGGCTGCGCGGCCGATGGCGTCGCGACCGCGAGCGCGCTCACGACGAGCAGGGCGGCGACCGGCGATCGCATGTCGATCACCATGCTCTACACCCTCGTCCGTGTCGCCGTCGACGGCCACGTTGCCGCGCTGGATCGCGGTTGATAGCCTTCGAGACGGACGTGATGCGACAGCTCCTCGCGCTCGCCGCCTGCCTGCTGGCCGGGTGCGCGTCGCGCTCGCAGCTCGATCGCGCCGCGCGCCTCGACCCCGATGCGGCCGACGCGGCCGACGCGACCCAGGCCAGTGACGATACGGCGCTCGACACCGGCGCCGTCGACGCCGAGCCCCCCGACCTCGGCTTCGATACGTGGAGCCGCGAGGCCGGCCGCGACGACTGCTTCTCGCGACCGCTCTCCTGCTTCAGCGATCACGATTTCGGTCCGCGCCTGGCGATCGCCGAGGTCTACAACCAGTGCAGCAAGGAGACCGGCCCCGCGTGCGGCGATCTCACCATGGTGTTCGACGGCGACGGCTGCCTCGTCGAGGTCGCCGCCATTCGTGACTACTCGTCGGCCTTCATCGACTGCGTGGTGCGGATGGCGAGCACGACGCGGTGGGAGTGCGGCCAGAACCGCGGCCTGCGCATGCTGGAGTCGTGCGCCCCATGAGCGCGCGCATCGGCGTCGTCGGGCCGGTCCTCCTCGCGCTGGTCCTCGTGCCCTGCGCGGCATGCAGCGGGCGCTTCGGGGTCTCCGACGGCGGCGAGCCGGCCGACGCCGGCCCGTGGACGACCCGCTCGCCACGCGCGCTCGCCTGCGCCGTGCTCGCCGAGGCGACGTGCGCCCGCGTCGACGCGTGCGCGCCGTTCCTCGCGCAGACGTCGCTCGGTCGCGGCGCCGCGTGCGTCGCTCCGGTGACCGAGCACTGCGTGCGCACCGCGGGTGTCGGCGGTTCGCGGCGGACGCCGGAGTCGCTGACCGCGTGCGCCGAGGCGATCCGCGCGAGCGCATGCGGCGACTTCGTCGCGCGGTTCCCCGACAACTGCGAGCTCCCGCCCGGGGAGCTCGCGCTCGACGCGTCGTGCGCGTTCGACGAGCAGTGCGGCAGCTCGCTGTGCGCGCGAGAGCCGGAGACCGCGTGCGGCACCTGCGTGCGCGCGCCCGGCGTCGGCGCGTCGTGCGTCTTCGGCCGCTGCGCGCGCGGTCTCGTGTGCACCTCGGCCGGGCAGTGCGCGAAGCCGGCCGCCCTCGGCGAGCCGTGCGGCCCGAACGATCCGTGCACGAACCTCGGGTTCTGCGACACCGGGCGCTGCGCGCCGCGGCGGACGGTGGGCCAGGGCTGCGCGGGGTTCGGCCAGTGCGAGCTCTTCGGGGAGTCGGCGTGCGCGGCGAACTCGATCTGCATCGCGACCAAGGTGGCGAAGCCCGGCGAGGCGTGCGATCTGACCGCCAACGCGCTCGTGCTCTGCGAGGCTCCCTATCGCTGCATCGACGATCGGTGCGCGCCCGCGAAGCCCGAGGGCGCCGCGTGCGGCTCCGGCGGCGCGCACGAGTGCGCGGGCCATCAGACCGAGTGCCTCCGCGGGCGCTGCGTCGCGCGCGTCGTCGAGGCCTGTCGGAATTGACCTGCCGGTCGCGATTCAGGTCAGAAGTAGGCCACGATCGCCACGTTGCCGAGCACCGCCGACCACGCGTCTTCGGAGATGGTGGTGCGCGCGGCGAACGCGCTCGAGCTCGAGCTCGTCGCCCGCGGCTCCGGATCGCGCGAGGTCGGCGTGGGCGGGGCCGACGTGGTGCCGCGCAGGTAGTCCACGTCGACGCCGATGGTGCCGATGAGCGACAGCCTGCTCGTCGCGATGAACCCGAGGTGCAGCTCGCCGCCGACGCGGCCGCCGACGGTGGCGCGCAGCCCTCGATGCCGCGTCTCCGGCGGCGTCCACTCGACCCCGGTGATCGGGTTCAGCTGCCGGCGGCCGGGGTGGGTCTCGCCGCCCTGGCCCCACCCGACCGTCGGCGCGACGAACAGCGTGAAGTGCCTCGTGATCACCAGCGCGACAGGGAGCGACGCGCGCGCGGCGATCGCGAGCGCGCTCGCCGATTCGTCGTCCTCTTCGCCGAGCCGCGCGTGGAAGCCGAGGGCGAAGTCGAGCCCGATGACGCGCCTGAACCACACGCGGATGCCCACCATCTGCGCGCCCGCCGTCGTGGCGTTCGATCGCCCGAGCGGCACGTCGAAGCGCCCGAAGTAGCCGACGCCGAGGCGCAGGCGCACCTCGTCGTGATCGGTGTTCTCGACGGGGACCGTCTTCGGCGCGACCGGCGGCGGCGGCGCCCAGGGGACGAACGGCTGCGTGTCGGCCCGCGCCGGTGCGCTCGCCATCGAGAGCGCGAGACCGCCGAGGACGAAGAAGGCCCGGTTCACGGCGCGCTCGCGGAGGCGGGCACGGCCGGCGTGCCGGTGAAGGTCGGAACCCGCAGCGTCTCGGGCACGAGCGAGTCGTAGGCGCTCGGCGGGCCCTGCTCGGCGGTGAGGCCGGTGAGCGCGCGGAACATCGCGTCGCCCTGCAGATCGGCGCCCCAGCACACGATGCCCTTGCCCACGCGCATGGCGCAGGAACGATCGCCGCCGGCCCACACGTCGATCGCGTCGGGCAGGTGGGCGGCGCGCGTGGGCGTGGTGGTGCCGTCGCGCGTGCCGTTGCCGAGCTGGCCGTACTGGTTGTCGCCCCAGCAGAAGACCGAGCCGTCCTTGACGCGGGCGCACGTGTGCAGGGTCCCCGCGGCGAGCTGCACGACGTCGGCGAGCCCGGTCACCGGCTCGCCCCACGCGGCCGCCTTGCCGGTGGTCGGCGCGTCCTTCGGGCGCGAGAGCGAGAAGCACTGCACGGTGCCGTCGGCCAGCGCTCCGCAGCCGCGGAAGCGCCCGAGCACGACCTGCCGCACGATCGCGACGCCGAGCGGCTCGACGCGCAGACCTCCAGCGAACGAGCACTGGAGCTTCCCGGCGGCGTCGTGCGCGCATATGGCGTCGCCCGACAGCGCGAGGCCGGTGGCCTTGGCGAACCAGGAGAGCTCCGTGGGCGGCGCGTGCTTCGCCTGGCCGACGTTCCCCCAGCACTGCACGCTCCCGGCCGCGAGCCGCGCGCACGATGCCGTCTCGCCGACCTGCACCTCGGCGGCGGGACCGGGCAGGGGCACGACGCGCGCGACGCGCACGAACAGATCGTCGCCGCCGACCTCGCCGGAGTCGTTGCGACCCCAGCAGATGACGGCGCCGGTCTTGGTGCGCGCGCACGCGTGGTGATCGCCGGCGGCGACCTGCACGACGTCGCGGGTGCCTGCGACCGCGAGGAAGCTGCCGAGGCGACGCTCGCCGTAGGGGCGCCAGTCCTGCTTGCAGCGGACCGTGCCGTCGCCCATCAGCAGGCAGATGTCGTTGGCGCCGACGGCGACGCGCAGCACGTCGTTGGCGCCGACGAAGCTGACCTTCTCGGGATCGGGCGGCGGCGCGAGCCGCATCGCGCGCGGCTCGCACCCGAAGGTGGCGACGACGCAGAACGTGACCAGGGCCCGGCGCACGGGACGAATCTACCACCCCGCGCGACGCGCCGAACGGCCTCGCGACTCATCAGATGCGCGACTCGCCGACGATGCGGACCGACACGCGGCGCATGGGTTTCTGGCCGATGTCGGAGAGGTCGAAGCCGATGCCGACGCTGCCGGCGCTCGCGACGGGGGAGATGCCCGTGGTGGCGCCGCTCGGCAGGCGCATCACCGCCTCGATGTGGACGCGCACCGCGACGCCGCCGGCGCCGGTGGGCACCTTCAGCTTGCGACCGTCCATCGAGGCGTGGAGGTCCTTGGCGACGCGCTGCCACGACTTCGCGTCGCCGCCGCCGCCGAAGTCGACGACGCGCACCATGGTCACGGCGCCGAGGGCGTCGGTCTGCACGTCGAACGTCGCCCAGCCCATCACGCCCGACATGCCGGCGGCGGTGTGCGCCGCCGTCGCGACCGGTCCGCCGAACCCGGTGCCGGCGGAGGTGTCCTTCGCGTCGAGCGCGGACTTCAGCTGCGCGTCGAGCTTGGCGGCGGCGGCGACCGCCTTGCTCGGCGCGTCGGCCGCGCCGGTCGTGGAAGACGACGGGAAGATCACGGCGTGGGAGCCGGGGGAGTCGAGGTCGATCAGCGAGGGGAACTTCGGCTTGTTCAGCGCTCCGCCGGCGCCGCCCGTCGCAGGGGCGCCGCTGCCGGAGGGGGCGGCGCTCGCCACGATCTCGGTCGCGCTCGTCGCGGCGGCAGGGCTCGTCGCTGGCGCAGGCTCGGGCGACGTTGCGACCGGCTTGGGCGCAAGCGCGGGGACCGTTCGTGCCGGCTGCGCGAGCGCCGCAGGGGCTGCGGGCGTGCTCGTCGGCTCGGGCGCGGCGCCCGGATCGTCGAGCAGCTCGATCGCGTCGCGTGAACCGTCGACCGAAACCGGTGGGACAGCCTGCCGCACCGGCGCGCGCACGATCGCCCACGCGACCGCGTGCGCGAGCGCGGCGATCCCCAGCGTCACCGCGAGGCGCCGGTCCATGCTCCTCGGATGAGCACGTCTCGTTCCACGTTCAGCGCGGCCGCGTGCGGCTGAGAGGGTGTTCCACAGAAAGCGCCCTGCTGCGGCCCATCATCCGGGCGCATCTGCGGGCGCTTCCTCGGCGCCGAATCCTCGGCGTACCTCCAGTACGCCTCCGGTGTCCGCACCTCCGGGGCACCCGCAGCTGCACCCGTCTGATGGGCCTCGCGACGGGCTTTTCTATGGAACACCCTCTGAGGGATGTCACTGGAAATACCAGTAAATCGCGGACGAAACGCGCGTTCCGCCTGTGCAGAACCTTCGGCGCCGCCTACCATGCCGCGCCATGCCCAACGCCTACATCTCCGGGACCGGCATGTTCGTCCCGCCGCGCGTGGTGACCAACGACCAGCTCGCCAAGGAGTTCGGCATGGACACCACGCACGAGTGGATCGTCCAGCGCACCGGCATCGAGGAGCGGCACTACGCGGACGAGGGCGTCGGCACCTCCGACATCGCGGTCCCCGCGGCCGAGCAGGCGATCGAGCGCGCCGGCATCGAGAAGACCGATCTCGACATGATCATCTTCGCGACGCTCTCGCCGGATCACTGCTTCCCCGGCTCGGGCGTGTACCTGCAGAAGAAGCTCGGGCTGTGCGACGGCGCCGCCGCGAAGTTCGTCCCCGCGCTCGACGTGCGCAACCAGTGCTCGGGCTTCCTGTACGGCCTGTCGACCGCGACCGCGATGGTCAAGTCGGGTGCGTGCAAGCACGTGCTGGTGGTGGGCGCGGAGGTCCACTCGCACGCGCTCGATCTGAGCACGCGTGGTCGCACGGTCGGCTCGCTCTTCGGCGACGCGGCCGGCGCCGTGGTCGTCAGCGCGACCGACGAGGACCGCGGCATCCGCAGCTGGCACCTCGGCGCCGACGGCCGCTACGCCGACGTCCTCGCGCAGCGGATCTGGGACATCAAGCGGTTCCCGTTCATCCCGCTGGACGAGCACGGCGTCGGCCAGGTGCAGCCCGAGATGATGTGGGCGCAGATGGAGGGCAAGCTCGTCTTCCGCAACGCCATCGAGCGCATGATGACGGTGCTGATGGAGGCGTGCGTCGCCAACGGCATCACCGGTCAGGACATCGACCTGTTCGTGTTCCACCAGGCCAACCTGCGCATCAACCAGTACCTGCAGCAGCACCTCGGCATCCCGGACGAGAAGGTCGTCCACAACATCCAGAAGTACGGCAACACCACGGCGGCGACGATCCCCACGCTGCTCGCCGAGGCCGAGCAGAGCGGCAAGCTGAAGCGCGGCATGAAGGTGGCGATGATCGCCTTCGGCTCCGGCTTCACCTGGGGCTGCGTCATCGCCGATTGGTGATCGCCGACCGGTGATCGCCGACTCTCAGGCAGCGGGTCGCGCGGCTCACGTCGCGCGTGCGCCGGCGCGGCGGATGGCGGTGCCGATCGCCTCGATCAACGCCGCCGCCTCGAACGGCTTCTCGAGGCGAGGGTTCGGCGACTGCTCGAGGAACGCGCGAGCGCGCGCGGTGAACGCGCCGCCCGTGAGGAACACGAAGCGCGGGCCCATCTCGGGGAACCGGCGCACCACCTCGGCGTGGAGGTCCATGCCGGTCATCTCCGGCATCATCAGATCGCAGATGATCGCGTCGTAGCGCTCGCCCTTCTCGAGCCTCGCCAGCGCCTCTCGCGCGCTGACCAGCGGGGTGACGTCGTGCACGTCGTGGAGCATCAGCTGCACGGCCTTGCCGATCATGGGCTCGTCGTCGATCACCAGCACGCGACCGCGGCGGGCCACCGGCGCGCCCGGCGAGCTCGAGATCACGCGATCGGGGCGCTCGCTCTCGGCGGCCGGCGGCAGCACCACGCGGAACGTGCTGCCGGCGCCCACGTCGCTCTCGACCTCGATCGTCCCGCCGAGGCCGGAGACGATGCCGTGGCAGATCGTCAGCCCGAGGCCGGTGCCCTCGCCGATCGGCTTGGTCGTGTAGAACGGGTCGAAGATGCGGTGCTTGATCTCGGGCGGCATGCCCGGGCCGGTGTCCTCCACCTCGAGCACCGCGCGCCCCGTCTCGTCGGTGCGCGTGCGTACGCGGATCTCGTTGCGATCGGCCGCGCCCTCGGGGATGGCCTGCGCCGCGTTGACCAGCAGGTTGACCGCCACCTGCCCGAGCCGGCCGGCGTTCGCGTCGACGCGCGGGACCGGGCCGAGGTCGCGCGTCAGCTGCGCGCGGTGGCGGATTTCGTTCATCGCGAGGTTGATCGAGCTCTCGACCACGTCGCGCAGATCGACGCGCTCGCGAACGGCGTCGTCGGCGCGCGAGAACGTCTTCAGATCGCCGACGATCCGACGCACGCGCGACGCGCCCTCCTTCGTCTGCGCGAGCGCGTCGAGCGTCGGTCCGAGCGAGGGCAGGCCGAGCCGCCGCACCTCGCCGCTCGCGATGTCGATGTTCGCGATGACGTAGGCGAGCGGGTTGTTGATCTCGTGGGCCACGCCGGCGGCGAGGGTGCCGACCGACGCCATGCGATCGGCGAGCAGGAGGCGCGCCTGCAGCTCGCGGCGCTCGGTGATGTCCATCATCGCGCCGATCATCCGCACCGGCTTGCCGGAGTCGTCGCTGAGCACGACCCCGCGGTCGAGCACGTTGGCCCAGGTGCCGTCGCCGCGTCGGAAGCGGTACTCGTCCGTCCAGGTCTCCTCGCCGAGCGCCACGGCCGACGCGAGGCCCTGCGTCACCCGCGCGCGGTCATCGGGGTGGATCGCCTCCTCCCAGAACGACAGCGGCGTCTCGTGGTGCTCCCACCCGAACTTCGCGAGGTTCTCGTTCCAGGTGACGACGTTGGTGGCGAAGTCCCAGTCGTACACGACGTCGCTCGTCGCGCGCCCGATCACCCGGAAGCGCGCGTCGCTCTCGCGTATCTCCTCGAGCGTGCGCCGAAGCGTGAGCTCCGCGGCCTTGCGCTCGGTGATGTCGGTCACCGTGCCGACGAGGCGGACCGGGTTGCCGCGCGCGTCGCGCATGACCGTGCCGGTGCCCTGGAGCCACTGCCGCGCGCCGGGACGATCGACGCGGAGCTCGTGCGAGAAGCCCCGACCGCCCTCGAGCGTGCGGCGGACCTCGACGCGCGCGGCCTCGACGTCGTTGGGGACGAGCAGCCGCAGCGCGGCCTCGAGCGTGCCCTCGAAGCGCTCGCGCGGCACCCCGAGGATCTCGTGCATGAGATCGCTCCACTCGTTGTGCCCCGTGCGGAGATCGACCTCGTAGGTGCCGATGCGTGCGTGCGCGAGCGCCGCCCGGAGCGCCCGATCGACCTTCCGGGAGTCGGTGCCGTCGCAGGCGCGCGCGTAGAGACGGAGCTTCGCGGTGACCGACGCCGCCTCGAGCGGCGCGATGATCACGTCGTCGGCGCCGGCCTCGCGGAACGCCGCGGCGTCGGCGGCGGTGCCGACGGCGACGTACAGCCGCTCGCCCGGCTCCGACGTGCGCAGCGCGGCGATGAGCGCGCGCGCCTCGGCGGGGCGCACCTCGAGGAGCACGATCGCGGGGTCGTGCGCGGCGGCCGCCTCGGGCGCGTCGTCGATCGTCGCGGCCTCGACGGGCAACGACGCTGCGCGCGCGGCAGCCTCGAGGAGCTGCGAAGGCGGCACGACGAGGACGCGGTGCATGGGCCGGCCGAGGATAGCGCGATCGGCTCGCCGGTCCGCGGCTCTTTCGGCTCGCGCGGCCCCCTGGTACGGCAGCGCCCCCCATGCTCTCGCGCGTCGCGTTCGCGCTCGTCACCGCCTCGCTGTTGCTCGCCGAGATCGCGCTCACGCGCGTGTTTTCCGGCACCATCGGGTACTACTTCGCGTTCATGAGCATCAGCGTGGCGATGCTCGGGCTGGGCGCGGGGAGCCTGTGGGTCACGCTGCGAGGCAAGCTCGCCATCGCGCCCGAGGTGCGCGCCGGCCGCGCCGCCTTCGCGCTGGCGATCGCCATCGCCGCGTCGACGCTGCTCTACTTGCGCTTCTACCCGTCCATGGGCGACGCCGGGAACGCGGGGCAGATGGCGCAGGTGGCCATCTTCGCCGCGCTGTTCGTGCCGTTCCTCGTCTCGGGCGTGCTGGTGTCGACGGTGTTCGAAGCGGCGGGGAGCGCGTTCGCCGCGCTGTATGCGATCGATCTGCTCGGCGCCGCCGCCGGCTGCGTCGTCGCCGTGCTCCTGCTCGATCACGTGGCCGCGCCGAAGGCGATGCTGGTCATCGCCGCCATCGCCGGGCTCGCGTCGCCGCTCTACTTCCTCTCCGCCGGGGCGAAGCGCGCCGCGGCCGTCTCGGCGATCGCGCTGGTCTCGGTGTTCTCCGCCTCCGGCGTCGCCCTCCGCGACTCGCCGCTGTTCCGCGCCGAGGTCATCCGGAACTCCAAGGTGTACGGCATCGCGCACGACGAGTGGAACGACTTCTCGCGCGTGGTCGTGAAGAACGGTCTGTTCTGCACCTGGGGCCTCTCCGAGACCTATCCGTTCCGCAGCGATCCGCAGTTCGACCTGATGATCGAGGGCGTCGCCGGCACGCAGATCCAGAAGTTCGACGGCGACGTGTCGAAGCTCGACTTCATGGAGAGCGACATCATGTCGCTGCCGCACTGGGTGAAGAAGAGCGGCTCGACCCTCGCGCTCGGCGTCGGCGGCGGCTTCGACATCCTGATGGCCCGGCACTTCGGCAAGGACCCGGTCGTCGGCGTCGAGGTGAACCCGCTCGTCGGCAAGATCGTCAACGATCGCTTCGCCTCGTGGTCCGGCAGGCCGTATCACCAGCCGGGCATCACGGTGCACTTCGAGAACGCGCGCACCTTCGTCAAGCGCGACTCCGGTCAGTACGACATCGTGACGGTCACCTGGGTCGACTCCGGCGCGGCCACCGGCGCGGGCGCGTTCGCGTTGACCGAGAACTACCTCTACACGGTCGAGGCCTTCCGCGACTACCTCGCGCGCGTGAAGGACGACGGCGTCCTCGCGTTCATGCGCGCGCGCTGGTCGCCCGAGTACGACGCGATCAAGGGCATCGGCATCGTCGTCGAGGCGATGCGCAGCCTCGGCATCCCCGATCCCGAGAAGAACATCATCGTCTCCTCGGTCGCCAGCCCGCACTTCCTCAAGCGCGAGCTGACGCACGTGATGGTGCGCAAGCGCCCGTGGACCGCCGAGGACATCGCGGTGCTCGACGGCGTGCGGCAGCGGCTGCACTTCACCGACGTCTACACGCCGGGCCGCGTCGCGAGCGACGTGGCGATCGGCCGGCTGATCACCGAGAAGGATCGTCGGGCGCTCTACGCGTCGTTCCCCTACGACATCGAGCCGAACACCGACGACCGCCCGTTCTACTTCTTCCTTCGCGCGCTCGAAGGGCGCCCCGCGGGGCACGACGTGAAGATCCTCGAGCAGTCGCTGGTCACCATCTTCGTCCTGATCGGCGCGTTCCTGGTGGTGCCGCTGTTCGTGCTCGTCCGCCGCGGCATCAAGCGCCCGGGCGGCGGCGGCATCGCGGCGCCCACCGCGTACTTCGCGCTGCTCGGTCTCGGCTTCATGCTGATCGAGATGAAGCTCCTGCAGCAGAGCGTCCTCGTCGTCGGCAACCCGACGCTGTCGCTCGCCGCGGTGCTCGCCGCGCTGTTGTTCTCGACCGGCCTCGGCTCGCTCTTGTCGCAGCGCATCGCCGACTCGGGCGACCTGCGCAGACGCGGCGGTCAGCTGTTCCTCGTGCTCTCGGCGGTGCTGCTCGTCGCGCTCTTCTCCGCCGAGAAGGTCGCAGACGTGCTGGTGGCGAACGGGCTGTTCGCCCGCACGGCCGGCGTGGTGCTGGCGATCGCGCCGCTCGGCTTCCTCCTCGGCTGCCCGTTGCCGCTCGGCATGCGCACGCTGCGCAACGACGAGGGCGAGTCGCCCGAGGGGCTCGTCGCGTGGTGCTGGGGCATCAACGGAATGCTCGGTGTCGCGGGCAGCGCGGTGGCGATCTGGATCGCGATCCACCACGGGCTGCGCGCGGCCTTCCTCGTGGGCGTCGGGTGCTACGTGGTCGCGGCGGCGCTGTTCTTCTTCGCGCTGGCGAAGCCGCGGGCGCAGGCGGGCTGACGCGCAGACCGTGCGCGGGCTACCGCATGGTCACCCCGCTGGCGATTGACCACCCGCCCGCCGTCGCGTTGTGATCCCCAGTGCACGGCCACGGTAGCCCATCACAGATGGTGCGAGCTGCCCGGCAGCACCACCAGCGCTGCGTTCGCCAAGAGGTGCGTGCGAATCCAGACGCCCCCAGTCGATGCGTCGTGCCGTCCTGCCTCGACCGTCGGATCCACTCGGCCCATCTCGAGCAGATCGCCGTACTACTCGGTCTTTGCCTTCCACCGAAATGATCGTCCGACATCGCGTGTCTTTGCGTGAGCGCGAAGACGCCGCGACCGCCGAGAGTGGCCGAGCGGTTCGTCCCCGCTCACCTCCGGCCCGCGCGGCCGGATTCTGTCGCGACGTCGCGTGTTCGCCAGGAGGACGAGCGCGCGCGGGCACCACGGGCCCCGAGGCGCACGCGGCGCGATCCGCCGGCGGCGTGTCGCGCGATTCGTGCGTGGAAGCAGCCGCAGTGCGAGCCCAGTCTTCGCGCCGCCGCCAGCTGCTCGAACGCGAGACACTGATCGGGCGACCGAACGTCTCGATCTGGTCTGCACTTGTCCCAGCCGCTTTGACGTGGATCAGGGATCGCGCTCCGGCGGCGCACACGCTGCGAGCGCGCGTGCCCGACTCGTGCGATTTCACTCCGTGACATCGAGCGTTGACGGATTACCTTTTCGCGAGCACCTCGCATGTCCGATGATGCGCCTCAGAGTGCTCCGGTGAGCTCGACGCTTGCCGAGGGCGTGATGATCGGAGGCAAGTACCGCCTCGTCACCGAGCTCGGCACCGGTGCGATGGGCACGGTGTGGAGCGCGACGCACCAGACGCTCGGGCACCATGTCGCGATCAAGTTCCTCCTCCGCTCGATCACGGCGTCGATCGACGCGCGCGCGCGCTTCGATCGCGAGGCTCGGCTCGCCGCTCGCCTCGGCGAAGCCTCGCGGCACATCGCGCGCGTCATCGATCATGGCGTCACCGACGACCACGTCCCGTATCTCGTCATGGAGCTCCTGCGCGGGGAGTCCCTGTCGTCGCGGCTGAAGCGCGAGCGACGCGTATCGCTGCGCTTCGCCGCGCACGTCGTCCAGCAGCTCGCCCGCGCGCTCCACGTCGCGCACTCCGCGGGCGTCATCCATCGCGATCTCGCGCCGGCCAACATCTTCTTGTGCACGCCGGAAGACGGCGACGACGCCTACGTGAAGCTCCTCGACTTCGGGATCGCCAAGGCCGAGAGCGACGGTGACACCACCGCGCAAGGCATGGTGCTCGGCACCCCGTCGTACATGAGCCCGGAGCAGATCATCACCGACCGGACGATCGACCACCGCACCGACCTGTGGGCGGTCGCCGCGGTCGTCTACCGCATGGTCGTCGGGAAGGCGCCGTTCGGGACGGGCTCGCTCCAGGAGATCGGGCTCCGCGTGATGTCGGTCGAGCCGACGCTGCCCTCGCAGATCTGGCCCGAGCTCCCGCACGAGCTCGACCTCTGGATCCAGCGCGGGCTCTCGAAGAACCAGGAGGCGCGCTTTCAGACCGCCCGCGAGCTCTCCGATTTCCTCGCGGCGGTCGCCGGTACCTCCGGAACGAACACGCCCGCCGGAACGACGGTTGCCGCCTTGCAAGAGCAGATCCTGCTTGGCGGCGGGGACGAGTTCGCGCCGCTGCCCGCCGAGCCGAGCGTGTCCGAGGCTCCCACGTGGCGACCTCCAGGCAAGTCTAGTCGGCGTCGCTGGCTGATCCCGCTGGCCGTCCTTCTCGCGTCGCTCGCCTCCATGGCCATGGTGCTCGTCAGCGTCCGCGGCGCCGCACCGTCGCAGGCGAACGCGGCCCAGCCGCCGTCGTCGTCGGCGCCCGCGATATGGCCCGCACCTCCGCCGTCGCCCGCTCCGAGCCCCACCGCGCCGGCGGCCGCAGAGCCAGCGTCGCCCTCGGCCACCCCGTCCGTCGCGCCCAAGGCGTCGTCCCCGCGCGACGCGAGCAGCGCGTCGAGTGCTCTGCCGCCGCCGGTTCTCAAGACCAAGAGCGCGAAAGACAACTCCGGGTGGAGCAACAAACAGGAGCTTTGATGTCGCTGTCTTCCGCTCGCACGGCGTTTGCCGTCACGTGCTTCGCGTGCCTCGCGTGCGAGACGAACGCCGCCGGCGCGGAGGCTGACGACAAGGCCCTCGCGACCGACCTGTTCGCCAAGGGCAACAAGCTGCTCGAGGCGGGCGGCTGCGATCAGGAGAAGATCGCCGACCGCGGCGCTTGCGAGCAGGCGCGGGAGCACTTCGAGCGCGCCTACGAGCTCTACCCGCAGGGCCTCGGGGCGTTGCGCAACCTCGCGTACGTCGAGCGAGGGCTCGGTCGGCTCGCGAACGCCGCGCGGCGGTTTCGCGAGCTCAAGCTGAAGGCGCCCAGCGATCCGAACCCGAAACGCCACTTGTGGGCGGAGTACGCCGCGCAGGAGCTCGAGGCGATCGAGCCGAGGATCCCGCACCTGACGATCCGCGTGCCGAGCGATCCGCCCGAGGCGATGACGGTCACGATCGACGACGACCCGCTGCCCAGTCCCGCGTGGGGCACCGCCCTCGAGCTGGACCCGGGAACCCACCAGATCCGCGCCCGGGGCAAGGGCGTGGCACCGTTCGAATCGACCGTGACGCTCGTCGAGCGGGAGGACCGGACGATCACCATCCAGTTCGCCAAGAGCGCGCCGCCGCATCCGCCTCCGTCGAGCGACGATCGTCCGGCGCCGAGCGCCTCGCGGCCCGTCCTGCCGTTGGTCGTCGCCGGCGCGGGCGCCGCGGTCGTCGTCACCGGGCTCGGTTTCGGTTACGCGGCCATGGCCGGCAAGCGAGACGCCTGCGGCGACGGGAAGCTCTGCGAGCCCGAAGGGCTCTCCGACGCGCGAGGGTACGCGGTCACCGCGAACGTCCTCACCGGGGTCGGCGCGGCGTTGCTGATCGGCGGTGCGCTCTGGTACTCCCTCGCGCCGGCGCGATCGGCCAACGTGTCGGGCGTTCACGTCGTGCCCATCGCAGGCCTCGGTGTCTCGGGCGGCGCGATCATCGGGCGGTTCGAATGAGCAGATTGTGGTTCGCGACGCTGCTGCTCGGATGCCAGGCGATCGCCGGGCTGAACGGCACCGAGCCGTACCCTGCGGGCGCGCCGGACGCCGACGCCATCGACGCCGCTCCGTGCAGTGGAACGAGCCTTCGCTGCGGCGCGACGTGTGTGGATCCGACCAACAGCGAACAGCACTGCGGCCGCTGCGGCAACTCGTGCCCGGCCGGGGTGCCGTGCGTCGGCGGGACGTGTCAGTGCCCCGGCGGTCTCGTCGGGTGCTCCGGCTCCTGCGTCGACACGCGGACGAACAACGCGCACTGCGGCGCCTGCGGCAGCGCCTGTCCGCCCGGGGCGACCTGCACCGCCGGAGCCTGCGCGTGTCCGAGTCCGCTGCTCGCGTGCGGCGGCCGGTGCGTCGATCCGACGACCGACGGCGCCAACTGCGGCGGCTGTGGCATCGCCTGCGGGCCCGGGGGCGAGTGCGTCGCGGGGAAGTGCGCCTGCAAGCCGGGCTACGCCGAGTGCGCGGGCACGTGCGCAGACCTGCAGGCGGACCCGCTTCACTGTAGCGCCTGCGGCAGCAAGTGCCCGACCCCGTTCTCGGGGTGCGCAGCAGGCGAGTGCGGCTGCGCGCCCAGCGCGACGCTCTGCACGGATCGTTGCGTCGCGACCAGCGACGACGCGCTCGCCTGCGGGTCCTGCGGTTCGCCCTGCGGCCCACGCGAGGTCTGCGGAGGCGCGGGCACCTGCGCGTGCCGTCCGGGGCTCGCGCGCTGCGGGGCGGCTTGCGTCGACCTGAGCAGCGATCCGCTCAACTGCGGCTCGTGCGGGCAGACGTGCACCTCGGGCGTGAACGACATCTGCGAAGGCACGACGTGCGGCAAGAAGTGCAGCGCGCCGCGGACGCTGTGCGGTCGCTCGTGCGTCGATCTCCTGCGCGATCCGCTCAACTGCGGCTCGTGCGATCGCCCGTGCGCGGCCGGGCAAGTCTGCGCAAACGGCGCCTGCGTCGCCACCACGCCCGCGATCGGCTGCACGAGCTGTCCGTGCTCTCTGTGCGGCGCCTATGCCCCGGGGTCCGTCTGTTGCCCGGGCGCCCCGGGGGCCAAGTGGCCGACGTGCGTTGCCGCGAGCGTCTGCCCCTGATTCGGTCATGCAGCACCGAGGGGGAGTGCTTGCGACGGCTCGTCCCCGATCTCTGCAACGTCTGCGGCAACTGCGGCTGTCGTGTGAGGCGTCACTCGGCGTCGTCGGGAGCGTCTTCGATCGAGCGCTCGAGGGCGCCGGCTCGGTAGGGCCCGACGCGAAGGTAGAAGCGCACGAGCTCGAACGCTCCGGCGACGCCGACGAGCGCGAACGCCAGGCCGACGATCGCGAGCAGCGACGTCGGCAGCCACTTCCCGCCGATCATGTAGAGCAGGACCATGACCGCGTTGCCCTGCACCGGCCCGTTCGTGCGCTCCGCCTCTGCGAAGTCCACGTACATGCCGTGGGCCGCCCAGAGGATGCCGAGCGCGATGAGGGGCCCGAACACGACCGCCGGGAGCACGCCCTCGGGTATCGCTCGCGGCTTCGGCGGCGGCGGCACCGGCGGGTGGGGCGTCAGCTCGGTGACGTAGGGGATCCGCTCTTTGTCCTCGCGCGCACGTCGGGGCGGCGGAGCCTCGGCCTCCGGCCTGGGCGAGCGCTCTCTCCGCAGGATGCGCCCGCAGAGGTTGCACGTGAGCGCGCCGTCACGGTTGTCTGCGTACCCGCACTCAGGACAAGGCTGCATCGCGTGGCCCCGTGCCCGAGAATACCTGGCTCGTATGGCGAGCAGGGTCAGAAGCTCGTCTCCGACGGCGGTCTGGTCGGCGAAGGGCCGAGCATCGCCGAAGCAGACCCACGGACGGCAAGCAGTCGCTGCCGCCGGCGTCCCTACCCGCCCGCCTGGTCGATCTGCGGAATGAACCGCGCGCCGAAGCCGAGCGTGCGGTGGACGAGCCACGGCAGGTGGCGGCTGAGCGCGGCGAACACGCGGCCGTGCCGGGTGATCACCGCCTCGCTGCGGCGCGCGTCGATCGCGTCGGCGATCTCGCGCGCGGCCTTCGGGCTCGGGACGACGATCCACGAGGGCACCGGATCGGCCGACTCGGCGCGGTAGGTGCCGCGGTTGTCGACCGAGCGGATCTCGCTCTCGACGAACCCCGGCGCGACGTGGGTGACCGAGACGCCGTGCGGCCGCAGCTCGACGTCGAGACCCTCGGCGAGCGCGCGCACCGCGTATTTGCTCATCGAGTATGCGGTGTAGCCCGGCACCGAGACGAAGCCGGAGACGCTGCCGACCAGCGCGTAGGCGCCGCGTGACGCCTTCACGGCGTCGAGCGTGGCGTAGATGGTGCGGAGCACCCCGAACACGTTGGTCTCGAGCTGGCGCCGGTAGTCGTCGACGGTGATCCGATCGAGCGCGCCGTTGACCGAGAAGCCGGCGTTGGCCACCACCACGTCGATGCGCCCGAACGCGCGGAGGACCTCGTCGACCGCGCGGTCGAGATCGCCGTCGCGGCAGACGTCGCCCTGCACCGCGACGGCGCGCGGACCGAGGGCATTCGCGAGATCCTCGAGGCGCTCCCTCCGCCGCGCGACCAGCGCCAGCCGCGCCCCGCGTCGCGCGTACTCCTGCGCGAGCGCGCGCCCGATGCCCGAGGAGGCCCCCGTGATCAACACCACGCGATCGTTCATGCCCGCCGTTACCGCGGGCGCGAGGCACCGTCGAGCGGCGGGGATTCGGCATCGGCTACGAGACGCTGCACGCAGGCGTTCCGACGACGAGCGAGCCCCGATCGCGTCCGTCTTCCGGGCCCGTGCTCGTCTGTTACGCTCGGATCGCGCGAGTCGTTCGATGACCCTCCGAATCACGACGCTCCTGCTCGTCGCGCTGCTCCCGGGCTGCGGCGAGTCGGCCGCGCCGGAGGGGGCCGGGCCAGCGGACACGTGGTCTCCCGAGGTCCCCGAGGACGCCCTCGAGGACGCCCTCGAGGACGCCCTCGAGGACGCGACCGAAGACGCCGGGTCGACCTGCCCCGCCGACATGATCGCGCTCCCCGGCTTCTGCATCGATCGCTACGAAGCGCCCAACGTCGCCGGCGCGAAGCCGCTCGCGTTCCAGACCGCGCCTGACGGCGAGAAGTGGTGCGCCGCGCGCGGCAAGCGGCTGTGCACCGAGGCCGAGTGGGTGCGCGCCTGTCAGGGCGCGGCGAAGCTCCCGTACCCCTACGGCTCGACGTACCAGCGCGGCGCCTGCAACGACGACAAGACCTGGAGGTCGCCGAACTGGACTGTCCTCGGCACGTACCCGAGCGACGCGGCGATCGCGGAGGCCGAGCGCCTCTATCAAGGCGATCCGAGCGGCAGTCGCACCAAGTGCGTGTCCACCGAGGGCGTGATCGACCTCACCGGCAACGTCGCCGAGTGGGTGACGCGGTCGTTTCCGAACAAGAACAACTACGATCACGTGATGAAGGGCTGCTACTGGAGCGGTTGCTACGGCGGCTCGCCCCCGAGCTGCGCCTTCGTCAACCCGGCGCACCCGGGCACGTTCCGCTCGTACGAGGCGGGCTTCCGTTGCTGCAGGGCCAGGTGAAGTCGCGTGCTCACGGCATGCAGCGCAGTCCTTTAACGATGGTGCGCGGCTCGGGGTACTGGCTGCTGGCGACCTCGATCGCCTGACCGCCGAGGAACTCGATCGTGACCCAGAAGTCGCCGGGGTTCGCGTCGATCGTCAGGGTGCCGCTGTTCGGGCACGCGCGCTGAACGCCGCAGCGCTCGTAGCCGGTGAGCGTCGTCGTCACGCCGCGTTTGCCGCGAGCGTCATTCAGCGTCGTGGTCGCCGTGCCGCCGAGCTGAATGCACTCGGCCGCCTTCGTCAGCTCGTAGGCCGCCTGATGGTCGATCCGCTTGGCCGGGAGCGTGACCGTGTAGAGCCCCTGCCAGCGGATGTTCTGGGCGCCGGTCGCGGTGATGGTCAGGATCGCGGTCGCATCGATCGAGACGTCGGCGCGTACGAGCGACACGCCCTCGGCGCTCGCCAGCTTCAGCCCTTCGCTCTTGATCACGACCTCGAGGCTCGACGGCGCACGCGCGGTGTACGTCGCGATGAGCTTGCCGCTCAGCTGCGCGAGCCCGAACGGGCCCTGACAATCGGTGAAGGTCCAGGTCACGACGTTGGCCGCGCGCGTGCTCGTCACGCAGCTCGTTGGCTGGAACGCGACGCGCGACCACTCACCGACCGCCGCGGCGCCGTCGGAGGTCGTGAGCTGATCGGCCGTCTTGAGCGCCAGCAGCGGGATCGAGACCAGCGACGACGCGCCGTCGCCTGCGCGGTTGCCGTCGCCGCCGTCGGAGACCAGCTCGGACTCCTGCGTCGAGAGCTCGTCCGGCGCGTTCGGCGGATTGCCGACGCCGGTG
This sequence comes from Deltaproteobacteria bacterium, assembly GCA_016182965.1. GTDB lineage: Bacteria > Myxococcota_A > Polyangia > Polyangiales > JADJMO01 > JALHOE01. The sequence continues at coordinate 29,015 of JACPFM010000098.1, read as the reverse complement.
CTGTTGCACCCGACGGCGACCACGACCAACCCGAGGAGCTTGCGGATCATCGATCGTCCTCCTCACCCGGGGTGACCGAAAGAGGGAACCACTGCACGTTCAGTTGATACACGACCGAGCCGGCGTCGTCGGCGTCGCAGATCGCGGTGAGCTCCTCGCGGAAGCGGTGGATGCGCTCCTTCACGATCGCCGCCGTCTCGGGCCGGACGCACACGGTGAGCGCGGCCAGATCGCGCCGGTGCGACTTGACCGTCTCGATGCTGTCGGACGCGCGCTCGAGCATCTGCCGGTGGAAATTGCGCACGGCCAGCGTGGTCACCACCTGGTGCTCGGTCGTCAGCGTCGGCTCTCCGCGCACGATCTTCCCCGTCTTCTCGTCACGCACCAAGAGCCCGAGCGAGAGCAGCAGCGTCAGCGCCTTGTCCGCCTCGGCCACCGGGATCTTGGGCCGGAGCTGGCCGGCGATCCACCTCGGGCTCTCCTGGAAGTCGGCGCGCGCGGCGAGCTCGCGGATCGCCGGGTAGTACCAGTGCGAGAGGTACTGGAAGAGATCGCCCTCGATGCGCCGCGCGCTCCGGAACCGCCGCGACGCCGAGATGCGCTCGAACGCGCGGTTCTTGTCGGCGACCGTCTCGGCCTGGTTGAAGGCCACCAGATCGGTGAAGAAGCTCGCCGCCTCGCCGGTCAGGCCGATCGCTTGCGCGAACTTCGGCACCGTGTCGGGCCCGAGGTTCCGCTCGCCGTCCATCACCAGCTTGAGGAAGTTCGGCGAGCGGAGCCCGGCCTGCCGCGAGAAGAAGCGGTGCGAGAACGCCGGGCGCCGCTTCTTCTCGCTGTCGTAGTAGGCGCGGAGGAACGCTCGATAGTCGAGGAACTCGAAGACGTTCACGCTCGGCGGCGTGCGCGCGGCCTTCGCCGGCTTCGGGTTCGGGTCCTTCGAGGCGGCCATCGAGCGCTCCGGTCGTTTCAGGTCGCGCTGGCGTTGCAGAGCAGGCCGCGGTGATACGTCTTGCCGTTCACCGTGATGTCGACCTTCGGGCCGCCGGGGAACGACAGCGAGACGTCGAGCTTCGGCCGCGAAAGGGTGATCAGGCCGCTCTTCGGGCAGCCGCCGAGGCCGATGCCGCAGCGCTCGTAGCCCTTGATCGAGCGCGAGAACGACGCGCCGCCGATGGTGGTGCTCCCGGAGCCGTCGCGCTTGATGCAGCGCGCGATCGAGTCGTAGGTGGTCACGTAGCTGGCGCTGTGCGTGATCGCCTTGCCGGCGGCGGTCGTGCCGGTCGACGCGCCGTTGCGCGTGCGCGTGTAGACGCCGCCGGCCTTCGAGTAGCCGATGGTCACCGTGTGATCGACGGTCGCGCCGTTGATCTTGAAGTCATCGGCCTTGTGCACGACCTGGAGGCCGGTCGCCGTCTTCGACCAGGTCGAGACGACCGTGCCGTTGAAGCTGGTCAGGCCCCAGGGACCGGTGCAGTTGGTGAACACGTGGGTGACCACGTTCGCCGCGCGGGTGCTCACGATGCAGCCGGCCGGCTTGAAGAACACGCCCGCGTTGGTGCGCGCCTTCTCCGCCGCGCCGCCGTCGTCGGCGCTCAGATCGATCTCGCCGCCGGAGACGGCGCCGCTCAGGGGCTCCTCGATGCCCGCCTCGAGCTCCGCCTCGGCTTCGTCGGCTTCGTCGTTGTCGCTCACCAGCGCGGCGGCCTCGGCGCCGAGGCCGTCGGTGTCGGTCTTGCTCCCGTCCTTGCAGCCGACGGCGGCGACGGAAGAAGCGAGGAGCGCCGCGAACAGAAAGGGAAGGGAAGAAGCGATGCGCATGGGGTCCTCCTGGGAAGGTCGGGACGGATTCAGTATACGGCGTCCGTTCCGCTCCACCATGAAATACGGCGCGCCACGTCCTTGCGCCAGGGGGGCGGCCAAGGTTCTGTATGCACCCTGTATACGGGGGGCCTCACCGCCGGGCGACGGGCAGGATCAGCCGGGAGGGCGACGCTCCGCCGACGTGCACCCGCCAGAAGGGCCGCTCTCGGGGTGCGTGCGGCGTGGTGAAGTGATCGACGTCGGCCCCCGCGAGCGCGAGGCGCACCCGGTGCCTTCGCCGGAAGATCCACGAGGTCGGCAGCAGCTCGATCGCGTGCGTGACCGTGCCGGCCGTCGGCGCGCGCGCGTCGCGACGGAGGAACGTCGCCTCGACGCGCGGGAGCCCGGTCGCCTCGTCGGTCGCGAGCGTCGTGCGATGGATCGTGCGCAGCATGCCCTCGGTGATGCAGCGCACCTGCCCGTCGGGCGCGACGTCCTCGAGGTACGCGAAGATCGCGCCGTCGTGCGTCGTCGACTCGAGCGAGAGCACGAGCACCGGGTGCCCGGTCACCTCGACGTGGCGGTCGAGCGGATCGGTCTGGTAGACGAGCAGCCCCTGTCGGCGCGCGCGATCGGGCCAGTCGGCGTGGACGAACGGCGAGAGCAGCGTCTCCCACCGCGTGCGGCGCCCGGTGCCCGCGCTCGTATCGACGACGTATTCGTCGACGGCGACCTCGGGCCTGCAAGGCGCGCCGGCGACGGGCGCGAGCCTCCGGCCCGCGATGAGCTGCAGCGTCTCGGCGCGCACGTCGGGCGGCGGCCACGTGCTCGACGAGCGCCAGCCGGCGCCCATGGCGAAGGTGCGCACCCGCGGCGGCGGCGGCCCCTCCCTCGCGTCGGTCAACAGGTGACGATCGAAGAAGCGCAGGAGCTCGGCCGCGTGATCGAACGTCGCGTCGCGCGCGGGCATCGACGGATCGAGGTTGAGCAAGCCCCCGTGCACCCACGGCCCGATGAGCAGCTGATCGTGCGGGCCGGAGAGCGCGCGGTGGCGCTTGATCGCTGCGTTCGGGTAGGCGCCGTCGAACCAGCCGCTGTAGTGCAGCACCGCCGCGCCCGACGCGCGGAGCTCGTCGACGTACGTCGACGGGCTGAACACCGAGATGCTCTGGCCCGGCAGCGGCGCCGAGCGCGGCACGTCGTCGCGGAACGTCGTCTCGAGCGCGCCCTGGTGCACGTTGTAGTTGTTGGCGTGCGACGCGATCGCCGCCTGCAGCAGCGCGCCGTCCGGGTCGTCGTCGACCGGCGCCACGCCGCCGAGCACCGTCGCCAGCGTCGAGCGCAGCGCGCGCTGCGCCGGCCCGACCCCGAGGAGCGAGACGAGCCGACGCGCGGGCGAGCCCTCGTCGGCGACGCTCGGATCGCGCGCGCCGTGCGCCCGCAGCGACAGCACCGTGGCGACCATCTCCTCGGGCCGGTTGCGATCGAGCGCGGCGTTGGCCGCGCCCCACAGCTCGGTGAACCACGAGAGGTGCAGGCCGCCGGGGAACGCGACGTCGGCGTACGCGTCGAACAGCGAGAACCGCGGCGCCACCGCTCTGACGGCCGGATGTCGGTTCCACAGCAGGAACTCCGACGTGGTGCCGTCGTACGAGACGCCGGTCGCGCCCACCCGCCCGTTGGACCACGGCTGGCGGACGATCCAGTCGACGATGTCGGCGCCGTCGCGGACCTCGCCCTCGATGTACCAGGGGCAGGGGCGCTCTCCGAACGACGCGCCCGAGCCGCGCGCGTCGACGTCGATCCAGGCGTACCCGTGCGCGGTGAAGAGGTCGCGCATCGGGGCGTTCATCGGATCGAACGCCACGTCGGGCACCCGTCCGCGGAGCGCCGGCGCGAGCCGGAAGCGACGGAAGTAGCGCGTCGAGCGCACGATGGCGGGCACGCGCGCCGAGCCGAGGTCGCGCGGCAGGCACACGTCGACGGCGATCCGCGCGCCGTCGCGCATCACCAGGTACCGGGACGTGCGCACGAAGCCGGGCCGGGCCGGCCCGCGCTCCGCGAGGTACTTTTCGTGCGAGAGATCGTAGTCGGTCATCGCCTCGTCGAAGTGTAGGTCACCGGTCGCGTTTCTCGAACGTGCACCGTGTCGCCGCTCGCCAAGGGCAGTCGTCAGTCGTCAGTCGTCAGTCGTCAGTCGTCAGTCGTCAGTCGTCAGCTCGAAACGACAAGGTGGAGCCTGCCCTCTCGTTGAGCGTCGACGGTCGAAGGTCGAATCGAGAGCCCATTTCCACGGGGTTCCAGGGGCTGGGCCCCTGGTTCGACCTTCGACCTTTCGACCTTCGACCAACCTCGACGAAAGATTCACGCTCTCTGACTCGACTTTCGCCGTTTTAGGTCGATGGCCTCTGGCCAGCATCGGCTTCGTGGGTCGAAGGTCGAACGTCGAGGGTCGAAGGTTGAACGGAGCAGGTCTTTCGGCTTCGGCCTTTCGACCTTCGACTTTCGACCTTTGACCCCGCCCACAACGGCCTGGCGCGGCGCCATGGCTGCGAAATCGGCGAAAGTCGAGTCTGACGACTGACGACTGACGACTGACGACTGACGACTTCAGTCGACCAGCCGGAGGAAGTATCGGCGCTCCATCCCGTGCGTCGAGCGGCGGCGTTTCCAGCCGTGCGCCTCGTAGAGCGCGATCGCCTCGTGGAAGACGGTGAGCGTCGAGAGCTCGAGCCACGTCATGCCGGCGCGGTGCGCCTCGATCAGCAGCGCCGCGTGCAGCGCCTTTCCCGCGCCTCGCCCGCGCGCCAGCGGATCGACGAAGAACTTCGAGACCCACCCGGCGGAGCGATCGTGCGGGTGCTGCGAGAGCGTGATCGTCCCGACCAGCTCGCCGTCGACCTCGGCGCACAGCTCGGCGTACACGCCGCGGCGCGGCTTTCCGTACTCCAAGAGATCGGGATCGCGCGGTAGCCCGTACGCGGTGACGATCGACCACGCGATCGCCGCGAGCGCCGGGGCGTCCTCGCGGCGCACGCGCCGCACCGTCGGCGCGTCGCTCAATTCACTCTCGCGAGCACCTTCAGCTCGGCGATGTTGACGCGCGAGAACGCGCCCGACTTGCCGCCGGTGCCTCCGGTGTACCGCTCGAAGTGCGAGAAGAAAGACATGTTCACCGACGTGGCGTCGTGCTTGATGACGATCTCGTAGCTCTTGCCGGCGGTGAGGTCGGCGCGCACGAACGACGAGTCGCGCCAGGTGCTCCAGGTGCCGAGGTGCGGCATCAGGAAGTACCCGCGCGCCACCACCGTCGTTCCGTCGAGGACCTCGACCACCTTGAGCCCGCCGGTGATCCCGGTGTTGATCGGCCCCGCGCCGTTGCCGGCGACCACCTGCAGGAGGTGCTCGCCGGTGCGCGTCGGCTTGAATTTCGAGACCGTCAGCGTGTGGGTCGGGTCGCCCCAGCCCTCGTAGTGGAACTTGCCGTGATTGGTGACGCCCGTCCCGCCGACGTTGGCGAACGAGCTCGCGCCGATGGTGGTGACCCGCGCGGCGCCGGTGCCCCAGAAGCAGTAGGGCGGCGAGTGCTGCGAGTGGTTCTTCGAGCCGACGAAGTACGCGTCGACCGCGTAGCAGTGGCTGGGCGAGGTCGCCGTCGCCAGCGGATCGGTCCAGGTGGTGGTCGCGCCGGAGACGTCGATCGCGACCTGGAAGCCGTCGCGATAGACGTTGAACGCGATCTCGGCGGCGGTCTCGCCGCTGCGATCCCAGGTGATCTTCAGGTTCGCGCCGCTGCCGTCGATCGACATGATCGACGGCGCGCGCGGGGCGAAGAGGTTCTTGTAGTCGGCGGTGTCGGTGACCAGGCGGATGCTCGCGCCCGCCTCGCTGCCGTCGGCCAGATCGACGTCGACGCGGGCGTCGCCGGTCGGCGCGAGGAACCCCGTGCCCGCGTCGGCGCCGTTCAAGCGCACCTTCGACACGGTGTAGGCGCCCGCGTCGGTCGACGCGCCCTTCGCGGGCAGGTGCACGACGACCGTCAGCGACTTGCCGCGGTAGCGCAGCCCGTCGAGCACCAGCGTGTCGGTGTTGGCGAATTGGCCGTTGCGCAGCTTCTTGGTGACGTACGGGGCGAAGCGGATGCCCTCGGACGACGTCTCCATTCCGAACACGACGTCGTGGACCATCGAGAGGTAGCCGGCCACCGACCACAGCTGCCGCTGCGAGTTGACCTCGGGCCCCGAGTACGCGCCGTCGTCGACCCACGCCTTGCCGCTGACCATCTCGAAGTTCTCCATGTTCGAGAGGTTCAGCGCGGCGCCGCGCATCAGCGACCAGACGGCGTTCTCGACCGCGGCGTCGTTGCGCACCGCGCGCGCGGCGCGCGCGAAGTACGCGGTCACGAACGGCCACGTCGATCGGTTGTGGTAGATCTTCGTGTCCTTCTGCTGCGGCCAGATCACCGGCACGCCGCGCGCGACGTGCGGGTAGGTGGCGACCGCGTCCTTCGCGTCGGCGGCGGGCAGGACGCCGTGCAGCACCGCCAGCGCGGTGCCGAGCGCGTCGAAGCGCGTCACCGGCGACGGGTCGAGCGTGGTGGTGAAGAACGTCGACAGCCGCTTGTGCTTCAGCAGCCACATCTTCGAGTAGATGTTCCCCGAGAGCTGGGTTGCCCAGGTCTGGTACTTGCTGGCCGACGCCGTGTCGCCCTTCTCGCTTCCGAGCCTCACGGCGGCGCGGAGGATCGCGAGGTGCGCGACGTTGGTCGACAGCGCCTTGGACATGCCGAGGTGCACGGTGTCGCTCGCCGTCCACGACGGGTACGTCTGCTCGCGCCAGTCGAGGAACGACTGCTCGCCGCCGTACAGGCCGGTGACCGGATCGAAGACCACCTGTCGGTCGTGCTCGATGGTGTTCTTGATGGCGTCGTACGCCTTGTCGCGGAACGCGGTGCGCTCGGCGCCGTCGAGCCATTCGAGGAGGCGCGTCGCGCCGATCGCCCACACCACGCGATCGGTCGACACCGGGTACGAGCCGCCCGATCCGGTGTCCTGCACGATCTGCAGATCGCCGCCGCCGCGCCGCTCCGAGAGCTTGAACTCGAGCGAGTTGCGCGCGCGCGTCGGATCGACGGCCGCGAGGCCGAGGTCGACCGCGTACGAGGTGTCGCGCGTCCACACGTACTTCCAGAGGCGGCCGGTCTCGAAGCAGCCACCGGTGGGGCAGGTCATCGGCTTGCCGTCGTCGAACGAGCCGTCGGAGATCGCGGCGACCGAGTCCTCGCGCGCCTCGTCCTGCGCGAGGGCGTACAGCGCGTCGAACAGCTCGTTGCGCGTGCGCACGCGCGGACGACCGTCGAGCTCGCCGTACGTACGCGGGTTGGTCGGCAGCGAGTCGCGGAGCGCCGCGGTCGTCTTCAGGCTGAAGGTGCGCTTGCACGGATCACCCGACACGGTGACGGTCGCCTCGTCGGAGCCGTCGACGAGCTTGTGGGTCGCCGCGGTGCCGCTGCCTTCCGGCTGCACGCAGGTCGGCGCCGGCGTGTCGGTCGCGTCGGCGACGTCGACCGTCGTCGTGTCGGCGGCGGAGTCCGAGACGTCGCTCGGCGAGTCCGGCGGCGCGTCGGGCGCGAAGGTCTCGGCCTGTGCGTCGGCGCCGTTGTCGGTCGTCGCGGGCGGCGCATCGTCGGAGCCACCACACCCCGCGGCCCCCACGAGAAAGGCCACCGCGAACGACGCGAATCCTGACGAAGACCGGCGAAACATGGCCGCGCAGCCTACCGCATCCGCAGACCTCTCGCCCGTCGGCGATCGCAGCCGGGCTCGGCCCTCGGGGCCGAAGTCTCGCGGGATGCGCCGGCGACTCTCGGGCGTCTGCCGCGTCGCTGCTCGCGAAGTTGGGTCTTCAGTCGTCAGTCGTCAGTCGTCAGCCGAGACGGAGAGCTGCGTTCGCGATCACTTCCATGACCGATGACCGGTGAGCGCATGGGGGAACAATCGGACCCTCACGGTTCCGAGGTCGAAGGTCGAGGGTCGAAGGTCGAAGGTCGAAGGTCGAAGCGAGAGCCGGCTGCCACGCCGCCCCTGGTTCGACCTTCGACCACGCTCGACGAAAGATTCACCGTCTCTGCGACTGACGACTGACGACTGACGACTGACGACTGACGACTGCTACGACTGATCAAACGAGGTCGCAGAGCGGATCGTCGTCCCAGCTGTCGGTGAACGCCTCTTCGATCGCCGCGCCGAACGCCTCGTCTTCGTCCGCGGTGCTGTTCACCGGCGGGAGCGCGTCCTCGACCGCGGCCACGATCGCCGAGACGTCGCGGTGCGGATCGGTCGCCGTCGCCGCGACGACCAGCGTCCGACCACCGCGCTCCACCGTGTCGACGATCACGCCCAGGCGCGGGAGGATCTCCGCGCGGCGCGCGCGCGACTCGCGCGCCGCGCTCGCCGCGAACGGCGCGAGCTCCTCGGCCGCGTACGCATCGCCCGCCGAGGCGAGCAGCGTCCCTTCGAGATCGCACAGCGCCAGCACGTCGAGTCGATGGGCGGCCCGCACCGAGGCGAGCGACAGCGCGAGCGTGGTCGCCCCGTCCTGCGCGGCCGCGCGCACCCGCGTGTACGAGATCGGCGGGCGAGATCGGCGCGAAGCAGGCGACGAGCGCAACGACACGTGAGCGGCCATGCGTCGCGGGTTACGTGACCGCGCGCGCACCGGCCAACAAGACGGCACCTACATGGTGGTGGATCTGCGGCGCGTCGTGGTCAGGAACCGAGCGGAGGCAGTCGCTTCGCAGGTCGAAGGTCGAAGGTCGAAGGTCGAGCACGTGCACGAGCGTCGCGCGAATCTGCGTCGATCGGCGCACGCAGAAGGGCGAAGCGCGCCGGTGCAACGACAACGCCTTTCGACCTTCGACCTTCGACCTTCGACCCGGTCCGCGCAGCCGACGACGCGCCCCGACGCGCGCGCCCACGCGCCAGCGCCTTCACTTCGCCGCCGCCGTCATCCCGAGCTTCGCGAAGAGGAACGCGTACTGATCGACCTCCTCCTCGATCTGCGCCTTCAGCGGCGTGCCCATGCCGTGCCCGGTGTCGCCGCTCGTGCGCAGCAGCACGAGCGCCTGCGGGCTCGCCGCCTGCAGCCGCGCGGTCATCTTGCGCGAGTGGTACGGGTCGACGCGCGGATCGTTGGCGCCGGTCATGAACAGCACGGCGGGGTACTTCACGCCGTCTTTCACGTGGTGGTAGGGCGAGTACGCGAGGAGCGCGTCGAACTGCGCCTTGTCCTTCACGGTGCCGAACTCGGTCACGTTGAACGCGCCGTTGGGCGTCGTCTCGACCCGCAGCATGTCGAAGATGCCGACCTGCGACACGACCGCGCGGAACGCCTCGGGGTGTTGCACCATCGCCGCGCCCATCAACAGCCCGCCGTTGGAGCCGCCCATGATCGCGAGCTTGTCGGCGCGCGTGTACCCCGAAGCCTTCAGCCGCTCGCCGCACGCGAAGAAGTCGTCGAAGACGTTCTGCTTCTTCGTGAGCATCCCCGCCTTGTGCCAGTCCTCGCCGAGCTCGCCGCCGCCGCGCAGGTTGGCGATCGCCACCACGCCGCCGGCCTCGAGCCACGGCCGGAAGCGTGGCTGGAACCGCGGCATGAGGCTGACGCCGTAGCCGCCGTACCCGTAGAGCAGCGTCGGGTTGGCGCCGTCGAGCTTCAGGCCCTTGCGGCGGATGATGCTGATCGGGACCTTGGTGCCGTCCTTGGAGGTGCAGGTGTCGCGCACGACCTCGGTGTCCGAGTAGTCGGCCTTCGAGGTCTGGAACAGCTCGGTCTTGCGCACCGGCGCGACGAGCAGCTTCACGCCGGTGCCGAACATCGCGTCGATCGCGTACCAGGCGGGCGGCTCGGTGTAGCTCTGCGTGCGCACGAGCGCGCCGTCGTTCCCTTCGACGCGCGAGAGCTGCCGGACCGAGCTGACCGGCGGCAGCGGCAGCTCCTCGAGCGGGGCGATCTTCCCCTTGGCGAGCGAGAACACGCGCACCGCCGACGGCCCTCCGACAAGATCCGCGACGTAGACGCGCTCCTTGCGCACGAGGAACGACTGGATCACCCGATCGGCGCGCTCGGGGACCATCACCGTCGCCTTCGCGAGATCGGGCTTCTCGGGCGCGGTGCGCAGCAGCCTTCCGCGCGGGGCGTCCTTGATCGAACGGAGCCACAGCCCGCCGTCCTCGCCGAGCTCGGCGCCCACCACCTGATCGGCGAACTCGGAGACCTTGCTCCAGCCCTTCTCGTCCTCGCCGTCCTTGGACTCCTTCGTCTTCTGGGTATCGAGCACCTGGTAGGCGCGCTCGCCGCCGTCGCCGTTGGCGACCTGCGCGAGCACGAAGCGCCCGTCGTGCGAGGTCGCGAGCTCGATCTCGGCGATGCGCGGGAACGACTTGCCGAGGGCGTAGCGGTCCTTCGGGCCGTTCAGGTCGTGGAACCAGATCTGCTGGTAGAAATCGAGATCCTCGGCGGCGCGCTCGCCGGCGCGCGGGTAGCGCGTGTACCAGAAGCCGGTGCCCGCGCCGTTCCAGGTGAGCGATCCGCCGGCGGTGCCGCCGTGCACGCGCGCGATCGGCGCGCCGAGCTCCTTGCCCGACGCGACGTCGTAGACGTGCACGTCGCCGCTCTCGCTGCCGCCCTTCGACAGCGACACCGCGACGCGCTTGCCGTCGCGCGACGGCACGTACCAATCGATGGTCGTGCCGCCGGTCGGATCGAGCTCGTTGGGGTCGAGCACGACCTTCTCGCTCGCCTTCGCGAACGGCGAGTCGAGCGTCACCAGCATCGCCTGCTGCTTCGGCGGCTGGTCCTTGATCGCGAAGAGCTTCGTCTTCGTCGCGTGCAGCGCGAAGTGATCGGGGCTCGCCGAGCCGAGCAGCTCGCCGAACCGCGCGCGCAGCGCGTCGCGCCCGGGGAGCGCGTCGAGGTGCTTGCGCGCCCACGCGCTCTGCGCGTCGCTCCACGCCTGCACGGCCGCATCCTTCGAGCCCTCGAGCCAACGGTAGTCGTCGGTCACCTGCACGCCGTGGTAGGCGTCGACCACCGGCTTCTTGGCGGCGAGCGGCGGCCCGGCGCTCGGCTGCGGCGCCGAGGACGCGCTCGTCGCGAGGGTCGCGGTCGCCCTGGGGGCGGCCGAGGCGACCGAGGCGGACGGGCTCGCCGTCGGTGCCTTCGGGTCGGGCTCGCGGCCGCAGTGCGCGGCGAGCAGGACCAGCGCGGCGAGCGGAAGGTGGCTGCGTGCGAACCCGGAAGAGGCGGACGGACCGCGGCGAAGCATCGCGCGAAGCATCGCGCGAACGTCGTCCGCGAGCGCGGCGGACGCAACCCCGTCATGGCTCGCGCCCTCACGGCTCGCCTTCCCGGCCGCGGGACGGCTCGCGCCATGCAGCCGACTCGGGGCGACCAACTCACGAGAAGGCGAGGTCCTCATGCACATGCGAGGCACGACCCTGATCCTGCCGTGCGCGCTCCTCGGCATCGGGTGTCACGGCGTGAATCGCCCACCGCCGAGGGCCGCCGAGGTCAATCCACGCGCGTACCCGCAGGAGGTCTCGAGCCCGACCGGGATGTCCGGCACGCTGCCGTCTTCGCAGCCGAAGCCCGCGACGAGCTCGCCGGGCGAGGGCGTCGCGACGAGCCCGCCGCCCGCCGCCGGTACGAGCACACCGACGCCGAGCACCCTCGCGCCGGAGCGTCAGCCGTTCAAGCCGGGTGGCCCGCAGCCGCCCTCGGGTACCGGGGGCGGTCCCAAGGACGACACCGGCGGATCGGTCATCGGCGACGAGAGCGAGGGGAACACCGGCGCGGTGAAACCGGGCGGCGACCGCAAGTGACGACCGCAAGCGACCGCGGCCCGGCCGAGCTTCGAAACGGCCCGCCTGGTCCATGACCGATGGCATATCCACCGATAATGAAAGCGACTTTCATTATCGCGCGTCATGTCGAAACTCGTCCCCGCGCTCGCGCTCCTCGCCGCCACCGCCGTCATCACCGCCGCTCCCTCGGCGCGAGCGACGGACATGTTCGAAATCCAGGTCTACCAGTCCGAGGTGAACAAGCCCGGCCAGTTCGCGGTCGAGCTCCACACCAACCAGACGATCCGCGGGCCCAAGACCGTCGAGTGGGAAGGGCACGTCCCGACCGATCGCATGACGCGCATGACGCTGGAGCCCGCGGTCGGCATCACCGAGTGGCTGGAGCTCGGCCTCTACCTGCAGAGCTTCCACACGCCGGGTGCGGGCGCGAACTTCGGCGGCTTCAAGGTGCGCGCGAAGATGGTCGTGCCGCAGCGCATCTCCCGGAACTACATGCTCGGCATGAACGTCGAGGTCGGCCGCGTGCCGCGCGCGATCGAGATCGACGGGTGGGCCAACGAGCTGCGCCCGATCATCGGCTACAAGGACGGCTGGGTGCTCGCGAGCTTCAACCCGATCATCGGGTACGCGATCACCGGCCCCGAGCGGTTCCGCATGCACTTCGAGCCGGGCGCCAAGGGCTGGATCAACACCCAGCTCGGGTTCGCGCTCGGCGTCGAGTACTACGCGGGCCTCGGCCTCATCGACAAAGGCCTCGCCCCGTGGCGCGATCAGGAGCACCTCGCGCTCGTCGCGATGGACTTCGCCGAGAAGGCCAACTCCACCCACCATGGTCCCGATGATGGTCACGGTGACGACGAAGACGAGTGGGAGGTCAACGTCGCCTTCGGCCGCGGCTTCGGGCCGGCCGCGGCGCACGAGTGGCTCCTCAAGACGATCATCGGCAAGGCGTTCTGATCGCCGCGTCGACGTCGGGCCAGAACGCGCGCTCCACGTCGGCGTAGTCGACGGCGACGTCGAGCCGCGCGAGCACCGAGTAGAACGCGCACTGCAGCTGCGCGACGAACAGGACGTCGGCCGTGCCCATACAGCGCTCGTCGCGCCGCGTGCACGGCACGTCGACCGTCTGCCGCATGCTCTCGAGCAGCGCGGCGAACGTGCGCGAGATGCGGCTCGGGCGCCGGAGCAGCGGCTGGAAGCAGAGCCGCGTGAAGGTGATCGCGAGCTCGCGAATGGGGCACGAGCGCGGTTGGAGCAGCGCCCCGACCCGCTCGACGAACTCGCGCTCGGAGCCGTGGACCGCCGCCGCGTGCAGCAGGCGTGCGCGGTGCAGCTCTCGGGGGCTCATCCGCTGCAGCGGACCGAAGCCGAGGAAGACGACGCCGCCCCGTTCGCGGAAGAGGTAGTGATCGGGACTCGGCGTCGGCGTGTAGTGGCCGTGGACCAGGCTCGTGCGCGACACGAAGCGCCAGATCGTCTCGGCCCACATCTGCCGATCGCGCTCCGGCGCCGCGCACGCCTGCTCGAACCTCACGCCGGTCGGGTACTCGCCCGAGACGGTGCCGCGGTCGCTCGCGCCCTCGAGGCCCGAGTCGTCGGTGGCGAGCCGCGCGGGGCGCGCACGCCCGACCCATGGCTCGATCCATGGATCTGTGTCTTCGATCGCCATGCTCACCCCCCCAGGTCGCTGGCCGAGTCCTCACCATGCGCCCGCTCGGCAGAATGGCAAGGCCAGCCGTGACCCGAGAGCCTGCGCGCCAGTGGGACAGCGGCCCCCTTTGTCGCGCGGGCCGTTGTCGGTAGTCTGGCAATCACCGGGGGGGGCCGTGCGTTCCCTACCGTCGCAGGCATGGCCCGACTCATTCTCGCAACCGCGGACGGCACCCAATCGGTCGAGCTTCGGCCGACCAATACGCTCGGGCGTCACCCGAACAACTCCATCCAGCTGCTCGACAAGATCGTCAGCAAGGAGCACTGCATCATCCTCTTGCAGGACGGGCAGTGGATCCTCCGCGATCTCGGCTCCCTGAACGGGACGTACATCAACAGCGAGCGCGTGCAGGGTGAGCGCCCGCTCCGACACGGCGACGAGATCGCCCTCGGGTCCACGCGCGCGCGCTTCGACGACGGCTCCGGCGCCCCCATGCGTCCCTTCGCGGGCGCGCCCGGTCCCGGGCTCGCGCAGCCCTCTGGTGGCTCGGCGCCGCACATGCAGGCCGCCGTTCCGCAGGCTGGCTATCAGCCGGGCGGCTCGCCCACCGGTCAGGGAATTCCCGGCGTCTATCCGATGCCTCCGCTGCCGCAGGGTGGGCAGGGCGGTCCGGGCATGGGTGGCGGACGAATCCCGTCGGTGCCCGGTCTTCCGGTCCCGCCACAAGGGCAGGGGCCTGTCACCGCGGTCTCCGGCGCGCCCGTTCGTCCGTTCGGTCCCGCGCCGCAGGCGGTGCAGCCTCCCCAGAACCTGAACATCACCGCCGGCGGCAGCCGGATGGTCGAGGTGCAGGACCAGAACCGCGCCATCGGCACGCAGATCGCCGCGGTGCAGAAGGGCTTCGGGCCCTTCGATCAGATCGCCCACGACCCGCAGACGGTCCGCGACGACTACGAGCGCCTGCGCATCGCGTACGAGGTCACCCGCGAGCTCGTCGGCGAGCGCGACATCGACACGGTCATCCAGAAGATCCTCGCCGCGTGCTTCAAGTTCGTGCGCGCCGATCGCGGCGTCATCTTCCTGATGGAAGACGGCAACCTCGTGCCGCGCTGCAATCGCCGTCGCTCGGGCGGCGAGGCGCCGGTGGTCGTCTCGTCGACCATCCTCGATCACGTCAAGACCAACCGCACCGCGGTGCTCACCAACGACGCGGCGATGGACTTCGCCAGCTCGAAGGGCAAGAGCATGATCCTCAACCGGATCAGCTCCGCGATGGTCGTGCCGTTGATCCACAACGACACGCTCCTCGGCGTGCTCTGGCTCGACAGCGAGCAGCTCGCCGTCTTCAACCAGAAGGAGCTCGAGCTCGTCACCTCGCTCGCCCACCAGGCGTCGATGTTCGTCGAGAACGCGCTCTTGGCGAAGAAGGTCGAGTCCGAGATCGTCACCCGCGAGCGCTTCTCGCGCCTGCTCTCGCCGAACCTCGCGCAGCAGGTCATCGCGGGCAAGCTCGACGTGAAGCTCGGTGGCTCGCAGCTCAACGAGTGCACCGTGTTCAACAGCGACATCCGCGGCTTCACCCGCATGTCCGACGGCGCGCAGCCGCAGGGCATCGTCGACATGTTGAACGAGTACTTCGAGCTGATGGTCGAGGTGCTGTTCAAGTACGAGGGCACCCTCGACAAGTTCATGGGCGACGGCATCATGGCGCTCTTCGGCGCGCCCGTGAGCCACCCCGACGATCCGATCCGCAGCGTGCAGACGGCGCTCGAGATGATGGACGTGCTCGGGCAGCTCAATCGTCGTCGCCTCTCGCGCGGCGAGTCCGCGCTCGCCATCGGCATCGGCATCCACACCGGGCCGCTGGTCGCCGGCTACGTCGGCTCGAGCAAAGCGCTCAGCTACACGGTCATCGGCGACACCGCGAACACCTCCGCGCGTCTCTGCGGCATCGCCGAGGCCGGGCAGATCGTGGTCAGCGAGACCACCGCGGCGCGCCTCGGCAACCGCTTCGACCTCGCCGAGCTCCCGCCCGCGAAGCTCAAGGGCAAGGAGCGGCCGCTGCGCTGCTTCGACGTGAAGAGCGAGCGCGGCGTGCAGCGCCCGGCGCCGGCGGCGGGCGCGGCGACGACGGCGCCGACGGCGCCCTGACGGCGCGCGGGTCGGACGTTCGGCCATGGTCACGCCGCGACGGCTGCGTCGCTGCCGCCGGTTCTCATTCCGGCTGCTCGTCGTCCGGAGGCGGGCCCGCCTCCGGCGGCGTCGCGTCGGGAGGAGCTCCTGCATCTTGCGAAGGCCCCGCGTCATCCGACGGCTCGCCGTCGCGGCACGCCACGGGACGCCAGAGCACTGGCAACCGCGAGATCACCCCGAAGCCGCAACGTGAATCAGCACGCCGACGCGACGCACGACGAAGGTCGGCACGTCCACGCGTAGGCGCGATCGCAGACGCGACGTCACCCGAGAGCGGTGGCTGCGATCGTCCCGCACCGACGCGCCGCGCTTCCGCGCGCACTCGCGTCCAGCATCGATCGTCTACGAGGCCCCATCGTCGGCGTCGCGTGCACTGGGTCGCTTTGAAACGAAGGAGAGCGGCTCCTCCTTCCACGAGAAGGCGACGATCCGATCGTGACCGCAGTCGTCGCGGCGCAGCCGCAGGAGGCCGTGCTCGGGGATGCCGCGCCGGGGGGGGGGGCTCACGCGCGTTCGATCTTGCCGTTCGACTGCGGGTAGGCTTGGGTCATGATGCGGCGGGACCTCGCGTGGATCGTGATCGCCTTGTCGTGCGCGTGCTCCTCCTCGAGGGACGAGCAGGCGTCGCCGGACGCGACGGCCGACGCGACGGCCGATGCGACGGCCGATGCGACGGGCGATGCGACGGCCGATGCGACGGGCGATGTCGGGGCCGACTCCGCGCCGGCCGACGCGCCCGTCGACCTCGGGGGCACCATCGTCACGCCCGGCGATCCGGGCACGACGGACGTGCGCTTCACCATCCGGGCCGACGTCGGCGTGCGGGCGATCTCGCCGCTGATCTACGGCTTCAACGGCACCGCCGACGTCGCGAAGAACCGGCCGACGATCGTGCGCTCGGGGGGCAACCGCCTCACCGCCTACAACTGGGAGAACAACGGCTCCAACGCGGGCAGCGACTACTGCTACCAGAACGACGGCACGTTCCTGCCGCCGTCGGGGCCGAACCAACCCGGCTGGGCGGTCAAGGGGATGCTCGACGACGCGAAGACGCGCGGCCACGCGGTCATCGCGACGGTGCCGATCGTCGACTACGTCGCCGCCGACACCAACGACAACGGGGACGGCGGCGCGGGACCGCCCGCGTGCGTCGGCGACGTGCGCAAGTCGGGGAGCACCTACCTCTCCACGCGCTTCAAGCAGAACAAGCCGTCGAAGTCGGGCGCGTACTCGCTGACGCCCGACCTCACCGACGCGTACGTCTACCAGGACGAGTTCGTGAGCTGGGTGAAGGCGGGATGGGGCACCCAGCAGGTCGTCTTCTCGCTCGACAACGAGCCCGACCTCTGGGCGGACACGCACGCCGAGATCCATCCGGCGAAGGTCGGCTACGACGAGCTGGTCAAGCGCAACATCGACGCCGCCAAGGGCGTGAAGGCCGCGTGGCCGAGCGCCCGCACGCTCGGCTTCGTGAGCTACGGCTGGGCGGGCTTCACCACGCTGCAGGACGCGCCCGATCGCGCCGGCAAGGGAGACTTCACCGAGTACTACCTGACGAAGATGAAGGAGGCCGAGGCGGCCGCCGGCAAGCGGCTGATCGACTGGCTCGATCTGCACTGGTACCCGGAGGCGCGCGGCGGCGGGGTGCGCATCAGCTCGACGTACGGCGCGACGGCCGCGGCCGCGCGCGTACAAGCGCCGCGATCGCTGTGGGACCCGACCTACCAAGAGGACAGCTGGATCGTCAACGACGTGATCCACGAGCCGATCCGCCTGATCCCGCGCTACCAGGAGAAGATCGCCGCGCGCTATCCCGGCACCGGCCTCGCGATCACCGAGTGGAACTACGGCGGCGGCAACGACATCAGCGGCGCGATCGCGACCGCCGACGTGCTCGGCGTCTTCGGCCGCGAGGGCGTGACGCTCGCGACGCTGTGGTTCCTCCACGACGCGCGCCCGTGGGGCGCCAACAACGAGGAGTTCACGCGCGCGGGGTTGCGCGTCTTCACCAGCTACGACGGCGCCGGCGGCAGGTTCGGCGACACGTCCATCTCGGCCAAGGCGAGCGACCACGCGGTCGCCTCGGTCTACGCCAGCATCGACGCGGCGAGCCCCGCGCGCGTGGTGATCGTCGCGATCAACAAGAGCGCGTCGCCGAGGTCGGCGGGCATCACGGTGGCGCACGCGACGACGTTCACCAAGGCGAAGGTGTGGCGCCTCGCCGGCTCGACGCCGGCGATCGTCGCGGCCGCCGATCTCGCCGCGGTCGCGACCAACGCGTTCCGCTACGACATGCCGGCGATGAGCGTCTCGACGCTCGTGCTGCAGCCCTGACCGCGCGGCTGTTTGCGCAGGGTTGACGCGGCGCGAAAGCCATTACGCACTGCGTTTCCCTCGCGAAGCCGTCTCTCCGGTGGTACGAGAGACGCGCGTTCCGAGATGAGCGTCGTCCTCCCGTTCGAACAACCGATCGCAGAGCTGAGCCAGCGTGTGCGCGATCTGCGCGCGCTCGCGCACGGCGACGCCCGTTACGCCGCCGAGCTCCGCCGCCTCGAAGAGAAGGTGGCGTCGCTCGCGCGCGAGCTGTTCCGCGACCTCTCGCCGTGGCAGCGCGTGCAGCTCTCGCGTCACCCGCGGCGGCCGTTCTTCCACGACTACCTCGAGCGCATCTTCGACGACTTCATCGAGCTGCACGGCGATCGCACGTTCGGCGACGACGCGGCGATCGTGGCCGGGCTCGCGCGCTACCCGCGCGGGCCCACCGGGCGGCCGGTGATGGTCATCGGCCACCAGAAGGGCCGCGGCACCAAAGAGGCGGTGCGCCGCACCTTCGGCATGCCCAACCCCGAGGGCTACCGCAAGGCGCGCCGTCTGATGGAGCTCGCCGATCGGTTCGGTCGGCCCGTCATCACGTTCATCGACACGCCGGGCGCCTACCCGGGGCTCGGCGCCGAGGAGCGTGGCCAGAGCGAGGCGATCGGCCAGTGCCTCCTCGTCATGTCGAAGCTCCGCGTCCCGGTCGTCGCGTGCGTGGTGGGCGAGGGCGGCTCCGGCGGCGCGCTCGCTCTCGGCGTCGCCAACCGCGTGCTGGCGCTCGAGCACGTCTGGTACTCGGTCATCTCGCCCGAGGCGTGCGCGTCCATCCTCTGGAAGGACGGCTCCCAGGCCGAGAAGGCCGCGTCCGTCCTCAAGCCGACGGCGCAGATGGCCCTCGAGCTCGGCGTCATCGACCAGATCGTCGAGGAGCCGCCCGGCGGCGCGCACCAGGACTGGGACGCCGCCGCGCGCCGGCTCGACTCGGCGCTCCGCGAGGCCCTCGCGTCGCTCGAGGGGCTCACCGAGGAGGAGCTCGTCGACGACCGCTACCGGCGCTTCCGATCGCTCGGCGCCGTGCGCGCGTGACGCGTGACGCGCCCTCCCGGGCGCGATCGCGTGACGCGCCCTCCCGGGCGCGATCGCGTGACGCGCCCTCCCGGGCGCGATACCAAAGGAGCGGATGGCCGCCCCTGCATCACCCAGCGCCAAGGACGCCGCCGTCGGCTCCGCGTCGGCCCCGGCGCTCAAGGAGATGAGCTTCCCGCTCCCGCCGACGACGCTGCACGACGTGCAGGCGAAGGTCGAGGCGACCGCGAGCCCATCGACGAGCGCCCCCTCCGAGCGGGTGATCGTCCCGCAGCGCGGCACGCTCGCCGCCGGCCGCATCGAGGCGCGCCCGATGACGATCTGGATCGTCGTGGCGGTCGGCACGCTGCTCTTGCTCGGCTGGGCGCTCTATCGGGTGCGCCGCGCCAGCGCGGAGCGTCGCAAGAAGCTCGAAGCGCTGACGACGGTGCGCAAGTCGACGGCGTGAAGCGCCACGCCATGTCGCAGCAAGTTCATTGACGGACGCCGCGCGGTGCGTCCAAGCTTCCGGCGTGACGTCCGCCAAGGACCTGGCGATCGCCCTGCTGCCGCTGACGTTCGCCCTGCTGTCGGCGTGCGGGGCGCGCACGGGGCCGCTGTGCGAAGGCTGCGGCGACCTGACCGGAGGCGACGATGCGTCATCCGGTGGCGCCGCCGATGCGTCCTTCGGTGACGCCCGCCCGGACGACGGGATCGGGTTCGATGCGCCGCTCGACGCGCCCGCCGATCGCCCCGACGCCGACCCGGCTGACGCGCCTCCCGCGACCGTGTGCCCCGCGGCCCTCCCGAGGGTCGGCGGGCCGTGCGCGGCGCCGCTCGAGTGCGCATACCCGGGCTGCGATCCGACCGAGAAGGACCGCGCGTCGTGCGTCGGCGGCAAGTGGGTCATCCGCGCCGCCGCGTGCGCTTCTCCGCCCGACCGGTGTCCGCTGGCCATCCCGACCAGCGGAGCGGCGTGCGCGCTCCCGGATCGCACCGGGTGCACGTGGAGCTCGGCGTGCGTCGCCAACGTCCTCGGCTGGTGCGACGGCGGACGATGGGTGCTCAAGCCGACGAGCTGCAGCGCCCCCGGGTGCCCGTCGAACCATCCGACGCCGGGCAGCGCGTGCTCCAAGCCGCCGGGCGCCTGCACGTACGTCAATCGCTGCGGCGTCCCCGAGTACGCCGACTGCGTGGATGGCCGATGGCGCGGCGAACAGGTCGGGTGCGAGCTCGATCCGGAGTGTCCGCCGGCCGAGCCGCCCAACGGCTCGCCGTGCACCCCCGGCTCCCGCCCGCTGTGCGTCTGGAAGGACGACTGCGGCGGCTTCGACTACGGCCGCTGCGGCTGGTACCTGGGCGAGGGGCGGTGGACGATCTTCCGCCCGCCGTGTCCGGCGACGAGCTGTCCGTCGACGCCGACGAGCGGAAGCTCGTGCGGCACGCCCGGTCAGGCGTGCACGTACCCGAGCGGCGGCGGCTGCACGATCCGCTGCTCGTGCGCGAGCGGCGTCTGGACCTGTGTCCAGGACGCCTGCGGCGCCTGACCGATCGCGGCGCCGGCGCTTCGCGTGGCGGGCGTTCCACGGACCGCGGCTCCTTGTGACCGGAACGGACGCCGGCCGACGTCGGTGCCTTGTGTGCGCACCGTCGCGGCAGCGACAGCCCCGATGACCATCCGGACCCTCTCTTGTCTTCTCTTCGGCCTCGCCATGGCGGGCGGCAAGGCGCGAACCCGTCGCCGACCCGTGCTATCGACGGGCGATGGCCTTCGACCTCCAGCGCGTGCGCGACGATCTCCCCTCCGCGCGCGCCAACGCCTATCTGAACGCCGGCACCTTCGGCCCGATGCCCCGCGTCGCCGCCGAGGCCATGCGCGCGCACGTCGAGCTCTCCTTCGAGCGCGGGCGCATCGGCCACGCGGGTATCATGCGCTGGTTCGGCCTCATGGACCGCGCGCGCGTCGCGTTCGCGCAGGCGATCTCCTCGCCCGCCGACGAGGTCGCGCTCACGCACTGCACCACCGACGGCTGCAACATCGTGGTGTGGGGGCTTTCCTTCACGCCCGGCGACGAGGTCGTCACCACGAGCCACGAGCACCCCGGTCTCACCGCGCCGCTCGACGAGCTCGCGCGCACCAAAGGGGTCGTCGTCCGCGTCGCGGCGCCCACGCTCGAGGCGATCGTGGCGGCGACCGGACCGCGCACGAAGCTCGTCGCGCTCTCGCACGTGCTCTGGACCAACGGAGACGTGCTGCCCCTCGCGGAGATCGTCGAGGCGGTGCGCGCGAAGCTCGGTGATGACGTGTTCTTCCTCGTCGACGGCGCGCAGTCGGTCGGCTCGATCGACGTGAGCCCCGCGGCGCTCGGCGTCGACGCGTACACCGTCAGCGGGCAGAAGTGGCTGTGCGGCCCGTCGGGCACCGGGGCGCTGTGGGTGCGCCCGGCGGCGCTCGCGAGGCTCGCCACGCCGTGGCCGTGGTACTTGTCGAAGCAGCGCGGTCCCGGCGGCATCGCCGAGTGGACCACCGCGCGCCGCCTCGACGCGTCGACCATCGGCATGACCTCGCTCGCGGGCGCCATCGCGGCGCTCGAGTGGCACCACGACGTCTGGCGCGACGGCGGCCTCGCGCACTCCGCGCGGCTCGCCGATCGCCTCCGCGCGCGCCTCGCGGAGACGCCGCGCATCCGGCTGCTGCCCGCGGCGGTCTCGTCGCAGCTCGTGTCGTTCGTCGTGGAGGGCGAGAGCGCCTCGTCCGTCGCGCAGCGCCTCGAGGCGGCGCAGATCCTCGTGCGGTCGATCCCCGACGCGGACTGCCTGCGCGCGTCGGTCGGCTTCTGGAACGACGAGGCCGACATCGAGAGGCTCGTTGCTGCCGTCTGAGCTCTGCGAGCGGCCGGGCGAGGCTTTCGCGAACGGTCGAGCCGCGCGTGACCCTCCTCGGCCGACGGGCTGGATTGCATGCTGCAGCCATTCTTCAATGCAGCACGTACACGCCAAATTTGGCGCAAAGCGTAGGTTGACGGCGCCTCAGTATCTATTCAGTATTCATTCATGCCCGACGCGGCGCAGGCCTTGCTGAACCTGTTGCGCCGCCGCGGCGTGGCGACCGGACGCGACCTCTGTCAGGCGTTGAGCATCAGTCAGCCGACCCTGTCGCGGCTCGTCGAGCGGAGCCGCGACGAGCTCGTCGTCCTCGGGCGGGCGCGCAGCGTTCGGTACGCTGCACGCGACCAGCGCTCCGCGTTCGCTGCGGGCCTGCCCATCTACCGAGCTCGCGAGGACGGTCGCATCGAAGGCTTCGGGACCGTCGTGCCGCTCGCGAACGGGCAAACGGCGCACCTGCGCGAGGGGGTCCAGCCCAAGGTGTTCTCGGGGTTACCGTGGTTCGTCGAGGAGCTCCGGCCCGATGGCTTCCTCGGCCGACTCTTCGTGAAGTCCGCCCCCGCGGCGCTGCAACTGCCGCCCGACGCGCGCCGGTGGACGAGCGAGCAGCTGCTCCGCGCGCTCGTCTACGGGATCGAAGACGTCCCAGGCGATCTCCTGATCGGCCGGCCGGCGTTCGATCGACACATGCAGCGTCGGCTGGGCGGGGAGCCGCTCGTCGCGCGGTCCGACTATCCGCGGCTCGTACGAGCCCAGCTCGCGGGAGATGCACCCGGCTCTTCTGCAGCCGGCGAGCAGCCGAAGTTCGCGTGCGTCACCTCGTCGGGCAGCCTGCTCGTCAAGTACACGCCGCCCATCTCCGAGTCCCCCGCCGCGCGACGCTGGGCCGATCTCCTTCGCTGCGAAGACCTCGCGCTGCGGGTCCTCCGCTCGCATGGCTGCGCGGCCGCGCAGTCCGAGTACGTCGAGCACGAAGGGCGCGCGTACCTCGAGGTCGTGCGCTTCGATCGAACCGTGGCGGGCCGAGTGGGAGTCGTCAGCGGCCGCTACGTCGATGCCGAGCTCGTCGGCGCGGGCGCGTGGGTCCCCTTGGCCGAGGGCATGGCCAAGAGGAGGCTGCTGGCCGAGAGCGATGCCGACGCGGTGCGCTTCGCCCATCATTTCGGCGCCCTGATCGGCAACACCGACATGCACCTCGGCAACATCGCGTTCTTCACCGACGACTACGAGCGCTTCCGGCTCGCGCCGCTCTACGACATGTTGCCGATGGCCCTCCGGCCCAACGCGCAAGGAGAGCTGCCATCGAGCGACGCGCCCTGGGCGCATCCCACGCCCGAAGACGCGGCGGTGTGGAGGCGCGCCGCGACCGTCGCGATCACCTTCTTCGAGCGCGTGCTCGAGGAGCGGCGCCTCGACGAGACCGTACGCGCGTTCGCCGACGGCCGGATGCGTCGTACGAAGGTGCTGATGGACACGTTCGGGCGCGGCGAAGTTCCTGCGCGGCCCGCGAGCTGCTAGGCCCCGCGTCGTGACCGAGCCCACCGTCGCCGCGCCCGAGGCCCAGCCCACGTCGCTGCAACGAACGACCCGTCGCGTCGTCCTGGTGATGCTCGCCGCCGTCGCGGTGTACTTCGTCTTCGCGGTGCACTCCGGGTTCCGCGAGCTCGGCGGGCGGCTGGCCGGCTTCGCCTGGTGGACGTTCTTCGCCGCGCTGGCCCTCGCCTTCGGCAACTACGTGCTGCGCTTCTTCAAGTGGCAGTACTACCTGCGCGTGCTCGACATCCGCGGCGTGAAGGCCGGCGACTCGTTCCTCACCTTCCTCTCCGGGTTCGTGCTCTCGGTCACCCCCGGCAAGGTCGGCGAGGTGTTCAAGTCGCTGGTGCTCTGGCAGACCTACGGCATCGCCGGCGCGCGCACCGCGCCGATCGTGGTCGCCGAGCGCCTCACCGATCTCATCGGCGTCATCGCGCTCATCGCCGTCGGCAGCACGCGCTTCTCCGGCGGCCTCGTGTGGGCCGGCGCGGGCACCGTGCTCGTCGGCTTCATCCTGGTGGTGGTCGCCTCTCGCCGGCTCTCGATGTGGTTCGTCGATCTGGTGGCGTGGATGCCGGGGCCGGGCAAGCGCCTCGCGCCCAAGCTGCGCGAGGCGTACGAGAGCCTCTACGCGCTGACGCGCCCGAGCACGCTGGTGCTCCCGACCATCCTCTCGATCGCCGCCTGGTTCCTCGAGTGCCTCGCGCTGTGGATCATCCTGCAGGGCTTCGCGCAGACCACGAGCGTGCTCGCCTCGTCGTTCTTCTACGCGACGTCGACGCTCGCCGGCGCGCTCATCCCGGTGCCGGGAGGCCTCGGGGTGACCGAGACGGTGATGCGCACGCTGATGCGGCAGCTCGGGAACGTCGACAAGGCCGGCGCCACCGGGGCCATGCTCCTCGTTCGGTTCGCCACGCTGTGGTTCGCGGTGATCGTCGGGTTCGTGGCGCTGTCGCTGCTGAGGCGGAGGCACCCGAAGCTGCTTCGGGACTGACCGGTCGGCCACGGTCGAGGCGGGCGCGGAGCGGGCTGATCCATCGCGCTTCTAGCGCGGGGCGGGGAGGGTTATGGGTCGCGCCCATGGAACTCTCCAAGCTCAAGATCATCGTCACGGGCGCCGGCGGCGGCATGGGCGCGCACTTCGCGAAGCGTCTCTTCGAGGCGGGCGCGAAGGTCGCGGTGGGCGACGTCAACGAGGCGGGGCTCGAGTCGCTCCCGGCCGGCATCTTCAAGCGCCGGCTCGACGTCTCCAACGAGGACGACGTCGTCGCGTACGTGAAGTGGGCGCACGAGCAGATGGGCGGCGTCAACGCCCTGATCAACAACGCGGGCATCCTCCGCGACGGCCTGCTCGTGAAGAAGGACAAGACCACCGGCGAGGTGAAGAAGCTCTCCACCGCCGACTGGAACGCCGTCATCGGCGTCAACCTCACCGGCGCCACCTTCATGGTGCGCGAGGTCGTCGCCAAGATGGCCGAGACCAACGAGCGCCCCGGCTGCATCGTGAACATCTCGTCGATCGCGCGCCACGGCAACCGCGGCCAGTCCAACTACTCCGCGGCGAAGGCGGCCCTCGCGGCGAATACGGTCACCTGGGCGAAGGAGTTCGCGGCGTTCGGCATCCGCTGCACGGCCGTCGCGCCGGGCATGGTCGAGACGCCGATGACCCAGGGCATGAACCAGAAGGCGCGCGACGCGCTGGTCGCTGCGATCCCGGTCGCCCGCATCGGCGTCCCCGAGGACCTCTGGCTCGCGGTGAAGTTCTGCCTCGAGTGCGACTACTTCAACGCCCGCACGATCGACGTCGACGGCGGGTTGAGCATGTGACGCGGTCGGAGAGTTGCGGCACCAAACCCCGGTTCCGCGAGCTGACCGCTCACTTCTTGAGCAGCCACCACAGCCCCGCGATCGACCCCCCGAGCACGATCAGCGCGAGGATGACCGCCACCACCTCGAACGCCAGCGTCGCGCCGCGCCAGCTGCGGCGACGATCGTAAGGCGGGCGCTCCGGCTTGGGGGGAGGCGGCGGGGGCTCCTCGACCACCGGCGCGGGCGCGACGGGCTCGGGCTCGGCTGGTGGCGGCGCGAGCGACTCCGGTCGCAGCTTCTCGTCATCGCCGTGGGCGCTCGCATCGAGCGCGCGCGCCACCGGATCCTCGAGGACCAGCGTCGTCGCGCCGACGAACAACAGCGCGCCGTCGCCCCACCCGAACGTCTCTCGCTCCTCGAGGGCTCGATCGCCGAGGCGCGCCTTGCCGCGCGCGTCGCGCACCGTCGCGCGCGCGCGGCCGCCCTCCAGCGCGATCTCGAGCGCGATCGGCGGGACGGCCGGATCGGTGAGGCGCAGCGCGCAGCGCGGATCGCGGCCGATGGTGCGCGGCTCGCCGCGCGCGAGCTCCAGGCGCGCGCCGGCGTCGGGCCCCTCGCGCACCACGACGGCCGCGCCGGTGGTCGCGTCGCCGAGCGATCGCGCGACCAGCTGCAGGGCGAGCTCGCGCGTCGCGTTCTGGCTCGAGGTCGGCGCGGCGCCGAGCTTCACCGAGATCTCGATGCGGCCGAGCCCGAGCACGTCGCCCGTCTTCAGCGGGCGCGGCGACTGGACCGCGAGCTTCTCGCCGTTGAGGCGCGTGCCGTTGGTCGAGCCCTCGTCGACGATCGTCCAGTGCGCGCCGCTCGCGCGGACCGAAGCGTGCCGCGCGCTGACGCTCGCATCGGGGACGCGCAGCTCGCAGGAGCTGCCACGCCCGATGACGATGCGCGGCCCGTCGAAGGAGACGGGCGGGAGCTCGGGCTCGCCCCGCCGCTTGACGACCAGCGTGACCGGCACCGCGCGACGCTAGCCGCGCGCGCGCGGTTCGTCACGCCCGGCGAGGATCACTTCGCGTTCCGCGATTTGCCCGAGCCGGAGTCGAACACCGAGCCGTCGCTCTGGACCCGGTATTCGTACGCGTACGAGCCGTCGGACCCGAGCGTGAGGAAGAGCACGCCCATCCCGGCGTCGCCGCCGATCGACTTCGCGATGCGACCCGCCGAGTCCTTGCAGTCGTCTCCCGGGGTTACGCCGCCGGAGCCGACGATCAGCTGGGTGAGCCCCGGCGTGGCGAGCGCGCCCGCTTTGTTCAGCGGCTTCCAGCGCTGGTAGTAGTGGGTGTGACCGGCGAAGACGAGGTCGGCCTTCGCGTCGAAGAGATCGTTCCAGAAGCCCGCCGTCTCGCCGTTTCCGCCGCCGCACGTGAAGCGCGGCTCGTGCCAGTAGGCGACCGTGGGGACGCCCGGGTGCTTGGCGAGATCGTCCTTCAGCCACGTCTCCTGCGGGCTGCCCGCCTTGCACTCGATCACGTCGCAGCCGCCGTTCGTGTTCAGCGCGTAGACGCGCCAGCCGTTGACGTCGAACGCGTAGTAGCCGCCGCCCACGACGGTGTCGACGACGCCGCTGTAGCCGGGGACCTTCTTGATCGCGTCGAGGCGCGTCGCGAAGTAGTCGAAGTAGCCCTTGGCGTTGGTCTCGAAGTACTCGTGGTTGCCGGGCACCGGGAACGCGATGCCGTCGAACTGGCCGAAGTTCGCGGCCGTGGCCGGCTTCCAGTACTTGTCGAAGTACTCCTTCAGCGGCATGGTCGGCGGGTTCGATTGGCGCGCGAGATCGCCGAAGAACAGCCCGGCGCTCACCTTCGGCGCGTGCTTGGTGATCAGCGCCGCGTTGGCGCGCGCGTACTGCGTGCGCCCGGCCTGCGCGACGTCGCCGAGCACCGCCAGCGTGACCTTGGTGACCGGCGGCGCGGTCTCGGCGTCGACGCGCGCGTCGGTCGCGTCGTCGTCCAGCGCGTCTGCAACGGCGTCGTCGCCCGCCGTGTCGGCTCGCACGTCCGCCCCGCCGTCTGCGGCGGGTGCCTCGCTGGAGGCTTCGTCGGCGCCCCCGCAACCGAAGCCGTAGCCAGGCAAGGCGAACAGGGACACGAGCGCGATCGATCGGAGAGTACGCATGGTGCTCCTCTGTCGAGAACAGTCGAGAGCAGTCGAGAACAGTCGAGAGCAGTCGAGACGGAGGGCGCACGCGCGCTCGCACGCGCGGCGGGCACCTCGACGATACCGCGCCCCGCGAGACCTGCGCTCACATGACGAAGGGCACGCTCGCGCGCTCGCGCGTGCTGTTTTGGAACGCGCGCGAGAGCGGCGACACGGCGTGCGCGGGTGCATCGATCTCCACGGAGCGCGCGCGTACCGCACGCGACGGGGAGCATCCGCATGAAGAAGCGTCACCTCGCGAGGGGCAGCGCCGATGCCGTCGTCTACGATCGACGACCGCGCTGGCTGTATCGGGTCCTCCGCGCGCGATGGGTGCCGACGCTCATCGCGGCCGCGATGGGCGTCCTGCTCGTCGGGCTGCTCGTCGTCGCGTCGACCGGCGCGCGCGTCGGGCGCTTCGACGGCCGCGGGCCGCTCGCCGTCGGTCCGTTCGCCAACGGCGAGCTCGAGAACAACGTGTTCAACCTCGCGCTGTGGGTCGTGTGGCTGCCGACCCTCACGCTCGGGAACCGCGGTGGTCGGCCGCGTGTGGTGCGGGACCTTCTGCCCGCTGCGCCTCGTCGCCGACGGCGCGCGGTGGCTCGGCGATCGCGTGCTCGGTCGCGGCAGCACCAACCCGTACTTGCGCCTCGGCTGGCTGCTGCCGGTGACGTTCGTCGCCATCACCTTCCTCGTGAAGGTGCTCGAGGTGCAGGACGTCGCGCGACGCGGCGCCATCCTGTTCCTGGTGGTGGGCGCGTCGGCCTTCGTCCTCAGCTTCTTCCTGCGCCGCGGCGCGTGGTGCCGCTTCCTCTGCCCGATCGGCGGCTGGCTCGCGCGCGTCGCGCGGCTGAGCGCGCTGGAGGTCGCCTCCGACGAGGAGGGGTGCGGCGGCTGCGCGTCGAAGGCGTGCCTGCGCGAGGACTCTCCGGCGGGGCGCTGCCCGGCGTACCTGAACCCGAGCAAGCTCGAGTCGACGCGCCACTGCCTCGTCTGCTGGAAGTGCTTCCGCAACTGTCCGGGCGAGCGGAGCGCGATGCACCTGCGGTGGCGACTGCCGGGCGCGGAGCTCGCGGAAGGGCGCGCGCTCGACGCGTGGGAGTCGGTGTTCGTCGCGGGCATGCTCGGGATGTACGTCGCCGTCGGTCACCGCTCGCCGTCGCTGCAGCGCGTGCCGTGGCCCGCCCTGTTCTTCGGATCGATCGCGCTCGCGATGATCGCCTACCTCGCGCTGTGCGCGCTGGTCGCCGCGATCGCGCGCGTGCCCTTGCGCGAGGGGCTGCGCCGGTGGGGCTACGTCTTCCTGCCGTTGGAGCTCGGCTGCGCGTTCGTCGCGTTCGGCGACGACGCCCTCGAGTTCTTCGGCGTCACCGTGATCGTCGCCCGCGTCATGCTGATCGCCGGGCTCGCCTGGAGCCTCGCGCTGCTCGTGCCGATCGCGCGCCGCGCGACCGCGACGCGGCGGCAGGCGCTGCAGGCGGCGGGGCCGATCACCCTCGCGCTCGTCGCGGTCACCTGGGCGTGGCTGCGCTGGTACTGACCTCGCCAAGGACTCCCCGGGGGCTTCAGATGTCATGAGCCGCCCCGCCGCAGGGGCATCCGGTACACCTCGAGTACCAACAAGGGGTGAACCGATGGACCAAACGGCGGAGCAGCAGGCGAAGGCTAACAACGGAGTGCTGGTCGTGGCGATCGAGCTGAGC
>JACPFM010000097.1 GCA_016182965.1 Deltaproteobacteria bacterium | reverse complement strand
GGAGTTCCTCACGCAACGCCGCATTCTCGCGTCGCAGCTCTTCGATGATCCGCTCGTAGGCGGCGCGCTCCATTTCCGGCACGCGTGTGCAGGTGCACTGGCCGCGCGAGCAGGGGCAAGTTTCCCGCTAAACACGTACCGCCCGGTTCTGCAGGACTGCCTCGCCGGCCCGGATCTGCCACAGCACGTCCGCGTTGCCGAGCGGCTGCAGGCGCGCGACGAGCGCCAGGCCGCCCACGGCGACCCACGGCAGGAGCAGCGCGGCGGCACCGCCGTGATGCGCGAGCCGCCCGGACGCGGCCTCGGACGTCTGGGGGGGCGTTCCCAAAGCCGGGAAGCATAGCAGCGAGCCGCGGGGGTTTGCCGACGGCGTGCGGTCCGGCTAAAGCACCTGCCCTCATGTCCGGGCACTCCAAATGGGCGACGATCACGCACAAGAAGGCCGCCACCGACGCGAAGCGCGGCCGGATGTGGACCAAGATCATCAAAGAGATCCAGGTCGCCGCTCGCATGGGTGGAGGTGACGTCAACGCGAACCCGCGCCTGCGCAAGGCCGTCGCGCTCGCGAAGGCCAACGCGATGAACGCCGACAACATCACCCGCGCGATCAAGCGCGGCACCGGCGAGCTCGAGGGGTCGACCTACGAAGAGGCGACCTACGAGGGCACCGGCGCGGGCGGCACGCTGTTCATCGTCGAGGCCCTCACCGACAACAAGAACCGCACGGTCGCCGAGCTGCGGAAGATCTTCGAGAAGGCCGGCGCCTCGCTGGGCACCTCGGGCACCGCCGGTTGGGCGTTCGACCGGAAGGGCCTGATCAGCATCGCGCGCGCCGCGGCCGACGAGGACAAGCTCATGGACCTCGCCGTCGGCGCCGGGGCCGACGACTACGTCGACGAGGGCGACACCTGGCAGATCACGACGCCGCCCGACCAGCTCGACACCGTGGCCAAGGCGCTCGAGGCGGCGTCGATCGTCGCCACCGAGCAGAAGCTCGGCTGGGTGCCGAAGAACAAGAAGGAGGTCGCGGGCCGCGACGCCGAGCTCTGCATGAAGCTCGCCGATCAGCTCGACGACCACGACGACGTGCAGAACGTCTACACGGACTTCGAGCTCTCGGACGAAGAGGCGGCGCGCCTCGGCGAAGCGTGATCGTCGTCGGGATCGATCCCGGCTCCCGCCACATGGGTTGGGGCGTGCTCGAGGTCACGGGCACGCGCCTCGCCCACGTCGCCCACGGCATCGTCCACGCCGATCCCGAGCGCTCGCTCGCCGAGCGCCTCGTGATCATCGAGGAGGGCCTCCGGCAGGTGCTCGATCGCCATCGTCCGACCGAGGCCGGCGTCGAGGCGATCTTCTTCGCCAAGGACGCGAGCTCCGCGGCCAAGCTCGGTCACGCGCGCGGCGTCATCCTGCTCACGCTGCAGCATGCGCATGTGGAGATCCACGAGTACCCGCCGGCCCTGGTGAAGCGCGCGGTGGGTGCGAGCGGCCGCGCCGACAAGGCGCAGGTCGCCCGCATCGTGCAGGCGGTCCTCGGGCTGCGTGAGCTGCCGAAGGCCGACGCCGCCGACGCCCTCGCGATCGCGATCGCGCACGTGCACTCGGCCCCGGCGCGCGCGATCGCCGCCGCTGCGCGCCGGTGAGTCGAGTCGTCAGTCGTCAGTCGTCAGTCGTCAGAGAGCGCGAACCCGTCGAGCTTGGTCGAAGGTCGAAAGGTCGAAGGTCGAACCACGGGCGGAGCCCCTGGAACCCCGTGGAAATGGGCTCTCGATTCGACCTTCGACCTCGGAACCGTGCCGGTCCGATTTCGAGTCGTCCGTCATCCTCATCAGCCACCCGGAGTCTCGGCTGACGACTGACGACTGACGACTGACGACTCCTCAGAACGACAGCGACCAGGCCACGCCGCCGGTGCCCTTGCCGATCATCGGGGCGATGGTCGAGGTGCGCACCGTCTCGCTCGACGGCGAGGTGACCCACAGGATGACGCTGGTGATCGCGAGGCCGGCGCCGGCCGCGAGGCTCACCGTGGTGATCAGCGAGTCGCGGTCGGCGATGGACTCGCGTTCGCCAGGGAAGGCGTCGCGCTCGTCGCCGCGCGACTTGAGCCCGTAGGCCGCGCCGAAGCCCAGCGCGACGACCGCGGCGCCGGCCGTGATGTAGGCGACCCTCCGCTTCGTCGGCACGATGCGGAGCGTCGCGCCGGTGTCGGTCGTGACGGGCGCGGTCGTCGTCGCGGGCACCGTCGTGGCCGGGGTGCCCGACGACTCCGGGGTGCTCGGCAACGCCGACTCGGGCGTCGTCGGCGCTGTCGTCGGCGCTGTCGTCGGAGTCGTCGGCTCCGGGGCGACCACCGGCGGCGGCTTGCTCTCGGAGCCGCTCATGGCGGCCGTGCCCTTCGCGAAGTCGATCTGCAGCGACCCGCTGTGCAGCGGCGCGACCTTGATGTCTTGCGTCACTTCCTTGCCGTCGCGCTCGGCGTGGACCTTGTGCGAGCCGGGCGTGAGCCGCACGAAGAACGGCGTCTTCTGCGCGATCTCGGTGCCGTCGACGCGCACCGTGGCTCCGTCGGGATCGCTGTCGATCGTGATGGTCACCGGACGCTTCTCGAGCGCGCCGAGGCGCGCCTGCGCGTCCTTGTGATCGGCGGGCGCGAGCTTCCCCTCGAGGGCCTTGCGGTACCAATCGGCCGCGTCGGCGAACGAACCGAGCTCCTCGTTCGCGCGACCCGCGAAGTACGCCGCCGTGCCGCTCGGTACGAGCTCGTAGGCGGCGGCGAACTCCTTGCGCGCGTCGTTGTACGCCTTCTTGGCGAACAGGGTGCGGCCCTTGTTGAGGCGCGCGTCGGCCTGCTTCGACGCCAGCGCGTCCTGCTTGGTGGTGGGCGCTGCCGACGACGTGCCGGCAGCCGTGACCGTGAGCGTGAGCGCGGCGGCGAGGGTCGCGCGTCGGAGGAGCGACGTCATGGTGTCTTCGATTCTCGGACGAGGATGATCGCTCGGGGCGAGTGGCTGCCTGGTTGGCCGGCAGCCTGGTTGCACGGAGAGGGGGGGGGACCGAGCGGCGACGGTGGCTCTGTCCAGTGACCGACCGCCGGGGATGCACGACGTGACCGTGACATGGCTACGTAGCGCATCCGCGCCCTTCGACGGACGTCACGACGCGAGCCCATATGCCGGAAGTCATGGCTCGACCGCGTACGAAACAGACCGTAACTGCAGGTGTTTGTCGCCGAACGTCGGACGAAACTCGTCTGGTTCGACCGGTCCGACCGTCTGTCCTGCGCACCGCGATCACCCGGCAGGGTTCGCGACCGCGCCGTCGCGCGTTTCACCCATGACGCGTCCCGTCGGAGGCGGACCGCCTCGTCGTCGCCCGTGCTATGTTTCCCCGCGATGCTCTCGCGGCTCCTCACCGCCGCGGCGATCGCCCTCTTGATCGCGCCCGCCTGCGCGGGCGGGCCGCGGCCCGTTTCGCTGCGCGAGGGCCCCCGCGAGTACGTCGGCGCCGACTACGAGGCGATCCTCGCCCGATGGACGCGGGCCGATCGCCTCTACTCGTTCCAGGGCGTCGACGACGTGCTCTCGGTCGACGCGACCTTCGAGTCGTGGGACTTCCGGTGGGCGTACGTCGTGAAATACGCCGAGGACTACCGGCTGACCGTCGAGCAGCGCCGCGACCTGCTGACCACGGCCCTCGAGGACTCGCGCAAGTACCACCAGTTCTACGTCGCGCTCTACGGGGCGCGGCCGCGCGAGAGCGACCTCAACGCCGAGCGCCCGGCCTGGGTCCTCCGCCTCGCGGATGACAAAGGACATGTCACCGCGCCCGAGCAGATCATCCGGATCAAGAAGCCCGGGGTGCTGGAGCGCACCTACTTCCCGTACACGACCGTGTGGCGGCTGGCCTATCGGGTCCGGTTCCCCGCGACCACCGCGGCCGGCGCGACGATCGCCCCCGACGCGACGCTCGCGGCGCTGCGGTTCTCCGGGCCGCTCGGGAATCTCGAGCTGCACTGGCCGCTGCGCTGACCGCCGCCTCTCGAGCGATTGCGGGGCGGCAGCGGATCCGGGATGATGGCCCCGCGTGCGCCCCAGCGGCGGGTCGTCGGGTGAGGTGCACCCGCCGCACGTCGGGTGCCGATCACCGGCCGCGCCCGAAATTTTGCGCCTTCTTCGCCGCGCGGCCGCGCCCGGCGGGACGGCCGTCGAATGACCTGATCAGGGCTCCCCCAGGGGCGCATCTGGTGTAGTCTGCGGCACCGACTCGCACCGGGAGAAACGCTTTTTCCCGCGAGTTTTCGGGCAGTCGCAGTTCGATCCCTCTCGGAGAGACGATGAGCGAGCAGACGATCCGTCGCGCCCTCGGCAAGCTGCAGCAGGACCCCGAGACCGAGTCGGCTTGGGCGGAGCTGCAGGACGTGGTGCTGGATCCCGCGGCGTCCGGCATGACCAACGAGTCTTTGTCGACGCTGCTCGAGGCGGCGCGCGAGGAGCACGCTTCGCGTCACGAGTTCGACGCGGTGGCGCGCATGTTGGAGCTCGAGGTGCTCCTCAACGAGGGATCGCCTCGCGAGGTCGCGCTGCAGTACGAGCTCGTGCGCATCCTCAACGAGGTCCTCGACGACACGCGCCGGGCGATCCCCGCGCTCGAGCGTCTCGCCAAGCTCCGCCCCGACGACACGCGGGTGCAGAAGAAGATCACGGCCATCCGCGACGAGAAGGCGCGCTGGCCGGAGCTGCTGCAGGAGATGATGGAGGCGGCCGACCGCATGGAGGGCAACCCCCAGGCGCAGGCCGGTATCCTCTACACCGCCGCGCAGACCGCCTACCGCTACGGGCTCGAGGGCACGCCCGACGAGATCAAGGCGACCCGCCAGGTGATCATCGAGCGCCTCGAGGAGGCCCTCGAGCTCGCGCCCGATCGCCGCGAGACCGCGCTCTTGCTCGAGCGGCTCTATCGCGACGAGGGGGAGTGGGAGAAGACCGCCCGCGTCCTGCAGAAGATCGCGCTGGAGTCGCCGGAGCGCGAGACGCGGCTCGCCGCGTACGTCCGCCTCGCGCGCGTCTGCCTGCGCAAGCTGAACGACGAGGTCCGCGGCGCCGCCGGCTACGAGCGCGTGCTCGAGCTGTCGCCCGGTCACGACGAGGCCATGTCCTTCCTCGTCGACTACTTCAGCAAGGGCGAGCAGTGGGACTACCTCGTCGCGGTCTACGAAGACGCCCTCAAGGCGCGGCTCCGTCACGGGAAAGAGACGGAGATCAACTTCCAGATCGCCATGATCAACTGGCGCATGCGGAACAAGCCGGAGGCGGCCGAGCCGTACTTCGAGAAGATCCGCCGCGTCGAGCCGGCGCACCCGGCGATGCTCTCCTTCTTCCGGGAGTTCCTCCCGCAGCGCAACGAGCAGGCGCGCCTCGTCCAGATCCTCACCGAGGCGCAGCGCGCCATGCCCGAGACCGAGCGCCCGTCGATCGCGACGGAGCTCGCCAAGCTCTCCGAGGAGACGCAGGGCGCGGGCAAGGCGATCGAGCACTGGCGCTCGGTGCTGCGCAACGACCCGAACAACGCCGAGGCGCGCGAGTCGCTCAAGCGGCTCTACTACCGCACCGAGGCATGGTCGGCGCTCGTCGACCTCCTGCGCCATCAGCTCGATCGTTGCCCGGCCAACGATCCGTCGCGAGTGCCGATCCTCAAGGAGATCCTCACGCTCCACCGCGACAAGACCAGGCAGGACACCGCGCTGGTCCCCATCCTCAACCAGCTCGTCGCCCTCGACCCGAACGACGTCGAGGCGGTCCGCGAGCAGGTGCGCATCTACGAGGCGCTCAACCGCCCGCGCGACCTGGTCACCGCGCAGACGCGCCTCGCCGAGCTCGAGCCCAACTCGGCCAACCGCGCCGAGCTCTGGCGCGCGGTCGCGCGTCAGTGGCTCGAGAAGTTCTCGAACATCCAGAACGCGCTCGAGGCCTACGAGAAGGTCCTCGAGAACGTCGACGGCGACGAGGAGGCGACCGCCAAGCTCCGCGAGCTGTACGGCAAGCGCCGCAACTTCAAGCAGCTCTACGATCTGCTCGCCAAGATGCGGGTGCGCGCCGCGGGCGCCGAGCGCCGCGAGCTCGGGCTCGAGATGGCCAAGCTCGCCGCCGAGCGCCTCGACAAGGGCGCCGACGCGATCGCCCTCTACTGGTCGATCCTCGACGAGGACCCGAAGGCCCCCGGCGTGCTCGACGCGCTCGAGAAGCAGGCCGAGCGCGAGAAGGACTTCGAGGCGCTCGCGCGGGTGCTCTCGTTCCGCGTCGATCAGACCGACGACGTCGAGGGCAAGATCAAGCTCCTCGAGAAGCTCGGCGGGCTCTACGAGTCGCGCATCAAGGATGCGCAGAAGACCATCGACACCTGGCGTCGCGTGCTGTCGCTGCGCCCCGGGTACCCGAAGGCCATCCGCATCCTGCGCGAGGAGTACCTCGCGGCCGGCGACTTCGACGGCCTCACCGAGATCTACGCGCAGCAGGAGGACTGGGAGGGGCTCGCCGACGCGCTCTCCAGCGCCGCCGACAAGGCCGAAGATCCGGCGCTGCGCATCGCGCTCTCCTGGCGCGTGGCGAGCGTCTACGTCGACAAGATCAAGCGGCCGGAGCGCGCCGCGCGCGCCTACGATCGCGTCCTCGCCGCCTCGCCGCTCCCCGAGGGCGAGGCCCCCGCGGCCGGAGCCGCGCGCCCGACGAAAGACGCGATCGAGGCCGCGCGCGCCCTCGCGCCGATCCTCGAGCAGGAGTCGGCGTGGGCTCGGCTGCCCGGCGTCTACGACGTGCTGCTTCGCGGCACCGAGGAGGTCGACGAGAAGGTCCGCATCCTCGGTCGCCTCCGCGAGCTGTCGGCCGGCCCGCTCGCCGATCGCGCGGGCGCCTTCCGCTTCGCGCGCGAGGCGTGGTCGCTCGCTCCGACCGAGCAGGCCCGCGTCGATCTCGAGCAGGCCGCGCGCGCCTCGGGCAGCTGGGAAGGCTACGTCGACGCGCTGCGTGAGCGCCTGTCGCGGCTGTCGAACGCCAAGAAGCTCGAGAAGGTCGAGGAGCGCCGCCGCCTCCAGCGCGAGGTCGCGCGCGTGCTCGGCACCGAGCTGAACCGCATCGACGACGCGGTCGCGCAGCTGCGCGCCGTGGTCGAGAAGGACGAGGAGGACGCCGACGCCGTCGTCGCCCTCGATCGCCTGCTGCGCGAGTCGCGGCGCTCCGACGATCTGCGCGCGCTCTACGAGCTCCGCCTCGAGCGCGCTCCGTCTCGCGAAGATCGCGTCCACCTCCTCGTCGAGTGGGCGCAGCTCGAGGAAGAGGCGTTCGGCGACGCCGCGCGCGCGCTCTCGCTCCACCGGCGCGCGCTCGAGCTCCAGCCCGACGACCGCGCCGCGCTGCGCGCCGTGGTGCGCCTCGAGCTCGCCGCCGGCAACGCCGACGCGGCGGCCAAGGCCCTCGAGCAGGAGCGCGATCTCGCCGTCGGCACCGATCGCGCCGAGCGCGAGGTCGATCTCGCCCGCCTCTACCTCGATCGGCTCGGCCGCCCGGCCGACGCCCTCGAGGCGTCCGTCCGCGCGCTGGCCATCAACGCGCACCACGCCGGCGCGATCGCCGCCCTCGAGGAGGTGCAGGCGAACGAGCCGCTCGCGCGCGAGGCCGCCAAGCACCTCGTCCTCGAGTACGAGGCGACCGGCGCGCACGACAAGCAGGCCGCCGCGCTCGAGCTGCTCCTCAAGGGCGAGACCGACGCGTCCGAACGTCGCGCGCTGTTCACCCGCCTCGCCGCCGTGCACCGCGAGAACCGCGGTGACGCGGCCGCCGCGTTCGCCGTCGTCCTGCGCGCGGTCACCGAGTCGCCCGAAGATCTCGAGCTGTGGGACCGCGTCTCCGAGCTCGGATCGATCACCGGCGATCAGCGCCGCGTCGCCGACGCATACGAGAGCGTCCTCACCGGGCCGCACAAGCTCGCGCCGAACGTCGAGCGCGAGCTCTCCGAGCGCGCGAGCATCCTCCTCGAGGACAAGCTCTCCGATCCCGACGCGGCCATCCCCTACCTCGTCAAGATCCTCGAGACCGATCCGGCCGACGCGCACGCGTTCAACCGCCTCAAGCAGATCCTCACCGCGCGCGAGCGCTGGGACGACCTGCAGCGGATGTACGACCGCGCGGTCGTCGCCGCGTCCGATCCGGTCCGTCAGGTCGATCTGCTCTCCGAGATGGCCCTCGTCTTCGAGGACATCCTCGACGATCCGGCGCGCGCCGCCGCGGCCTACGAGCGCATCCTGCCCATCGACGCCGAGAACGAGACGGCCACGCGCGCGCTCGACAAGCTCTACGCGCGCAGCGGGCGGTGGGCCGATCTGGCGAACCTGCTGGCCTCGCGCCTCGATCGGGTGAACGACGAGCAGCGCCTGGTGCTCGAGAACCGCCTCGCGCGGCTCTACCTCGAGCGCCTCGATCGCCCGGCCGACGCCCTCAAGCACGCGGCGTCGCTCCTCGATCACCAGCTCGAGCACACCGACGCCCGCACCATCGCGCGCACCGTGCTGGAGCGCCCGGCGCGGACGGACGAGGAGCGCGCGACCCGCGTGCGCGCCGCCGAGGTCCTCGAGCGCGTGTACCTCGCGCGCGACGAGGCGCGCGAGCTCGACGAGGTGACCGCCATCCGGCTCGCCGAGTCGCCGTCGCTCGCGAAGGACGAGCGCCTCGAGCTGCTCCGCCGCCTCGCGCGGCTGCGCGACGAGCGCCTCGCCAACGACGCCGGCGCGCTCGACGCGCTCGCGCAGCTGGTCCCCCTCGATCCGTCCGACGAGGAGGCCCGTCGCAACCTCCTGTCGGTCGGCCGTCGCGCCGCCGCGCACGCGCGCGTCGCGGAGGTCCTCGGCCAGGCGGCCGACGCCGCCGGCGATCCGTCGCTCGAGGCCGACATCCTCGTCGAGCAGGCGGGCGTCTTCGAGAACCTGCTCTCCGACGACCAGAGCGCCGAGCGCGTCTACCGCCGCATCCTCGATCTGAAGGACGCGAGCGGCGCGCCCGCCGAGGCGCAGCGCGGCGCCGCGCTGAAGTCGCTCGAGCGCATCTACGACTCGCGCCAGCAGCACGACAAGCTCGCCGAGATCCTCGCCCTCGAGGTCGAGCACGAGCAAGACCCGCTCGCCCAGCGCACGCTGCTCGGGCGCCTCGGCTCGCTCCGCGAAGGGCCGCTCGGCGATCGCGCCGCCGCCGTCGAGGCGTGGCGCCGCCGCCTGGAGTCCGACGAGGCGGACCTCGAGGCCCTCGAGGCGCTCGATCGCCTCTACTCCGCGACCGGTCGTCACAAGGACCTCGTCGAGGTGCTGCGCACCCGCGAGCGCCTGGCCGACGATCAGCAGCTCCGTCGCACGCTCCTCCGACGCATCGCCGAGGTGCTCGCCTCCGAGCTCGGCGACGTCGAGGGCGCGATCGCGGCGTGGCGCACCCTCCTCGACGACTTCGGCCCCGATCGCGAGGTCCTCGCGGCGGTGGCCGCGCTCTACGAGAAGTCCGGCGCCCACCGCGATCTCGAAGAGACGCTGGTGCGCCAGCTCGACCTCGCCGACGCGGCGTCCGAGCGCGTGGAGCTGCTCTCGCGGCTCGGCGCGCTGCGCATCGAGCACCTGCAGTCGCTGCAGGAGGGCCTCGACGCCTACCGCGACGCGCTCACCATCGACCCGTCGCACGCTCCGACGCGCGCCGCGCTCGAGAAGCTCCTCGAGAACACCGAGGCGCGCGCCGACGCGGCCGCGCTGCTCCGTCCGCTCTACGAGACCGAGAACGCCAACGACAGGCTCCTCGGCGTGCTCGAGATCCAGGCCGCGGCGAGCGACGATCCGATCGAGCGCCTCGACGTGCTCGCCACCGCGGTCGAGGTCGCCGAGAAGGGGCTCCGCGACGACAAGCGCGCCTTCTCCCTCGCGGCCCGCGGGCTCGAGCTCGCCGCCTCCGGCGACTCGGTGCGCGCGTGGATCGAGCGGGTCGAGCGCCTGGCCGCGTCGA
Source organism: Deltaproteobacteria bacterium (assembly GCA_016182965.1). Classification (GTDB taxonomy): domain Bacteria; phylum Myxococcota_A; class Polyangia; order Polyangiales; family JADJMO01; genus JALHOE01. The sequence goes on along the minus strand of JACPFM010000097.1, from coordinate 41,308 downwards.
CCGGCGCCTGGGACGATCTGGTGCTCCTCCTGCAGAAGGTCGAGCCCGAGATCGTCGACGGCGACGCGAAGCTCGACGTCACCCTGCGCGTCGCCGAGCTCGCGCTCACGCGGCTCGACGACAAGCACACCGCCCGCAAGTACTACGTGCAGGCGCTCGATCAGCGCGGCGACGAGCCGCGCGCGCTCGAGGCCCTCGAGCACATCTACGAGGCCGATCAGAGCTGGGAGGCACTGCTCGACATCGTCAAGCGGCGCGTCGAAGGGGAGGTCTCCCCCGAGAGGCGCATCGCCCTGCGCTTCAAGCAGGCGAAGATCTCCGAGGAGAACCTCAAGGATCCGAGCGGCGCGATCGAGGCCCTCGAGGACATCGCCTCGGCCGGCGAGCCGCCCTTCAAGGCGCTCGTCACGCTCGAGCGCCTCTACGCCGAGGTCGATCGGCACCTCGACGTCCTCACGCTCCTCGAACGACAGCTCGGCCAGGCGCCCGAAAGCCCGCCGTCCGGCGGCGGCGAGTGGCGCAGCGACGTCGAGCTCCACCACCGCCTCGGCGTGCTCGCGCGCAAGCACCTCGGCGACGTCGATCGCGCGCTCGACGAGTTCCGCACCACGCTCACCCTCGATCCGGCCTACCAGTCGACGATCGACGAGCTCGAGGCCATGCTGGCGGACCCGGAGCTGCGCTCGCGCGCGGCCGAGATCCTCGAGCCCGTCTACCTCGCGCGCGTCGATTGGCGGAAGGTGATGAACACCCTCGAGGTGCGCCTCCTCGACGCGCAGGACCCGGAGGAGCGGCGCACGCTGCTGACCCGCATCGCCGGCATGCACGAGGACGAGGCGCGCGATCTCGGTAAGGCGCTCGAGACCTACGCCCGGCTGCTCGCCGACGATCCGACCAACGAGGACACCTGGAAGGAGCTCGAGCGCATCGCCAAGAGCGGGCGAGACCGATCGCGCGCTCACCCTCTACCGGCGCGCGCACGGCGTCGACCCGTCCGGTCGCGCGACCTTCGAGGCGATCGACCGCCTCCTCGAGCCGCTCGGCCGCGCCGACGACCGCATCGCGCTCTACCGCGAGGCGCTCGATCATCGCTTCGAGGACAAGGAGCGCGTCGCGCTCCTCCGCAAGATCGCCGAGCTGCACCGCGACGCGCGCTCCGACAAGGACGCCGCCATCCAGGCGTTCCGCGAGCTGCTCGAGATCGACGATCGCGACGCGCCGGCCCTCGACGCGCTCGAGGTCCTCTACACGCAGACCGAGCGCTTCCGCGATCTCGCCGAGCTGCTCGAGCGCCGCGCCGACGGCGAGTCCGAGCCGGAGAAGGCGGCGCCGTATCGCCTGCGTCTCGGCAAGGTGCTCGACGAGCGCCTCGCCGACGCGAACGGCGCGGTCGACAAATACGAGCAGATCGTGCAGGCGCTGCCGTCGCACCGCGGGGCCGTCGAGGCGCTCGAGAAGCTGCTCGATCGTCCGGAGCTCAAGGCGCGCGTCGCCGAGATCCTCCGCCCGCTCTACGAGGGCTCCGACGACTGGCGCCGCCTCATCGATCTCGGGGAGGACCGCCTCGGGCTCGCCGAGGATCCGGGCGAGAAGAGCGGCATCCTGCGCGAGACCGCCAAGCTCTGGGAGGAGCGCGGCGGCGACAAGCTGAAGGCGTTCGACGCGATCCGTCGCGCGTGGGCGCTCGATCCGGAGGACGGCGGGCTGCGCGCCGAGGCCGATCGCCTCGGCGAGGCGCTAGGCGACTGGGACGGGCTGGTCGCGGCGTACGAGACGGCGACCGAGAAGGTCGACGAGGTCTCGCGCCCCGATCTGCTCCGCGGCCTCGCCGAGCTCCACGACCGCCGTCGCGACGATCCGCGCAAGGCGCTCGAGATGCTCGATCGCCTCCACGGGCTCGATCCCGACGACCTCACCGTGCTCGATCGGCTCGATCGGTTCGCGACGCTGCTCGGCGACTGGCCGGTGCTCGATCGCGTGCTCGCGAAGAAGGCCGAGACCGCCGGCGATCCGACCGAGCAGGCGTTCGATTTCCGTCGCCTCGGCGGGCTGCGCCGCGACATGCTCGACGACGAGGCGCGCGCCATCGAGGCGTACGAGCGCGCCCTCGACATCGAGGCCGAGAACCCCGACACGCTCGACGCGCTGATCGGCCTCTACGAGGCGCGGCCGGCGAGCGACCAGAAGCTCGTCGAGCTCTACCAGCGCCGCGTCGACGCGACCCCCGGCGGCGGCGAGGGCGACGACCTCCGCTACGGGCTGCTCATGCGGCGCGCCCGCCGCGCCGAGGCGCTCGGCGACGCGCGCGAGGCGATCGCCTCGATGCAGACCGCGCTCACCGTGCGGGCCGGCGACGCCGACGCGGCCAAGGGCCTCGAGCGGCTCTACGAGTCCGAGAAGATGTGGCCCGAGCTCATGGAGGCGATGCGCCTCCGTGCCGCCGTGGTCAGCGAGCCCGCAGAGCGCATCGCGCTCCGCAAACGCATCGCCGCGCTGCAGGCGCGTGAGCTCGAGGATCCCTCGGGAGCGCTCGAGATCTACCGCCAGGTGCTCGACGAGGCCCCCACCGATCAGGGCGCCATCGACGCGGTGCGCGCGCTCGGCGAGAAGGACGAGGATCTCCGCCTCACGGTCGCCGAGATCCTCGAGCCGGTCCTCCGCGGCGCCAGCCGTCACGACGATCTCGTCAGCGTCCTCGAGCTGCGCCTCGCCGCGCAGTCCGACGCGTTCGACCGCAGCAAGACCTTGCAGGCGATCGCCCGCGTGCACGAGGAGGGGCGCGGCAAGCCGATCGACGCGCGCGAGGCGCTGCTCCGCGCCTTCGAGGAGACGCCCGACGACAAGGGCGTGCGCGAGGAGATCGAGCGTGTCGCTGCGCGCGAAGACGACGAAGCGGGCTTCACTGCGTTCGCCGAGGCCCTCGAGACGCGCGCGCAGTCGGCGTACGACGCCGATCTGGTCCGCGAGCTGCTCGTCACGCTGGCGCGCATCTCCGAGGAGCGCCTCAAGGACGACGCGCGCGCGGCCAAGGCGCTCGCCAAGGCCACCGAGCAGGCGGGCGACGTGCCCGAGCTCCTCGAGGGGCTCGACCGGCTGTATCACCGCCTCGGACGCCACGAGGACCACGCCGACATCCTCGGCCGACGCATCGAGATGGCGACCGAGCCCTCCGCGCGCGCCGACCTGCGTCGCCGCCTCGCCGCGGTGCAGATCAAGCACTTCGGTCAGAAGCGCGAGGGTCTCGCCACGCTGCGCTCCGCGCTCGAAGAGGTGCCCGATCACCCCGGCGCGCGCGAGACGCTCGAGACGCTCCTCGACGACGAGGAGCTGTTCGAGGAGGCCGCCGAGGCGCTCGAGCCGGTGTACCGCGCCGGCAACGATCACGCGCGCCTCGCCGCGCTGTTCGAGCGCAAGATCGACAAGGCGCCCCCGCGCGATCGCACGCGTCTGCGCCTCGATCTCGCCCGCGTGCTCGAGGACCAGGCGAGCGACCCGCGCGCCGCGCAGCGGCAGGTCGAGCGCGCGCTTCGCGACGAGCCGACCGAGCCCGAGCCGCTCGCCGAGCTCGAACGCCTGCTGCCGATCACCTCCGAGTGGCGGCAGGCCGGTGACGTGATCGCCACGATCCTCGACGAGGGCAAGGGCATCACGCACGACCTCGCGCGCGACCTGTGGACGAGGGTCGCGACCTGGCGCAAGGAGAAGCTGTCCGACGACCGCGGCGCCGAAGAGGCGTACGGCAAGGCGCTGGCCCAGGATCCCGAGAACGTCGAGCTGCTTCGCACCATCGAGGGGCTGCAGCGCGCGCCCGGTCGCGAGCGCGAGCTGGTGGTCACCCTCCGTCGGCGCGCCGCGCTCGAGGGCGCCCTCGAAGACAAGCGCATCCTGCTTCGCGAGGCGCACACGCTCGCGGCCACGGTGCTCACCGACGCGAAGCTCGCCGAGGAGATCCTCCGCGAGCTGCTCAAGGAGGACGAGGCCAACGCGTGGGCGCTCGAGCAGCTCACCCAGGCGCGCGCCGAGGCCAAGGACTGGAGCGAGGTCTTCACGGTCCTGCTCCGTCGCGCCGAGCTCGCCACCAACGCCGACGAGCAGCGCTCGCTGCGCCACGACGCAGCGCGCGTCGCGAAGGTCGAGCTGAAGAACGACGCGCAGGCCGTCGAGCTCTATCGCGAGCTCCTAGACTCGTCCGAGGGCGGCGCGTCCGACGACGTGGCCATCCGCGAGCTCGGCGAGCTGTACAAGAACGCCGGTCGCTACGACGATCTCGCGCAGCTCCTCACGCGTCGCATCGATCACGCGAAGAGCCCGAGCGATCGCGCGCAGCTCCGGCTGGCGCTCGCCTCGCTCCAGCGCGACAGCCTCACCAAGCCCAACGATGCGATCGAGACGCTGCGCGCGATCGTCGACGAGGAGCCGACGAACGTCGACGCGATCCTCGAGCTCGGCAAGCTCTACGAGTCGCTCGGCCGTCACGAGGACCTCGCCGAGCTGCTCGGCAAGCAGATCGATCAGGCCAAGGCGGCGGGCGACCTGGCGCACGAGCTCACGCTCCGCGTGCGGCTCGGCGAGCTCTACGAGAACCAGCTCTCCGACGCGGCCCGCGCCATCGCGACCTACGAGGGCGTCCTCGAGCGCGATCCGCGCCACGTCGGCGCGCTCACCGCGCTCGTGCGCATCCACGCCGTCCGCGGCGAGCGCGAGAAGCAGGCCGAGGCGCTCGTGCGGCTCGTCGACGAGAGCACCGGCGAGGCGGGCAGCAAGCTCGCGCTCGATCTCGCCAGGCTCAAGGCCGAGCTGAAGGACGACGCCGGTCGCGAGAAGGCCCTGCGCCGCGCGCTCGACCTCGCCGAGGCCGAGAAGAGCGAGGAGCTCGCGGCGAGGGCGCGCAAGGAGCTGCGCCTGCACTACCAGCGCACCGAGGCGTGGAGCGATCTCGCCGCCATCCTGGTGGTCGAGGCCGACCTCGAGCAGGATCCGCAGGTCAAGGCCGCCCACCTCAAGGAGGCGGCCGAGATCCACATGACCAAGCGCTCGGCGCCGGCCGAAGCAGCCTCGTTGCTCGAGCGGGCGACGCAGCTCCTGCCCGACGACCGTCCGCTGCTCCTCTTGCTGTGCGACGCGCTGTCGGCGTCGGGCCGCGGCAAGGAGGCCGCCGACGTGCTGCGCAAGGTCATCGAGTCCTTCGGCGGCAAGCGCAGCAAGGAGCTCGCCGTCTACCACCACCGGCTCGCGCAGGCGCTCGACGCGCAGGGCGAGCGCGACGCCGCGCTGCAGGAGTTCGATCTCGCCTTCAAGATCGATCCGGGCAACATCATCGTGCTCCGCGATCTCGGTCGGCTCGCGCTCGACGTGGGCGATCTCGATCGCGCGCAGAAGACCTTCCGCGCGCTGCTCCTGCAGAAGCTCGATCCGCAGAGCGGCATCACCAAGGGCGAGGTCTTCTTCCACCTCGGCGAGATCAGCGAGAAGCAGAACGACAAGGCCAAGGCGATCCAGATGTACGAGCGCGCGGTCGAGACCGACGCGAGCCTCGCCAAGGCCAAGGAGCGCATCGCGCAGCTGAAGGCGAAGTGAGCGGTCCCAGGGGATCGAGATGCTTCCCCCGGCCTGAAGGCCTGAAGGCCGGGGCACCGACTGCACCTCGAGGCCGGGGGATGGAACCCCGGCCTTCACGCCCTCGTACGTGCTGGCGCTCGCTTCGCTCGCCGTTGCCGCTGCAGGACGGCGCGACGTGAAGCGGCAGTGGCGCAAGCCAGGCTCGCGACGACGGCAATCGTCATGGATCCCTTCACCTGTCATGATTCAGGACGGGTGCTCGATCGCGAACGTGCGTGATTTTGCGGAGATGCCTGCTGGCATCGGTCGTGCTCTCGCTCTCCGCGTCCCGGCAGTGCGTCGCGGACGCGAAGGAGAATGACCATGCGCACTTGGCTTCGATCGATGTTCGCGGTGCTGGCGATCGGCCTCCCTGTCCTCGCGTTCGGTGGCGAGGCCGAGGCCAAGGGCAAGGGCAAGGCGCCGCTCGCGGCGGTGACCGTCGACGCGAAGTTCAACCGCTTCCTCGTCCACCCCGACGGGAAGATCGGCGCCATCCTCCTCGACAACGGCGTCCTCGTGATGGTCCACCCCGACGCGGTGCGCGACACCTCGCTCAAAGCGGGCGACGCGATCAAGGTCGAGGCCAAGGTGAAGACGAAGGGCGCCGGGCCGCTGGTCTACGTGCGCGCGAAGATCACCAAGGGGACCGTGGTGGTCGTCGACGACACCGCGCATCAGGGCAAGGGCAAGGGGAAGGGGAAGGGCAAAGGCAACCAGGGAGCGATGGTCGACCTCTCGGTGTCGAGCAAGGTCTCCAGCATGTTCGTCGGCCCCAAGGGCAAGGTGCGCGGGATCATCCTCGACGACGGCACCGCCGCGTGGGCGCCCCACCACCAGGACCTCGGCACCTTCTCGCTCAAGAAGGGCGACGCCATCACCGTCACCGGCAAGGGCGGCAACTACGCGCTCGGCCGCTCGCTCGTGATCAAGACGATCAAGCTCCCGAGCGGCGACGTGAAGACGCTCTGATCAGCCCGCGTCGTCCTTCCCGACGAGCCGAAGGTGGCCCTTTCGCCGAACGTTCTTCAACGTGTCTTCCGCCGTGCGTCGTGCGCGATAGCGGCGGAAGACCTGCAGCGGCAGCGAAAGCGCGTGTCGACCGTCGAACGGGCGCACGGGCAAGAGGTTGAGCACCATCATCCGCACGTTCATGGCGAGCATCGCCCACACGAGCGCGTCGACGAACGAGACGCCGAAGCGTTTCCGCGTGCCGACGACCATCCACGCGATCGCGAACAGCGCCGCTTGACCGAGCACTCCTCCCCACGCGACGACGGAACGCTGCAGCGGGTCGAGGTCCTCGTCGACGTAGCGGCACTCGCCGCCCCACGCGAAGAACGCGATCGCGAGCACGCGTCCGCGATACGCACGCAGGATCGCGGCGTGGCCGAGCTCGTGCACGAAGATGACGAGCGTCGCGCCGAGCACGAGGCCGATCGCAGCGAGCAGATCGAAGCTGCCCACGGCGAGGACGATCAGCGCGCCGAGAATCCACGTCCAGTGGAGGAACACTGGAATGCCGCGATACGACCCGATCCGGAAGGAGTCGCGCTCGTCGCCGTAGACCACGCGTTCCAGCGTACCCCACGGAGATCCGGCGCGTCAGGCGCCTCACGGAGGTGCGCGAGGAAGAGCCCATTGGTCGCGCCGATAGGGCGGAGCGACGGCTGCTCCGCAGCGCGCGCCGAACGAGCTCGAGAGATCGAGTTACAGTACCTCCCACGCGCGGCGGCGTTCGTCGCGCCGCCGAGGCCCGCGAGGGCGCCGTGAGCGCCATACGTTCCATGTCCATCCGCCGCCGCCTCCTCCTCGTGCTCGTGCTCTCGGGTGCGGTCGTCACCGGCGCGGTGTACGCGGTCTTCCGGCTCTGGGCGTCGAGCGACGCCGCGCGCATCGAGGAGGCGGAGACGGCGCTGCGCGACGTGGCCGAGGCGGTGGCGGCCGACGTCGCGGCCCGCGGCGACGAGGAGCCGCGGCGCGCGCTCGAGCGCAGCGTGGCCGCCGCGCTCGCGGGCGCGCGTCGTGGGATGGCCGGGCTCTGCGACGGCAGCGGCACAGCGATGGCGCGTCGCCCCCGCGGGCGGCAGGACCTCGCCCGGCCGGTGCAGCTTCCGCCCGAGCACGCGGCCGCCGTCGACGCCGCGTGCGCCTCGGAGCGGTCGAAGACGGTGCCGCGCGTCGGCCGCATGCGCGGCGAGACGCTGGTCATCGCCGTGGCGACCTCCGGCGGCACGCGCGCGTGGGCGGCGATGCCGGTGCAGACGCGCGAGGGCATCCCGATGCCGTGGAAGGTCGGCGGCGCGGCGCTCGCGCTCGCGACGATCGCCCTGGTCGCGATCGCCATCGACGCGATGATGGCGCTGCGACGCGGCGCCGAGGACCTCGATCGTTCCCTCGAGGCGCTCGGCGGCGATCTCGGCGCCAAGGTGGAGATCCCCCGCGCCGAGGAGCTCGCCGGCATCGCCGAAGGGCTCCGACGGATGGCGCAGCGGCTCTCGGAGGCCAACGCGCGCGAGCGCGATCTCTCCCAGTCGCTCGCGCACGAGCAACGCCTCGCCGCGCTCGGGCGCGTCGCGGCCGGGGTCGCGCACGAGGTCCGCAACCCGCTCGCCGGCATGAAGCTGAGGCTCGATCTGATGAAGCGGACCGCCGGCCTGCCGACCGAGGTGGGCGAGGACGTCGACGCGTGCCTCGGCGAGATCGCGCGGCTCGATCGGCTGGTGCGCACGATCCTCGGCGCGGCGCGGCGCGAGCCGCAGATCCGTAGCGAAGTCGCGCTCGGGGCGCTGATCGACGGGCGGGCGTACGGCGACCGTGTGGTGCGCGAGGGCGACGCGACGGTGGCGACCGATCCCGATCTGCTCGCGCAGATCGTCGACAACCTGGTGCGCAACGCCCTCGAAGCGAGCGCCGGAGAGGTCCGGATCGAGATCGCCGAGCGCGCGACAGGCGGCGGTCGCGCCGCCGTCGAGGTCGCCGTCGTCGACGACGGGCCCGGCGTTCCGCCCGAACGCGCCGCCGAGCTCTTCGAGCCGTTCTTCACCACGCGCAGCGAGGGGACCGGCCTCGGCCTGTTCATCTCCCGCTCGCTCGCGCGCGCCCTCGGCGGTACCCTCGACTACCACCGCGACGGCGATCGCACGCGGTTCTCGCTCATCCTTCCCCGCTGAAACGAGTCCCCGCTGAAACGAGCCCCCGAGCAGATGCCCACCGTCCTCGTGGTCGACGACGAACGCGCGATCCGCGAGGGTCTCGTGCGCGCGATCGGGAGCGCCGGTCACCGCGTCGTCGCCGCCGCCGGCGTCCGCGACGCGCGCGAGGCGCTCCGTCAGTCCGAGGTCGACTGCGTGCTGCTCGACATCCGCCTGAAGGACGGCGACGGCCTCGAGCTCCTCGGCGAGCTGCGCCGCACGCACCCGCGCGTGCCGGTGATCATGGCCACCGCGTACGGCGACAGCGATCGCGCCATCGGGGCCATGAAGGCGGGCGCCTTCGAGTACCTCACCAAGCCCTTCGATTTCGACGCGCTCCTGTCCACCGTGGCCCGCGCGCTGCGCACGGTGGCGGCCGCGCCGTCGCAACAGAAGCCGGCGCGCGAGGAGCCGGTCCCGGCGCTGATCGGCTCGAGCCCGCGCATGCTCGAGGTGTGGAAGGCGATCGGCCGCGCGGCCGCGAGCGACGCGCCGGTGCTCATCACCGGCGAGAGCGGCACCGGCAAGGAGTTGGTCGCGCGCGCGGTGCACGAGCACGGCGATCGGCGCGACGAGCCGTTCGTCGCCGTCAACCTCGCCGCGCTGCCGCCCACGCTCATCGAGTCGGAGCTGTTCGGCCACGAGAAGGGCGCCTTCACCGGCGCCGCCGCGCGCCGCGAGGGGCGGTTCGAGCTGGCCGACCGCGGCACGATCTTCCTCGACGAGATCGGCGACCTCGATCAGCCGCTGCAGACCAAGCTGCTGCGCGTCCTGCAGGAGGGCACGTTCGAGCGCGTCGGCAGCGCGACGCCGCTCTCCACGCGCGCCCGCGTGATCGCCGCCACCTCCAGGCCGGTCGATCCGCGCACGCCCGGCGTGACCCTTCGCGAGGACCTCTTCTACCGCCTCGGGGTCATCCGTATCGAGGTGCCGCCGCTCCGCGAGCGCCGCGCCGACGTACCGCTGCTCGTCGAGGGCTACCTGCGTCGTCGCGCGAAGTCGCCGGGCGATCGCCGCGCGGTGAGCGAGGCGGCGATGAAGCGGCTCGTCGCGCACGACTGGCCCGGCAACGTGCGCGAGCTCATGCACGTGGTCGAGCGCGCGTGCGTGATGAGCCCCGCCGAGGTGCTCGACGCAGACGACTTCGAGCTCGGGCCGGCAGGGGCGGCGCGGGCCGGCGCGTCGCCCGATCCCGAGAGCCTCGATCTGCGGGCCGCGGTCGAGGCGCTCGAGCGTGACTTCGTGCTGCGCGCGCTCCGTCGCGCGCAGGGCAACCGCGCGGAGGCCGCGCGCCTGCTCGGCATCGCGCGCCCGCAGCTGTACGCGAAGATGAAGCAGCTCGGCGTCGCGCCCGACGAAGAGGGCTGATCAGCCGCCAAACGCCTGCGGGCCGACGATCGGGCCGCGGACCGCCCGCTCCTGGTGGTGGACGGGCCAGCGGACGGAGGCCTCGTGGTGGCGCTCGCGGACGACGTGCACCGCGCACCCCGCGCGGCGCACGACCTCCTCGGCCACCGATCCGCGCAGCGCGCGCTTCAGACCGGTGCGCCCGTGGGTCCCGACGAAGATCGCGTCGGCGTCGAGGGCGGCCGCGATCACGACGAGCGACTCGGCGGCCGCGCCGATGACGCCGTGGATCATCACCGGCGGCGCGTCGGGCCCGAGCGCGTCGACGCTCGCGCGGACCAGCGGCATCAGGCGATCGACCAGCCGCGCGAGGGCCGGATCGTCAGGGCCGCCCTCGAGGTTCGTCGCGTCGCCGAGCGGTTGATGGGCGATCACCACGTGCACCTCGCCACCGCGGTCGAGCGCGGTGAGCAGCGCCTCACGCAACGCGAGCGACCCGAGGTCGGACGCGTCGAGCCCCACGATCCACCGGCGGGTTCGGGTCACCATGCAGAGGCTCGCAGCAAGACGTGTGCGCGGCGCACCGCGCGCGATGGCTCGTGAGGGCTGCGCGAAATCCTGGAGGACGCCCGGGCGCGCGTGTTGCGCGGTCCGCAGCGCGTGCGCCCAGCGCAGACTGCCTTCGAAGCGGATAGACTGAGCTCGCCATGAGCGTCCGCGTCACCCGCCACAAGTATCTCGAGCTCGTGCGTCGCATCGCGCTGTTGACCAGCACGGCCACGCCGATGCTCGGCGCGTGCGGCGGTCCGCCGGCGCCGGTCGCGAGCACGACGGCGCCGACTCCGAGCGCCGCGCCCGCCGAGAGCGCGACCTCGACGGGAGGTGACGCGACCGCCGGCGGCGGCCCCTGCCGTTGCTCCTGGGAGACGAACCCCGACGCAGCGCCCCGCGTATGCAAGAGGGGCGAGATGAATCACGAGGGCAGGCGCTGCATCCCGGGCGTGCACCCCAGTTACGACGAAGGCTACTGAGCCCGCCGGGCGCGCCGTCCGCTGCGCGTCGGTTCGCGGCTGTCGTGCCCGCTGCCCGAGCTGGAAGACCTCTTGCTCGTCTCGATCGAGCAGGAGGCTCCCGATGCAGCAGCCCGACCGGATCACGATCGACGAGGTCATGCGTAGGATCAACCGCGGCGAGAAGCTCGTCTTCGTCGACGTGCGCGACCGTGACGCGTGGAGCGAGTCGGAGGCCCTGATCGGCGGAGCCACGCGCGTCCCCCCCGACGAGATCGAGAAGCACGCGGCGCGGCTCCCGAAAAACCCGCTCGTCGTCTACTGCTCGAGCCCAAACGAGCAGACGAGCATGCAGGTCGCGCGCGAGCTGCTCGGGCGTGGATGGCGCGAGGTGAGGCCGCTGGCGGGCGGCTTCGACGCCTGGCAGCGGGCGCGCGGGTTCGTCGCCGCGAAGCCGAAGGGCGGCGACGTCCACCGCGAGCTGCGCACGCACGCGCCGGTCGCTGTCTCGCGCACGCCGTCGCCGCAGGCCGAGGGCGCGCCCAGCCAGGCAGGCGCCGGCGCTGGGGCACCGGCGACTCCCATGTCACCGATGCCGAGCGATCACCGCAGGCGGCCCGACGAGGTGCCTGTCGACCGGGAGGCGCTGGTGCAGGGGAGCGATCGCGACATCAAGCCGCGCGTCCAGCTCGAGCCGAAGCCGCGCGAGTCGGAGCACCGGGTGTCGCGGCACAGCGTCTCCTGACGGCGGCCCGACGGGGGGACTGTGCGCGGTTTCGGCGCGCCCGCGTGCACGCCGCTTGCTGGATGACGCCATCATGAAGCCATCAGCAAGATGGGGGCGATGATGCGTCCCTCCACCCCCGAGCTGCTCGATCCCCGTTCGGTCACCGATCCGGCGTGGGGCGGCGTCTCCTCCACGCGCGCCGACGACGCGGAGGCCGATCTCGACGAGTTCGGCGAGGAGGGCTGGGAGCGCTTCAGCGAGGCCGGCCTGGAGGATCCCGACGAGCGGATCCACGGCCGACAGTGGCGCAGCTACCGCAAGCGGGCAGCCGACGTGATGACCGTGCGCCCGCGGACGGTCGGCCCCGACGCGAGCCTGCAGGACATCGCGAGGATCATGGTGACCGAGGACTGCGGCATCGTCCCGGTGGTCGAGGGCGAGCGGCTCGTCGGCGTCGTGACCGATCGCGACATCGTGTGTCGCGTGGTCGCGCACGATCTCGACCAGCGCCGCGCGTGCGCCGCCGACGTGATGAGCACCGATCTCGCGACGGTGCCCGAGCGCGCGCAGCTCGACGAGGTGCTCACCGAGATGGAGCAGCACCAGGTGCGCCGCGTCTGCGTGGTCGACGAGGCCGATCGCCTCCACGGCGTCATCTCGATGGCGGACATCGCCCGCGAAGCCGACGTCGACGAGGACCTTCAGGACGCCTTCCTGGAGATCTCGGCCGATCGCTCGTTCTGGTCGCGTATGCGTTGACGACTTGTCTAGAGTCTAGAGTCTAGAGTCTAGAGTCAATCTGAGGAGTCGTGACGCTCGAACAGCCGGCGCTCGAGCCCGCTCGCGCACGTGGGGTCAAAGGCCGAACGAGAGGTGATTGCTCGGCCTTTCTCGGCTCTTCGACGTTTGACGTTCGACCGGGCATGCAGCGCGGGCAGAGGCGCGGTACCCCGCGATCGCGAACGCCGATTTGGAGTCTGGAGTCGTGGTCACTTCTCCGGCTCTAGACTCTAGACTCTAGACTCTAGACCCTGGACTCTCGACTTCTCACGGCACGTACTTCGTGCTCTTCGGGTTCACGTAGACCGTCAGCGTCGGCGCGCCCTCGAGCGTCACCACGTACTTCGGGGTCACGGTGCCGAAGGTGACCCAGATCTGGTGCTCGACCTCGTCCATGTGCTGCTCGTGCTCGATCACCGCGACGTCGCAGCTCTGCACGCTCCACCACTCCGCCTCGACGTTCATCGGCAGCCGCCCGTCGAGGCGCAGCTGCTCCCACGACGAGTGGAACGTGTCGTTCGCGTAGACGCGCCCGCCGTTGGGGAAATGCCGCTTCAACCAGCCGACGATCGCGCCGGTCTCGTAGCCCCAGAAGCCGCGCGTCAGACCGAGATCGGCGCCGCCGGACGGGCCGCCGACGAGCGGGGTGTAGTGCGTCAGCCCGTGCGGGTGGGCGCGCTTCGTCTCGAGCGCGCCGGGCGCGACGACGCAGCCGGTGATCAGGACGAGCGCGGCGGCGAGCAGCGGCGCGCGCGGCGTGGCGAGGGCGTCGCGCCGGCGCGCGATCGCCTCGGCGAGCTTCGTGCCCACCCAGACGACGCCCATGCCCGCGAAGATGCAGAGGAACGGGTAGGCAGGGTGCCAGTGCTTGGTGCCGCCGAAGTGGGGGACCTTCGGGTGCGTGATGATCGCGATGGGCAGGAGGAAGTTGAAGACGAGGAAGAACGAGGTGCGGCGGTCGTCTTCGACGTGCGCGACGCGGCCGGGCAGCGCGGGCGCGAGGATCGCGCGCCACCGCGCTGCCATGCCGACGAAGCCGGCGAGCAGCGTCGCCAGCGGCACCGTCGCCGCCACCAGGAACGGCACCATGATCACGGGGAACGGCGGCCGGAAGTACGTCTGATGGAGGAACTCGATGTTGTAGTAGTCGTGCCGCGCGTGGAACGTGAAGTACCAGTCGATGCGCGCCCACGTGTCGAACCACAGTCGCGGCCAGCCGTAGACGAAGATCGCCGGGCCGAACATGCCCATGAAGAGGAACGGCCAGGGGACGGGCAGCCGGCGCAGCCTGCGATCGAAGGTCGGCGGTCCTCCCGGTCTCGCGCGCAGCACGTCGTAGGCGAGCCACGAGTAGTGCACGACGAACACCACCGGCAGGAACCACGAGTTGTGCTTCATCAAGAGCGCGAGGCCCCAGACGACGCCCGCGCCGATCGCCCACCCCATCGACCGCAGCCCGCGCCAGTACGCGTAGGCGACCGCGACCCACGCGAGCGTCGCCGCGGCGTCGAACCCGGCGAGGTGCGCGTCGAAGAACGGGCGGGGGAGGGCGGCCTGCAGCAAGACCGCGGCGATCGCGGCGGCGCGGCCGGCGACCTCCGACGCGAACAGGTAGACGAAATAGAGGATGAGCCCGCCGGCCACCATGCCCGGGAAGCGGAACGACGCGCTCTCCTCGGTGAAGAGCTTCGGCGCGAGCTTCGCGACGCCCGCGACCATCCACGCGAGCGGATAGGTGAGCTTCGAGCGGTGGAAGAGCTCGATGAGCCCCTCGGGCCACGTCTTCCAGAGGTAGATCCACGAGAGCGCGAAGCTCGACTTCATCAGCGAGGGGTGCTCGCTGTTCGGCGACCAGTGCGCGTCGACCACCGCCTTCTCGAAGGCCGTCGCGCGGACGGCCTTGTCGGCCGAGAGCAGCTTCTCGAACCAGCCGGCGTACGACTTCGACGCGTCGAAGTACATGCCCTCGTCGCGCATGAACCCGAGGTTCCACGCGGTCGCGAGGACGATCGCCGTGTAGAGCGCGGCGAGCGCCAGCGCGACGAAGTGATCGGAGACCTTGGGCCCGGACGCGCGCTGCAGCGGGACGAGGAAGCCGTCCTTGAACGCGCCGCGCGCCGCGCCGACGAGGGCGAAGCCGAGGAGCACGACGGCGGCGATCACCAGCAGCTTGATCATCTCAATCTCGGAGCTGCGCGGCGACGCACGCGAGGCGGAACTGCGACGAGCCGTCGACCCACGTCTCGAGCGTCACCGGCTGCGTGGTGCCGGCCCACTGCGCGGTGGAGCCCTCGAAGCGCAGCCAGCCGTCGCCGTCTTTGTGGAGGGCGTGGGCGACCTCCTTGCCGGCGATCGACACGCGCGCGTGCACGGGCGGCCGGCCGAGCTCGCGCTCGAGGAACACGTGGATGCCGACGTGGGCCACGACCTTCTTGCCGACGGGGCCCGGCGGAAAGGTGACCGTGGTGACGTTGCCGTCGGTCGGGTGCATCGCCAGACAGCGGCGCGGCGTGTAGCTCAGATCGGTGATCGTGGTGACGCCCACGTAGCTCCAGCCCGCGTCCCACGGCGAGCAGAGGAAGCGGTTCACCGGCGGCGACGGCCCGCCGAACAGGCCCGGCATGCGCGTCTGGCCCTGCTCCCAGCGGCACGCCTCGGGCACCCCGTCGCGGACGCGCGAGACCGTCGCCTCGGGACCGAAGGCGTCGGTCAGATCGCGCACCAGCTTGTCGGGGTGCGGGTTCTCGAGGGTGCGGAGCTTCACGCGGCCGAACGTTTTCTCGTCGGTGAGGCGCCAGCCCTTCGTCTGCGGATCGTCGCGCCCGCGGATCGACAGCTCGAGCACGCGCGGCACCGCCTCGAGATCGCTGCGCGCCACGCTCGCCAGGTCGATCATCGTCGGATCGACCTCGCCGACGGCCTTGCGGCCGAGCGGTCCCGCCCACGCCGGCGCCACGATCACCAGGTCGCCCGGCTTCTTGGCCGCCTTCGCCGCCGACGCGGCGGCCGCCCAGTCGGCGTCGGTCGGGACCTTCGCGTGCTGCGCCTGGGCGAGCGCGAGTTCGCCGACCGCGACCAGCGGCAACGCAGCACACAAGAGGGCCTGGACGAGCGGACGCATCGTCGAGCGCCCGGGTATCACGGGCTCGTTGCGGCCGCACCCCTTCCGGGGCACGACCAGCGCCTGCCATGCGATCGGAGGCGCGCGTCATCGAGGGGGACAACCTCACCGTCCTCGGCGCGCTCGCCGGCGAGCTCGAGGGCGCGGCCTCGCTCGTGTACCTCGACCCGCCCTTCGGCACCGGGCGCGACTTCGGCGCGTACGACGACCGCTGGCCCGATCGCGCGTCGCTCCTCGGCATGCTCCGGCCGCGCCTGTCGCTGCTGCACCGACTGCTGCGCGACGACGGCTCGATCCTGGTCCACGTCGACCACCGCATCGCCCACGGCGTCGCCGCGCTGCTCGACGAGCTGTTCGGCGCCGGCGATCGCGATCCGCCGCGTGGCGCGCCCGCGCCCGGGTT
Organism: Deltaproteobacteria bacterium; assembly: GCA_016182965.1. Lineage (GTDB taxonomy): Bacteria > Myxococcota_A > Polyangia > Polyangiales > JADJMO01 > JALHOE01. The sequence continues at coordinate 25,128 of JACPFM010000097.1, read as the reverse complement.
CCGCAACGAGATCATCTGGACCTACGGGCTCGGGGGCAGCTCCAGCCGCTTCTACCCGCGCAAGCACGACGTGATCTTCTGGTACACCAAGGGCTCGTCCTGGTACTTCGATCCGCCGCGCATGGCCGCGCGCTCGATCCGCATGCGCGGGCAGGACAAGAAGCAGCTCGACGTCTTCCTCGGCCCGCCGCAGGTCGACGACGACGCGCCGGTGCTCGCCGACGTGTGGGACGTCCCCGCGATCAACAACATGGCGAAGGAGCGCACGGGCTACCCCACGCAGAAGCCGCTCTCACTGCTCGAGAGGCTCGTCGCCGCGCACACGCGCCCGGGCGAGCTGGTGATCGATCCGTTCTGCGGCAGCGGCACGACGCTGGTCGCGGCGCAGCGGCTCGGGCGCGCGGCGCTCGGCGTCGACGCGAGCCCCGAGGCGGTGCGCGTGGCGCGAGAGCGGCTGCGCACGCAAGGCGCGCCGTGACGCGCGCACGCGTCTGACCCGGGCCATGCCTGTCACGCCTGTCACGCGTGCGAGGTCAGTCGTGCAGCCCTGCGCTCGAGGGCGCTCGCGTTGCGCGCCCCGTCGGTCGCGGGCACGCTCGCAGGGATGGACGCCCCGTGGTGGTGGCTCTCCGAGGACGAGTGCGAGGCGCTCGGTCTCGGCCGCGGCGCGACGCGCACCGCCGAAGGCGTGCTGTTCGGGCGCGACGGCGAAGGGCCACGCGTCGAGATCGTCTCGCGCGCCGCCGGCGGGCCGGTGAAGCTCGGCAGCGCGTGTCTCCGCTTGTGGGGCGCTCCGCTCGATACCGCCGGGGTCGCGCTGCTCGGCGCGGTCGCCCGCCTGCTCTACGAGCGCCGCGGGCGCGGGTTCGATCCCGACGCCGCGCCGCTCGCCGTCGCGCGGCGCGAACGCCCCGAGACCGTCCTCCTCGACGTGCCGTCGGTGTGCGATCGCGCGCCTTCCGCCGGGCGCCGACGTCCTCTTCTCCGGCGACGACGCGCTCGCGGCGCCGCGGCTCGCCGAGTGGATCTCGGCGGTGCGCGCTCGCGGCGCGACGCCGCGCGTGATCGCGCCGCTCACCGATCTCCGCGCGCGTGAGCTCGCCGCGGCCGGACTGGCGGAGATCTCCACCGGGATCTTCGGCGCCGACGCCGCGGCGCACGACGCGATCGCGGGGCGCCCCGGAGCCTTCGACGCGCTGACGTCGGCGGTCCCCACCTTCCGCGCGCTCGGCGTGCGCGTCTCGCTGGTGACGCCGCTGATCGCACCGGTGCTCGACGCCCTGCCGGCGATCGTCGCGGCCGCGGCGGGCCTCGTCGACGACCCGCTGACGCTGCTGACCTACGTGCCCGACGGACCGGTGGGCACCGCCTTCGACGACCTGGTGCCCGCGCATCGACGCCTGCGGGCCGCGCTCGGCGCGATCGAGCCGACGCGCGCGTCGATCGAGGGCGCGCCGGCCTGCGTGCTCCCCCCGTCAAGGCGTTCGCGACGGCTCGCGGTGCTCGATCGCAGCGACGCCGAGGCGCGCGCGAAGCATTCGGCCGAGCCGTGCGATCGCTGCGACGCGCGCCCGTCTTGCCCCGGCGTCGCGCGCGCCGTCGTTCGCGCGATCGGCGTGGACGGCCTCGAGCCGATCACATCGCGTCGGCCGTGAGCAGCGGCTCGAGCCGCTCCTCGAGCGCGGCGAGCGTGCGCACCGCGGCGTCGACGAGGCGGAGATCGACGCCTTGCGTCTCGACGTAGAGCACGCGGAACAGCCGGGTACGTGCGTACGCGGCGCCCTCGTCGGAGCGGTCGTGGGGGATGGCCAGCACGCGCGCCTCGCGACCCGGGCCGTAGCACTCGAGCTCGAACCCGTCGTCGCGTGGACGCACGCTGCGCACGCCGAACCCGCGCGCGTTCTCGCGGACGAGCGCTCGTCGCAGCGCGCGGAGCAGCGGATCGGCGTGCTCGAGGCCCTGGATCGGAGCCGCCGCGGCGCGGGCGTGCAGCGGGCGCAGCTCGGCCGTCCCGTAGAGCTCCGCGTAGGCGTCGTACACGCCGCCACAGTCGGCGTCGTAGGCGCACTCGACGCAGGGCTCGCCCTTCTGCTGCATCGAGCGCTTCCACTCGAGCTTGTGCAGCACGCGCCCTCCCGAGGTGGCCACGCGCGTGGTCCCGGGCTCCTCCTGGACGAAGCGCTCGGCGCCGGGCACCAGGCAGGGCGGCAGGCTGGTCGCGCGCGCGATCACGCCGGCGTCGTTCATCGTGAGCAGCGCGTCGCGCAGCGCCGCCGAGTACGGCGAGAGCCGCGGCACCAGATCGGCGTAGCTCGCGCGCTGGTCGGCGAAGGCGCCCCCCCGCTTGACCGTGTCGAACCCGACCTCCTCGGGGCGCAGCTCGATCATCAGCGCCGCGAACTGCGGCAGCGTGTCGAGCAAGTGCCTCGTGAGCACCGCGTTGACCTTCACGCGCTGCCCGAGCTCGAGGAGCCGCCGGGTGCCGCCGATGGTCTGCCGGAACGCCGCGTCGGCGCCGACCGACTCGTCGTGCGCGGCGGCGGTGCCGCCCTGGATCGACACCTGAAACCAGGTGAAGCGCATGTCGGCGAGCCAGCGCGCGCCCTTCTCCGACGCGGCCATGCGCGCGTTGGTGAACAGCGTCGTCGCGACGTACCCGACGTCGAGCGCGTCGGCGACGATCTCGCCGAGGTCGCGCCGCACCGTCGGCTCGCCCCCCTGGAAGAGCGCGCGCCGCGCGCCCGCCGCGTACATCTCCTCGAGCTGGCGACGGATGACGGCGCGCGGCACGTGCACGAGGCCGTCGCCCTGCTCGGCGTTGATCCAGCCGGTCGTGCAGAAGCCGCAGCGGTTGTTGCACACCTCCGTGACGTGGATCTCCGCCTTGGGGATCGCCACATCGGACGGCAGGGACATCGTGACGGATACGGTAGCACGCCGTGCTCGGCGCCGACGGGCGCGGCTCACATCTCGAACGCCACGCCGGCCGTCCAGGTGAGCGCGCCCACGCGCATCGCCCACGTCTGGCCGAACCCGCGGAGATCGGCGACCGTCAGCTCGCCGAACACGTACGAGTGCTTCACGCCGCGCTCGGCCGCGAAGGTCTTCGCCGCCTCCGGATCGAACGCATCGAGGAGCAGCATCGCGCCGGCGGCGTAGAGGAAGCCGTTGGTCCGGCCGCGCGCCACGAGGCCGCCGGGGTCATGCGAGACGCCGCGGCCGTCGGCGCTCGACCAGAGGCCGGTCATCAGCCCGATCTTCCCGTACGGCACGATGGGCACGCGGGTCTTGCGCGAAAGCACGTCGACGCGCAGCGTGGCCAGCGCGGAGAGCAGCCACAGGTCGAACGACGTCTCCTCGTCGCTCCTCCCGCTGCCGTCCGCGAACTCGGCCTTCGCGCTGGCGCACGTGTAGCCGAACAGCGCGCCGAAGCCGATCGAGCCGAGGCTCTCGAGGTGAATCGGCGTGACGTCGATCTCGCCGCCAGCCATCAGGCGCGGCGTGTTCCCGAAGGTGTCGCGCCACGGGCGGCCCTTGTCGACGCCGCGATCGACGTCGGGCCGATAGGGGCCGAACCGCGCCTCGATGGTGACGATGGAAGGGGTCACGGTCGAGGGCGTCGGCTTCTCGTCCTCGGCGCGGCTCGGCGCCGAAAGGAAGAGCAGCGCCGCGCCGACCAACGGTCCGGCGACGCGGCGACGTCGGAGGCTCGCGCCGACGATCGCCAGCGTCAGCGCGCCGAGCGCGAAGAGCCCGGACGCCGCCGTGGCCCGACCCATCGTGCAGTAGCCGCCGCCCGCGCGCCCGCCCGCCGCGCCGTAGTTGTCGAAGAAGCTGTTGGTCGCGCGCGGCGTCTCGCAGACGACCTCGGAGAGGATGCCGAAATTGCCCTGTCGATCGATCGCCGCGAGGGCGACCGCGTAGGGGAGCTCGTTGTCGCGGCCGTCGAGCACCACTTCTCCTGCGACCGTGCGTGACTCGGCGCATCGATACGCGTCGAGCGCGCTCGTCGGCAGCGATCCGGGGACGAACGGGTGTCCGGTGGGGCACACCGGCTTCTTCGCGCCCGCGTCGTCGCCCCCGTCCGTCGCCGCGTCGCCGATCGCGTCGCCTGCGGCGTCGGTGCCCGCCTCGGTGCCCGCCTCGGTGCCCGCCTCGGTGCCCGCCTCGGTGCCCGCGTCTGCGGCGCGGGCGTCACGAAAGCAGTACACGCGGTACTTCTCGAAATCGCCGGGCGCCGCCGGCGCGTCGAAGTGCACGCTGAGCATCCCCTCTCCCGATCCGAGCCTCAGGCCCGTCGGCGGCGTCGGCCCGGCGAGATCGTAGAGCGTCACGTAGTCGATCTCGGCCGGCTTGGCGTCGGCGAGCTCGAGGACGTTGCTCCCGCCGAAGGCCAGCAGGTGGAGGTGGATCGCCGTCGGCTTCATGTGCGCCGTCCGCGAGCACACGCTCTGCGCGTCGAGCGGGCCGTCGACGTTCTTCTTCTTCTCGATCGCCTGGATGATTGCCAGGTTGTCGATCTCGAGCTCCTTGCCGAGCACCACCCCGACGGCGAAGGAGGCGACGCGGAAGCAGCTCGGCGATTTGGCGCTCTCCTCGCCGGCGCGCTCCGACGCCGGGGCGCAGCTGGTCGCGTCGGGGCGCGCCCAGATCTCCACGCTCGTCGTGTCGGGCGGCACTTCGTCGAGCGCGAAGCGCCAACGCTGCGTGACATCCAGGCAGTCGGCGCGGTTGATCCCCGCGTTGCTGGACGACAGGTCGAACAGGCCGGGCGGCGGCGAAAGGCGCGTGGTGTTGGTGCGCTTGGGATACCCGCTGGCGAGCTCGAACGCGGAGGCGGCGCTGCCGCAAAGCAGGATCGATATCAGCGCTACGAGCGAGAGCGCGTGACGAGGGAGAGTCGGCATGTCGCGCCGCCGTCAGCAACATGCAGACCAGCCGCGCTTCGCCGCGAAATCGGGCGAAGCGCAATCGCGTCGAGCGCCTTCGCGCGACGGTTCGTCAACGCGCCTCGCGTGCTCGCGACAAAGTGACAATTGCGATGGCGTCGTGAGGTGCGATGTCGACGTGACGAGCGTCGATGTTTGATCGCGCTCACGTCGCACGAACGCCTCGCGCGATCGGTGGGACAGGATGTCGCGCCCGCGTCACGATGCGCGCCCTCGCGTGGCGCGGTTCTCCACGAAATGTCGGTAATTCAACGCGTTCGTCTGTGGCATTCGCGATGCTTGGGCCGTCGCATGCGCCTCGTCCGCGGCGTCGCCATCGCCCTTCTCGTCGTCGCGCTGCAGCAACTCGCGTGCGGCGGCGAAGTCGTCGCGCCCTCGTTCGACGACGCGATGATGCGACTCTCGGTGTCGCAATGCGCGCGTCACGAGAGGTGCTGGCCCGACACGTTCTCGACGACTTGGCAGAGCCTCGACGAGTGCGCCTCGAGCCGAGCGCGGCGGGCGCGGATGCGCCTCGGGTCCCCTTACGTCCGCGACGCCGTCGGCTTCGCCGAGCGGTGCGCCGCGGCGCTCGACGCCGACGGCTGCACGTACGGCGAGCCCGCCGCGTGCCGGCCCGACACCGGCACGCAGCCGCTCGGCGGATTCTGCCTCAGCGGCTTCGACTGTGCGGGCGGCACGTGCGCGATCCTCGTGTCGACGGCCGTGACCGAGACGCCGTTCTGCGGTCGTTGCTCCGTCGCCGGCCCGCCCCGCACCGCGGGCTGCCGCGACTGCCGCGTGGGCGATACCTGCATCGACGACGCGTGCAGGCCTCCGGGGAAGCTCGGTGAGTCGTGCGGCCTGGTCGGCTGTCAGACCGACCTTCGCTGCGTCGGTGGGGTGTGCGAATCGGCGCTCGCCCGCGGTGACGCGTGCGATCCTGCGCGCTCCTCGTGCGTCACCTCCGACACGTGCGATCCGGTCACCCGGACGTGCGTGCCGCGGCGCCGTGCAGCGCTCGGCGAACCCTGCGGGTACCTCGGCGACAGGTTCGTGGAGTGCGAGCGCGCATCGGTGTGCTCGAACGACGCCGCCGGCACGTGCGTCCCACGCGTCGCCGACGGCCAGCCCTGCAACCTGGAGGTGGGCCCCGGCTGCAACGACGGCTCCACCTGCTTCGCCGGCGTCTGCCGTCCGATCTCCGTCGCCATGTGCACCGGCGACTCCTGAGCCGAGGCTCGTCGACTGCGGTACGCTGCGCGGAGCCCATGGACGCGCGCGAACGTCTCGTCGAGGAGCTCTCCGCCGTCGCCGCCGCGGGCGAGGGCCCCGCGCGCGTCGACCACGCCACGCGGGCGGCGCGGCTCGCCGGCGCGCTCGCCTGTCGCGGGGAGGCGCGCGGCTTCCATGAGCTCGACGAGCGCGCGCGCCGGACGGTGCGCGTCGACGTGTTGACGCTCGACCTCTCCGATCTGGAGCGTGGCGCGCGGGTCCTTCGCGCGCTGCCGCACGCCCTCGCCGACGAAGCGGTCTTCGGCCTGGTTCGCGCGCTCCTCGCCCGGCGCACCGACGTCGAGATGATCCGCCGTGGCGTCGGCGCGCTGCTCGGTCACACCTTCGAGTGGTCGGAGTCGCAGGCGGCGCGGGTGCGGGCGTTCGACGACGCGGCCGAAGAGGTCGCCTACCAGCTGATCGCGTTCAACGACACGCGCGCGCGCCTGCTCGAGGGCGTCGCGCCCAAGCTCCGCGACGATCTGTGGTGGCTCTCGCGCGGCGTGGAGCTCCCGGCCGACACCGTCGCGCACCTCGGCCACGTGGCCGCCCTGGTCGCCGAGTTCCCGCCGGCGCGCGCGTTGTTCGACGACAGGGTGCGCGCCGCCGAGCAGCAGCAGCGCGCACGGCCCGGCGGCTCGACACGGCGGATCAGCCGCGGCTTCAGCCTCGATGCCTTCATCGGCGAGCGCGCCGACGCCGAGCTCCAGCTCCTCCGCGCCGAGGCGGTCACCCTGAGCCTCGTCGGCGGCGACGTCCTCGCCGCCCGCGTGCACGGCGCCCTGCGCATCGGCGAGCGGCCTCGCGTCCGCACCGCGCGCGGGGAGCGATCCATGGAGCCGGTCCCGGGCAGCCGCACCCAGTTCGAGCTGCCGCTCGACCGCGAGCTCCGGCACGCTTCTTCCCTGTCGCTGGTCATCCCGTTCACCGATCGGGAGCTGGTCGTCGACGTCCTGCGCGCGCTGGAACCTCGGCGGTGAGCCCCCGGGGCGCGCCGGCCGGCGACGAGACCCGGGGCGCGCGGCCGCCGCGACGACGTCGCACCTGAGACCGTGGGACCGCACCCGGACGACCCCGCGGCGGACCGCGGAGGCGCGTCCGAGTCCGAGCACCCGGGAATTCCCGAGCAGAACGCGACGGATCGGCCGTTGCTAAGCGCCGCTGTCCATCCCCTGGAGGACAGCATGCACAACGCTTCTCGGCTTCGTCATTCTTGCTTCTCACGCTTGCTTCTCGCTTGCTTCGCCGCCGCTGGCCTCGCCGCCTGCGGTGGCTCCGACGACATCATCGCGGCCGAGGAAGGACAGGACGTCGGCGGCGAGACCGCCGCCGAGGCCGGTCCCGAGACGAGCGGGGAGACGGGTGGCGAGGCCGGTGACGAGACGGGCAGCGAGACGGGCAGCGAGGTGGGCGACGAGGCCGGCGCCGAGACCGGCGGCGACGCGATGCCTGGCGACGACGGCGTGGACGCGGGCTGCGGCGCGCTCTCGGCCGGGGCGACCGAGGTGTTCGTCGACAAGTCGTCGACCAAGCCGAGCGTCGGCACCGCGGCCTGTCCGTTCAAGACGATCAAGGAGGCGACCGATCTCGAGGCGGTCTCCGGTCGAACCGTCCGCGTGAAGGGGGGCGGCGGCGCCCTCGTCACCTACGAGGAGACCGGCGCGCTGAAGGTGAAGGGCGGCGTGACCCTCCGCGGCGACGGCACCGCGGCCACGAAGATCGTGGCGAGCGGCACCTGCGCCGAGGGCAACTGCGCCGTCGAGGTCGCCTCCGGCGGCACGCTCGACGGCTTCACCATCACCGGCTCCGGTCACGGCGTCGTCACGCTCGACGGCGGCACCGACGCGACGGTGAAGAACGTGCTCGTCACCGGCGCGCAGGACGGGATCCTGGTGCTCGGCCCCGCGGCGCTCGCCGGCAACGTGCAGGCGAACAAGAACACGAAGTCGGGCCTCCACGTGAAAGGCAGCAAGGCCGCGAAGGTCACCGGCAGCGGCAACCAGTTCAACGAGAACGAGACCAACGGGATCGAGGTGGAGGGCAGCGCCCGCCTCGACTTCGCCGGCGGCACCGCCAGCACCAACAAGGGCCACGGCGTGCACCTGAGGAGCACGACCGCGGCGAGCACCACCGGCCGTCACTCGATCACCGGTCTGACCGCGAGCTCGAACGGCCGGAACGCCGCGGGGACGGTGATCGCGACCTCCGACGGCATCGTCCTCGAGAGCACCGGGAGCCTGACCCTCCGCACCAGCAAGCTGCTGACGAACACCCACCACGGCCTCGTGGCGTTCATCGGCGGCAACACGCTCGACCTCGCGTCCGGCGGCAACACGTTCGGCGTCGGCTCGCCGACGGCGACGCGCAACGTCCACGCGGGCGTCTGCCTCGAGAACACCGGCGCCTCCGGTTCCATCCCGGCGAGCGGGAACTCCTGGTCGGTCTGCCCGCTGCTCGGCGGACCCGCGCAGACAGGGATCAGCGGCAGCTGCACCGCCTACACCTCGCAGGTCGACATCGCCTACAAGAAGGCCGCCGGCGGCGGCAACGACCCACTCGACTTCGGAACGCTCGCGAGCTGCACCGTCGGGACGCCCTGACCAGCAGCCCGGTCGCGATCGTCGAAGGTCGAGGCCCGTCCGACCTTCGACCTTCGACCCGGCTTGCGCGAGCAGCGGCGACGTGGCGATCTGCCCGCCGAGGGTGGCCGTCGGCGGGGCAGGAACCCTCCCCGCTCGCCAGCGGCTCCCACCAAGGTCCCAGCAAGGGGAAGCGCAACATGGACCGACACACCTATCGGACCTCCGTTCGTTGGACCGGCGAGCGTCGCGGCAGCCTCGCCTCGGAGGGGCTGCCCGGCATCACGGTCGTGACGCCGCCGCAGTTTCCGGGCGGGCACGAGGGCGCGTGGTCGCCGGAGCACCTGTTCACGGCCGCCGCCGAGGCGTGCCTGATGACGACCTTCCTCGCCATCGCCGCCAACTCGAAGCTCGACTTCAAGGAGTACTCGTCGGTGGCCGAGGGCATCCTCGAGAAGACCGAGTCCGGCTACCTGATGACCGAGATCGTCCTGCGGCCGAGGGTGGTCGTCGCCGCCGCGGACCAGGTCGACCGCGCGAAGCGCATCCTCGAGAAGTCCGAGAAGCACTGCCTCATCTCGAACTCCATGAAGAGCCGCATCGTCCTCGAGGCCGAGGTGGTGGTCGGCTGAGACCCGCCGTACTACCGTCGAGCGCATGTCTCGACCGGGTGGTTATCGCAAGCCGCACGCAGGCTCGCCCTCGGCGCGGCCGCCTCGCACCGACGAGGCGCCGCGTCGGCAACGCTTCGAGAAGCCGCCGCTCGTCCCGCAGGTCACCACGCTGTGGGACTACCCGTCGCAGCACTACGGTGACGAGGAGCAGGGCGACAAGGCCTACAAGGGGGCGACGCCCTCGTACGTGATCTGGAACGTCGTGCACCGGTTCACCGCGGGGGGCGACACCGTGCTCGATCCGTTCTGCGGCAGCGGCACCACGCTCGACGTGTGTCGCGATCTCGATCGCAAGGGCCTCGGCTTCGACCTCGCGCCGGCCCGCGACGACGTCAAGCAGGCCGACGCGCGCAGCCTGCCGCTCAAGAGCAAGACGGTGGACCTCGTGTTCATGGATCCGCCGTACGCCGACAACCTCGACTACTCCGACGATCCGCGGTGCATCGGCAAGCTCAAGGCCAACGGGCAGTACCAGCGCGCGATGAAGCTCGCGATCCGCGAGGCGCACCGCGTGCTTCGCGACGACAAGGTCCTCGCCATCTTCGTCTGCGATCAGCTGAAGAAGGCCAGGCACTTCTTCCCCCTGGGCTTCGAGCTCTTCTCGCTCGCGCGCGAGGAGGGCTTCGTCCCCGTCGACATCGTCGCGGTGGTGCGCCACAACCGCACGCTGTCGATGGGCAACTACCGCAAGGCCGCCGACGAGCAGGGGTTCTTCCTGCGTGGGTTCAACTACCTGTTCCTGCTCCGCAAGCGCGCGCCCGCTCTCGAGGATTGAAGGTCAGTCGAGTCCGGCGTTCCAGCCGTCGATCCACGCGCGTTTGTACGCGAGGTACCGCCCCTCGCGGATCGCCGCGCGCGCGCCGGCCATCAGCGCGCCGAAGGTCCATAGATTGTGTATGGAAAGCAGCCGCAGGACCAGCATCTCGCCGGCGATGAACAGGTGCCGCAGGTACGCGCGCGAGTAGCCGCCGACGCAGCACGGGCAGCCGCACCGCTCGTCGAGCGGGCGCTTGTCGTCGCGGAAGCGCGCCTGCTTGATGTTCACCTTGCCGGAGCGCGTGAGCGCCTGCCCGTTGCGCGCGTTGCGGGTGGGCAGCACGCAGTCGAACATGTCGACGCCGTGCTCGATCCCCTCGAGCAGATCGAGCGGCGTGCCGACGCCCATCAGGTAGCGCGGGCGCTCCGCGTCGAGCCTCCAGGCGACCTGCGACAGCGCCTCGTACATCATCTCGATCGGCTCGCCGACGGAGAACCCGCCGAGCGCCAGGCCGTCGAAGCCGTCGTCGATCGCCGCGAGCTCCTCGGCGTGCCGCGCGCGCAGGTCGACGAACGTGCCACCCTGCACGATCCCGAACAGCGCGTGGCCGCGCGGGCGGTGCTCGCCCCGCCACACCGCGAGGCAGCGGTGCGCCCAGCGCGTGGTGCGGGCGACGGCGCGCTCGATGGCGGCGCGATCGCGCACCTTCTCCTCGCCGAGCGGCGGGCACTCGTCGAGCTGCATGGAGATGTCGGCGCCGATCAGCCCCTGCACGCGCATCGACTCCTCGGGCGTCATCGCCCGTCGCGAGCCGTCGAGGTGCGAGCGGAAGACGACGCCCTCCTCGCTGATCTTCGCGCCCGCGGCCGCGGGCCCGACGGAGGTGCGCGGCCCCTGCTGCGCCAGCGAGAAGGCCTGGAAGCCGCCGCTGTCGGTGAGCATCGCGTGCGGCCAGCGGGTGAAGGCGTGGAGCCCGCCGAGCGAGTCGATCAGCTCGGGCCCGGGGCGCAGCCAGAGGTGATAGGTGTTGCCGAGCACGATGCGCGCGCCGGTGGCGGCCACCTCGTCGGGCGAGAGGCCCTTCACCGAGCCCTGCGTGCCGACCGGCATGAACGTCGGCGTCTCGACCTCGCCGTGCGGCGTGGTGAGCACGGCGCTCCGCGCGTGACCGTCGACCGCGAGCGTGCGGAACGCGAACCCCGGGGTGAGCGGGCCCATCTCAGCCCGCGTCTCCCGGCGTCTGTGCGCGGCGCACGCTCTCGAGCACCTGCTCGACCGGCAGCTTGCGTCGGATGAGCATCGCGTCGCCGTAGGAGTAGAACCGGTAGTCGTGCGCGATCGCGTGCGCGTACGCGGCGCGCAGCACGTGGACCCCGATGAAGCTCGCGACCAGCGCGAGCAGCGTCGACTTCGGCAGGTGGAAGTTGGTGAGCATCGCGTCGACGACGCGGATCGGCTCGCCGGGCTGCAGGAGCAGGTTGGTCGAGCCGCTGCACGCCACGATCGGATCGCTCGATCCGCGCTGCTCGGCGATGCGCGCCGCCGTCTCCAGCGCGCGCACCGCGGTGGTGCCGACGGCCAGCACCGGGCGTCCCTCGCGCCTCGCCTTCACGATCGCCTGCGCGGTCGCCCGGCTGACCTCGAACGCCTCGTGGTGCATCGGGTGCTGATCGAGATCGGCGACCTGCACCGGCTGGAAGGTGCCGAGCCCGACGTGCAGCGTGACCGACACCACGTCGCACCCGGCGATCGCCAGGCGGCCGAGGGCGCGCTCGGTCAGGTGCAGGCCCGCCGTCGGCGCGGCGACCGCGCCCGGCCTGCGCGCGAAGACCGTCTGGTAGCGCTCGACGTCGGTCTCGGTCGGCGCGCGCTTGATGTACGGCGGCAGCGGCACCTGCCCGTAGGCCTCGATCGCCTCGAGGATCGGGCGGTTCGAGACGAGCAGCACGCGCAAGAGGCCGTCGTCGTCGGCGCGCCCGAGGATGCGGACGGACAGATCCTCGCCGACCTCGAGATCGCGATCGAAGCGCAGCGGCTTCGAGGACTTGCCGAGCGCGCGCCAGATCTCCCCCTCGACGACGAGCGGCGCGCCGTCGGGCATCGGTCGCTCGTAGCTGCCCGGGCCCTCCGGACGCACGAGGAAGATCTCGACCTTGCCGCCGGTCTCCGGCTTTCGCGCCAGCAGGCGCGCCGGCAGCACCCGCGTGTCGTTGACGACGAGCAGCGCGCCTTGCGGGACGAGCTCGGCGAGATCGACGATCGCGGCGTCGCGCAGCGCAGCGGAGAACGGTCCCTCGGCATCGACGACCAGCAGGCGCGCGCCTTCACGGTCGGCAGGGGGCTCCTGCGCGATGCGCTCGGGTGGCAGCTCGAAATCGAGGAGATCGATACGCATGCTGTTCGCGCGCGGGGAAACGGCGCCGCGCGCGCAAGGGGCGCGAACCTGACGATTCGCGCCCCGGGCGTCAACCTCGGCTCACGCGGCGCCGCGATCGAGGCGCCCGTCGAGCTTGTACCGGAGGAAATCGGTCAGCTCGGAGAGGGCGAACGGCCGGGGCACGAACGCGATGGCGCCGCAGTCGACGCGATCGAGCTGCGTCGGCGAGAAGTGATACTCGCTGGTGAGGATCACCGAGACCTCGGGCGCGTCGCGGCGGAGCCGACGCGCCAGCTCGAAGCCGTTGGTGCCGTGCAGCATGAGGTCGACGATCGCGAACTGCGCCGCCGCGTCTCGCGCCATGCGCGGGGCGTCGGCGCTGGTCACCGGGACCGCGTCGAACCCTGCGCACACCAGGGCGGCTGCGAGCGCGGTGCGCTTGTCCGCCTGATCGTCGACGACGAGCACTCGAGCCATGGCACCCCCGGTTCCAGAACCGACCCGCCCATCCTCGGGAGGGAGGATGGCGCGGGGGAAAGCTTCGACGGGTGAGCGGGCGAGCCCCCCGTCCGCCTCGCCATCCAGCAAGCTGCGGGCCGTCGTCCGGCCGTCCGTCCGGCGCGAGCGATTCGCGACATTCCCCGAGGTTTCGCTCGAACCGAGCGGCCGGTGCATTCGCGGTCGTCCTTCGCCGATGAAGGCTCGGGGCCGGTGCTTTTCAACATTGGAACGGGACGGCGGTCGCCTGACGCGGCAGTCGTGACGCGGGCACAGGTTGTCCACAAAGCCCGTGGCTCGACCGCCCCCGGCATGCGGGGAGGCGGCGGTGTCGCTGCACGCGCGGACCTGGTCGAGCGCCGAACGTCGAGCGTCGAACGTCAAAGGTCGAAGGTCAAAGGTCGAAGGTCGAAGGTCAAAGGTCGAACGTCGAGAGGGGCTCTCGCTTCGACCTTCGACTCTCGACCTTCGACAGCCGTGGCGGGCGAGCGCTACTTCTTGCCGCCCGGCGCGGGCTTCGCGCCGCCGGCCGGGGCCCCTGCTGCGGGCTTCGTCGTGCCACCCTTCGGCGCGCCGGCCTTGGGCGCGCCAGCCTTCGGCGCTTCGCCGCCGCCCGCGAGCAGATCGTCGACCCACTTGCGCTCCCACGCGAGCTTGCTCGGCTCGGTCGTGGTCTTGTCGTAGGCGGCGAGGTGCGTCTTGGCCTCGTCGGCCTTCTTCCCCTGCGCGGCGACGGCCGCCTTCAGCAGGTGTGCGGGCGCGAAGCCCTCGCCGGCGACCTTGCTCGCCTTGTCGGCCTGCGCCGCGGCGCCCTTGCCGTCCTTGCTCGCGAGCCGCGCGAAGCCACGCTCGACGTCGAGCATGGGTGCGGCCTCGTCCTTCGGCACGACGTACTTCGCGAGCGCGCCCTCGGCCGCCTTCGCGTCGCCCGCGCGCCGGTACGCGCGCGCGATCATCGCGATCTCGTCGGCGCCCTTACCGAGCTTCACCTCTTTGGTGCTCTTCGGGTTGCGCGCTTCGTTCCACTTGTCGAGCGCGGTCTTGGCGGACTTCTTCGCTTCGTCGCTCTTGCCCGCGGACGCCTGTGCCAGCGCGAGCTCCGCCCATAGCTGCGGCTCGTCGCCGAATGCGTTGGTGAGCGTCGTGTACGTCTCGGCGGCGGCGGCGTAGTCCTGCTTCGCGTACTGCCCCATGCCGAGGTACATCCACGCGGCCATCGACTTGTCGTGGGCCTTGGTGACCGTCTGCATCAGCCCGATGAGATCGTCGTAGCGGCGGTGCGCCCACAGGCCCTGCGCTGCGGCGAGCGCGAGCACTTCGTCCTTGCCCGCGTCGGCCTTCGCGGCCTTGTAGTACCCGTCGGTCGCGCCCACGGAGTCGTTCTGACCGGTGGCGATCTCCGCCTGCATCTTCAACGCGGCGACGTCGTTCGGATCCTTGGCGAGCACCGCGTCGAGCTCCGACTTCGCCTTCGCCCAGTCCTTCGCGTCGATCGCCGCCTTCGCGGCCTCTTTGTGCTGCTCGGGCGTCGGCTCGGGCGGGGGCGGGGGCGGCGTCGGCGCGGTCGCGGTCGGCGGCGGAGGCGGCGGCTTGGCGGCGGTCTGCGCCTCCGGCTCCGGCCCGCACGCGGCGAGCCCTGCGATGGCTGCGGCGGCCGCGAGCAAGCGAAGCGTCGTCGTCGAGGACGACGCGGGCGCCAACGTCAGGGACGACGCGGGCGCCGAGGTCATGGACGACGCGCGCGCCAGCGAGCGGGTCATGGATTTGGTCATCGGGCGGGTCATCGAAAGCCTCCGAAGTCCACGTGGGTTCCACTATTGCCCGGAGCCCGCCACGGCGAGCGCCCGTTCGGGCCGCCGGCGTGGCCGGCGCGTGCGTGGGCCCGGCGTACCACGTCCAGTCGAGCCTTTGAAGGTCGCTGTCGCGCTCGCTGTTCGGCTTTGGAACGACGTTCCGAACGCTCGCGCCCGTAACGACGCACGTGCATACTGCATCTCCCGGGTGCCCGCGCGGGGCCCCAAGGGAAGCTCGACCGATGGACGTCAGTACGTGTCGCCACCTGATCGAGGATCTCCTCTCGCAATACGTCGACGGGGAGCTCGATACGCCGACGTCCCAGCGGCTCGAGCTGCACATGCAGATCTGCCCGCCGTGCGCCGCGTTCCTGCGCACGTTCATGGCCGCGAAGAGGTGCGCCCGCACCGACGCCCTGCGCGGCATGGACGAGGACTGCGAGGCCTCGCTCTGGGACTTCCTCGAGAAGGAAACTCACGGCGAGCTCGCCGCCGAGCACGCTTGCGGCGGCCACCACAGGCACTCGTCGAAGCCGTCGGAGTGACTGCGGCGAGTCGTCAGTCGTCAGAGCGCGCGAAGCTTTCGTCGAGCTTGGTCGAAGGTCGAAAAGTCGAAGGTCGAACCAGGGGCGGAGCCCCTGGAACCCCGTGGAAAATTGGCTCTCGATTCGACCTTCGACCTTCGATCTCGGAACCGCGCCGGTCCGATTGCTTCACATGCTCTCAGTCGTCAGCCTGACACGTACGCTGGCCGATGCGGGCGCGAGCGCCCGGCCCGTGCTCGACGTTCCATCGCCGGAGCAGAAGCGGGCGGCGCGCGAACGCTTCGATCGCGTCGAAGCGCTCTCGACTGACGACTGACGACTGACGACTGACGACTGACGACTCGAACGACTACCGCGTGAACCGGAGCCGGAACTGCTCCGTGCCGGTCGTCGGCTTGCCTTCCTTGTCGAGGCCCGGCTGCAGCTTCACCGACTGCAGGCACGTGCGCGCGGCCTTGCCGAAGCCCTGACCCTTCGGGCTCTCGTTCAGGACCTTGGCCTCCGCGACCTCTCCGTTCGGCTTCACCGTGACCATCACCACCACGACGGCGACGTCGTCGTCGGCGTCGCCCGGGAAGAAGCCCTTGCAGGGATCGGGGATGTTCAGCGAAGGCTTGCGGCTCAAGTCGACCGCGGGAGGCGGAGGCGGAGGTGGCGGCTTCGCGGAGGCGCTGCCGGTCCCGCCGGGCGTGCCGGTCGCGACCGCGCCAGGCGGCGCCTTGTCGGCGGTGCCGCCGATCGCAGCCGCGCCGCTGCCGTACTCCTTGCCGTCGGGATCGCTGAGGAAGGTGTACGGATCGTCGTCCTTCGACGACTTGTCGTCGTTCGCCGTCAGCAGGCTGCCGACCTTCGCGGCGGCGGGAGGCTGCGCTTCGACCTTGTCGGGCGGCGGCGTGGGCTCGGCCTTGTCGGGCTCGGGCTCCGGCGGAGGAGGGGGAGGCGGCTCCTCCTTCTTCTCCTCGGGCACGTCGACGACCACGATCGCCGGCTCGACCTTCAGGGTGAAGGTCGTCGTCTTGTTCAAGTAGGTCGTGGTGACGGTGACGCTGCCCTCGGACACGCAGCGAATGAACCCGCCGCCGGCGTGGCTCGCGATCTTCGCGTCGGAGAGGCTCCACGTGGCGGAGTTGGTCACCCCGAGCTGGGAGTTCCACGCCGACCTCGCGAACGCTTGGAGCTGGATTCCCTCGCCTGCGCGGCACACCGGCTGCTCGGGGATGACCGTCAGCTCGCGCATGTAGGACGCGAGCGCGAAGCCCGAGTGGATCGTGGTCGAGCCGAACAGCGCGATGCCGATCAGCAGCGCGCCGGAGTCACCGAATCTCAGTACACGCGCGAACGGGTTCACGGGAGGCTTCGTGGGGGGCTGATGCGACGAACCGGCTCCCCCTCCTCTCGAAATGCCGGAACCGGCCGGAGGTTTCACCGCGTCGGTGGATCGGAGCGAAACGGCACGGTCGAGGCTGCTCATCGGTCGTGTTCGTCCGTCCCGGGCGTGGGCGGTCGGGGATAACTACCGCGTCCGTGGCGGAACGCCAGCAGAGGCGGAGAACTCCCGGGAAATACCGCTCAGGGGTTGCCCCCCGGCGCCGTCTTGACCCCGGTTGCAGTCGCCGTCTTGTCGATGGCGAAGCCGATCTTCTGGATGCCGGCCTGCCGCAGCTCGTCGAGCACGTGGATGACCGTCCCGTGGTTCACCTGGGACGAGGCCTGGATGACCGTGCGGAGGTCCTTGTTCTTCGCCAGCGCGTCGGCCGCCGCCTTGCGCAGCTCCGCATCGGTGGGCATCGGCCGCTTGTCGGCGAGGACCTTGCCGTCCTTGTCGATGGTCACCGTGAAGATCATCTGTGTCTCGCCGCCGCTCGCCGCCTTGGGGAGGTCGAGCGGGATCGCCTGCGACACGATGATCTTCGCCGTGACCATGAAGATGATCAGCAGCACGAGCATGATGTCGACCAGGGGGGTGACGTTGATCCCCGCGATCACCTCGTCGTCTTCGATCTTGGCGCCGCCCGCCATCCTCAGGTCTCCTCGCCCTTGGAGGTGGGAGCCTCTTCGTCCTTGGCGCGCTTCTCGGCCTTGTCGGCCTTCTCGCCCTTGTCGCCGGCCTTCTTCGCCTCGCCGCCGTTCTGCGTCGGCTTGGCGGCGGCGGCGATCGCCGGGTGCGGCTGCTCGGCCTTCAGGTGCGCGAGCAGCACGCGCGAGAGGGCGTCGGTGTTGGTCACCGTCGCCTTGATCATGCGCTGGAAGTAGTTGTAGGCGGCGACCGCCGGGATGGCGACCGCGAGGCCGATCGCCGTCGCGACGAGCGCCTCGGCGATGCTCGCCATGACCTCGGCCGGAGCCGCGACGCTCGAGGCGGCCGTGGCCGACTTGCCAGCCTCGCCGAGCTTCTCGAACGCCTGGATGATGCCGATGACGGTGCCGAAGAGGCCGATGAACGGCGCGTTGTTGCCGAGCGTTCCGAGGTACGCGAGCCGACGCTCGAGCTTCATGCGCTGCAGCGCGGTCGCGCCGGCCATCGCCTCCTCGGCGGCGCTGGCGCCACGATCGACCTCGGCCAGGCCAGCCACGACGACCGCGGCCTCGGCCGAAGGCGAGGCCTCCATGCGCTTCTTCGCGTCGTCGTAGTTCCCGCCGCGGAGCGCCCGCGCGAGGTCACGGGCGAGCGCCTCGAGATCGTCGCGGATCGAATAGAAGAAGTACCCGCGCTCGAGGATGATCGCGAGGCTCAGGATGCTGAGCGCGATCATCAGCCACATGACGGGCCCTGCGCCCATCGCGAGCATGACGGCCTTGGATTTCTCGACGATCTTCATTCGTCCGTCTCGTCCTCGGGGTCGGTCCCCCCGTGCGCCGCGCGGCCGCGCTGCGCCTGGTCGGTGGTTGGCCAGCGTGGATGCCCCTGCACCTCGGCGGTTGCAAGGGGCAGGGCTTCACGGCCGGAGTTGGATGTATTGGCGGTGCCATCTGGTGCAGCCGCTCCGATTCCGCCAGGGGCGTCCACACGTCTCTCGAGCCTGGCCTCGAGCCTGGCCTCGAGCCTGGCCTCGAGTCTGACAACGTTCGCCAGCGCGGTCGTGGCGTAGACGCCCTTGCCCAGCCCGAAGCTGAGCTCCACGCCCGAGCCGGTGTCGTCCTGGAAGCGCGCGTACACGAGGTCCTCGATCAGCACGCGGAGCGGCCGTCTTGTTCCCTCGCCGAGCGACCGGTGACGCTCGAGCGCCTCCGGGGCGATGCCGTCGGCGGCGAGCGCGGCGAGCTCGCGCTCGAGCACGTCGCCGGCGGGCCGGATCATCTCTGCGCCGAAGATCGGGCCCGTCGGCGAGAGCTCGCCCCGCGCGGCGCGCGCGCGATCGGTCTCCACGTCGGTGCAGAGGAACATCCCGCCGGTGTCGGTCTTCTTCAGCAGATCGCCGGCGACCGGCACGTTCCACGTGCCGTCGGCGACGCGCGCGTCGAGCACGCGGTTGAACCAGCGCGCCTGGAGGGCGGAGAACAGCAGGCGGCGCTCGCGCGGGTCGCGCGGCGGGCGGGCCTCGCCGCGGACGAAGGCGAGCGCGCGATCGGCGTTGTCGCCGTCGCGCCCGAAGCGCTGCGGGCCGAAGCCGTTGGGGAAGCCCTCGCGCGCGACGCGATCGAGGCCGGCCTCGATCGCGGGTAGCGCCTCGGGCACGATGCCGCGCAGCCGGATGCGGAAGCGGTTGCCGCGCAGGTGACCGGGCTTGAGCTTGTTGCGATGGCGCTCGGCCTCGAGGATCTCGAGGTCGGGCCAGCGGCCGGCGAGCGAGAGCACGCGCGCAGGATCGACGTCGGGGAGGCTGACGCGCTGGGTCGTGATCGCGTCCTTGTCCTTCATGCCGGCGAAGCCGCACGCGCGACGATCGACGCCGAGCGCCTCGGCGAGCCGCGAGACGGCGGCCTCGGTGCTCAGCGACGTCTTGCGGATGCGCACGAGCACGTGCGGACCCTCGCCGCTCGCCGGGTACGCGTCGATCTCGTCGACCACGAAGTCCGCGGGAGACTGCTTGAACAGGGCGGCGGGGAGGGGCATGTCAGAACCGGAACATCGCACGGCCGCCGGGGGCGCGCGGGTCGAAGGTCTCAGGTCGGAGGTCGAAGGTCCAGGCGGTCAACGGCGCCGCCGCGTCGCGCATCGCGGGATTCGGCGCTGGGCGCACCATGGCGTCGACACCATACGCGAGCGCCAGCCCGGCGATCGTGCCGATGACATCCCAGGTGAAGTCCTTCCACGAGGGGTCGCCGTGCCCGAGCGCGTCCCAGGTCTCCTTGCCGATCCCCGCGCCGAGCGCGACGCCGCCCCCGACGCCGAGGGCGACCGCGCGACGATCGTCGAACGCGGTGGTCACTCCATAAACACCAGATGCAATCACCGCGCTGACCCCGAAGTGCAGCGCCTTGTCGGTGCCGAACCAGTCGTCGGCGCGCGCCGTGCTCGCGAGCGCCACGGCGGGTACGAGGAGCAGGATTGCGGTGGGGCGCATTCGACCTTCGACTTTCGATCTTCGACCCCCGAAACGCCAGCGGCGCCGCGGCCGAAGCCGTGACGCCGCCGGGGGAAGCTCGAGTCAGGTTCGCGCGTCACGCCGCCGCTGTCAGAGCTGCGTGACGGCCACCGACGCGATCACCAGCCGCTGTTGCAGACCTTCGCGCTGAAGTGGCCGCCGATCTTGCCGCTGTCTTCCGGCTTGCTGTCGGGCGCGCTCTCGGCGAACACCTCGCCGTTGATCGTCGCGCCCTTCTTGAAGTCGATCTTGTTCAGCTTGATCCACGCGCGGCGGCCGCCGCTGTAGCCGAACGACTTGAGCGAAGGCGTGGTGCCCTTGCCCTTGGGCGCCGCGAACCACGGCTGCGCGGGCTGCATCGTGCCCTCGAACTTGGTGGTCTCGCCCGCGCCGCCGACGTCGGTCAGGTAGAAGTAGGCGCTCTTGCGACCCTCGGTCCAGTGGTTGGCGCAGTCGACGTCGTCGGCCGAGTAGAACTCGACCGCGTCGATGTACTCCTTCTTGGTCGAGTAGTCCTTGAGGACGATGACGAGCGCGCTCTTCGCCTTGAAGGTGTCGCTGCCGAACTTGCCGGCGACGTCGCCCTCGGGCGCCTCGCCCGCGAGCGGGACCTTCACGCGCTTGTAGCCGCCGAAGGGATCGTCGCAGATCTCGATGTCGAACTTGCCGTCGGTCGTGTACTTCCAGTCCTTCTTGTCGTCGCCCTTCATCTCCGTCCACTTGTGGTCGAACGAGAGCGAGCCCTTGATGTGCTCACCCTCCTTCAGGTTGAACGGATCGATCTCGAGGTTGACGAACTGCGGGCGGACGAAGGTGCTCTTCAGCTTGATGCGCTGGTGGTTGTAGGTGACCGGCACGCCGATCGGGTACCCGGTGAAGAACTTGCCGTTCGGGCCGGCCGAGAGCTCGAACGACAGCGTGTAGGCGTCGTCGGAGGGGTTGCCGCCCTTGCAGGGGAGCTTCTCGTTCGAGAGCTCGAGGCGCAGCGAGCCGAAGCCGGTGGTGCGACCGTACTTGAACTGGACCTCCTGGCCCTCGAAGTTGCCGGTCAGCGAGCCGCCGCCGCCGCCCTTCTTCTTCTTCTTGCCGTCGTCGTCGCCTTCGTCGTCGCCCTTCTTCTTCTTCTTGCCGTCGTCGTCGCTGGCCTCGTCGTCGCCCTTCTTCTTCTTCTTGCCGTCGTCGTCGCCTTCGTCGTCACCCTTGTCCTTCTTCTTCGCGGACTTCTTGTCCTTCTCGGCGCTCTCGTCGGACGAGGCGTCCTCCTTCTTCTTGCAGCCGCCCGCCGCGACGGCGAAGGCCAACAGAGCGACAAGGGCGAGACGATCGGTACGCATCACGGGACCTCCGGAGAAGGACTGAGAGACGGGGCTTGGGTCGTACACCCAGGCGAGACGTTTCCGGCTCGGGCGAGGCTCATACCTCAGGTCGCGCCGGGAGTCAGACCCCAAGAGGTCGGCCGGGCGCGACGCGACCGAGCTCTTCGAGGATGGTCCGGGCTTCCCGGCGTAGGTCGATCGTGACCCCGACGAGCACGAAAGTGCCGTCTTCCTGCCGTTTGCAGCGGTGGACCTTGATGCGGAAGGCCGAGCGGGCGCCGTCGTCCGCCACGGCGGCCGCCTCGACCCGGGCGCCGGGCGGGGCGGGGGCGGGGGACGAGACGACGATCTCGGTCCCGTACTGGAACAACGTCGTGGGCGCCCACGCGCCCCCCGCGGGGTGCAGCTCGATCGCCGCCATCATCGGCCTCGCTCGGGGCCCGCGCCGAGACCGCCCTTCCTCGCGCGGCCCATCGCGGAGCGCGCCGCGCGCTCGGCGTCCTTGCGCGCGATGTCCTGCCGCTTGTCGCCCTTGGTCTTGCCGCGTGCGAGCGCGATCTCGATCTTCACGTTCCGCCCCTTGAAGTAGACGCGCAGCGGGATGAGCGTGTAGCCGCGGTCCTTGAGCTTCCCTTTGATCTTCTCGATCTCGCTGCGGCGGAGGAGCAGCTTCCGCTTCCGCTTCGGCTCCGGCGCGAACATCGTGGCCTGCTCGTAGGGCGCGATGCGAAGGTCGTGCAGCCACATCTCGTCGCCCTCGACGGTCGCCCACGCGTCGACCATCTCGAGCTTGCCGGCGCGGAGGGACTTCACCTCGCTGCCGACGAGGACGACCCCGGCCTCCCACTTGTCCTCGAGATCGTACTCGAACGTCGCGCGGCGGTTGCGCGCGACGAGTCGCTCGGTCTGGTCGCGGGTCTTGGTCGACCCTGCGGCCTTGCGATCGTGCGCTCCGGACATCGCGCGGGGGGTTATCATCCGGCGAGCGGCTCTGCTAGCAAGTTCGCTGGTACGTTCCCAGAGGGCGCCTTTGACGGACGAAGCGAAGCCGAGCGAGCCGAGACGCCCCGCACAAGGCGAGCCGAGCGGAGGGCCTCCCCCGCCCGCCGAAGGCCCGCCCCCGGCGCCCTCCGCCCCGCCTCCGTCCGAGGACGAGGAGCCGCCGGCCTCGTACGAGCCGCGCTCCGACGAGTCGTTCGGCGGCGGTGACGAGCCGGAGCCCGACGACGGCGTCGAGGGGCCGCCCCCCCAGACCATCTTCGTCACCGATCCCACGGTCGAGGCGGCGCGCGTCGAGTGGGCCCTCCGCGCGCGCGGCTACGAGGTGATCGACGTCCCGCTGGCGATGCTCGCCGGCCGCGTGACCGTGCAGCGGCCGAACCTGGTCCTGCTCGACGTCGACGCGCCGGGCGCGCTCGAGATCGCCGCGCGCGTCCGGCAGCTGCCCGGCGCATCGGGCGTGCACCTCATCTACGCGGGCGAGCCCGGCAAGACGTTCGGGAGCGCGAAGGACGCCTACGCGCACGAGGGGAGCGGGTTCTTCGCGCGGCCGATCGACGTCGAGGCGCTGGTGGCCAAGATCGACTCGCTGCTCGGCGTCGAAGGCGCGGTGCCGCCCGAGACCATGCTGTCGCCGCACGCGGGACACGCCGGTCGGCCGGCGCGACCCAGCTCGCTGCCGCCACCGCCCTCGCTGCGCGCGCCGCCGAGCCCGCTGCCTCCCAGGCCCGAAGGGCGGCCAGACGCCCTGCCGTCCGGCATGCGTGCGCCGAGCGAGCCGCCGGATTTGGCGCCTTCGTCCGACCCGCTCCGGTCGAGCGAGCGCAAGTGGTCGACGCGCAGCGCGGAGCAGCGGCTGTCGCCCGATCTCGAGCGGCTGCTGCGCGAGGCCGAGGCGCGCGTCGCCGGTCCGACATCGCAGCGCACGCCCGAGAGCATGCCGCAGGCCGACGACGAGATCCTCTCGCCCGAGGACGAGGTCGAGGCGGTGCTGCCCGCGGAGATCCTCGCGTCGCTCGACGATCCGCTCGATCTCGAGGTCGACGACGAAGAGGGCGGGAGCTCCGAGACCGGCGGCACGCCGCGTCACGCGACGGGGACCACCGGCCGCGGCGCCGCCGAGGGCGCACGCGCCGGAACACGCGAGCACACGACCGGCGGCGGCGACGCCGCGGCGCTCACGACGAGCGCCGGGCGTGCGCGCGCGATCGCGCCCTCGCCGCTCACCGGTCCGGGCTCGGCCACGGGGACGAGCTCCGCCGCCGTCGCCCCGTCCTTCGCGACCGGCAGCCACGGCGTCGCCGCGCCGACGACCAGCGGCGGACGCGGCGGTCATGATGACAGCGATCGCGGGCACACCGGCGCGGGCAGCGTCCTCGAGCCGCCGGTCGATGCGCCGCCGCCGGTGCGGCGCGACGCCTCCACCCCGAAGCCGCCGCGTCGCGTGGTGCAGCCGCCGCCGTCCGACTTCGCGCCCGACCTCGTCGACGGCGAGCGGTCGCAGTCGCAGGTCGCGCCGTACGCCGCGCCGCCGCCGGCGCTGGAACACCCGCCGCCGCTCGCGCCGCAGACCTCTCGTCCGCCGGCGAACCGTCCGCCGCCGCTCGCCGCCGAGCCGCCGCGCGCCGCCGAGCCCGCGCCGGTCATCCCGCAGCCGCGCGCGATCACCTCGGCCGACGAGGCCCTGCGCGCGCTCGCCGCTTCGGTCGCGACGCGCCTGTCGGGCGTGCTCCGCTTCGACGAGGAGCGGGGCATCCGTCGCGTCGTCTTGCAGGACGGCGACGTGGTCACCGCCGCGTCGTCGGTCGAGGGCGAGTCGCTGCTCGGATACCTCGTGTCGCGCGGCGATCTCGCCGCCGACGTCGCGCGCAAGCTCGAGGGGCGCGTGCCTCCGTTCGGCCGTCTGGCGGGCGCCGCGCTCGTCGCGCACGGGCACCTGCACCAGGATCAGCTCTGGGACGTGCTGCAGGCGCACGCCGCGTGGCTGCTGACGCGCGCGGTGGCGATCCCACGCGGGCGCGTCGCGTACGAGGCGGAGCCGCCGCAGCGCCTCCGCGGCGAGCCGCCGGTGTTCGGGGGAACGCCCGGTCCCGCGCTGATCGTCGAGATCGTGCGCCGCTCGGTGCAGCCCGCCGACGCCATCGCGCGCCTCGGCGGCCTCGAGGTGCGCTTCGCCGCGGGCACGCACGGCACGCTGCTCGACGAGTGCGGCCTCGACGACGACGACGACGCGATGGTGCGCAGCGCCGCGGGCATCTCGCTCCGCGACGTCATCGAGGCCCGCGGAGACGAAGCGCCGCCGCTCCTCTACGCGCTCGTCGCGCTCGGCGTGGTGCAGACCCTGGTCGGCATCCGCCCCGGCGTGATGACCCGCGAGGCGGCGCCGCAGCCGGCCGAGGTCGAGCTCGCCGATCCGCTGCGCGACGCCGAGCTCGACGACTCCGCGGTCCGCGCGCGCATCGCCGCGCGCCGCGCGCTGGTCGAGGACGGCGACTACTTCGCCATCCTCGGCGTCTCCCGCGAGGCGACCGGCTACGAGATCAAGCGCGCCTACCTCGACGTGCGCAAGGCGCTCGATCCGACCCGCGTGATGCGCCCGTCGCTGCTCGACGCGGCCGACGACCTGAAGCTGGTCCTCTCGGTGCTCGACGAGGCGTACGACGTCCTGAAGGACGCGACGCGTCGTGAGCGCTATCGCCGCGCGATCATGCACGAGCCGCCTCGCTCGTGATGGGCGGTCGCCATTCTCGGGCGTGCGCCTTGTTCGCTGCGGGCGAAGGCCCGGTCGTCAGTCGTCAGTCTCTCAGTCGTCAGCTCGAGACGGGAACCTGGCCTGTCTCGCTCTCGCTCCCGCTCTCGCT
>JACPFM010000103.1 GCA_016182965.1 Deltaproteobacteria bacterium | reverse complement strand
GCTTCACCCCCTGCGATAAGTCGCTCCGCGACTTCGCTAGTACGGCGCCCCAACGTTCGGGAAGGATCCAGGTACGAACTTCCAGTGCGCCGTACTAGCCTCCGTTCCGTGCGCCTCGCTCCCTGGGTCATCGTCCTCGTCGGCTGTCATGGGACCACTGTCGAGAGCCCCGCCGACGCCGCCCTCGACGCGTCGACGGCCGACGTGGGCGCCGAGGTAGCGTCCGACGCCGCACCCGACACGACGCCCGACGCCGCGACGTGCAACGTCCCGAACAACCTCGTCCTCAATCCCTCGTTCGAGGTCGCCACCGAAAGCGCGGCCGCGAACTGGCCGCCCGCCTTCCAGCCGAAGACCGGTGGCGCCTACGACTGCGAGCGCTACGTCGAGTGGCGCAACACGGCCGACTACGAGCTCGTCGCGCAAGAGATCCCGCTCGGCGAGGAGGCGCCCGTCGGGGCGTCCTACGAGGGCGCTGCGTGGGTCAAGACGCTCGACGGCAACACCGCGCCCATCGCGCTCTACTTCGAGGGCGCCAAGGACGACTACAGCCAGCAGCTCACGGGCGTCGTGCGCGCGGAGTGGACGCGCGTCTCCGCCGTCTTCACCCTCGCCAAGCCGGCCTCGACGGCGACGCTCGCCTTCCGCCACGCGGGCCCCGGGCTGCGCGCGCTCGCGTTCGATCTGGTCAGTGTTCGTCGCCTTTGAGCCGGCCTCCGGGACCGTCGCGCCGCGGCGCCCGTGAGGCGCGAGCACCGGTAGGGCGCCGCCCTCGATGATGGGGAACTTCCGTCGCGCACGGCGGTCGATCGAGCGATGTACCGCGATCCCGGCCCCGTGCGCGACGTGCGAATCCGGCGCCGGCTCGGCGTCGTCTCTCGTCTCGTCGGCGCTGTCTGCGGCGTCGTCCTGGCGATCTCCGGCGCGGCCGCGACCCTCGTCGTCCTGATCGCTCTGCTCGACGACCTCGGGGCCGTCGAGGCGTTGGCCATCCTCCTGAGCGCGCCGATCTTCGCGGGCATGGCGGCGTACGGAGGCGACCTCGCGCGTCGGGCCGTGATCGTGCGCTCGACGGACCGCTCGGCGTTCCAAGGGAGGTTCGGCCTCCTTCGCGCGCAGCTCGGCCTCGCGTGGGCGAGCTACCTCGTCGTCTATGAGGTCGCGCTGCTGCTCGCTCTCCGCGCGTGGGAGATGGAACCGGGTGCCGGCATCGCGCTCGTGCTCGCCGTGTGCGCCCTCTCGGCCGCGATCGTGGGCGTGTACTCGCTGCGCGGACTTCGACGCGTCCGGCAGGCAGCGACGGGCACGCCACCGACCCGCCCGGTGCTGCTCGCCCGCCCGACGCGTCCCGCGCTCCTCGGCGATCGCGCGTAGCGGGGACGGTGACCTTGGGCGGGCGCCCATGGGCGGGCGCCCCGGCGTGGCCGCCCGCATGCGGCGTTCGGCCGGGTTCCTCGATGGATCCGGGGTGGGTTGGAGTGGCACCGCCGTTGCTCGGGGCGCCGGCGATGAAGAACCTGCTGGCCTGCCTCACCGTCGCCTCGCTCTCCCTCTTCTCTGGTTGCGCCGTTCAGAGCGACGGCGGGGCAGAAGACGATCCCGCATCGCAAATCGAATCGACCGAGGACGCCATCCTCAGGGCGAGCCCGGCCTACAAGCGCGGTCAGTGCGCCTTCGTCCGCAAGAGCACCAGGTCGCTTCGCTACGTGTGCCCGAGCGGCGCGAGCGGATACGTCTCCGCCGCCGCGTCGGGGCTCTTCGGAGTGCAGGTCACGAAGGGGACCAACACCCTCCTGAAGGTCGTCGACAAGCGCGGTGCCGGCGGCACGCTCACGAGCACGGAGCGGAGGCCCCGCTGCGTGAACCCCCGCACCGCCTGCGCGTGCTGGCAGACCTACGGCGCCTGCTCGCTCGACGCGGACAACCCGTCGCGCCGCTGTCCGGAGTGCCCCGTGGCTTGCGACCCGCAGGGAAACCCGACCGGGGACACCGGCTGTGGCCTCGGGGGCGAGGGCGGTGGCCCCATCGATCCGTGCCGCATCCTCGAGGGCGGCTGCGACGACTCCTTCCTCAGCATCTTCGCCGGCGACATCAAGGGCGCGTTCTGCCTCGGTGCGGCGGCGTTCTGCTAGTACCGCCGGCCGGAAGTGTCCGCATACTTCGAGCGATGGGCCGCGGCGGCAGCGGTCAGCGGGATGGGCTCGCGATCCGTGGTCCGCTCCCGCAGTCGCTACCGCTGCCGTCACCGCGTCCGCTTCCGTGACCGCTTCCGTCATCGAACGTCCCTGGCCAAATTTCCGGCCGGCGGTACTAGCGCCGGCGAGCGCGTGCGCGATCGTCCAGGACCGCCGCGCCGCGGCTGGGATCCGAAATCGTGTTCCTCTCGCGACCTTCGACCCGGTCGACCCAGCCCCCAACCGGCCGCGACGACGCCGGCGCCGAGATCTGCGGCGACAAAAAGACGAAGCGCCCCTCTTCCGAGGAGCGCTCCGACCAGGCGAGCGATCTTGCGATCGCTCGGTCTCATCTCACTGGATGAGGTCCTTGAGCGCCTTGAGCGCCGTCGCGCGGATCTTCTTCGAGGCGGGCTTGCCCTTGAAGATCGTCTTCTCCTTCGTGAAGGGGTTGATGCCTTCACGGTCCTTGGTCGCCGGCTTCTTGACGGCCTTGAGCTTGAGCAGGCCCGGGATCACGAACTCGCCGGGGCCGCGCGCGCTGAGCTGCTTCTTGATCAGCTCCTGGAGCTTGTCGAACACGCGAGCAACCGACTTCTTGTCGAGCTCCGTCATCTCGCTCAGCTCGGAAATGACCTGCGCCTTGGTGAGCCTCTTCGCACCAGCCATGGGAATGCCTCCGTGTGGAATCTCGCGCGCGCCCGGGAAATCCCGGTTCGCGCTGCGGAACACGTGACCAGTACCGTACGTGAACAACGCTCGCAAGCCCTTATTTTCAAGGTTCGCGACGATTTCTCCCGCGCAACGGCTTCGCGGAAGCCTCCGGAAGCGCGCCCGACGCCCGCTCCGCGAGCCCCTCCCATCGCCAAAAATCGACGGGATTTCGTGGGTTACCGCGCGGATCTCGCACGTCGTTTGGGAGATGACGCGCGCGCGTTCGACGCGCGCGTGCGGCCCGTCGTCCTCACCCCGGAGGGCCGGGAGGCCGGTTTTTTCGCTGGACGGGACCGCCCGGCGTCGTCCACGCCCCCGAGCGAGAAGAGGGGAGGGGCGCCGGCGGCGACGCACAGGCGATCCGTCTCGGCGCGCATCGCCCTGTCTTTTGCGGCCGTATCGTGATCCCAACCGAGCAGGTGCAAGAGGCCGTGCGCGAGGAGCATCGTCGACTCGTCGAGCAACGGACGCTTCGCGTCGCGCGCCTGACGCGCGCAGGTCTGCATGGAAATCACCAGATCGCCGAGCACGTCGCCGGCGAAGCGCGCGCCCTCACCCTCGCGCATCGCGAACGAGAGCACGTCGGTCGCGCGATCGACGCCGCGGTAGTCGCGGTTGAGCGCGCGGATCTCGCGATCGTCGGTGAGCAGGATCGACACCTCCGCGCTCGGCATCCCGAGCGCGGAGAGCATCGCGGCGACGCGGCGTTTGATCGTCGCGCTGGTCGGCACGTTGGCGACGCGCGCCACCGCGGCGCGCCGCTGCACGACGACGGGCATCAGGCCTTCGGGGTCTTCTTCGCGTCCTCGAGGAACTTCGCGAGGCCGAGATCGGTGAGCGGGTGATAGGCGAGCTGCTGGATCACCTTGAAGGGGATCGTGCAGACGTCGGCGCCGATGAGCGCGGCCTCGACGACGTGCACCGGGTGGCGCACCGACGCGACGAGCACCTCGGTGTCGAACGCGTAGTTCTCGTAGATGCGCACGATCTGCTCGATCAGCTGCATGCCCTCGGTGGAGGCGTCGTCGAGGCGACCGACGAACGGCGAGATGTACGTCGCGCCGGCCTTGGCGGCGAGCAGCGCCTGCGTGGGCGAGAAGCAGAGGGTGACGTTCGTCTTGATGCCCTCGGCGGTGAGCGTGCGGACCGCCTTCAGGCCCTCGGTGATGAGGGGGATCTTCACCACGATGTTCTTGTGGATCTTCGCGAGCTCGCGCCCCTCGGCGACCATGGTGTCGTAGGTGGTGCCGAGGACCTCGGCGCTGATCGGGCCGTCGACGATCTCGACGATCGCCTGGATGATCTCGCGCTGGGTCTTGCCCGTCTTCGCGATGAGGGACGGGTTGGTGGTGCAGCCGTCGACCGCGCCCATCGCGGCGGCCTCGCGGATCTCTCCGAGGTCCGCGCTGTCGATGAAGATCTTCATGAAGTGCCTCCGGGCGTGTGCATCGTCGATCTGCGGACCGATCGCAAGCGGGGCCGGCCGTCAGGGGAGTCGTCAGTCGTCAGTCGTCAGTCGTCAGCGGGCTGTCGCTGCCGGCGCCGCCTGGAGGCGCGGTCGAGACCGGGTCGAAGGTCGAAGGTCGAAGGTCGAAGGTCGAAGGTCGAAGGTCGAAGCTGAGCCGCAGCGGGCACGCGCCGAAGCGGTCGAACGGGCCCAGCAGCGCTCGGGGCGGAGCCCCGTCGACGTTCGAGACCTTCGACCCGGTCACGTCCGCGGCCACGCCGGGCTCGACTGACGACTGACGACTGACGACTGACGACTCCGTCGACTGACGACTGACGACTGACGACTCGTCAGAACTCGGCGACGCCGTCGTCGCCGGTCGCGAGCGCCAGCTGCGAGTAGGCGACGTCGAGATCCATGATCGCCTGCAGGTGGTTGTAGCGGTTGGTCAGGTAGGAGCGCAGCGGATCGATGATCTCGCGCTCTTCGCGGGTGCCGACGCCGATCGCGGCGGTGATGCTGGCCACCCACTTCTTCGCCAGGGCCTCGGCCTCGCCGTAGAACTTCTCGCGGATCTGCGCGTCCTTGGCGACGGCGTAGGCGTTCTCGACCTCGACCCCGATGCCGCCGAGCGCGAACGACTCGGTGTCGCGGAGCTCGGCCAGCTGCCCCTCGGCGAAGCGGACGCGCGCGGCCGCCGGAAGCACGTCGAGGTTCCAGCGGAAGACGATGCCGAAGCCGTAGCGAAGGTAGTTCGCGTTGTCGACGACGAACGCGTTCGTCTGGTCGGTGATGACCGGCGCGTTCGCGTAGCCGAACATGAGGCCGAGGCCGATGTCCGGGTACATGCGGGCCTTGGCGAAGTCGACCTGGTGCTTGCGCGCGCGGATGCCTGCCTCGACCTGCTTCAGCTCCGGCCGGTGCAGCTTCGCCGAATGCAGGTAGACGAGCACGTCGACGAGCGGCTTCTTCGGCGGCGCGATGTTGTCTTCGGGGATGACGAACGGCGCGGGCGCCTCGACACCGGTGAAGAAGCGCAGCGCCGCGAGCGACATGCGCTCGGCCTTCTCGACCTCGCCGAGGCGCGCGGAGACCTCCATCTGGTAGGTCTTCATGCGGAGGATGTCGGGCTCGTCGGCGTCCTCGTCGGCCTCGGCCTTCTTGATCGCGTCGGCCAGCTTGTCGCGCGCGAACTCGAGCAGGTAGCGGCCGTCGTGCGCCAGCTGCAGGCCGAAGAACGCGCGCCGCACGTCGTGGTGCACGACGTTCGTCGCGCGCTGCACGTCGTTGAGCGCGACCTCCATGTACGCCTTGGCGGCCGCGGTGGAGGACTCGATCTTGCCGAAGGTGTAGAGGGGGATGACGCCCTCGACGCCGACGCGCCAAGCGGGGCCGAGCTTCGACGAGATGGAGATGTCGCCGTGCGGCGAGTAGACGCTGGTGCCGCGGATCTCGGGGACCATCGCCACGCCGCCGGACATCGTCCACTGCGACCAGGGGATCGACTTGACCTCGTCGAGCTGCGCGTGGGCGATGGCCACGCGGTCGATCGACATCTTGATCGACGCGGCGCGGGCGTCGGCGAGCTCGAGGCACTTCCTGAGCGTGAAGACGTTCGGCTTGGGCTTCTCGGCGACGTCCTTGGCGACGGGGGACGGATCGCCGGCGGCGGGAACGGCCGTCGTCTCGACGTGCATCGGCGCCCCCTTTGCCGTCGAGACGGGAGCGGTCGGAATGGGCGAGGGGGTCGCCGGGGCGGTCGCCGAGATCGTCGGCGCCGGGATGGTCGGCGTCTTCGGCGTGACCGGCGTGCCGGCACCGGTGGTGCCGACGCCCCCGCCCACCGCGGTGCTCACGCCCGGGGTGGTCGGCACCGTCGGCGAGAGCGGCCCCTGCGCGCGCACCATCACCGCGCCGAGCGCGGTGGCGATCGCGATGGAACCCGCGAAGAACTGCCGGCGCATCGGCGGGCGCGTACCACGGCGGCGCGCCGGTCACCAACCCTCGCCGCCCAGCCGCGCGCGAGGTCGAAGGTCGAAGGCCGCAGGTCGCAGGTCGAAGGTAGAGCCCATTCCGCCGGGTTCCAGGGGCGCAGCCCCTGGTTCGACCTTCGACTACTCGACCTCGGACCTCGCTCGACGAGAGACCCACAGTGACTGACGACTGACGACTGACGACTGACGACTGACGACTCGCGCGGCACCGGAGCGATCAGGGCGGATCGGAGGGGAGGAGGCGGCGGGAGGAGGGGAGGATGTCCTCGCCGCGTCGGCCCTCGCCGAGGACGCGGCCGTCGCGCAGGGCGACCTGGCGGTCGGCACGGATCGCGAATTCCCGGTCGTGGGTGACCATCACCACCGTCCGCCCCTGGTCGTGGGCGAGGTGCGCGAACACGTCGAACACCAGCTCGGCGTTCCTCGAGTCGAGGTTGCCGGTCGGCTCGTCGGCCAGGATGAGCGCCGGGTCGTTGGCGACCGCGCGCGCGATGGAGACGCGCTGCTGCTGGCCGCCCGACAGCTGCCCCGGCTTGCGGCGCCAGAGATCTTCGAGCCCGAGCAGCCCGAGGCTCTCGTAGGCGCGGTCGTCGGCCTCGCTGCGGGGCACGCCGCGGCGGAGCATCGGGAGCGACACGTTCTCGAGGACGTTGAACTCCGGCAGGAGGAAGTGAAACTGGAAGACGAACCCGAGCCGCTCGTTGCGGAACGCCGCGCGATCGTCGTCGTCGAGGGAGCTCATCTCGACGCCGTCGAGCCACACCTCGCCGGAGGTCGGGCGATCGAGCGCGCCGAGCAGGTAGAGGAGCGTGGACTTGCCGCTGCCGCTCGCGCCGGTGAGGGCGAGGAACTCGGCGCGCGCGATCTGCAGATCGATGCCGTGGAGGATGGTCTGCGGCGCCGCGCCGGTGCCGGACAGCGCGCGGTAGAGCGCGCGCGTCTCGGCGAGGACGTGCGGCGGCGGGGCGAGCGACGCGGCGGCGCTCATCCGATCTGCCCTCGCAGCACGTCGACCGGCTCGACGCGCGAGCCGCGGATTGCCGGCAGGAGCGACGCGAACACGCCGACGACCAGCGCGAACGCGAGCCCGTACAGGTAGAAGCGCGGGTCCTCGTGGATGAGGAACGTGTCGGACTTGACCAGCCCCTCCATGTGGACCCGGATCTTCGCGAGCTGCCCCAGGGCGAGCTTGCCCAGCAGATCGCCGAGGACGCCGCCGACGAGCGCGATGACCACGCCCTGCAGGAGGAAGATGCGCAGGATGTCGCTCCGGCGCAGGCCGACCGAGCGCAGGATGGCGATGTCGCGCTGCTTCTGCAGCACGATCATGATCTGGATGGAGAGGATGCCGAAGCCGCCGACGAGCAGGATCGCCGCCACGACGAAGTTCGCGATCATCCCCTGCATGGCGAAGATGGCGAGGAAGTTCGCGTTGGTCTCCTGCCACGGCTCGGCGTCGTAGCCGAACGCCCGCTCGATCCGATCGGAGGCCGGCACGCCGCGATCCTGATCCCACAGCAGCACCTCGATGCGGCTGATGATGTCGGGCCTCCCGAGGAGCGTCTGCGCGTTGCGCAAGAGCGCGTAGGCGCGCACCTTGTCGACCGGCGGGATCTCCGCCTCGAAGATCGCCACCACCTTCAGATCGAGGGGACGCCCGCCCGGGGCGGCGGCGTGGACCACGTCGCCGACGTGCAGGCCGAGATCGGCGGCCACGCCGCTGCCGACCATGATCCCATCGTTGGCGACGCCGAGCGTGGCGATCGACCCCGCGGTGACGAACTGGCTGAGCGGCGTGACCTTCTCTTGCTTGTCGACGTCGATGCCGCGCAGGTCGATCGACTTGGTCTTCCCGGCGAACTCGATGAGCGCCATGCCCGAGAGCGAGGGCGCCGCGGCCTTCACGTCGGGCAGCTCGTGGAGCGCGTGGACGATCTCGTACGGACGCTTGATGCGCGCCTGCCGATCGCTCGGCACCTCGTGGGCGACCTGCGTGGCCACCAGCCCCTGCTCGTAGCGCGCGAGGATGGATGGCTGCGGCCGCAGCTCGGTGTCGAGGATGATCACGTGCGGGCTGATCTTGAGGATCGCCTGCGTGAACTTCATCGAGAAGCCCTGCATGATCCCGTTCATCGCGATCAGCACGAGCACGCCGAGCACGACGCCGCCGACCGCGATGCCGTTGAGCAGCTTGCGCTCCCAGAGCTGGCGGACGGCGATGAAGACGATCGTGCGCAGGTCGGCGAAGGGGACGCGGCGCTCGCCGACGCCGGACGAGCGCGCGCTCACCCGATCCCGAGCGCTCGGTGCTGCGGCGGGGAGGGCCATGTCACAGCGCCGCCTTCGGGCGATTGGGCGGCGGCGCGGTCACGTCGGGCGCCTTCTCGGTCGCCGTCACGCGCACGCCCGGCTGCAGCGCGTCGGCGCCGGCGACCACCACCTGATCGCCCTCGGCGAGGCCGCCGAGGATCTCGACGCGCAGCATGTCGCGCACGCCCACCTGCAGCTTGCGCTTCTCGGCGCGCCCGTCCCTCGCCACCCACGCGTAGCCGCTCGCGTCGATGGCCTCGGCGGGGGCGAGGAGGGAGCCGGGCCGCTCGGCGACGATCACGTTCACCTCGGCGCTCATGCCGCTGCGCAGACCGGGCGGCGGATCGGAGAGGCGCAGCTTCGCGAGGAAGCTCTTCTTGGCGCGGTCGGCGTCGGGGAGGACCTCGAAGACCTCCGCCCGGAACGCCTTGCCGGCGAACGCGTAGAGCGACACCGCCGCCTTGCTCCCGATGGTGACCTTGGCCACGTCGGCCTCGTCGACCGCGCACTCGAGCACGAGGTCCTCGGTGTTGCCGACGCGGAACAGCGGCTGGTTGATCATCACCACCTCGCCCGGCTCGACGCTGCGACCGAGGACCACGCCTTCGAGCGGCGACCGCACCTCGGTGTCCGCGAGGCGCGCGGCCAGCGAGTCGACGGCGGCGTTGGCGCCGGTGGCGCGCGCCCCGAGGTCGATCTTGAGCGACTGCTGCGTGGCCTTCTGCGCGGCGAGCTGCGCCTCGAGGTTCTGGACCTGCGTGTTGGCCTTGTCGAGCTCGACCTGCGTCGCGGTGCCGTTCTGCACCAGCTTGGCGATGCGATCGCGATCGTCCTTCGCGGACTGCAGGAGCGCGGTCGTCGCCTTCATCTGCGCGTCGAGCGCCGCGAGCTGCGGGCTCGCGGTGCCGGCCTGGCTCGAGGCGGCCCACAGGTCGGCCTTGCCCTTGGCCAGCTCGAACTTGAGCGTCGGCGAGTCGATCGTCGCGAGCACGTCGCCCTTCTTCACCCGCGCGCCCCCGCGCACCTTCAGCTCGGCGATCGAGCCCGCGAGCTTCGCCTTGACCAGCACCCGATCGAACGCTTCGACGGTGCCCGTCGCGTACACCGCCTCGACGGCGACGCCGCGCACGATCGGGGTGGTCGTCACCGCCTTGGGCTGCATGCGCCTGGCGGCGAACGCGCCGCCGGATGCGAGCAGCGCGAACACGAGCAGCACCTTGCCCAGCGGTCGCTTGCGCGGCGGTCGGAAGGCCGGGCGCACCGCGGGCCGCGGCGCGTCGCGGACCGGTGTTTCGGCCTCCGGCGTCGCCGCCGCGTCGTGGGCGGGATGTTCGGTGCGTGTCGAGATGGCCATCAGCCTATCGGTCCCCCGCGGTCTGGTGAATGCGTTCAGGTCTCGTCTGCCAGTGCAGGCCCGGCCGCTTGGTGAGGCCTGGTCGAAGGTCGAAGGTCGAAGGTCGAAGAACCGGGTGCTCACCAACTCCTTCGACCTTCGATCTTGGACCTTCGACCCGGCGTGCAAGGGCAGAGACGAGGCCGTGGCGCTGAGATGCCGCCCACATGGCATAGGGGCAAGGCCGGGATGTTGGCCAGCCTCCGCGACCTCCAGGCACGATCGCGTCGTGCGGACGTCCGGATCCATCGTGGCGCGCTTCGGCCTGCTGGCGCTCGTCGCCTGGGCGTCGTCGTGCGGCGGCCGGACCCTGGAGATCGCGCGGGAGAAATCGGGTCCGGCGGCGGTCGTCGCGCCTGCCCCGGCGCCGCGCGCGCCGCCGCCGGTCGACGCGACGGTCCTGGGGCCCGAGTCGCTGCCGGCCCTGACCGCCCCCACGCCCTGGAATCCGGAGGCGGACGTCGATCGTGCCGGCATCCTCGCCGAGGGCGCCGAGGGCTCGGGCGAGATCGTCCTCACCTTCGACGACGGGCCGGCCGCCGAGACGACGCTCGAGGTGCTGCGCATCCTCGACGCCCACAAGGTCAAGGGCGCCTTCTTCCTCACGGGGCGGCGGCTCGCCGGCGACGGGGTGGTCTCGGAGATGAACCGCGGCGTGGCGCGCGCGATCGTGGCGGCCGGGCACACCATCGGCAACCACGCGCTCGACCACCTGGCGGTCAACCGCAAGGACGCCGCGTGGAACGCCTTCCAGATCGAAGAGTCCGCCCGGCTGATCTCCGAGGCGACCGCCCAACCCGTGCACTACTTCCGTCCGCCGTACGGCAAGGTCGGCCCGGCCGCGCAGCAGCTGCTCGCCGCCCGTCGCGACGAGCTCGTGATGTGGACGATCGACGCGCAGGACACCAAGGAGACCGATCCGGAGCGGCTCACCCGCCGGCTGATCGCGCAGATCGTCTTCGCGGGGCAGGGGGTCGTGCTGCTCCACGACCTGCGTGGATCGAGCGTCCGCGCGCTGTCGCTCCTGCTCGACTGGCTGGAGAGGCACCCGCGCGACCCGGCGACCGGCACCGGCTACGGCGTCGTGGACCTCCCGACCTACCTGGCGCACGCCGCCGCGCGGCCGTGGCCGTACGCCACGCGGCTGCAGCTGTATCACGCGCGTGAGAAGCAGCACGCCCTGGAGCGCCCTCGCCGCCCCCGACGAGCCCCTGCGCTCGCCGCCGCGTCGTGACCGATCGCCGTCTCGGCGTCCCCCGACCACCCCGGCGGCCTGCGCCGTCTCCGGGAGAAACACGACGGTGCGAAACGGCCGTGGTTCTTCGCGAAAAACCGCCGTTGACCGCGTGCGCGCCGGCCCGATACCGTCCATGATCGGCGCTCCGCGGAGCGCACCACCCAGAGACGTTCGGGGGGTCGCCGCGACGCGCCGTTCGGAAAGCCCTCCATGAGCACCAAGGTTCTCGTCTTCGAGCACGACGCAGGTTTCGCCGGGGAGCTCCGTCGCGAGCTCCATCGCCTCGGTTGCAACGTCACGCTCGTGGACGACGGCAACGCCGGTCTGCAGCAGGCGGCGAGCGATCGTCCCGACCTGATCCTGCTGTCGATCGAGCTGCCGCGGATGAACGGCTTCAGCGTGTGCAACAAGCTGAAGAAGGATCCGGCGCTCAAGGACGTCCCGCTGATCATCATGTCCAGCGAGTCGTCCGAGGAGACGTTCGAGCAGCACAAGAAGCTGCGCACGCGCGCCGAGGACTACGTGCACAAGCCGATCGCGTTCGGCGAGCTGCTGCAGCACATGAACGCGCTCCTCCCGGCGCTCGGCAACGGTGCCCAAGGGGGCGATGATCTGATCATCGAGGACGAGCTGGTGGTCGGCGATCTCGACGACGAGCTCGACGACGAGATGACCCAGGTCGGCCAGATCCCGCCCGGCGTCCGCGAGCAGCTCGCCGCCCGCGGCAAGCAGATCGTCCCGCGCTCGGTCGAGGCCGACGCCGAGATCGAGCAGTTCGCCGACGCCGCGTTCGACAACCTGCTGGCCGGCAGCGCCGCTCCGCCTCCGGCGCCGCGCACCAACGCGGCGCCTCCACCCGCCGCCAAGGCGTCGACGGCGCCGCGCGCCGCACGCTCCGCGGTGCCGCCGGCCGCCCCGGCTCCGTCGCACGACGGCGAGCTCGCGAAGATCCGCGAGCGCAACGATCGCCTCGAGCGAGAGCTCGCCGAGGCGCGCGGCGAGGTCGCCAAGCTCGCCGCCATGCAGGGCCGCCTCCGCGAGCACGAGGAGTCCATCGGGCGCCTGTCGCGCGAGCTCGAGGCCGCCGAATCTGCGCGTCGCGACGCCGAAGACAAGGCCGACGCGGCCAGCGCCGATCTCTCGCGCGCGTCCGCGGCCAGCGAGGGCGGCGCCGCGATCATGCGCGACGAGCTCGAGCGGGTCCGCGCCGAGCTCGCGACCGCGCGTCAGGCGCAGGTCGAGGTCGGCCGTCTCGAGCGCGAGCTCGAGGCGCTGCGCAGCGCGCCGAAGGACGACACCGCGGCCCGCCGCGTCGTCGAGGTCGAAGAGGAGAACCAGCGTCTCCAGCGCGAGATCACCGACCTGCGCGCGCGCGCCACCAAGTCTCCGTCGATCCCCCCGGGCGGCGTGTCCGCGCGCCCGAGCGGCGTGTCGACGCGCGACTTCCTCGAGCTGCGCGAGTCGCTCAACAAGAAGGACAAGGAGATCCTCGCCCTCAAGGACCAGCTGGTCGGGGGCGAGAAGCTGCTGATCGACCTGCGCGACAAGGGGTTCGCGCAGGAGCGCATGACCGTGGAGCTCGAAGAGAAGCTCGACGCGGTGCAACGCCAGCTGCACGAAGCCAACACGCACGTCGCGGCGCTGCGCGCCGACAAGGAGCAGGCGCAGAAGCGCGGCGACGATTTCGCCAAGCGGTTCGATCGCGCCAAGCAGGACGCCGACGGCGCCCACAAGGAGCTGGCCGACGCGCGCGAGAAGCACGCGCACGCGATCGCGCAGCTCGGCGCCGAGCGTGACCGGCAGCGCGACGAGGCGCTCGCCGCGCTCCGCTCCGAGCTCGAGGCCGAGAAGACCGAGGCGATCGGCGCGCGCGACAAGGCCCACGCCGAGGAGATCGCGCGCCTGCGCGCCGAGCTCGAACGCTCCGTCCAGGAGTCGCACGATCACCATCAGCGCGAGCTCGCCGAGGCCCAGCAGGCGAGCGTCGAGGCGCGCGAGGCCGCCGTCGCCAAGAAGGAGCGCGAGCTCCGCGACGAGATGGAGACGAAGCTCTCGTCGCAGGCCATCGAGCACGCCAAGGCGCTCGAGGCGGCCGAGCGCGCGGCCGACGATCGCCTCGCCGAAGCGGCTCGTGAGCGCGAGGCCGAAGTCGCCGCCGCGCACGCCGAGCGCGACGCGGCCGTCGCCGCGGCCAAGGCCGATCGCGACGCCCAGGTGCGCGCCGCGCGCGAGGAGCTCGCCGCGAAGCTTCGTGCGGCCGACGAGGAGCGGGAGTCGCAGGTCGCTGCGGTGATCGCCGACCGCGAATCGATGGTCGCCGCGGCGAACGAGGAGCGCGACGCCCAGGTGGCCGCGGCGCTCGCCGATCGCGACGCGCAGGTCCGCGCGGCGAAGGAGGAGCGCGAAGCGCAGGTCCGCGCCGCGAACGAGGACCGCGACGCCAAGGTGCGCGCGGCCAACGACGACCGCGACGCCAAGGTGCGCGCGGCGCTCGAGGATCGCGACGCGCAAGTGCGCGCGGCGCTCGAGGATCGCGACGCGCAGGTGCGCGCGGCCAACGAGGAGCGCGAGGAGGAGGTCGCCGCAGCCATCGCCGATCGCGACGCGAAGGTCGCCGCCGCGAACGCGGAGCGCGACACCCAGGTCGCCGCCGCCGCCGCCGATCGCGACGCGAAGGTCGCCGCGGCGCTCGCCGATCGCGACGCGAAGGTCGCCGCGGCGCTCGCCGATCGCGACGCGAAGGTCGCCGCGGTGCTCGAGGACAAGGAAGAGGCGCTCGCGGCCGCCGAGGCGCAGCGCCTGCGGGAGCTCGACGAGGCAGCCCAGGATCGAGACAGCAAGCTCGCGGAGCTCGGTGCGGCACGCGATCGCGAGCGCGACGAATTGCTCACGCAGAACGCCGCCGCGCGCGCTGATCTCGCGCGGCTCGGCGACGATCTCGCCGCGGCCCGGGAGCGCGTGTCGCTGCTGGAGGTCGAGGTGAGCTCGCGTACGACGCTGGCCACGGGTCTCGAGCAAGAGTTGGGCGAGGCCCGCGGCCGGATCTCCGCGCTGGAAGGCGATTTGCACCAGACCCGCGCGCGCCTCGACGAGGAAGCGTCGCGGGCGCACCGCGCGCTCGACAAGTGGGAGCGCGACCGTGTGTCCCTCGAGCGTGCAAAAGACGCTCTGGCCGAAGCGCTCACGCGGATCGAAGAGGCCGAGACGCGCACGGCGTGAACCGGCCGCCAGGCCGGCCGCGAAGTGTGTCCGCCGGCCCCCGGGCCGGCCGCGCAGGTGACCATCTCGGCGTCTGCGCGCCGGACTGGCGACGCGACGCGACGAGCCGCCGATCCGTCGGCTCCCCGCTGCCCGGCGCATTCGGAGCCGGTGCGCAGGGTGAGGTGTGCCCACATTCTGGCGCGCTGGCTCGTCTATTGCTTGAATTTCGGAGGGGCGATTGCCGATGCGGGGGGTGGGCGTTAGGGTGGACGGGACGTGCCGCGGCTCTCGCCGTCTCGCGAAGAGGGGCGCCCGGAGGTTTTGCTGACGATGCGGCGTGAAGCCCACATACCGATTTTCCTGTGGGTTTCCGCAGCGGCGCTCCTTCACCTCGGAGGCGGCGAGCAGGCGGACCGCATGGCCACGATGCACGAGAGCGCGTCGCGCCTCCGGGTCGCCGCGCGCAGCGTGGCATCGCCGCCGACCCTGAGCCTCATCGCCGTCACCCCCGGCAACCAGCAGGTCTCCGAGGGCGCGTGGGGCATGTTCCGCGCCGCCGCCGTCTGGTCCGACGGCACCCGCGAAGAAGTGACCCAGCGCTGCGCGTGGTCCTCGTCCGATCACGAGATCGTGTCGGTCGGCACGCCGTCGCTCTGGCGCGCCGTGCCGGGCCTCGCCTTCTTCGCCGGCGAATGGCCCGGCCAGTACATCGCGCGCAAGCAAGGCGCGGCCACCATCACCTGCGCCTACCAGGGCCTATTCGGCTCGGTCGCGATCATCGTCGGCCCCCTGATGGAGATCGACCTCGATCAGGAGACGCCGCTCGATCCGAAGGACGAGAAGACCCCCGAGAAGAAGGACGAGAAGAAGCCGAAGGTCGAGAAGCCCGATCCGAAGCTCCAGCCGAAGAAGGAAGAGATCATCGTCGCCATCGTCCCTCCGATCGAGAAGGAGATGACGAAGGAAGAGAAGCTCGAGGAGCTCGAGAAGAAGAAGGAAGAGCCCCCGCCCGTCCCGCCGCCGCCCGACGACAAGAAGATCGCGGTCCAGCAGCACCAGGACAAGGAAGAGGAGCCCAACCCCGAGGCGCACTACCTCGCCGAGAAGAACCACAAGGTGAAGCCCGCCGAGGAGACCCAGGCGCAGATCACCTCGACCAGCGAGAACGACAAGAAGCCGACGCCGGGCACCCACAACGGCGCCGGCAAGCCGGATCAGCCCGGCAACGGCGACAAGACCATCGTCGCGCAAGACGACAACCGCCCCGGCGAGAAGGTCGCGCCCAACGTCATCCCCAAGGGCGCGGCCCCCAAGCAGGAGCCCGTGGCCCAGCCCGATCCGCCGAAGAGCCCCGGCTCCGAGAAGGGCGACGACAAGAAGCTCGCCCCGTCACCCACTGCGCCCCCTCCGACTGCGACCGCGAAGGCCGAGCCCAAGCCCGACGGCAAGGGCATCACCGCGCCCGTGCCCGCACCGGCGGCCGGCGCCGAGTCCGACAAGGGCGATCCGGCGCTCGCCGTCGGCCCCAAGGCCACGCCGACCGTTCCGTCCGCCGTCCCGCCCGGCGCCGGCGACGGCAAGGCCAAGGCGCTGCCGACGCTGCCCCCGCCCAAGGGCCCGAAGTGGGTCGGCGGCCTCGGCTACGGCGCCAAGGGCGAGAAGGGCCAGCCCTCCATCTCCATCGACGAGAAGGTCGCCAAGGCCGCCATCGGCATGGACGCGCTCGACAAGCTCAAGAAGGTCGAGGGCGAGACCAAGCTGTCGATGCACCGCGGTCAGTGGAAGTCCTCGTCACTCGAGAAGTGGCGCGCGGCGATCGAGAACTACGTGCCCGGCGTGAAGCCCGGCAACCAGACGAACCTGGGCACCGCGGCGGCACCTTGGGCGACCTACCTCGCACAGATCCACGTGCGGCTGCACCCGATCTTCGCCGAGGGCTTCGTCGACGGCCTCGGCGATCTGCCGCTCGGCCACCCGCTCAACGACAAGTCGCTCGTCACGCGGATGGAGATCGTCATCAAGCCCGACGGCACGCTCCACCACCTCGGCATCGTGAAGGCGTCGGGCGTCACCGCGTTCGACATCGCCGCGCTCGACTCGGTCGACCGCGCCGCGCCGTTCGGCAAGGTCCCCCAGGAGATCATCAGCCCCGACGGGCTCGCCTATCTCCACTGGGAGTTCCATCGCGACGAGATGCGCTGCTCGAACGTCAACGCCTACCCGTACGTCCTCAAGGAGGGCGCTCAGAAGGCGCCCGACCCCAAGGCTCCGCCGCCGCTGCCCACCAAGCCGCCCGAGGGCGCGCCCAAGCTGCCGACGGGCACGACCATGGGCGCCATCAAGCCGCCGAACGGCTGAAGCAGCGCGACAGGACCACGGCGCCACTGCGACACTGCGCTCCCCGCCGAGCGTAACGCAGCGCTGGTGGGGGCGTCGGCGTGAGCGACAGCGTCGCGCCCCTGCCGTAACGCAGCGGGGGATCGGGGGTGTGCCAACACCCCCGACGCGAGCCGCACGCTCCGCGAAGCGAGCGTGCAGGGGAGCTGCTGGTGGGGGGTGTCGGGGGAGCGACAGCGGCGCTCCCCCTGACCATGACGGCGCTCCCCCCTGACTGTAACGCAGCGGGGGATCGGGGGTGTGCCAACACCCCCGACGCGAGCCGCACGCGAAGCGAAGCGAGCGTGCCGGGGAGCTGCTGGTGGGGGGTGTCGGGGGGAGCGACAGCGGCGCTCCCCCTGACCGTGACTGCGCTCCCCCTGACCATGACACGTGGCGTTGCGCGTTAAGGCGACGCATGCTGTCATGCTGGAGCCGTCTCGATGATCCTTCTCGATGACCTCGTGACGCGGGTTCGGAGTTACCACCCGAACGCCGACGTCGATCTGCTCGAGAAGGCCTACCTGG
Organism: Deltaproteobacteria bacterium; assembly: GCA_016182965.1. Lineage (GTDB taxonomy): Bacteria > Myxococcota_A > Polyangia > Polyangiales > JADJMO01 > JALHOE01. The sequence goes on along the minus strand of JACPFM010000103.1, from coordinate 15,395 downwards.
CCTCCGCCTCGGCCCATCGCGGGCAGATGCGCAAGAGCGGCGATCCGTACTTCATCCACCCGACCTCGGTCGCCGGCATCATTGCCGAGCTGCACCTCGACGTCGCCAGCATCTGCGCCGGGCTCCTCCACGACGTCGCCGAGGACACCGAGATCTCGGTCGCCGCGATCGAGAAGGACATCGGCCGCGAGATCGCCCAGCTCGTCGACGGCGTCACCAAGCTCGGCAATTTGACCTTCCAGTCCAAGGAGGACAAGCAGGCCGAGAACTTCCGCAAGATGCTCGTCGCGATGGCGCGCGACATCCGCGTGCTGCTCATCAAGCTGTGCGACCGCCTCGACAACATGCGGACGCTCGACTCGATGAAGACCGAGGCGCAGGAGCGCATTTCGCGCGAGACGATGGAGATCTACGCGCCGCTCGCCAATCGGCTCGGTATCTCCTGGATGAAGAGCGAGCTCGAGGATCTCGCCTTCAAGTACCTCGAGCCCGACGCCTTCGCCTCGCTCAGCCAGAAGGTGCAGCGCACCAAGAAGGAGCAGGACGCCTACATCGCCGAGGTGGTGAAGGCGATCGAGCTGCGGCTCGCCGAGCACGGCTTCGCGGTCAACGTCAGCGGCCGCAGCAAGCACCTCTACTCGATCTTCCGCAAGATGACGGCGCAGCAGTGCGACTACGAGCAGGTCTACGACGTGCTCGCCTTCCGCGTGCTCACCGAGTCGGTGGCCGACTGCTACGCCGCCCTCGGCGTCATCCACTCGAAGTGGACGCCGGTCCCGGGCCGCTTCAAGGACTACATCGCGCTGCCCAAGCCGAACATGTACCAGTCGCTGCACACGACGGTCATCGGCCCGGGCCACGAGCGCATCGAGGTCCAGATCCGCACCCACGAGATGCACCGCGTCGCCGAGCAGGGCATCGCGGCGCACTGGCGCTACAAGGAGAAGCACCAGGGCCCGGGCGGCGGCGTCGCCGAGGACGAGGCCAAGAAGTTCACCTGGCTCCGTCAGCTGATGGAGTTCCAGAAGGAGCTCAAGGACCCGGCCGAGTTCATCGACTCGGTGAAGGTCGACCTGTTCCAGGACGAGGTCTACGTCTTCACGCCGAAGGGCGAGGTCCGCGTGTTCCCGCGCGGCGCCACGCCGATCGACTTCGCGTTCGCCGTCCACACGCAGGTCGGCGAGCACTGCGTGGGCGCGCGCGTGAACGGCGCGATCGTCCCCTTGCGCTACAAGCTGCGCAACGGCGACTCCGTCGAGATCCTCACCAGCCCCAACCAGCACCCGAGCAAGGACTGGCTCGACTTCGCGGTCACCTCGCGCGCCAAGTCGAAGATCCGCAACTACATCCGGGCGGAGGAGCGCGATCGCAGCAAGAAGCTCGGCGAGGAGCTGCTCGAGCGCGAGCTGCACAAGGCGGGCGTCTCGCTCAGCAAGCTCGTGAAGAACGACGTCGAGGTGAGGCGCGTCGTCGAGGACCTGAAGCTCTCGTCGATCGAGGAGCTCTACATCGGTCTCGGCTACGGCAAGGTCTCACCGCAGCAGGTCATCGACGTGCTCACGCCGCGGAGCGAGAGCGGCAAGTTCAGCGTCGCCAAGGACGTCCGCGAGGGCTTCGTCGAGAAGGTCGTCCGCAAGATCAGCGGCAAGGACGGCGGCGGCATCCGCCTCAACGGCATCGACGACATCCTCGTGCGCTACGCCAAGTGCTGCAACCCGCTGCCCGGCGACGAGATCGTCGGGTTCATCACGCGCGGCCGCGGCATCACCGTCCACCGGCGCGCCTGCGGAAAGGCGTTCGAGGCCGATCCCGATCGCCGCGTCGAGATCAGCTGGGACAGCAAGGCGAAGATCAACCGGCCGGTGCAGCTGAAGGTGGTCACCGCCAATCGGCCGGGCATCCTCGCCACGGTCGGCAGCACGTTCCACGGCATGAACGTGAACATCACCGAGGCCAACTGTCGCGCCGACGATCAGGGGCGCGCGGTGAACATGTTCACCTTCGAGATCGGCGACGTGAACCAGCTGAAGGGCGTGATGCGCGCCCTCGGCAAGGTGCAGGGCGTCGTCTCCGTCGAGCGCGTCTGATACGGTCGATCTCCGCTCGAGCCGGCCGTGTGGCGCCTGCGACGCACGGATGCGATACGTTCGGGGGCGTGGAGTCGGAGCTTCGCGCGCGCGTGCCGTTCCTCGCGTGGCCGGTCCAGTGGAGCCACCCCGCGTACGGCTTGATGTGGTTCACCGACGAGCCGGGGGCGATCGTCACGCAATGCCTCGTCGAGCGGGCGACCCCCGGCGCGATCGGCGCGCTCCACGACTTCCTCGACGAGACGGTGCGGCTCGGGCTGTTCGAGGGGCGCACCGACGTCGTCATCGTCCACGACTGGCGGTCGATTCGCGTCATCGATCCCGGCTGCCGGGCCGAGTGGCTGCGGCGCACGCAGCGCCCGAACAAGCCGTTCGCGAACATCGCCGCGTCGTACGTCGCCGTGCAGTTGACCGGCGTGTTGCGCATGGCGGTGCAGACCGGCGCGCTCGCGGTGCAGCTCGCGACGGGGCAGCAGCCCGTCAAGATCATCGACGACCCGCTCGAGGCGCTCGCGCAATGTCGCATCCGCGCGCCGGCGCGCGATCTGTACGACTCGCTGCGCCGCGCGTCCGGGCGTTTCAAGCTCCCGCGAACCCCGTGACGCGCGCCCTGGCCTCGGTCGGTCACTTCACCGGTTTGGTCACCGCGGGCCAGCGCGGGGCGCCCGTCTCGTCGCGATCGAAGCGGTACGTCGCGCCCTTCGGCCGTTCGGCGAGGACGTAGACGCGCGTGCCCTGGCCGCCCGCCGCGATCTCGTCGCGCCCCGCGCGCTCGAGCCTCCGCGCCGCCACGACGCGCACCGCGCCCGCGCGCGTCAGCGACTCGACGAGCGAGGCGGGCGTCGCGTCGCCGGTCCTCTCCGCGATCAGCAGGTCGCCGCTCGAGGTGACGCCGAGCGCCGCGACGATCTCCGCCCCGACCGGCGGCGCCTCGCCGAGGCGCAGGCGACCGCGATCGTCGATCGCCAGCTTCACGTCGCCGACGTCGATCGCCGCCAGCACGAGCTCCGCGTCGTCGCCGGCGAGCTTCTCCGTCGGACCGCTGGTCATCGCCAGCCGCACGCGACGCGCGTCGACGAAGGTCGTCCGCACGGCGTCGTCGGTCCGGGCGAGCACCGCCGGCAGCCAGGACGGCGGCGGCTGCACGAACCCGTCGGGCCTGAACTTCGCGTCGGGACCGGCGAAGGGCGCGCGCAGCGTCGCGTAGAAGAACTCCTTCGGGTTCGGCTGGTGGACGTACCGCTTCTTGGTGATGCCCATCGTCGGCAGCAGGGTCTCCGAGGTGCCGACCTCGTACTTCGTGTCGTGGAACGACATGAACACGAACCCGACGTGCTGCACGTTCATGTCGAGGTGCATGCCGTAGTCGCAGCCGGCCTGCCTCATCGCGACGCCGAGGTCGACGGCCTCGATCGCGTCGCCGTACAGGTAGAGCAGGTGACCGCCCGACGTGCGGCAGATGCCGGAGCGCTTCGCGCGCTGACCGATCTGCTTGGGCCCGGGGAGGATGCCGCCCCACCGCTTGCGGTGGTGCGGGTTGATCTCGTCGCCGTCGAGGAGCGGATCGAGGTTCTGGCGCAGCGAGCGCACGTCGATCGGCGTCTGCATGTCCGGGCCCCAGGTTCCGAAGCCGAGCCGGCCGTCGTCGTGCATCAGCAGCGAGGCGACGTCCCTGACCGGCGGCGCGAACGCACGCCGGCGGATCGTCATGCCCTCTTTGTTCTGATCGAGGCGGAAGGCGCCGTTGAACGCGACCACGACCCGCTTCGCCACCGCCGCCTCGCGCGGGAGCTTGCCGCCCCAGCGCGGGAACTTCCCTTTGGTCTTCTCGTCGGGCGGCCACGGCCCTTCGCCGCCGATCGCCATGTCGAGCTCGAGCTGCCGGGCGTCGAGCGCGACGACCTCCACCGTCGCCTTGCGCTTCGGATCGGGTCGCACGGACGTGCGGTAGAACGTCGGCGGCGCGCCCTCGATCTGGTGCAGCCACGGCCGCTCGACCGCGACCCACTCCGACTCTCCCGCGCGCGGCGGCGGCCACGCGTGCGTGTCGAGCGCAGCGACGTGCGTGGTCGTCGTCTTCGCGTACGAGGGCGGCGCCGCAGGCTGGATCGGCGCCGGCGTCGACGAGGTGGGCGCCGGCGCCGGCCTTGCGACGATGCTCGGCGGAGCGGGCGCGCAGGCGCCGACGGCGAGCGCGAGGAGGGTTTGGGGAGCGCGGCGGGCGATGTCCCGAATGGTGAATCGAAACGCGCAAGACGTCACCGCCCCTCCGCAGCTTGCGGGATCGGGCCGCCGAGCTCGAGAAAATGGCCGAGCCGTTCGTCGTCGCCGTCCCTCGCCGACGAACCCGACGGTATCTCCCCCCGTTCCCCTGCCGAGCCCGCCACCGCCTCAGCTTCCCCTTCCGGCCTCCGCCTCCGCTTCCGCGTCCGCGTTCGCGTCCGCGTCCGCGTTCGCGTCCGCCTTCGCGTCCGCGTTCGCGTCCGCGTTCGCGTCCGCCTTCGCTTCCACGGTCCCGTCCAGCACCCCGGGCTGGCCGCGACCGCCCCCGTGCCTTAGCTTTGTCGGTCATGCCGCGCGCCCGAGCCTTCGCGCTCGCCCTTGCTTGCCTCTTCGCCGTCGCGTGCAGCAGCTCGCGAGATCTGGCCGGCTCCGACTCGCCCGACGGCGGCCCCGGGTTCCAGCCCGGTGACGGCGGCGAGTCGCTCGACACCTACGGCGCCGTCGATCTCGAGGCGGGTCCGCCCTACGCGGTGCTCGGCGTGCAGCCCTCGCACGGTCCGTTCAGCGGCGGCACGCGCATCGAGATCCGCGGGCGCGGGTTCTCGAGCAAGACCAAGGTGCGCATCGGCGCGATCGACGTGCCGGCGACCGACGTCGTAGCCAACGACCCCTACCACGTGCAGGTGATCACCCCCGCGGGCGAGCCCGGATCGGCCGACGTCGTGCTGTTCGACGAGCCGACGGGGCAGAAGGCGATCCTCCCGAGCGGCTTCACCTACGACGCCTTCCACGCCGATCCGAACAACGGCGCGACCGCGGGCGGCACGCTGGTCACGCTCGTCGGGCGCGGCACCAACTGGGTCGACGGCACGACGGTCACCGTCGACGGCAAGCCGTGCACCGAGGTGGCGGTCATCGACGCGACGCACCTGCGCTGCGTGACGCCCGAAGGGCTGCCCGGCACCAAGTCGATCTCGGTCACGCTCCCCGACAAGACCGTCACCACGGTGCGCGACGCGTACACGTACGCCGACACCGCCGACGGCTATCGCGGCGGGCTCGCCGGCGACAAGCTCCCCGGCGAGCTCAAGGTGCTCGCGCTCGCCAACCCCAACGGCGATCTGGTGCCCGGCGCCACGGTCGTCGTGCGCGGCGCCGACGGGGTGACGCAGACCGGCAAGACCAACGTGGCGGGCGTCGCGGCCTTCGGCGCGCCGCCCAAGGAGCCGCTCACCGTCAGCATCACCAAGAAGTGCCTGCAGCCGACGACGTTCGACGGCGTGCGGGTGCGCAGCGTCACGGCGTACCTCTCGCCGGTGACCTCCACCGCCTGCATCCCGCCCGACGGCCAGCCGCCGCCGGTCGGCGGAAAGGCGCGCAACGCGGGGAGCATCGTCGGCGAGCTGGTGTGGCCCGGCGGCGTCGAGTTCCGGCGCGCCGAGTGGAAGGGCATCCCCGGTCCGACGAAGCCGACGCAGCGCATGGCCGCGTACGTGTTCGTCGCCTCGCGCGACAACCTGCAGCGGCTGCAGCTGCCCGATCCGATGCAGGCGACCACGCCGGCGTCGCCGGGCACCCTCGGCTACCAGTTCTCGCTGATCACCATCCCCGGCAACCTGACGCTCTACGCGATCGCCGGCATCGAGGATCGACCCGAGGGCGGCCTCGCCACCTTCGACCCCTACGCGTACGGCATCGTGCGGGGCGTGGGCGTGCCGATCGGCGGCGTCGTCGACCGGGTACTCATCCCGATGAACGGCACGTTCACCCACGTGGTCAAGCACACGGTCACCGGCGTCCCGCAGACGCCGCGCGGCCCCGATCGGATCCGCAGCTCGCTCGCCATCGACATGGGCGACGGCTTCATGCTCATGCCGCGCGCGCCGCGCGAGGACCTGCTCCCCTTCACCGGCGAGGTGTCGTTCGTCGGCGTCCCGCCGCTCTCCGGCGCGCTGTCGACCGCTTCGTACGTCTCGACGATCGAGGCGGTCACCGGCGGCTCGGGCGGCGTGCCGGTCAGCGCGTGGCTGCGCTTCAAGTCGCGCACCTCCGGCAGCGCGGTGCCCGTCGGACCGTTCGTGCCCCTGCCCAAGGTCACCTCGCCCGCGGTCGACAAGCCGTGGGACGGGCGCACCGTGAAGCTCGATCTGGCGAGCGGCAGCGCCGACCTGATCGTCGTCGGCGTCAACTCCGGCGACGGCTCGTCGTCGTGGACCATCGTGGCGCCGGGCGACGCGCGCACGGTCACGCTGCCCGATTTCGCGGCGAGCCCCGAGCTCGGTCTGCCGGGCGGCAACCTGGTCATCGGCGCGATCGCGGCGAAGCTCGACGGCTTCTCCTACGACGCGGTCCGCTACGGTCAGCTCGGGCGCGCGGCCTGGAAGGCCTACGCGTACGACACGGCGATGGGATACTGGTAGGGCCATGCGCCGCACGCTCCGCGGTCGAGCCCTGGCGGTCGCCTGCGTCGCGACCGCGATCGGCGCGTTCTTCGCCTGCAGCTTCGATCCGGCCTACCGGCAGCAGGCGCTCCCGCCCGAGACGCCGATCTGCACGCTCGACGAAAAGCGCTGCGACGGCCCGGCGCTCCAGCGCTGCGAGCGCGGCGTCGACGGGCGCGCCGGCTGGGCGACCGTCGAAGACTGCAGCGACAAGGGGCTCGCCTGCGCGAGCGCGGAGCTCGGCTGCAAGACCTGCAGGCCGGGGAGCACGCGGTGCGGCGGCGATCTCGGCAAGCGCGTCGACACCTGTCGCTTCGACGGGTCGGGGTACGATCCGGGCGCGCTGTGCGAGGGCGACGGCAAGGCCTGTCGCGCCGGCATCTGCGACGATCTGTGCGCCGTCGCGCGCGCGCGCAAGAGCAACATCGGCTGCGAGTACTGGGCGGTCCACCTCGACAACGCGCGCATCAGCGCGAGCTTGAACGCGACCGCGCAGCAGTACGCGGTCGTGGTGTCGAACCCGCAGGGCGACGTCGCCGCCAACGTCACCATCGAGCAGGACGACGCCAAGCCGGGGGAGCCGGCGAACGTGCGCGTGGTCGCCAAGGCGCGCCTCCTGCCGCAGAACCTCGAGGTGTTCCTGCTCGGTCCGCGCTGGGTCGACGGGTCGACCGACATCACCGGCACCGGCGAGACGCACACCGCGGTCACGCGCCACGCCTACAAGGTCACCAGCGACGTCCCGATCATCGCCTACCAGTTCAACCCGCTCGAGAACGTCAACGTGTTCTCGAACGACGCGTCGCTGCTCAAGCCGGTCGAGGCGATCGGCGGGGCGGGGCGCTACGTCGCGGTGGGCTGGCCGCAGACCATCGCGCGCGACAGCGATCCGAACAAGGACTTCTCCATCGATCTGCGGCAGTTCCTCACCATCGTCGGCACGCGCCCCGACACCGCGGTCACGGTGAAGACCAGGGCAGCGGTGGTCTCCGGCGGGCCCATCGGCGCCACGCCGGCGGGCGGGACCATCACCTACACCCTCCAGCCGTTCGAGGTGCTCAACCTCGAGACGGGGTCGTTCCACGCCGACTTCAGCGGCAGCATCATCGACGCGTCGGGGCCGGTGGTCGTCTTCAGCGGCAGCGAGGCGTCCGACGCGCCCGCGTGGAACGACTTCGCCGAGCGCGCGTGCTGCGCCGATCACCTCGAGGAGCAGCTCGATCCCGCGCGCACCGCCGGCCGTCGCTTCGTCGTCGCGCGCTCGCCCAACCGCGCGCGCGCGGTGGCCGCGTCCGGCGCGAGCGGCGTCGGCGCGTTCGACGAGCCCGACTTCGTGCGGATCATCACGGTGACCGACGGCGTCACGCACGTGCGCACCACCCTGCCCAACGCCAGCGGGCTCGCCGACTTCTACATGAAGGGTCCGGGCGAGGTCCGCGACATCGAGGTGCACCAGGACTTCACCATCGAGACCGACGGGGCGGTGCACGTGAGCCTCGTGCAGTCGTCGCAGGAGGCGGCGAACATCCCGCAGCGGCTCCCCGGCGGCGATCCGTCGCTCGTGATCATCCCGCCGATCGAGCAGTTCCGCTCCGAGTACGTCTTCCTCACGCCCGACAAGTACGCCTTCGACTTCGTCACCGTGATGGCGCCCAAGGGCACGCAGCTCCTGTTCGACGGCATCCCGTTCGACGCCGACGCGTGCGAGCGCGCGTTCGTCGCGCCGGCCAAGAGCCCGGTCACCGGCAAGGAGAATGGCGAGGGCTTCGATCTCTGGCGCTGCCAGCTGTCGTTCCCCGTGTTCGATCCGATGGCGCCCGTCGGCAAGCAGCTCGGGCCGGGTCGCCAGAACGACGGCGTGCACCGCCTGCAGGCGAGCCGGCCGGTGGGCCTCGTCGTCTACGGCTTCGATGCGTACGTCAGCTACGCGTACGCCGGAGGAACCGAGCTCGAGGCGCTGACTCCGCGCTGAGCTATGCTGGGGGCGATCATGCGATTCGCGCGCCTCCTCGGGATCGGCTCCGTCGCCTCGCTGGCCATGTTCACCGTCGCCTGCGGCGGCGACGACAAGCCGCCGGGCGCGGTCGTGACGCAGGACACGGGGGCCGACACCGCGCTGCCGCCGGACACCGAGGGTGACACCTCGACGCCCGACACCGGTGACACGACCGTCGGTGACACCACCGTCGTCGACACGGGCGCCGACGCCAAGACCGACACCACGGTCACCGACACCGCGACCGAGCCCGACGTCCCGTTGGGCACCGACGCGATGTTCATCCCCGACACCCTGCTCGACGCGACGAAGATCGAGGGCGGCGTCCCCGACGCGGGCGGCGACGAGGTCTTCGGCGACAGCACCGTCGGTCCCGACGCGTCTTCGGCGCTCGTCCCGGTCGGCACCGCTTGCACGACCAGCGCCGCCTGCGATCCGACCGGCGCCGGGGTCGGCATCTGCAGCAGCCAGTTCGCGCCGCCCGACACGCTCGATCCGAGCCCGTCGTGCATGGCCCTCGCGTGCGAGGGCGGCTCGGCCGACGTGGGCAAGTCCTGCGGTCTCGGCGGCGCCGGCCTGTGCATCCCGGGCGGCGCGAAGGGCCACTGCCTCGACAAGTGCACCTTCGGCTCCACCGGTGCGGCGAGCGGCTGCCTCGGCAAGACCGGATGTCGCCCGTGGAGCTGGACCCGCGTCGGCGGCGGCGTCACCGGCACCGGCTACTGCTCGGCGGGGTGCGGCGCCGACGCCGACTGCAGCGCCGGTCAGAAGTGCCAGACCGAGAGCGGCTACTGCGTCGCGACGGTGACGACCTACCCGAAGGCCGTCGGGGCCACGTGCACGGCCAGCAGCGAGTGCGCGTGCCGCATCAACGCGCTGAGCGGGCTCGGGTACTGCGTGAAGGCGTGCAAGACCGGCGACGCGACGGCGGGCTGCCCGACCGGCTTCACCTGCGATCCCGGCCTTCCGGCGACCGACACCGGCGGCGCGCTGTTCTCGGGCGTGCCGAGCGGCCTGCTCGGCATCTGCTGGAAGAACTGCACGACCGACGCGGAGTGCACGCCGCTCGGCGGTCACTGCGAGTCGAACACCGCGACGGGCGTGAAGGTGTGTCGCGTGCCCTGAGCGGCGGCCTCGGCGGGCATGGCCGGAGCCCTTGCGGAGGCTGTGTCTCCAGAGGTCGAACGTCGACGCCAAGTCACCGCTCGTGGTTCTCGAGCGGCTGGGGTGGCGCATGGGGTCGGGTCGTCAGTCGTCAGTCGTCAGTCATCAGTCGAGAGCAGAGAGCGAGAAGACGCCGGTCTCTCGTCTCGGAGCTGACGACTGAAGACTGAAGACTGATGACCGGGCCTGCGCGAGCAGCGACTCCGCGGACTTCGAGAATCGCCTTGGACCTCGTCGACGCCGGTCACTCCTCCGGCACGCAGTCGTAGGTCACGCGCCAGCTGTTGAGCGTGGGCGCGGCCGGCGCCGGCGTGGACGTCGGGACGCCGCGCGCGTCCATTTGCAGGCACTGCTCGCGCGCGGCCGGCAGACCGAGGCCGGTGTAGAGATCGACCGGGCAGGTCGAGGTGGGCGCGGTCGCGAGATCGCACTTCTGCGTGTCGACCGGCGCGAGCTGCGCGGTCGCGAGCGGCACCGGCGGATCGGCGATGACCGCCGGCAGCGCGACGCACGTGCCCGTCGAGTCGGGGGCGAAGGTGCGGAACCGGAACTGCACCTTCGTGCCGGCGGGCGTGGCGGTGTCGTACCCGAAGCGGCTCCACTTCGCGCGCGTGCCGATCGGGCACACGCCGTTGAACACGCGGGTGACCGTCCACGGCGGGTAGATGGTCGTGGTGACGGGCTCGCACAGCGTGACCGGGTTCGACTTGCTGACCGTCCAGTTGTTCGAGCCGTTGCACTCGGCGACGTGGCCGGTGACGTCGCCGGTGTACGTCACGCGCGCCAACACGTAGTCGAGCGACGCGGTGGTCGAGCCGGTGTCGGGGAGACCGCGGGTCGCGAAGACGCGCACGCGGAAGTTCGCGTCCTCGACGTCGGCCGGTGTGACGATGACCGTCGCGCCGACCTTGTAGAGGCGGAACAGGTTGTCGATCGGGTTCACCGCGCCGAAGTCGAGGATGCCGCTCGCAGCCGACTCCGACAGCAGGTAGAGGTAGTCGTTGGTCGAGCGCGGATCGACCTTGTAGTGCGCGTACGACTCGAGCCGCACGTTGGTCGCCGTCGTCGGGACCTTGAAGCCGAAGTTCCGGAACTCGATCATCGGGAACGACGGACCGACGCGGTAGAACACCGTCACCTTCACCGAGTCGACCTCGAGCGCGAACGGCGGCGTCGGGGTGGCGGCGAGGCGGCTTCCGCGCACGCGCACCTTGAAGCCGGCCCCGAGATCGGCCGCGTTCAGGCCGTACCAGTAGCGCGTCGACAGGACGGTCGCTCCGGCGGGATACGTCGCGCCGAGCGAGGCGGTCGCCTCGGCCGCGGCGGTGCCGTCGGCGCGGATCGGCGTGATCCCGAGCTCCTCGTTCGCGCCCGCGGTGTCGACGCGCCAGAGCGTCTCGATGCGCACGGACTCGACGGTGCTGCCCGCGGGGACGGCGAAGGCGGGGAAGGTCGCGTCGGCGGTCGCGCTCGCCGGCGCGACGAACGAGTCGACGGCCAGCGCGAGCTCGTCGACCCGGGCGATCTCGGTGCTCGTCGAGCTGCCGGTGCTGTCGCGCGCCGCGATGACGTCGGCCTGCAGCCCGGCGATGTCGGCCGCCGTCAGCCCGGTCGCGCTGACGGTGCCCTCCTCGGTCGTCTCGGCGAACGCGCCGGTGCGCGTGAGCTCGCCGATGATCGTGCCGTCGGCCTTGCGGATGCGCACGCCGAGCGCGAGTTTGCCGCTCCCGGAGTACCAGCGCACGCGGATGCGGATCGCCGAAGGCGTGGCGCCGGCCGGCACGGTGAGCCCGAAACCGTTGACCCGCGCGGTGACGATATCGGAGGGCGTCAGACCGGCGGCCATGCGGACCGCGTCCGTGGCCCCCAGCGCGCCGGGGATCGTCACGGTCGCGGCGGTCTGCCAGTTCTGACACAGCGTGCTCGAGCAGGTGTTCGACACCAGCGTCGACGCGTGTTCGAAGGTGCCGGTCGTGTCGGTGAACGTGGCGGTGGCCCAGGTGCCGTCGAAATACGGGCCGACCAGGTTCGTCGCGTTGGTGAATCCGCTGCCGCTGGCGCCCGTGGGGACCGCCTCGATCGAGGAGCGCGCGAAGCTCACCGTGGCGGATTTCAGCGCATCGGTGTCGCTCGTCGCGTTGATCGGGTTGGCCCACTCGGTGCTCGAGGCGGCGAGCGGCACGCTCTCGAGCGTGGTGGTGGCGCCGACGACGTCCGGCGGATTGCACATCACCGACTCGGTACCCATGCTCGCGAAGTTCGCGTTGGGCACGGTGAACGTGCGGCACTTGCCCGGCAGGATCGGGTTCGCGGCGGTGATCGGCGTGCTGGTGGTCGACGTGTCGAGCACGCGCGTGCCGAGGCCGGGGCTGTCGTCGGGGAAGTGCGGCTTGTTGCCGGGGTAGCCCATGCACGTGATGTTCTGCTCGAGCGGCTTCGAGCCGCGGTTGCAGATCGTCAGGTTGCGGTACGTGCTGGTGTCGGTCGGCGAGCAGACCGGCGGCGCGGTGACGTCGACGCCGGAGCACGAGTCCTTCTCGTCGGGCAGGTAGGGGATGCAGCCGAGCGTCCCGTCGGCGAGCTTGCCGCAGTGGTGATCGAACTGGCACGCGGCGGCGCGCTCGGCCGGGTCGGTCGAGCTGCACCACGCGTGGATGGTGCCCTTGTCGGCGAAGCCGCCCGGGATGTTCGACTCCTCGAGCGAGACCGTCGGGCCCGGCGTGACGGTGACGATCGCGTCGGTCGTGATGCCCGAGTCGGGGAGGTCGTCGAAGCTCTTGCAGTACGGGTTGCAAGGGTTGTCGAGGCAGGTGGTCGACGCGCCGCCGACCGCCTTGGTCCCGAGGGAGGGATCGTCGCCGCCCGACTTCGGCGCCGGCGCCTTCACCTTGAAGCGCGCGCCGTTGCCCACGCACGTGCCCCAAGTCTTGCCGTCGGCGCAGACCTGCGTGCCCTTGGCGCAGTCGACGTAGCCCTCGCGGGTGCCGATCTCGATGCCGCACTCGCGGGTCTGCCCGGGCACGCAGCCCGCGCCCTCGACCGGCGGCCGGTACTCGATCGCGTCGATGCCGTTGCCTCGTTCTCGCCCGCTGCAGCCGGCGAACGAGCCCAATGCGGCGAGAGAGGCGAGCGACACGAGCATCGCCACGGATCGACGGCCGCGGAGGGCGGTGGGACGGGTCGGCTTCATACGCTGGCCTCTGGTGGGAGGATCTGCTCCAACGACCGGACGTGGGGCGATCCGTGGGCACGAATGCACGGGGTGGGCCGTCGCTCCTTGGGACGTTTGCTGCGCGAAAACAAGGTTGACCTCCGCGCCGTCAGACTGGGGGTCCGCAACAATTTCATGTCGCCCGCGCCTGCTTCATAGCTGCCGACGAGGCCTCTTTCTTCCTACATCGACGCTGCATCACGCCGCGAGCAGATGACGGACGACTCGGTGCGGCGCCACGCGAATCACTTCACGCAGACGACGCTGACGTTCACCGTGTTGTACTCGACCGACCCGTATCCGCTGAAGAAACCCTTGGACAGGCAGAAGCGGTGGCTGGCCGCGTTGCAGTCCCAGGAGTCCTCCGCGCCGAGCTTGCAGCCACCGTGCTTGCTCGTGAGATCGCTCCACACGAGGCCGTCGAACGGCTGCGCGTGCGCCGCCGGCAGGGCGAGGAACGTCCAGTCCGACGGCGCGTGCTTCTGCAGGATCGCGCTCGCGAACCCCTTGTTGCGGCCCGCGCGGTGCACCGCAGACTCGCACACGCGACGTGACGCGAGGCTGTCGTCGGAGCACGCCGGCTGCGCGGCGACGACGTCGCTGAAGCCCCCGGTGAGGGTCGAGTCGCCGATGCACACGAAGTACCCGTTCGACGGCCCGAGCTCCACCGGGCCGAAGCCGCCGGTGAAGCAGCTCGATTTCGCGCGACACCACTCGTGCGCGCCGCGCTTGCACGACGCCATGTCCGACGTCGTGCAGGGAGGCACCGCGGCGTAGGCGAGGTCGAAGCCGGCGATCTTCGGCAGATCGTCGGTCTTGCCGTCGCAGTCGTTGTCGACGCCGTCGCACACCTCGGCGGCGCCGGGGTACGCGGCGGCGGAGCCGTCGTTGCCGTCGTCGGCGTTCGCGACCCAGCCGGTCTCGGCGACGCACGCCTGCTTCGGCTTGCCGGGGTTGCCGCGACCGTCACCGTCGGCGTCCTGATACCAGGTGTGCTCCCACCCGTCGCCCTTGCCCTTGCAGTCGATGCCGAGGCACGGATCGCCCACGCGCGGCGTGCACTTGCCCCAGTCGCCGCCGACGCAGGTGACGTCGCCCATCGTGCCGCAGGTGGTCTTGCAGGTGGTGGTCGCGCCGTGGATGCAGGCGACGTCATCGAGCGCGTCGAAGATCGCGCCGGGTGGCGCGTCGGCCGGCGCCTCCTCGATGTACGGCGCATCGCCGGCGCCGTCGCGGGCGACGGTGGCGTCGCGCGTCTCGTTGGTCGTCGACTCGTCGGCGCCGCCCTCGGCGCAGCCCGAAAGGACGACGAGCAACGTCGCAAGGAGCCGCCCCCCGGGCTTCAGGCCGCCGACGCTCGACATCTCGTCAACTCTTCTTGCCGAACCACTTCGACAACAGCCCGCCCTCCTTGGCGCTGCGCATGCCGTGCAAGCGGATCTCGCGCACCGCCTCGAGGTTCTGCGGGTTCAGCGTCGCCGCGCGTCGGAAGTCCTTCATCGCGTCGTCGTCGCGGCCGAGGCGCTTGAGGATCGCGCCGCGGTAGTACAGCGCGCGGTCGGAGTCCGGCTCGAGCTTCAGCGCCTTGTTCAGCGTCCCCAGCGCGTCACGCGCGACGTTGCGATCGCTGCCCATGCTCTCGAGCCAGCCGAGCATCGCGAGGTACTCGCCGCGCTCCGGATCGCCCTCCAACGCGAGCCGCACGTACTTGAGGGCCTCGGCGTTGTCGCCACGCTTGAGGAAGTGCTCCGCCTTGGCGAAGTTCGTCGAGGCGCCGAGGACGCGCTGCACCTTGGCGTCCTCCTCCTCCTGGCCGCTCTCTGCGCGCTCGAGCTTGCGACGGCGATCGGGATCGGTCAGCTGCTTGTGCGCGTCGGTGATCGCGGCGAACACCCGATCGGCGATCTCGCGCATCTCGGCGAGCTCCGGCGGGAGCCGGTCGGGGTGGAACGACTTCGCCGCGTCGAGGTACGCCGCCTGGACGTCCTGCGGCGACGCGCTACGCGAGACGCCGAGCGCCGCCCACGGGTTGCCGCTCGCGACCACGGCGAGGCGCTCGAGGAGCCTTCCGCGTCGCTCGGCCAGGGCCGGGGGCAAGGGCGCCGGCGTACCCGGGGTCGAAGGCGTGCGCGGCGGCGTGCTGCTCGGGCGCGCCGGCGGCGGCGCCGAGCGGGGCGCGCTCGCGGGCGGCCCGGAGCGCGGCGAGCTCGGTGCGACGGAGATGCGTGGCGGCGGCGGGATGGCCACCAACGCCGGCCCCGTCGGCGCGGCCG
>JACPFM010000102.1 GCA_016182965.1 Deltaproteobacteria bacterium | reverse complement strand
TCGGAGCTGGCGCGGCAGTTCAAGGGCGCCAAGAGCCACGCGTGGAATCTCCGCGGCGAGCGCCCCACGCTCCGCTGGCAGACCGGCTACTGGGCGCGGTCGGTCGATCAGGACTCGCTCGCTCGACGTGTCGAGTACGTGCTCGACCAACGCATGCGCCACGAGCAGCGGCGTCTCGACGGTGACGCCGAGATGAACGTGCCGACGGAGTCGACGACCGCCGGAGCTCGCACTCGCTAGATTCCGCAGCCACAGCAGCGCGCCCGCGCTCGCGCACGCTGCCCTGCGGACGGCCGAGTTTTCGGCTTCCGCGCACCCCCGCCTTTTTCGCGCACAGCGCGAGGAGCCTGCGAAGCAGGCTTACGAAGCTTTCGGTGCCCCGGGATTCATCCCGGGGGATTCAGGGACACGCCCTAGGCCCCGCCGCAGAGCGCCTTGCTCGCGAGCTGCACGCGGAGATCGCCGCACTTGCCGAGCTCGCAGGACCACGACGCGCACTCCATGTCGCGCGTGCAGGTGGTCCCGGTCGCGGCGCCGGCGGCGCACCGGCCGGCGTTGCACACGAAGCCGAGGCCGCACGCGGTGTCGTCGGGTCCGTAGCAGGAGCCGCCGATGGGCGTGGCCTTGATGCACGACGACATGCCGGACGGGCTCACGCTGCAGGTGAGGCCGCGATCGCACCAGCGGATGGTCGCGCCGAAGTAGTTGCAGGCCTGACCGGCGCCGACCACCGAGACCGCGCGACAGCGCTTGCTCGACTCGTCACAGAACGCCGTCTGCCCGAGGCCGGCGAGGCAGTCGGTCGAGACCGAGCACGCGCCGCCTGGCGCCACCTTTCCGTTGAACATCGCGCTGCACGGCGCTTGCGCCTTCACCCAGTCGAACAGGTGCGGCGTGCACATGTTCGTCGCGCTCGCCCAGCCCTTCGCGCAGGCGTCGACGAACGACGGATTGAAGAAGGTCTTGCCCGCGGCCACGCCGTCGGCGCCTGAGTCGCACCAGAGATGGGAGACGTCGCTGCACCCGAGAGAATCCCAAGTAAATCCGTTGGATTTGCAGCAACTCTCGAAAGTGGCGGTGCAGGTCGCGGCGGCGATCTTGTCGCACGCGGCGTCGATGGAGCTGCCGCTGTCGGTGACGATCACGCCGGTGTCTTTGACACCGGTGTCTTTGACGCCGCTGCCGGTGTCGGTCGGGCCGCCGCCGTCGATGGTGATGATGCCGCTGTCGGTCGTGCCGCCGCCTCCGGCATCGGTCCAGCCGCCGCCTCCGGCATCGGTCCCGCCGCCTCCGCCGCCGGCATCGGTGGTGCCGCCTCCTCCTCCGCCTCCGCCACCGCCGCCACCACCGCCACCGCCACCGCCGTCGATGATGCCGCCGCCGCCGCCGCCGCCGACGGCGCCGTCGAGGGAGGCGTCGGGATCGTCGAACTCGGAGAGGTCGACGCGCCCACCGCACGCGGCGAGCAGGAGCACGGGCAGCGAGATCGCAGCGACACGCGCGAGGGTCTTCATCACGTCCTCCGGGGCGTTCGGTCGTCGTGGCGGGCGACGTCGCCAGCAGCGATCATGCCACGGACCCATGCCACGAACCATGTCGGCGCACGGACTGCGACGGTGGGGCGTGAACCGCGGGCCGCAGGTCCCAGACCGCGCGTTCACGCGCGCGTGCGTCGCAGCAGACCGGCCAGCGGCTCGCCCAGGATCAAGACGATGACCAGGTACGCGACGAGCGGCACCAGGGCGGAGAACGGCGCGAGGACGCGCACGCTCGAGATCGGGACCATCCCGCCGATCGAGAGCGCGCCCGCGACCCCGGCGATCACCCGGGCGACCGACAGCGGCATCACGTAGGGGCCGACGACGCGCCGGACGACGACCGCGACCACCACGCACCCGACCGCGATGCCGACCGCGAGACCGATCGCGATGGCCACGCCGAGACCGAGGAGAGAGGTGCTCCGCGCCGCGCCGACGGCGGCCCCGACGATCGCGCTCGTGGCGACGGTCCCCGCGAGCCCGGCTGCCAGACGCCCGCGACCGGACGCGGCGACCAACGTCGCGCCGAGCGTCGCCACCGCCGTCGCGCCGTGGGCGATCGCGAGCGTCCGCAGGATCGGCGCCGCGAGCTCGAGGGGCAGACCGTCGGGCGTGCCACGGCCGAAGGCGAAGCGGAGCACGGCCATCGGGGCGCCGCCGATCGCCGCGACCATCGCGCCGGCGACGACCAGCGTGGCCGCCCCGCCGCGCGACACGCCCTCGCGGACCGCGCGATCGTCGCCCCGCGCGCGCGCGGCAGCGACCGTGGGGAAGAGCACGAAGCCCGCGGCGACGAGCAGCTGGTACGGCACGAGGCCGAAGGCCTGCGCTTGCGCGTAGAGGCCCGCCAGCCGATCGGCCGCCTGCCGCGCGAGGGCCTCGGGCATGCCGTCGGCGATCGCGCGCAACGTGGCCGCGCGGCCGAGGACGATCAGATCGACCTGGAGGAGCAGCGACTGGAACGCCTGCATGGCGAGCAGGCCGGCGAGGAACATCACGTGCGCGCGGACCTCGAAGGCGGTGCCCTCGGCGCCGACGTCGTCGCGCACGCGGCGGGCGAGCAGCCACGCGAGCGGCGTGATCGCGACGGCCGAGGCGAGGAACCCGAGGGTGGTGCCGAGCGCGCCGTCGGAGGCGAGCCGATGGACGAACCACCAGCCGACCGCGATCGAGAGGACCGTGCGCAGCGTCGAGTAGGTGGCGTCGAGGGTCGCCTGCGCGCCGAACGCCCGGATGCCGTTGAGCGCGCCGACCAGCGGCGCGTACAGGCCGTAGGCGAAAAGGACGCCGGCGAGCACCCGCAGCGGGGCCGCGAGGTGCGGGGCGCGCTGGTGGGCGACGATCAGCGGGATGGCCGCGAAGAACGCGAGGCCGAGGCCGAGGCCGATCGCCGCCTGGAACAGGGTCGCCCGCCGCATGGTCTCGCGACGGCGCGTCGCAGGCGCGGCGGCGACCGCGCGGGAGACCGCCTGGATGGAGGCGACGACGATGACGTTGTTGACGACGTTCACGAAGGCGAGCGCCCGCTTGTAGGCGCCGAAGCCCCCCTGCCCGATGGCGACCGGCAGGAGCACGTTCTGGGCGAGCCCGGCCACGAGGAACCACGCCTTGGCGGCCCCGATGAAGAGCGCGCCGCGACGGGTCCCGCTCTCGGTCGGCGTCGACACCCGGCCACGGCTATCCCGACCCGGCCGGACCCGTCAAATGGCAGCGCCGTCGACCAAAACTCTTGATCGACGCGCTGCGCTGACTATGCTCCGCCGTCCCCTGGCAGTCGCGGGGGGGTTTGCCATTCCGGAGTAGCTCAATGGCAGAGCAATCGGCTGTTAACCGATGGGTTGCTGGTTCGAGCCCAGCCTCCGGAGCCACGTAGCTCTGAAAACGAACGCCCTCGACCGGGTGGTGAACGGAAGAGGACGCCGAGAACCCCGGGAAAGCCTCCCGGCGTTCGTTCTTTGTGCGCCGCGAGGTCGGCGCGCTCGAGGGCGACGGAGGGGGCTCTCTCAGCATGCTGGGGGAGCGGTCAGGTTTTTCGGAACTCACAAGCGGCCGAGTTGGTTTACAGCGGCTGCTAACCGGCGGGTGCGATGCGTACCCGTTCGTGAACAGTGTGTCCCCCTCGTTGATCGAGACCCCTCGGCAGCCCGGCAAGGTCGCCTGCGGGGGCTTCTCGCCGCCGATGCCGCACGTATCGTGGTCGCTACGCGCGTGCCTGCCGCCACGACGACAGCGTCCGTCGCCGTCTTCGACTCACGATGTTCACGAAGAAACGACCGCTCCGAGCCCAGAGCGCGCCGTCCTTGATAATGAACGCCTCGACCCAGTGCTTGCCCGTGTACGAAGCGGACTCGCGGTGAACGAGCCCCGACGAAGGATCGCCCGCGTTCGTCTTCGCCTCGATGAACTCGCCGCGCAGTTGCCCGACCTCTTGAGCGTGCGCGCCAGTGTTCACGACCTGCCACCGCACCTGGAATGGCGCCGGAACGTTTGTCGTCGCGTCGAAGCGAGAGCTCGTGTCGTCGGTGACCGGCCATCCGTCGCTGCTCAGGTCGAAGCTCTCTCCGCGTCGTGAGGAGGCGCGGCCCTTCACGCTGACCTGGCACTGCGGGCCGCGATGTACCGGCCACGAGTGCTGCCGTGCATGCGACGTGTCCCCGAGAGCCAGGAGCGCTCGCGGCGAAACGATGGCGCGGTTCTCGGGTACTTCGACGGTGCCGAGCTTGCCGAAGAGGGCCTCCCAGTCGCCCGCGTCGACGAGGTCGAGGGCAACGGTCGCTGCCGCCGACAACGTCTCGCGCGCGTCGTCGCCGAAAATGCTGGCAAGGTCGTTGCCCGTCGGGTTCGCCGGGTCCTCAATCTTCAAGCTGTCGATGTCGTCGCGCAGCGCCATCCAGAACGCCACGAGCCGCCCCTCCATGCCCGCCATCGTGGCGGAGACCGTCGGAGATCCCTCAAGATTGCTGCGCCGCGTCGTAACCCGCCCCGCCTCGGCGGGGGTGATCACGATGCCCGTTTTGGTGATCACGATGCGGCGTTTTTGGTGATCACGTTGCGGCGTTCTCTTGGTGATCACGATGGGCCGGTACGCGCACGAGGCACTGAACACGGGCCACCAGGCGGCCTACTTCAGGCCAATTCGGGCAAGGAAGCGAGCGAGGACCGCGGGGCCGATGCGCTTGTTGTTCGCCACGATTGTGGTCGCGAGGTCACGCGCCTGCGGGGCCGGAAGCGCTGCCGCGTCGACGAGGAGGGCGAGCACTTCGAGGCCCCAAAGAACGGGGACCTTCGCGGTCTCGCATTCGGTGCGCAGCTGCCTGTCGTTCGAGACGCAGGTCCATCGCTCCTGCTTCGCGATCGCGAAGCAGAGACGATCCTGAAACGACAGGCGGCCCTTGTGTGCGGCAGCGGCTGCGGCCATCTCGAGCGTGGGCTCGTACAGCTTGATGCCGAGCGACGCTGCCATCGCAGGGTCGAGGTCCTTCACCTCCTCGCAAACGGGCGTCGCGACGTGGACCTCACCGACATGCCGCGACACCAGCGGGATGATCGCCGCGTCCGCCTTCGCGAAGTCGATCAGCACACAGGCATCGACAACGAGAATTCGGACGCGCGGCATGGCACCTCAGGCGACCCACGAATTGGAGATGTCGCGCATCGTTGCGAGATCGACGCGAAGGATCTCCGCAGCGCGGGAGAGCGAGATCTCCTCCGCCTCGACGGCCCTTCGAACGAGCCGCGAGAGACGATCTTCCTGAAAGTCGCCCTCGACCAAGTGCTCCGGCTCGTCAGCGATCTTCGCCGACGGCTCTCCGCGGAAATCGTCAGCGGCAAGCCCGTCGGGCTCGTCGGCCTTCCCGAGCGTTCTGCCAGTCATCTGCCTGTACTCCCACTGGAACCGCGGCCAGAGCTTGCCTCCGTCCGGCGAACGCGACGCGATCCTGTACAGCACCGACTTCCAGCTCATTCGGAAGATCCTCTTCAGCTTGAAGACGAGCTTCACGAGGGGCAGACCGCGCGCTTCGTTGAACTCCTTCTCAAAGAGCTCCTGAGGCATGAGGAAGTAGCTGGCAAAGGTGTCCGCCTCCTTCTCCTGGCTCGCGTCCTCGTCGGTCTTCGCGACGTCGTACGCGTCCAGGTGAAGGAGAAGGTGTCCGAGCTCGTGCGCGGCGGTGAAGATCCATCGCTCGACCGAGAGGCGTTCCCAGACGTTCACCACGACGGCCGGACCGCCATCCTGTGCGGCGACCGACAATCCGAAGAAGCCCTCAGACGCGAGCTTCGGCGTGAAGACTTTGACGCCGTGGTCCTCGAGCAAGCCGCAGATGTCTCTGATCACGTCGCGATCACCCAACTTGACGGCCTGACGCGCCAGTTCGGCAGCCTTGCGGGGGCGTTCCGCGCGCGCCACGCCCAGAAGCTTCTTCCGCACGGGCGCGAACGCGAACTTCGCCTCGGTCTCGAGGAGCGCCTCCAGCTGGTTGTAGTCGTCGAGCCACCCGGCGACGTCGGCGAGAAGCTCGCCGCGAGTGGTCATCTTCTTCTCCGCCCGAAAGCGCACCGCAGTCAGCGTGCGCACCGGAGCGAGCAGCTGGTCGAGGCGGACGCCGAGCGCCTCGGCGACCCGCATGAGCGTGTCCACTCGCGGGGCCGACGCCCCGCTCTCGACGTTTCGGTAGCCGACGCGCGAGAGCCCGGCCGCGTCCGCCACCTGTGCCTGGCTCAGGTTCTTCGCGCTCCGGATCCGTCGCAGGTTCCCGCTCAGGATCGTCAGGTCCATCGTCGTGCCTCCACATCTTGGATAGTGGCCTCCTTGACAGGCTTCGTCAAGATGACAACCTTCCTGCTGCGCCCGACGAATTCCGTCTGGCGCGCTTGCCGGCCGTTCGCCGGCCGGAGGCAACCATGTCCAAGGGCAAGAACCAGCATGTGGTCCCGCGCGACGGGAACTGGGCCGTCGTCGGCGAAGGCAACGCGAGGGCGACGAAGATCCTGCCGACGCAGGAGCGCGCGATCGAGAAGGCGCGCGACATCGCTCGCAACCAGGAGAGCGAGCTCATCGTGCACGGGCGCGGCGGACAAGTCCGCGAGCGCGACAGTCACGGTCACGATTCGCCGCGGCGGAGGGGCTGAGATGCTGCCGCTGCGACCTCCCGTGTCCGCGAGCTACCCGCTCGCATCGCCCACCGCGCTCGCTGCCTTCGCCACCGCCGCGCATGCGCCTGACATCCTCACGCGCGGCGGACCCTATCAGCGCGCCGTCAACGTCATGTCGCGCGGCGCCGATCCGCTGACCGCAAGCGCCGTCGCGGCGGCGCAGGGCAAGGGGCACATCGCCGAGTTGGCGCAGTCCGCGCATTTCACGGCCGCCTCGGCCGCGCTTGGGCGGACCCGGCGCGCACGCCCAAATCCTATCGCGAACGACCCGCTCGTCGACGTGGAGGTTCTCCGTCGCAGTCGGCCACCGTGGGGCACGCAACTGAAGGTCGGATCGCCGGCGTACGTCCGCCGCGCCGTTCGCACCGGCAGGTACGAGAACCTGATCGTGAACGCGGAAGCGTTCGAGGACGTCGCGCACGCGGCCGGCGTCGCCGATCGTCTGGACCACGCGGGGATCTCTGCCCCGCAGCTCACCGCCGCCGGAACGAAGGCCACGGCGACCGAGGTGCTCGAGCGCATGCTCACCGATCGAGGCGATCACCCAGTTGGACGCCCTCGTTCACGCCGGGCATGCCGCCTTCCGCGACGGTGTCGTCGCGTTCGGTCTCGGACTCGCCGGTGAACTTGCAGGCGCAATCTTCGGCGGGGTCGCCGTCGATGTGCGCGCCGCGATCGACGCAGCGTTCGGCGGCGCTGCACGGTCCGCCGCCCGCACCGGACTCGAGGCGTGGCTGCTCATGCAGCGCTTCGCATCGAGGGCTCGGGCTGCGTTCTCCAGTAGGCTGCTTCACCGCATCGCACAGTCGCGGCTCATGGTCTCGGCGATCGCGGAAGTCGTCGTTGAGACGGCCGTCGATCTCGTCGACGTGCTGCGCGGGAGAATGTCGTTCGAGGATCTTCTCCGTCGCTTCGGTGTCCACGTTGCGACGGCGGGCGGGGCTGCGGTAGGCGTGGCTGCGGGGCTCGCGCTCACCCGCGGCGGACCGTGGTGGGTGAGTGCGCTCGCCGCTCTCCTCGGCGGGTGGGCCGGGGCTAAGGGCGGACGCGCCGTCGGCGAGGCCCTCTTCATGCCCGCGCCGCCGGCATTGCCCGCACGACACGTCGCTGCCCGATAGGTCAGCATCGAGATGAGCACCTTCCAGTATCGCCGGCCGTCCAACGAGCACGCGTTCGAGGACTTCTGCCTCGTCCTGATGCGGGAGGTATGGAACCTCCAATCGCTCGAGCGGTTCGGCCGGCGCGGGGAACGGCAACACGGAGTTGACCTCCTCGATCTCGGCGACACGCCCGAACTGCGTGCGGTGCAGTGCAAGCACCATGGGCCCGAGATGACGCTCCCGCCTTCGGAGCTCGTCGCGGAGGTCGAGAAGGCGAAGACGCTGCCCGGTGAGCCTCTCGCCGAGTACTGGGTGCTCACGACCGCGAAGAAGAGCACGGCAACCCAGCAGAAGGTTCGCCAGATCAACAAGGAGCACGGCGCGAAGGGGTTGTTCCGCGTCGTGGTTCGGTTCTGGGAGGACATCGAGACGATGATCGACGGGAGCCCCGCCGCTCAGCGTCACCTCGAGATCCGCCCGACCGAAACGACGGTCGCGGCAATCCGCACCGTCATCGGAGAGTCGCTAACACCGCTGACGCAAGGAAGCGTCCACGCCGATCTCGACGAGGTGAAAGCGCTCCTTGACAAGGCTGAACTCGCGGAAGCCCAGCTGGTTCTCCGGCGCGTGCGGTCCCGCTCATGGGCCGATCTCGCCGGCGCCCAGAAAGCGCGGTGGTTCACGCTCTCTGCCGACGTCCATCTGCGGCTCGGGCAGGAACGAGACGCTGCGGCGCGCCTGCTCGAAGCGCTGGACCACACGCCCGATGACGAGCTCGCACTCGCCAACGCTGCTGCCGCGAGGCGTCTTCTCCACGACGCGGAGGCAGCCGCCGAAGTGGCTGCCCGTCTCCGCGCAGGTTTCCCGTCGTCGGCGAGAGCGTGGTCGATCAGCATCGACTCGGCGCGGACCTTGGACGAGGCGGTCGGCATCGTTGACGCGGTCCCCGCTCACCTACGCGAGTCCACCGAGGTCACGGTGGCGATCGCGTGCCGCCTCGACCTCCGAGAGAGGTTCCCCGACGCTCTCGAGCGAGCCATTGTCGCCGCCCCAGATGATGTACGGCCCTGGTTTTACCTGGGGGTGCATTACCTTGAGACCGAGGCTGGGAAGTTGAACCCGGCGTCTTGGGCCGGGGGCCAGGTCGACGCAGAGCAGGTTCAACGTGCCGTTGACGCGCTTACGCGCGCCGCGGCTCTTTGCATCGCGCAAGGCAGGCACGCGCTCCGAACGGAAGCCCTCCTGCACCGCGCCGCCGCGCACGCTCTTCTGGGCGACCTCCAGAGGGTGCGTGCAGATATCGACGAAGCGAACGTCGTCATGCCGAGCGATCCCGGTGTCGCGCTCGCTCGCGCGCGTCTACTGCTGGAGGAGGGCTCGCTTGCGTCGGCGGTCCCGATCCTTCGCGAGCTTCTGCAACGTGGCGTCAGGGACGACACACCCTTCATGCTCGCCGCAGCGCTCTGGAACCGCGACGCGCCGGGCGACCGCAAAGAGGCTACTGCGTTGATGGAGGCGCAGGCGGAGAAGAGCGATGCGCAGGGAGTCGCTCACTTCATGGCGCTCGACGGCATGCTCGAGGCACGCCGGTTTGACGACGCCGCAGCGTTCGTGGCTGCGAGCGAAGACCGGCTCGGGCCGGTCGCTCGGATGGTGCTCCAGGGTCGACTGGCGTTGGCGCGAGACCAGCGTGACCTCGCCGGTGAAGCGGCCATGCGCGCGCTCGGGGAGCTTCGCGCGGATTCCCCTCGGCGACACGCTGCGTGGGTGGCGCGATTGCTAACGCAGGTGGGCCGGTACCATGAGTGCGCATTTCGGGCATCGTGACCACCGGTTCCGCGTGATCGCGATCGCGTGTTCCGCGCCATCGTGATCACCGCGTTCGGTCATCACGATCGGAGCGAGCAGCGCGAGCGACGCTCTCGGTGGTGTTCTCGTCCTACTCC
>JACPFM010000089.1 GCA_016182965.1 Deltaproteobacteria bacterium | reverse complement strand
TGGAGGCGGTTGTTCGTGCGCGCCGTGCGGGGGCGGCGCTCGTCGAGCGTGCTTCGATCGTGCTGCTGGCGTCGCGCCGGCTGAGCAACGCCGCGATCGCGCGCACGTTGCACGTGCAGGAGAAGACGGTTCGCAAGTGGCGCGAGCGCTTCCGCGCGCGCCCGAAGGTCACGACGCTGGAGGACGCGCCGAGATCGGGGCGCCCATTCGCGAGGTCTGGACGATCGGCGCCCTGCGCGAGGCGCTGGAGCGCGCGACGGGGTGGTCGCTCAGCCACACGGAGATCCGTCGCATCCTCGCGGTTGAAGAGATTCGACCGCACCACATTCGCCTCTGGCTCCACAGCCCCGACCCGCTCTTCCGGCAGAAGGTCCGCGCGATCTGCGACGTGTACCTGACGCGCCCCGCGCCCGGCGACACGGTGCTGTGCATCGACGAGAAGACCGGGATGCAGGCACTGGAGCACAAACACCCGTTCAAGCAGCCCACTCGCTGCAGGGCGGGCCGGCGGGAGTTCGAGTACATCCGGCACGGCACCCGCACGCTCTTCGCGGCCTTCAACCCGCACACCGGCGAGGTGATCGGCGAATGTACCCAGCAGCGCGGCGCCGATGACCTGCTTGCGTTCATGGAGCGCGTCGCGAAGCGCCACCCGACGGGCAAGGTCACGATCGTGTGGGACAACCTCAACACCCACCACGGGTCGCGCTGGGACGAGTTCAACCGCCGGCACGGACGCCGCTTCCGCTTCGTCTACACGCCGCTTCACGCGTCGTGGGTCAACCAAGTCGAGATCTGGTTCGGCATTCTCGCGCGACGCGTCCTCAAGCACGCCTCGTTCAAGAACGCCGACCAGCTCGCCCGGACGGTGATGGCGTTCATCGACCACTGGAACGAGCACGAGGCGCACCCCTTCCGCTGGACCTTCCGGGGACGCTTCAAGCGCCGCGCCGCCTGACGTTATGCTCGGCGCGGTCATGCCCGCGCGCCGAGCCGAGGAGATGCACGCCGCCGACGCCCGCGACTTCCTCGCCGCGCGCCGCGGACTCGGACACCTGCGCGTACGCCGGCGCGCAGAGCTCCTCATCCTCGAATCCGGCCCTGACGACGACCCGATCCCCCATGCACGGCTGCGCCGCGTCGCCGTCCACCTATGGACGCTCGAGTGCGCGACCCACACCGGGCGGTGGGAGAAGACGGGCTTCCGCGACCGACTCGAGCCGCTACTTGAGTTGCTGGTCACGACTCTCCCGTGGGTAGTCGTTCCGCTCGGGTGATCCCGGTACGAACTTTCAGGCGCGCAGTACTAGGCCTCGGAGGCGGCGTCGACCAGCGCCTCGACCAGCTCGTCCTCGTACGCACGCTCCAGCGCGAGCCGCAGCTTCGGATCGACGGTCGTGTCGACGGCGACCCGAAGACGCGCGCGCTCGGCGTCGTCCTGCGCGCTCGCGGAGAGGGCGAGCACCGCGGCGATGCGCTGATCGCGCGCCGAGCCCGGGTCCTCCGCGATCGCCGCGAGCTCGGCGCGCGAGATGGGCGCGCGGTAGCCCTGATCGAGGACCAGCGCGTGGAGCTCGCGGCGCCACTCGGCGAGCGAGCGGCCGTTGCGCGCGAGGACCGAGGCGCCGAAGTGCTCGCGACGCTCGAAGTCCTGCTTCGCGAGCTCGATGCGCTGCAGGATGCGTTCGGCCTGCTCGGCGCTCCGCGCGACGATGCTCGCGGTCCGGGTGCCGCTACGGAGGCCGACGCGCCAGTCGACCCGGCGCAGCTTCATCCCGGCGAACGGTACGAACGTGCGGAAGACACGGCTCGACTGCACGAGAACGCCGTCGCTGCCGAGGCGGACAGTCTGCACGGCGAGCGCGCCCCTGGAGAGGACGACGCCGAGAACGCACGCGGCGACCACCGCGGCGGCGACGTCACGGCCGCCGGTTCTGCTGTCGAAGACCAAGACGAGGAGCAGCACCGCGGGGACCGCGAGCAGGAGAGACCCGACGAAGATCGATGCGATCACCACACGCGCCAACGTCATGTCGACCCGACCGACGCGCAGGCCGATCGCGCGCTGACGCAGCCCCACGCCGGCGGCATCGAGCAGCGCGTCGGCCTGCTCGGCGTCTCGGACCGTCACAGCCAGCGTGTCTCCCGAGTGCAGCTCGAGGAGCACCTGATGCGTCGTGGCTGGTGGGTCGATCGTGGACGGCAACTCGTCCGGTACTGGCAGCTCCTCGCGCAACCCGGAGACCACGCGCTCCTCGAGCTCGCGATCATCGACCCGCGCATGGACGCAGCCGGTCGTCACCGAGATCGCGCCCGGCTCGCCGCCGCGCCGCACACCGAGCGCTGTGCCGCCTTGGAACGCGAGCGCGACGACGCCGGCGACGAGGAACGTCACGAACGAGGCGAGGAGGCTGACGCCGGTGGCGACGTCGAGCTCGAGCCACGCGAGCAGCGCCGTGCCGAAGATCATCCACGCAGGCGCGAGGATCACGAGCCAACGCGCGACGCGCGCGGGGCGCCGCGACAGGTGGGTGATGCGTACGTCGTAGAGGCGCATCAGCCTCCGTCACCGCGCATGGCGCGCCTCGGCGGCCTCGAGCGCGGCCTCGTCGATGACGCCGTCGAGCGCGCGCTCGAGCGCGACGCGCAGCTTCGGATCGACGGTCGCCTCGACGGCGACCCGCACGCGCTTCGACCTTCGGTCGTCGTGCGGCAGCGCGGCGAGCGCGGTGGCGGCGGCGACGCGCTCGTCGGGGAACGACGCGGCGTCCTCCACGATCGCGAGCAGCTCCTCCGGTCCGAGCCCGGTCCGGTAGTCCTCTCCCTGCGCCAGCCGCGCGAGCGAGGCGCGCCACGCGTCGAGCGGGCGGCCCTGCCGCGAGAGCAGCTCGGCGCGGACGGCGGCGCGCTCGTGGAACGCGGCCCGGGCCTCCTCGATGCGCGCGGCGAGCGCCGTCGCCTCGGGGACCGCCGTGGTCGGCAGGTGATGCGACGTCTTGCCCGAGGTCAGCGTCACGAGCCTGCGCTTACGTGCCACGGTCATGCCGCGGTACGACACGAACCAAGCCGGCGACAGCGCGCGCTTCACCGATACGCCGTCGCGACCGATGCGCACCGTCCGCACGCCGAGCATCCGGCCCGGCACGAGAAACATGGTCAGGGACACGGCGAGGAAGCCGGTGGTGAAGGCGAGAAGCGGCCACTCGCCGCGGTGGTCCCCCGAGATGACCTCGGCCAGCGGTCCGATGAACAGGAGCATCGCGGGCACCGTCATCACACCGCCGGCGGCGCAGAACAGCGCGGCGGCGACGCGCGACCACGCGCTCTTCGACGTGCCGATGCGCAGGGTCAGCGCGCGCTGGTGCAGCGCGATCCCGAGGGCGTCGAGGATCGCCTCCGCGGTCTTCGCGTCCTCGACCTGGGCGGCGAAGATCTCGCCGCTGACCAGCTGCGCGACGACCTGGTGTGTCGCACCGCGCTCTTCGCACCAGCCGTCGAGCACGTCGTTCGAGCGCAGCGACCGCGCGGAGCTCGCGATGACCACGGCGTCGCCGACCTCGAGCGCGTCGGGCGCGCCGCTGCGCAACACCCCGACCTGCTGGCCGCCGCGCACGATGGCGGACGCGGCGATCGCACCCGTGAAGAGCACGAGCGCGAGCAGCACCGCCGGGGCCACGAGGTCGCTGGTGCCGAGGGCGATGCCGGCGGCGAGACAGGTAATCGCCGCCGCGACCAGCACCCACGCGGCCACGCGCAGCGTACGCTCCGTCACCTGCGGCGTGCACGACACTGCGGCGCTCTCGACGCGCAAGGCCTACACCGAGACTTCGGCCTTGATGTGCGGCCAGGGATCGTACCCCTCGAGCGTGATGTGCTCGTAGCGGAAGGCGAAGAGGTCCTTCACGGTCGGGTCGATCGTCATCGTCGGCAGCGGGCGCGGCGCGCGCTCGAGCTGCAGCCGCGCCTGCTCGAGGTGGTTCTTGTAGAGGTGCGCGTCGCCGAAGGTGTGGACGAAGTCGCCGGGCGCGAGATCGCACACCTGCGCGATCATCATGGTCAGCAGCGCGTAGCTCGCGATGTTGAACGGCACGCCGAGGAACACGTCGGCGCTGCGCTGATAGAGCTGGCACGACAGCGCGCCGTCCTGCACGTGGAGCTGGAACAGCGTGTGGCAGGGCGGCAGCGCGACCTCGTCGGCCTCCTTCGGGTTCCAGCCGGTGACCAGGTGCCGGCGCGAGTAGGGGTTGGTCTTGATGCCAGCCACCAGCTTCGCGATCTGATCGACGCCGTCGTTCGCGTACGTGCCGTCGGGGTTCTTCGTCGCGCCGAAGTTGCGCCACTGGTGACCATAGACCGGGCCGAGATCGCCCTCCCTGCGACCGAAGCGCGCGGTCTGCTCGGCGGTCGCCCACTCGTCCCAGATGCGCACGCCGACCTCGTTGAGCGACCGGTTGTCGGTGTCGCCGCGGAGGAACCACAGGAGCTCGTGGATGATCGACTTGAGGTGCAGCTTCTTGGTCGTCACCAGGGGGAAGCCGGCCCGCAGGTCGAAGCGCATCTGGTGGCCGAAGACGCCGATCGTGCCGGTGCCGGTGCGGTCCTCGCGGGGGCGTCCTTCGCGGAGGATCCGACGGAGGAGATCGTGGTACTGCTGCACGGGTCGCCGGGTACCACGGCAGCTTTCGCGCGGCGATCGGGCCAGCCCCGTGCGGTCGAGCGCGGCCGGGGGTGGAGCGCATAGCCGTTGGGCCGTACGCGCGGGTACCATGCCGGCTCGAACCCCGAGGTGAGCACGCATGCTGCGCTTCAGCCAGAACCCGCAAGAAGCCGACAAGCAGATGAAGGCCGTGATCTTCTATCTCACGACCTTCGGGTACATCGACGGCGACTTCGACGCGTCGGAGAAGACGTTCGTGCGCGAGTACATCGCCAAGCTCGTCGAGGGGCGCGTGCACGGCGCGATCGGCGAAGACGAGCCTGAGCTGCGCACCGAGCTCACCCAGAAGTACACGACGCACTTCCACGAGGTGTTCGAGAACATCGATCGCCAGGTGCGCGAGCTGTTCACCGAGTCGGTCGCCGAGGGCGAGAACCAGACCGACTTCGTGCACGCGAAGCTGAAGCTCCGCTGCTTCGAGATCTTCAAGAGCTTCGGCAAGGAGGATCAGGACCAGCTGCTCGACACCGTCGACGAGCTGATCCAGGCCGACGGGCAGGTGCACCCGGCGGAGCAGAAGTTCCGCAGCGAGCTCGCCACGCTCCTCGTCGATGACCCTGGCATCGAGCTGCTCGAGGACGAGGCGCCGGCCCGCCCGCGCGTGGCCGATCCCGAGGCCGGCCCGGTGCCGTCGAACGAGAACCACCCCTTCTTCGGCCGCGTCGAGACGCACTACTCCGGCCAGCCCTACAAGCTGGCCACGCAGGTGAAGGCCGACCGCGCCCTGCTCGATCGCGTGATGGGCATCTGGGACGAGCAGCGCGCCAAGGGCAAGGGGCGCCTCGCCGGCCACAAGACGGTCGCCGACTTCCACGGGCAGGACGGCTTCCTCGACGATCACGTCTACGTGCTGCCCGAGAAGCCGGGCGTCGACTACGAGCTGACCGTGCTCGGCGACCTGCACGGCTGCTACTCCGTGCTCAAGGCGGCGCTGATGCAGGCCGATTTCCTCGCCAAGGTGAACGCCTACCACGAGGACCCGGCGAACAACCCGAACCCGAAGCTCGTGCTGCTCGGCGACTACATCGACCGCGGCATGTTCAGCTACCACGGCGTGCTGCGCACGGTGCTGCAGCTGTTCGCCACCGTGCCCGATCACGTCTACGTGCTGCGCGGCAACCACGAGTACTACGTGGAGTTCAAGGGGAACATCTACGGCGGCGTGAAGCCGGCCGAGGCGATCAACACGCTCAAGCCGCACATGTCGATCGAGGTGTTCCAGCACTACTCGCGCATGTTCGAGAAGATGCCGACCTCGCTCTTGTTCGACAAGACGCTGTTCGTGCACGCCGGCATCCCGCGCGACTCGCTGATCAAGGAGCGCTGGAAGGACCTCTCCGCGCTCAACGATCCGGACATCCGCTTCCAGATGATGTGGTCCGATCCGAGCAGCGCCGACGTCATCCCCGCCGTGCTGCAGGAGCAGTCGGCGCGCTTCCCGTTCGGGCGCCTGCAGTGCCAGGCGTTCCTCCGCCGCATCGGCTGTCACACGCTGGTGCGCGGGCACGAGAAGGTCGAAGAGGGCTTCCGCCGCACCTACGACGATCCCGAGCAGCTGCTCATCACGCTGTTCTCCGCCGGCGGCGCGAGCAACGACGACCTGCCGAAGGAGAGCGGCTACCGCTCGGTGACGCCGATGGCGATGACCATCCGCCACAATGACGGCCAGAGCGTCATCACGCCCTGGAAGGTCGACTACGAGCGCTACAACGATCCGGAGAAGAACGCGTTCTTCGCCGTCGCGCCCGAGATCGAGCACCGGGTCGACTGACGGGTCGCCGGCGGAGACCAGCCCTCGCAGGATCGGCTCGAAGGGCTGAACTCGCTGGTGCAGCCGCCCACTGGCTCGTTTGTCCGCGCCGTCGATCTACGATGATCCGCCATGGGCAAGGTCACCGCTGTTTGCCTGATGTCGTTGGCGCTCGGCTGCGGCGGGCGGCTCGAAGGCGCCGATGGCGCAGCGGCGACCGGCCCGGACGCCACCGTCTCAGCGGACGCGCATGTCGACACGAGTCCCATCGCGGACGCGCTCCCGGACTCGGCTCCCGAGCGTGACGCGCCGATCTCGATCGACACCGCGCCTCCGGAATCACTCGCCGCGTGCCTGGGCGAGTTTGGCGACAGCGACACGTCGCGGCTGAAGGACCTCATCTATGTGTGGGACCCGAAGCCGGGAAGCGGCGACGGCAAGGGCACCGTCGGGTTCACGTTCAACGTCGGTTGCACCGCGAGGACCGAGGGAATGCTCGTGTCCCCGAAGAGCGCCCTCATCGAGGCCTCGGACTGCGAGCTGCTCCGCAAGTGGGCCACCAGCGCGCTGCTGCTCGGCGCGCTCGCGCCCGAATCGCCGGCAGCGATCGCCTGCCGCGCGAAACCGGGCGATGGCTTCGAACGCACGACCGTCGGAGGAACGGGTGCGGACCTCCACACGAGCTTCTGCGACGTCGAGCCGTTCGTGACGCACCGCCAGTGTCTGAAGCTGGTTCGCAAGAAGTACGGGCTGTACCCGTAGGGCGCGAGCGCGAGCGCCCGCCGGCCTGCGACCGAGCGCGTGATCGGGGGAGAGCCGTTCGCCACACGCCGTCGTGCTCGCCCGCGATTCGTGCTCTCGTTGTCGACGTGATCCCCGTCGCTTCGTCGTCTCTGCGGCTCGCCGGCTGGCGGTACGAGGGCCCCGTACGCACCGAGAAGAAGTACGTGATGCTCGCGCTGCCTCACACCAGCAACTGGGACGGGCTCCTGCTCGTCCTGCTCACGCGCAGCATCGGCGTGCACGTGCAGTGGATGGTGAAAGACGCGTGGGTGAAGGGCGCGCTCGGCCCGGTGCTCCGCGGCCTCGGCGCCGTCGGCGTCGATCGCAGCCGCAAGATGAACCTGGTCGACCAGATGGTCGAGCAGTTCCGCGTGCGCGACGAGCTCGTGCTGGCGATCCCCCCGGAGGGCACGCGCTCGCGCGCCGAGTACTGGAGGTCGGGCTTCTATCGCATCGCGCTCGGCGCCGACGTGCCGGTGGTGCCCGGCTACCTCGACTTCGCGCGCAAACGCGCGGGGCTCGGACCGGCGATGCGCATGACCGGCGACGTCCGCGCCGACATGGATCGCATCCGCGCCTTCTACGCCGAGAAGAACCCGACGGCGATGTTCCCCGAGAAGTTCGGCCCGATCCGACTGCGCGAGGAGACGACCGGCGACTACGGCTGAGATGCGGCCCGAACTTTCGTTCCGGGGTCCGAACCCTCGCTCGAGCGAGCCGGCTCCCAGCCTCCGAGCGGGCGCGCCGCGACGCACGAGTTCGTGCGGAGTCCTCCCCCCACAGCTGGCGCGTCCGCTCGAGTCTACCCATGGCCGCAACCCCGTCGCCGATCGCCGCGACGCCGGCACGCCTGTCGCCGCGCGCGGCACGGCGCCTGACCGGCGCGCTGAAGCTGCTCGTCCCTCTGCTGCTCGTCGGGGCGTTCGTGCGTCATCGCATGCGGGCGCCGATCCCCGTCCAGTCGCACCGGGTCGATCGCGGCGACGTCATTCGCGAGGCGTTCGGTCGTGGAACGATCGAGAGCCGCCGCGAGGTGCAGCTCGGGTTCGACATGGTCGGCCGGCTCTCCGACGTCCTCGTCGACGAGGGCGATCGCGTGAAGCTCGGCCAGCTCGTCGCGCAGCTCGCGCCCGAGCAGCTCGCCGCCGAGGCGAAGACGGCGACCTCCGGCGTCACCCTGGCGCGCGCGGCGATCGCGCGGCTCTCGGCCGACGAGAAGCGCGCGAGCGCCGACCTCGCGTTCGCCAAGGCGGAGGAGGCGCGCATCAAGTCCCTGGTGGCGAGCGGCACCGCGGCCGGCCGCGATCTCGATCTCGCGGTGCAGCGCCTCGCGCTCGCGGAGGCGGAGCTCGCGCGGGTCAAGGCGGCGGCCAACGAGGCCTCGCGCCAGATCGCCGTGGCGAGCGGCACCGCCGAGGCGCGCAGCGTGATCGTCGCCCGCGCCACCCTGCTCTCGCCGTTCGACGGCGTGGTCATCCGGCGCTTCCGCGATCCGGGCGACACGGTGGCGGTCGGCACCACCGTGCTCCGGGTCGTCGCCACCGACGCACTGTGGAGCCGCGCTTGGATCGACGAGCACGCGCTGCCGCTGCTGCACGAGAAGCAGGCGGTGCGCGTCCGGCTCGGCGCCGAGGGCTCCACCTTCACGGTCGGCTCGGTCGATCGCATCGGGCGCGAGGTCGATCGACAGACGCACGAGCTGCTCGTCGACGTCCGCCTCGACGGCCTGCCCGAGCGCATCGCCATCGGTCAGCGGGCCGACGTGTGGATCGAGCTCGAGCGCAAGAGGGACGTCGTTCGGGTGCCGTGGTCGTACGTGCACCGCGATCGCGGCGAGGCCTTCTGCTTCGTCGATCGCGGCGGTCGCATCGCCAAGACGCGCCTGAAGCTCGGCCTCGAAGGCACGGGCGTGGTCGAGGTCGTCGACGGCATCACCGCCGGCGATCTGCTGCTCGGCGCCGTCGACGCGGCGGCGCTCGTCGAGGGGCGCCCCTGGACGGGGACGGGCCCGTGAACCTCGCCTACCACGACGTGCGCCACCGCCTCGGGCGGTTCATCGGCACCAGCGTGGGCATCGCGCTCTTGTTCACCGTCGTCCTCGCGATGGCCGGCATCTACATCGGGCTCGTCGACGACGCGACGATCCTCCTGCGCTCGATGCGCGCGAGCGTCTGGCTCGTGCAGGCCGACACGCGCGGGCCGTTCGCCGACAGCTCGCGCATCGATCGCTCGCTGGTCGCGCGCGCGGCCGCGCTCCCGGGCGTGCGGCGGGCGCGCGCGTTCACCTACCAGGTGCTCCAGCGCACGCACGAGAGCGGTCGGCCGCTGCGCATGGCGCTGGTCGGGCTCGACTGGCCGGAGGACCACGGCGAGCTGCTGCCGATCGTGCGCGGCCGCGCGATCGCGCAGGCGCACGGGGAGATCATCGTCGACGCGTCGCTCGGCCTCGCGGTGGGCGACGCGCTGCGGCTCGCGCGCGAGGAGCTCCGCGTAGTCGGCGTCACCCGGCAGGTGTTGAGCTCCGGCGGAGACGCGGTGGTGTTCGCGACGGTCGCCGACGCGCAGCTCGTCGCCGAAGACGCGCCGAGCGACGCGATCCGCACCGAGCGCACGCGCCGGACGGAGCGGCTGCGCGCGACCGATCTCGGGCGATCGCAGCCGCAGCTCGAGGCCCTGCTCGACGATCCACGCTGGCGCGCGCCGGCGCTCGCGGCCGCGCCGATCGCCGGCGTACTGCTCGACACCGACGCCGGCGGCGTGCCGTCGGTTGCGACCTGGCCCGTCGCGACGTGGCCGGACGTCACCGCCTACACGACCGCCGACCAGGAGCGGCTGATGCTCGACGGCGTGGTCGACAAGCCGCGGCGGCAGCTCGCGTTGTTCGCGGCCATCCTCGTGATCACCTCCTCGCTGCTGATCGGCGCCGTCGTCTACATGATGACCCTCGACAAGACGCACGAGATCGCGGTGCTCAAGCTGATGGGCGCGCCGGCGTCGCGGCTCGCGTCGATGGTCCTCCAGCAAGCGTGGGCGATGGGCGCGCTCGGGTTCGCGATCGCGGTCCTCGTCGGGCGGCAGGCGTTCCCGCACTTCCCGCGGCGGGTGGTGCTCAGCGAACAGACCATCGGCGCGGTCGGCCTCCTCGTCCTCGCGATCAGCACGCTGGCCAGCTTGATGGCGATCGTCCACGCGCTGCGCGTCGACGCCGGTCGCGCGCTCGAGGGCTGAATGGAAGCGATCCGCGCCGAGCACCTGTCGAAGCACTACGGCGAGGGCGACACGCTGGTGCGCGCGCTGACCGACGCGAGCCTCGTGCTCCACACCGGCTCGGTCGTCGCGCTGCTCGGACCGAGCGGCGCCGGCAAATCCACGCTGGTGAAGACGCTCGGCCTGGTGACGCTGCCCGACAGCGGTCGAATCTACATGGACGGCGCGCTGGTGCTCGACGAGCGCGGCTTGCACGCGTCGGTGCAGGAGCTCCGCCGCTCCTTCTTCGGCTTCGTCTTCCAGCGGCCGAACCTCGTGCCCTTCCTGTCGGCGCAGAAGAACGTGGAGCTCGCGTGCGAGATCGGCGGCACGCCCAAGAGGCGCGCGCGCGAGCTGCTCGAGTGGCTCGACGTCGGCCACCGCGCCTCGGCGATGCCGGACACGCTGAGCGGCGGCGAGCAGCAGCGCGTCGCCATCGCCCGCGCGCTCGCCAACAAGCCGCGCCTCTTGCTCGCCGACGAGCCGACCGCGGCGCTCGACAAGGAGCGCGGGCGCGCGGTGATGGAGCTGTTCCGCCGCGTCGCGCGCGAGCAGGGCGCCGCCGTGCTGGTCGTCACGCACGATCACCGGACGCTCGACGTGTTCGACGAGCTGCACGAGATGGAGGACGGGCGCCTCGGACCGGCCCACGCCGCCTGAGCCCCGGGTCCCTGGGACCCGGCGGCGAATCCAACGACCGGGCGACCGGCTCCCAACCGTCAGCGAGTCGCGCCCGGCCAACGCCGGGTCGATGGGGTCGCAGCCAGGAGGGCGCGGTCATGACGCACGCGATCGAGCTTCGCTACGGCGAGCTCGCGGAGACAGAGTGCTGCTTGTCCTGCGGATCCGCCGTGCAACGCGCGGAGATCCGGCCCGGCCAGGTGTGCGTCGACCTCGGGAGCGGGCGCGGCTCCGACGTCCTCCGGATGGCCGAGTCGGTCGGGCCGAACGGGCACGCGTACGGCCTCGACATCACCGAGGCGATGCTGGAGAAGGCACGGAAGACCGCGGCTCGACTGGGCGTGACGAATGTCAGCTTCATCCGGTCCGCCCTCGAGAAGCTCGAGCTGCCCGATCAGACGGCCGACTGGATCACCTCCAACTGCGTCCTCAACCACGCCGAGGACAAGGCGCGGGTCTGGCGCGAGATCGCGCGCGTCCTCAAGCACGGTGGTCGCTTCGTCGTGAGCGACATCTACGCGGTCGAGGAGATCCCCGCCGAGTACCGCGACGATCCGGAGGCCATCGCGGAGTGCTGGGCCGGCGCGGTGACCAGACGCGAGTACCTGTTGCACGTGCTCCGCGCGGGTCTGCTCGATGTGCAGATCCTCGAGGAGAGCGCGCCCTACGAGAAGGGCAAGGCGCGTGTCGTGAGCTTCACGATCACGGGGCAACGCCCGGACCGATGCAGTTGTTACTGAATCAGGAGGTCAAATGAGATCGTTGATCAAGAAGGCTTGTTGCACCCCGGCGTCGTCGACCATCGCGCAGTGCTGCGCGAAGGTCTCGCGCGCGGTCGCCGGCTGCCACGACTGAGGACACGACGGCCATGCAGCTCTCGAAGCACAACATCCTCACGAAGATCCACGGCGAAGACGCCTTCCTGCTCGTCAACCTGCTGAGCGGAGAGGCCGACGTCGTCGATCCGGAGGTCGCGCGTGCGATCGAGGCTGGCGGGCCCGTCAACGAGGAGGAGCTCGCGGAGAAGGGGTATCTCGTCGATCCCCAAGACGAAGAGCGTCGCCTCCGCGAGAAGTACCTGGCCTTCCTCGACGCGCGCGCGAACGACGAGGTCCAGCTGTTCTGGGTCTCGTCGTACGCGTGCAACTTCGGCTGCTCGTACTGTTATCAGGACGAGTACGCGCCGGCGCCGCGCAACGACCTCGGTGCGGTCGTAGACGCCTTCCTCGCGTACGTCGACGACGCGTTCCGCACGCGTCGCAAGTACGTGACCCTCTTCGGCGGCGAGCCGCTGCTGCCGAATCCCCAGACCCGGAGCGTCGTCGAGCGCATGGTCCAGGAGACCGCGCGACGCGGCATCGATCTCGCCGTGGTCACCAACGGATACAGCCTCGCGGAGTACGTCCCGGTGCTCGCCACCGGGCGTATTCGCGAGATCCAGGTGACGCTCGACGGCACCGAGAAGGTGCACGACGCGCGTCGCTACCTCAAAGGAGGCGGCGAGACGTTCCGGCGCATCGTCGACGGCGTCGACGCATGTCTCGCCGCGGGGCTGCCGGTCAACCTGCGATCGGTGCTGGATCGCGACAACATCGAGACCTTCGCCGAGCTCGCGCGGTTCGCGATCGATCGCGGGTGGACCGACCATCCCAAGTTCAAGACGCAGATCGGGCGCAACTACGAGCTGCACCACTGTCAGACCGCGGGCGCGCGCCTGTACTCGCGCCTGTCGCTCTACGAGGACCTCTACCGGCTGATCGAGGCGCAGCCCGAGATCCTGAAGTTCCACCGCCCGGCGTTCTCGGTGGCGCGGTTCCTCTTCGACAACCAGGCCCTCCCCGAGCCGCTGTTCGACGCCTGCCCGGCGTGCAAGACCGAGTGGGCGTTCGACTACACCGGCAAGATCTACCCCTGCACCGCGAACGTCGGGAAGGCCGGCGAGGAGGTAGGCACCTTCTGGCCCGAGCGCCGGCTCGATCGCGCGCGCGTCGAGGAGTGGGAGGATCGCGACGTCCTCGGGATCGAGGCGTGCCGCGGGTGTCCGTCGCAGCTGGCCTGCGGCGGGGGCTGCGGCGCGGTCGCCAAGAACCGCGACGGGCGGGTCGACGCGCCGGACTGCCGTCCGGTGAAGCAGCTCCTGTCGCTCGGCGCGTCCCTCTACGGCGGTGACCTCTCAGCGTGACTCAGGGAGGTGATGAACATGTGCCGGCTGCTCGGGATCGTGTCCGCGGTGCCGTATCACTTCGACCTCGTGCTGCGCGAGGCGCCGCACAGCATCGCCATGCTCTCGCGGGAGCACCGCGACGGCTGGGGCCTCGCCACGCACGGCGGAGGGCCCGAGGCCGAGTGGTCCGTGCACCGCAGCACCCTGACGGCCGACGATGACCCGACCTTCGCCGAGCTCGCCCACAGCGCCGCCGGCCGCGTGCTCCTCGCGCACGTACGCAAGAAGAGCGTCGGGCCGCTCGCGCCGGAGAACACGCACCCCTTCCGGAGCGGCCGGTGGGTGTTCGCCCACAACGGTCACATCATCGACCAGGACTACGTGCGACGGCGTACGTCGCGCGCGCGCCTCGGCGAACGCCGCGGCGACACCGACAGCGAGCTGTTCTTTGCCTACCTGCTCACCTGCCTCGACGAGAAGGGGGTCACCGACACGGCCGTCTCCGAGCGCACCGATCACGTCGTGCGCAAGGCGATCCTCGACGCGATCGATCGCCCCGAGTTCGGCTCGTTGAACGTCCTCCTCTCGAACGGTCAGTCGGTGTACGTGAGCCGCTTCGGGCGCACCCTCCACCTGATGGAGCGCGTGCCGATCGGACTCGCGGTCGCCGCCTCGCCGACGGACGGCGACCCCTGCAAGCTCGCCGACCACGTGCCGCTGACCCAGCGCCACTGCGTGGTCGTCGCCTCCGAACCGCTCACCGACGAGCCGTGGACCCCGGTGGCGCAAGGCGCGCTGCTCCGGCTCGACGTCTCCCCCCAACCGCACTGGACCGCGATCGCTTGATCCGAGGTGTAGACATGTCCTCCGTACTCGAAATCGACGCAGCGCGCTTCGAAGCCGAGGTGCTCGCGCACGACGGCCCGGTCGCCGTCGACTTCTACTCGACCGAATGCCCACCGTGCGAGGCGCTCTCGCCCAAGTACGACGCGGTGGCCGACGTCTACGGCCGCGACGTCAAGCTCGTGAAGATCTTCCGGCAGGGGAGCCGTGCGCTCGCCGACAAGCTCGACGTGCGCTCGTCGCCGACGGTGGTGTTCTTCGAGCGCGGGAGGGAGGTCGGCCGTCGCCTCACCGGCGGGATCAAGCGCTCGGAGCTCGTCGCCGAGATCGACGCCCTCCTGCCTCCGGCGCGCGTGTCGGCGCTGCACGCCGAAGTCCGCCCGGTCGCCACCGCGTGCGACGTGCTGATCCTCGGCGCGGGCCCTGCCGGGGTCACCGCCGGCATCTACGCGGCGCAGGCGAAGCTGCGCGTCATCATGGTCGACATCGGCCTCGGCGGCGGCAACCTGTCGATCACCCATCAGGTCTCGAACTTCCCCGGGTTCCCCAAGCCGCAGCCCGGCTACATGCTCGCGCACTACCTCCTCGAGCACGCGAAGGAGGCCGGCGTCGAGGCGCGCTTCGCCGCCGAGCTCACCCGGGTCGATCTGCGCCGCCATGAGGTCGAGCTCGACGGCGTGGAGACCATCCGCGCCAAGAAGATCGTCGTCGCCACCGGCTCGTCCCCGCGCGAGCTCGGCGTCGACGGCGAGCGCACCTACAAGGGCAAGGGCATCTCCTACTGCGCGACGTGCGACGCGAAGTACTACGAGGGCAAGCACGTGGTGGTGATCGGCGGCGGCAACTCGGCGATCGAGGAGTCGCTGTTCATCACGAAGTTCGCGGCGAAGGTCACCATCGTCCACCAGTTCGCGCAGCTGCAGGCGAACAAGCACGCGCAGGAGCAGGCGTTCGCGAACGAGAAGATCGGCTTCCTCTTCGAGCACGAGCCGCGCGCGTTCGTCGCAGAGAGGGGCGCCGCGGTCGACGCGGTGGTGGTCGAGGACCTGCGCTCGCACGAGCGGAAGACCATCGAGTGCGACGGCGCGTTCGTCTTCGTCGGCATGCGCCCGAACCTCGACCCGTTCGCCGGCGCCTTCGAGCTCGACCCGTGGGGCTACGTCCAGACCGACGCCGAGATGCGCACCAGCATCCCCGGCGTCTACGCGGCCGGCGACGTGATCAGCAAGCGGCACCGCCAGATGACCACCGCGGTCTCCGACGGGACGATCGCGGCGATCGCGCTCGCGCGCGAGCTGGCGTCGTCGTAGCGACGCCACCCTCACTTCGAGACCCGGTGTCGTCGATCGGCAACGCTGTGAAGAACCGCCCGTGAGCGACGGTTCGTGGACGTGCGCAACGCTCTGCCCACAGAGGGCCGTTTTCCGCGCATTTCGGCGCGAATCTGCCTCGGTACGGGCCTTGCGATAGCGGGCAGTCATGTCCCGCGCACTTCTTTCGTCGCTCGCCGTGATGGTGTCGCTGTCGCTCGCGCCGGCGGTCGCGCACGCCGACGGACCGGTCGTCCCGGCGAGACGCCCCGCCGCACCGGACACGGTCTGGTATGGACACCAGGTCCTGCTGGTCGACGCGCTCTCTGCGACGGTGCTCGTCGCGGGCGCCGCCGGCGACTCCTCGCTGGTGGCCTTGACCGGCGCCGGCGGTCTCTTCCTCGCGGCGCCCTCCGTGCACCTGGCGCATGATCGCCCGGGGACGGCGTTCGCCAGCCTGGGCATCCGCGCGGTGCTCCCCGTCTTCGGCGCGGTCATCGGCTACCAGGCCGCCGGCCGATGCCACGAAGGCCCGAGGGAGTCCTTCCAGATCCTCGGCGACTGCGTCCTGCACGGCTACGCCGAGGCCGCGGCTGGCGGGATGATCGGTCTCGGTCTGGCTTCGGCGACGGACGCGTTCTTCCTCTCGCACGAGGAGCGCAAGCCGCCGCGCCCCGTCGACGGCGTGCAGATCTCGTCGATCGCGCCACGAATCGACCCGCGATCGCAGAGCGTCTCCTTCCACCTCGGGGGAGCGTTCTGATTCGCGCCGTACTAGAGCACCGAACGGTTTGAATCCGTCGCGAAACACGTGAGGTTGCGTGAGATTCGCGTCGCACGGACCGGAGGGCGACGCAGGTGTACTGGCAGTACGTCGAGGAGACCGGAGGGAGTACGACGCGAAGATCGCGCAACATCGCGGGTTGCAGCAGGCTTCAAACCGTTCGGTGCTCTAGTACCGCCGGCCGGAAGTGTCCGCATACATCGAGCGATGGGCCGCGGTACGCGGCAGCGGCAGCGGTAGCGGGCGCGGGAGCGGAAGCGTGAGCGGCGGCGGCAGCGGTCAGCGGGATGGGCTCGCGATCCGTGGTCCGCTCCCGC
>JACPFM010000088.1 GCA_016182965.1 Deltaproteobacteria bacterium | reverse complement strand
GAAGATCGATCGCGCGGCGCAGCTCGGTCACTCGATGATCGTCCTCTCGGGCGGCGAGGTGACCATGCGCCCGGAGCTCCTGCGGTGGGCGGCGAAGAGCGCGGCGCTCGGCCTCGACTTCGGCCTCGTGACCAACGGCCGCGCGCTCGCCTACCCCGAGCTCGTCGAGAAGCTCCTGAAGCTGCGCCTGAAGTACGTGTACCTGTCGCTGCACGGCGGCACCGCGAAGGTCCACGACCTGCTCGTGCGCGCCGACGCCTTCGAGCAGACCTACGGCGCGGTGAAGGTCCTCGCTGGTCGCGGCCTCGACTTCACCGTGAACACGGTGGTCACCTGGCAGAACGTCGAGCACTTGCGCGCAGTGGTCGACGCGATCCTCCCCTACCCCGACGTGGTGCTGAAGTTCTCGGCGGTGCAGCCGAA
Organism: Deltaproteobacteria bacterium; assembly: GCA_016182965.1. Classification (GTDB taxonomy): domain Bacteria; phylum Myxococcota_A; class Polyangia; order Polyangiales; family JADJMO01; genus JALHOE01. The sequence continues at coordinate 57,334 of JACPFM010000088.1, read as the reverse complement.
GGGCGGCGGCGACAAGCACTTCGATCGGCTGATCCCCAAGGTCTCGCTGGTCGCCGAGAAGGTGCGCGACGCGATCGAGTACGGCCTCGAGCGCTCGGGTGGCCAGGGGCGCTACGCGCACGACGGCATCCCGTTCTGCCACCTTCCCGGTCACGAGGAGCGCTACGACGACCTCAAGACGCACCGCTTCGCGACCATGATCGAGATCGGCGAGCCCGACTTCTTCCCGGTCGACGATCGCGCGAAGGTGCAGCCCGCGCAGTGCGACGACTGCTCGATCCGCGGGCCGTGCCCGGGCCTCTACCGCGGCTACGCCGAGGTGCACGGCTTCGACGAGCTGCGCGCCGTCTCCGACCGGCCGCGCTCCAACTCGTTCAACTGGGTGTTCGAGAAGGTCGTCGGCGCCGTCGAGGGCGGCTGTCCGGTCCTCGAAGGCGGCACCATCCCGTGGGATCGCGGGCGCCACGTGTTCGTGCGCAAGGGCGACCGGGTCGCGCGCTACCGGAGCGCCACGCGCGACTTCACCGATCTCGAGATCGAGTCGACCAAGCACGATCTCGGGCAGATCTACGTCGACGTGTCGAACAAAGACGCGCCCGACGACTTCGCGCGCGATCTGCGCAAGCTCGCGCGCAGCCCGATGTGCCGCGGCTGCCCCGCCGAGGCGACCTGCGCGGGGATGTTCGAGCTCGTGCGCGAGGACCTCTTCACGCGCGACGACGCGCGCGTGCGCGAGCTGCTCGCCGGGCTCCGCGGCGACGTGCTCGATCTCGGCTGCGGCGAGGCGCCGTACGCCGACGTGCTCGCGCCGCTCGTCGCGTCGGGCGCCATCCGCTACCTCGGCGTCGAGCCCGACGCCTCGCGCGTCGCCGCGCTGCAGGGCCGTCTACCGGGCGCGGAGCTGCTCGCCGGCGCCGCCGAAGATCTGCCGGAGCTGCTCGGCGAGCGACGCTTCGATCACGCGCTCTTGCTCCGGAGCTGGAACCACCTCCGCGATCCCGACTCCGTGATCGCCGCGCTCCTGTCGCGGGTGCGCCCCGGCGGCTCGATCCTGGTGGTCGACAACGTGGCGTTCGGCCTCGTGCGCGCGCGCGAGCAGGCCGCGCGCGCCGAGTCGGGCAAGGCGGTGTTCGAGCACTACCGCAACGACGGCGCGGCGCACGCAGACCAGCGGTTCGCGCGGCGCGGTCTCTCGGCCGTCGAGCGACGGGACGTGTCGCCCGCGACCAGCAACCAATGGCTGCTGCGGTACGTCGTTCACTCCGCGGCGGCCGCGGACCTGGCGACCGGCTCCATCACCGCGTAGCCGTGCGCGCGCACGAAGTTGATGTGCAGGCCGTCGCACTGCGCGTCGTGGGCGCACTCGCCGCAGCGGAGCGACTTGGTGCGGTAGTGCTCGCGGAGGTAGCGGCGCGCGAAGCGGAAGATCTCGACGCGCCCGTCGACCGACATCATCGCGGTGTCGAGCGTGCGCGGGCGCGCGCGCGGCGGACGACCGCTGATGCAGGCGGGCACGCCCTCGACCGGGATGTCCTTGACGAGCTTCTCGAAGAACGGGCGCAGGTCGAGATCGTGCTCGGCCGCCTCGGTGAGCCGCTCGTAGCTCGGCTGGCGCAGCACGAGCCGTGACGGCGCGCTCTGCAGCGACAGGAGCCACGCCTCGTTCGCGCGGATGAGATCGAGGGCCACCTCGAAGCCTTCGTCGCGCGAGAGGAGCTCGGCCGCCTGCTCGGCGTGGCGCACCACCACGCGCTCCACCTTGCGGCCGTCGAGATCGGCGGCGACGCCGGCGACGTCGTCGAGCTCGAGCTCGACGCGGCGCACGTGGGGGAAGCGCTCGAGCGCCTGCCGCGCGCGCGTCAGATCGGGCGCCTTCACCCACAAGACCTCCGCGTGCTGCTCGACGTCGCCGAGAGACTTGGGCGGCGCGGCGCGCATCGGGCCCGCGGGGATGACCGGGAGGGTGCGGCGCTTGCCCTTCTCGGGCTTCTCGGGAGCCGCCTCGGAGGGCTCGGGGGCCGGATCGGGCGCGACGCCGGCCGGGCGCTTCTTGCGCAGGCTCGCCGGATCGCCGCCGAAGACCTGCGGCTGCTTGCTCTCCCACTCCGTGTCGACGCGCACGACCGAGAAGGCCGCTCCATCCGTTTCGTCGATGCTGTCGACCGTGTCGAGCACGCCCTCGAGCGTGTCGCACAGCCGCTGCAGGTAGCAGTACTTGCAGCGCTGCGGCTCGCGGCAGTCGAGCCACTCGCCGCCGTCGAGCAGCCGCGCGAACTCCTCCTTGCGGCCGCGGACCTCGTCCTCGAGCTTGTACGGGTCCTGGATGAGGTGCTCGTAGCCCTCGAGGTGCTGCGGCGGGAAGCGGTTCATCCAGATGTGGACGTCGGGCCGCTTCGAGTACGCGAGCGCCTCCTGCAGGTAGGGGCGCGCCTCGCCGAGATCGTAGAACAGCGTGTCGCGCCCGTCGGTGAACGCGCGGCCGAAGGGGACGACCTGCAGCAGGTCGAACTCCTTCACGCCCATCTCGGTGTACATGCGGAGCATCTCGGGGAGGTGCCGCACGTTGGCGCGGTTGATGACGACGTCGATGTTCACGATGACGCGGCCGTCGGCGAGCGCGTTCTTCAGGCCCTGCAGCTCCTCCTCGAACGCGCCCTTGGTGCCGACCAGCGCGTCGTGCACCTTGGAGTTGGGGCCGTGGATGGAGAAGGTGATCTCGGAGAGGCCCTCGTCGATCGCGCGGGTGATGAACGGCGCGTACTTGAAGAGGCGGCCGTTGGTGACCGTCTGGATCTTCGAGTAGCCGGCGAGCCGGCCGAGCCGGACGAAGTCGACGAAATTCGGGTGGATGGTCGGCTCCCCGCCCGAGAGGATGAGGCGCGTGGCGCCCTTGCGGCGGCCGTCGAGGATCTGCGCCTTGACCTCGCCGCGGTCGCGCATCTCGCCGTTGTGGGTGTGGGCGTCGAGGCAGAAGACGCAGTGGTCGTTGCAGTCGAACGTCAGCCGCACCCAGTTGCGCTTCTCGTGAGCGGCGTCTTCGTGCTCGGCGATCTTCCCGACCTCGGAGATGCGCCCCTCGCTTCCGCTCATGTGGCCGGCAGTATGGCACGCGCGGGATGCACCGCAAAAGGAAGGGTGCTGGCGCGATCGGCGTCGCGATGCGATGCTGCGAACCCATGTCGCCGCGCGTGCTGGTGGTGCATCCGCCCGTGTCGGTCGCGCGCGACTTCATCGATTACCCCTATTTCTCCGACCTCGGCGCGGTGCAGGTGGCCGGCGAGCTCCGCGCCCGCGGCTTTGCGGTCGAGCTGATCGATGCGTTCGCGCTGCCGTCGTCCGGGCTCGTCGCGCGCGGCGACGGACGGCTGCACCTCGGCGCGTCCGTGGACGAGCTCCTCGCGCGCGTCCCCGCCGACCTCGGCGCGGGCGACGCGATCGTGATCGCCTACACGCCCTTCCATCGGCCGCCGCACCGCGACGACGTGCTCGCCTCCCTGCTCGACGGGCTCGCGGGCGCGCGCGAGAGCGGCGCGACCATCCTCCTCTGCGACTGCTACCAGTCCGGTCAGCACTACGTCGATGCGGCCGGCGCCGACGTGCTCGGCAGCTACCCGGAGGTCGACGCGCTCGTGCAGCTCGAGGCGGAGGGGGTGCTCCCCGAGCTCCTCGCCGCGCTCTCTCGCGGCGAGCGCCCGCGCGGCGCGTTCCGCGGCCACGACGTCCCCGATCTCGACGCGCTGGCCTTCCCCGCGTGGGACCTCGTCGATCTCGCCGCCTACCAGGCCTTCCACGCGCGCGTGGTGCGCGATCTCGGCCGCGGCGCGTGGGCGTTCCCCATCGGCACGGGCGCAGACGATCGCACGCTGCCGGTGATCACCTCGCGCGGCTGCCCGTTCTCGTGCGTGCACTGCAGCTCGAACCCCGGCCGCGCGGCGGGCGCGCCCAAGACGCAGCGCCGCCTCTCGGTCGCCCGCATGCGCGCGCTCTTCCTCGAGCTCTCGCGCGTGCACCGCGCGAGCCGCCTCGAGGTCCTCGACGAGCTGGTCAACGTCAACGAGCGCCACTTCGAGGGCTTCCTCGACGCCATCGACGAGGCCGACGTCGCGTTCGACGTGCCCAACGGCATGCGCGCCGACTACCTCTTCGATCGACACCTCCGCCGCATGCGCGGCCGCGTGACCACCGTCAGCGTGAGCGCCGAGAGCGGGGTGCAGCGCGTGGTCGACGAGGTCGTCGGAAAGCGCCTCGATCTCGCGGCGATCACGCGCGTCGCCGAGGACGCCCACCGCGAGGGCGTCCCGCTGATGATCCACTTCATGATCGGCCTGCCCGGCGAGACGGCGCAGGAGGTCAACGGCACGCTCTCCTTCGCGCTCGATCTGTGGGACCGGTTCCGCGCGTTCCCGGCGGTGCAGTTCGCCACGCCGCTGCCCGGCACCGCGCTCGCCCGCGGGCGCTCGCTCCCGGTGGTCACCGACTGGGGCCCGATGTTCCAGACGGCGCCGAGCCAGCCCGGCGTCGCGCTCTCGGCCGACGAGCTGCGCCGCTTCAAGTGGACCTTCGATCAGCGGCTCACCGCGTCGCAGGGTCCGGAGAAGATCATCATCAACGTCACCTACGTGTGCAACAACCACTGCACGTTCTGCGCGGTGGGCACGCGCACGCAGGTCGACGGCCACCCGACGCGCCAGCGCGAGCACCTCGATCACCACCGGGCGCGCGGCGTGCGCATGGTCGACTTCGACGGCGGCGAGCCGACGATGAACCCCGAGCTCATCCCGCTCGTGCGCTACGCGCGCTCGATCGGCTACGAGCGCGTCAACGTCACGACCAACGGCCGCATGGCCTTCTACGAGCCGTTCGCGCAGAAGCTCGTGCGCTCGGGCCTGACCACGCTCCTGTTCTCGGTCCACGGGCCCGACGCGCGCACGCACGCGCAGCAGGTCGGCGTGGCCGAGGCGTTCGAGCAGACGGTCGGCGGCATCAGGAACTGCGTGCGCCACGCGCCGAGCTCCGTCGAGCTCGGGATGAACATCACGATCACCAAGGGCAACTGGGACAAGCTCGAGGCCGTCGCCGAGCTCGCGCTCGATCTCGGGCTGCCGTGGCTGAACATCCAGTTCCTGACGCCGTTCGGGCGCGCGACGAAGTGGGTCGCGCCCGATCTGCCGCGCGCCGCCGAGGTGGCCATGCGGGTGATCGACCGCTTCCGCGATCGGATGAAGCTGCAGGTGATCAACCTGCCGTTCTGCTTCATGCCCGGCTACGAGGCGCACCTCACCGGCGATCTCCTCAAGCTCGCGCGGCACATGGTGTTCGTGAACAACGACGAGGTGAACCTCGCCGAGTACCTGGCCGAGCGCCGCACCCGCAAGCCGGTGTGCGAGACCTGCCCGCACGCGTGCTTCTGCGGCGGGTTCTACGAGCTCGAGTCGGCGCCCGAGCCGCCGTGGCTGGTGACCGCCGAGGACCTCGTGCGACCTCGCGCGGCGCGATGATCACGCGGTGGCTCGCCGTTCTCTCGTTCGTCATCCTGCTGTCCGGTCGTGCCCGCGCGGACACGCGCTGCGGTGCTCCGGCCGACGAGTGGCTGCGCGCGTGCGCCTCCGAGTCGCGCGTCGCGATGAAGCTCGTCGACTGCCCCGCCGCCGTCGCGGTCGTCGAGCTCGCGCCGGAAGCCGCGGCGCCGTTCCGGGTCGAGCTGTCGCGAAAACCGGGCGCGTTCCGGGTCGAGTCGGGCGTCGGCCTGTCGCCAATCGGCGACTTCCCCGACTGGGCGAAGGAGCCTGCCGAACGCCGCGCCGCGTTCGACGCGCTCACGGCGTGCGTCAAGGCCCGCTCGGCGGCGCCGCTGCTCGGTGACGACGTCGATCGATCCACGGCGGCGACGCGCCGACGACCATGGGTGCTCCTCTCCGCGCTCGTCGCCGCCGCGGCCGCCGTCGCGTTCTCGCGCAAGGCGCGCGCGCGGCGGGCGCTCGTCGCGAGCGGCGCCGCGCTCGCGGCAGCGCTCGTCGTCTTCGTCGCGCGGCGCGCGCTCGTTCCGGTGCAGTTCTTCCACCAGAACGGCCAGGGACCGCTGTGGATCGCCTTCGCGGCGGCCGGCGACGCGGGGAGCTACGGGCCAGGTTACCCCGAGATCTTCCAGTGGCTGGTGTCAGGCGCGGCGCGGGCCGATCGCGCGCTGCTGCTCGCGCAGGAGATCGGCGCGGCGTTCGTGCCAGCCCTCGTCTTCTCGGTGGCTAGGCAGGTCGGCGCACGGCCGGCCGTCGCGGCGCTGCTCGGCACCGCCGTCGCCGTCGATCCCATCCTTTCGCGCCTCGCGCGGAGCGAGTCGTACTTCGCGACGATCCTGACGTTGCTGACGGCGGCGGCCACGCTGTTGCCCCTGACCGCCGACCGCGGCGTGCGCACGCCGGCGCGGGTGCTCGCCGCGATCGCCGCCGCGTTGTTCGTCGCGCAGGCGGCGCGCGTGCACCCGCTCGCGTGGGTCCCCGCGGCGCCGCTCCCGCTGATCGCGTTCCTCGCCGCCGATCGTCCGCGACGCGGCGTGTCGGTGCTCGCGTGGGTGACCCTGACCATCCTCGCGATCCTGGCGGCGCTCGTGCTGCCGACGATGCTCGCGGCCCTCCGCGGGCGGCTCGGCGAGGAGTTCATGCCGGCGGCCATCGAGCTCGCGCGCCGGCGCGGCCCCTTCGCTCTCGGCGCCGTGGCGCTCGCGGCGGCACTTTTCGCCGTCCGTCGCGCGCAGCCGGCCGCGCGGCCGGTGTTCGCGCTCGCGGTCGCGCTCTCCGCCGCGAGCATGGGAAACGTGCTGCGCAACGACGCCGCGATGATCGATGCGGCGTGGCTGCACGGGTTCGTCCCGGTAATCGCGGCCGCGATCGCGGCGCTCTCCACGGCGACGCCATCCCGTGCCTCGATCGCCCTCGCGCCGATCCTCCTCCTCCACGTCCTCCACGACGCGCGGAGCCTGTCGCTGCCGACCGACGCAGCCGAGCAGGCGTTCTGCCTCGAGTGGCGCGAGCGGCTGCCGCCCGGCGCGCAGGTGGCGTGGCTCGAGCGGGCCGGTGCGCGCGTGCTCGCGCTCCCGCTCGACGGCCACGCGCTGCCCCGCGCCGTGCGGATCCAGGACGACGCGACGCCGACCCTCGCGAAAGACGGTCCGCGCTTCTGGTACCGCGGCTCGTTGTGCGAGACGCCGGAGGGCGCGCCGCGCTGCACCGCGTTCGAACGGAGCCACCGGTTGCGGCCGATCGAGTCGCGCACGTTGCCGGCCGTCGCGAGCCTCCCGTGGCTTCCGATCGGCCCTTCGCCGATCACGGTGCAGCTGTACGCGATCGAATGATCACTGCAGCTCGGGTATCGCCGACGCCGTCGCCTCGTTCGCGCGGATGCGCTCGGCGATCTTCTCGGCGAGCTGGCCGGACGCTCCCTCGGGGATAGGCTCGCCCTGCGGATCCAGGTGGCCGTGTGACACCGCGTAGCGCTGCGTCTCGATGGGGGCGCCGACGGTGTTCTCGCGGCGGCCGACATAGACCGACACGAACGAGCGTTTGCGCTCGAAGACGATCTCCAGCTGCGGCGCGCCGTTCGGAGCCTTGTTGAAGGAGAGGTTCTGCACCGTCCACTCGCCGATCGTGTCGCCCTGCTTCAGGCCCGAGAGGAGCGGGCCCCAGCTGGTCGTCGGCCCCCCGACGGCAGAGGTGGCCACCGCCGAGTCGCCCTGGGTGCCGCTGCGACGACACAGCGCGTAGCCCCCAACGACCAGGAGCAGCGGAAGGATCAGTTTCGCCAGGTCGCGCCGTTGCATCGATGCTCCGCGAGGAAATCTCGGACCAAAGTGGTATCACGGAGCCGCTGCAGCTGCGCCGAAGCGAGCGAACGGCTCTGCCATGCCGCTCGCGCACCGGTCGCCCGAGCGCGCGAACATGACTTCGATCATATGCCGATGCTTGGCCGGCCCTCTACGAACCATGGATGGCCGGCGACCGCATCGACCTCAAAGTCGGCTTCGCGTGCAACAACCGCTGCGTGTTCTGCGCGCAGGGTCACAAACGCGACGCCTGCGATGCGATGCCGGTCGACGAGCTGGCGAAGAAGCTGGTCGAGTCGGCGGGTCCGGGCAAGGGCCTGGTCCTCACCGGCGGCGAGCCCACGCTCCACAAGAAGCTGCTGCCGCTGATCCGGCTCGCGAGCCAGCTCGGGTACTCGCCCATCCAGGTCCAGACCAACGGCCGGCTGCTCCGCTACCCGAACGTGCTCGACGCGCTCATCGCCGCCGGCGCCAACGAGTTCTCGCCGTCGCTGCACGGCTCGCGCGCCGAGGTGCACGACGCGCTCACCCGCGCGCCGGGCAGCTTCGACGACAGCGTCGCCGGCATCGAGGCGGTGGCGAAGCGCGGCATGTCGCTCGTCACCAACTCGGTGGTCACGCGCAGCAACCTCGACGACCTGCCCGACCTCGTGGCGTTGCTCGCGCGCCTCGGCGTGCGGCACGCGCAGCTCGCCTTCGTGCACCCGGTCGGCACGGCGATGGAGCTGTTCGACGAGACGGTGCCGAGGCTCCCCGACGCGGAGCGGCACATCCGCCGCGCGCGAGAGATCGCCATCGCCGCCGGTCTGACGCTGGTCACCGAGGCGATGCCGCTCTGCTTCCTGCGCGGCATGGAGGAGCTCGCCGTCGAGTCGCGCATCCCCGCGACGACCGTCCTCGATCTGGAGGGGCCGCTCGACTACGAGCGGTGGCGGCGCGCCGAGGGAAAGGCGCACGGAGCGCCGTGCACGCGCTGCTCGCGCGCGCGCGACTGCGAGGGCCCGTGGCGCGAGTACACCGATCGCTGGGGCTGGGACGAGTTCGAGCCGATCGCGTGACGTTCAGTTGCTGAGGTCGATCGTGAAGTCGCACCCGGTGGCCGTGCCGGTGCGGAAGACGCGGAACTTCACGGTGCCCGACTCGCCGATGGTGATCGGCTTGAAGTTGGTGCCCGCCTCCTCGGCGCTGGAGTCGGGATCGGGCACGCCGCCGTCGGGGTCGGCCGTCATGACGTACGAGACCTCGAGGTCCTTGACGCTCGTCGCCGTGCCGCCGTCGCCGCCGCACTTCAGCGCCCCGCCGCTGCACTTGCCTTCCATCGCCAGGAACAGGCCCTTGTCGCCGGAGATCTTGATGCGCGGGTGGGCCTTGAGGTCGTCGAGGCCGGTGAACTTCACCGTGTACCAGACGTCGCCGCCGGCGAGCGGGAGGCCTCCGGTCACCTTCTTGGTGGAGCCGACGGCGATGCTACCGAGGTCGGTCGCCGACGCGCACGAGTTCGGCGTGCTGGTCTCGCCACAGTACGGGCCGGCGTCTTCGGTCGGGAAGATCGGCGCGTCGCCCCCCAAGCTGTCGCCGCCGCCGCCGCCGGTGTCGTAGGCCGCGGCATCGGGCATCTTCTTGGGATTGGCGTCGACCTCTTCGTCGGCCGTCGCACACCCGAACCAGGCGACCGCGATGACGCCCGGTAGCACCAGCGCCGCCACCACCGCCGCCGCCGAACGCACCCTCATCCCTGCGAGCTTAGCGCGGGTCGTTGCGCCGGCCCATTCTGGAGCCGGGCCGCTCGGGACCGGCGCGGAGACGCCGGCGGGGTGCCGGCCGGGGTCCGCCGATCCGGAGAAGGGTCGAAGCCCCGCTCACGCGGAAAAACCAGCCTCATTCCGCTCATCGCGAGCGTTCTTCGCGACGCGGGGGCGGAGGAATCGAGCGCTGCCGTGGGCTTCCCGAGTTGACAGAGCGCCGCGCGGGGACAAAAGGTCCCGCCCGCGCGCCCGGCTGGGCTGAGGCGCGCGTTCTCTTTCCACAAGGCTGCGGGCCCGAGTCGGAATCACCCGACCCGAACGCCGCAGCGATCATGGAGCGGTCGTGACTGAGTTGTCCAAGCTGCGAAACATCGGGATCAGCGCGCACATCGACTCGGGGAAGACCACCCTGACCGAGCGCATCCTGTTCTATACGAAGAGGATCCACGCGATCCACGACGTCAAGGGCAAGGACGGCGTCGGCGCGAAGATGGACTCGATGGACCTCGAGCGCGAGCGCGGGATCACCATCCAGTCCGCCGCGACGCACTGCACCTGGGGCGGTAACCACATCAACATCATCGACACGCCCGGCCACGTCGACTTCACCATCGAGGTCGAGCGTGCGCTGCGCGTCCTCGACGGCGCGATCCTCGTGCTGTGCGCCGTCGCCGGCGTCCAGTCGCAGTCGCTGACCGTCGACCGGCAGATGCGCCGCTACGGCGTGCCCCGCATCGCCTTCGTCAACAAGTGCGACCGCTCGGGCGCCAACCCGCTGCGGGTGAAGCAGCAGCTCCGCGAGAAGCTGAACCTCAACCCGGTGCTCCTGCAGCTGCCGATCGGCCTCGAAGACAAGTTCGAGGGCGTCGTCGACCTGATCGAGCTCCAGGCCTACCGCTTCGAAGGCGCGAACGGCGAGAAGATCCTCAAGGGCGAGATCCCCGCCGACATGGCCGACGCGGTCGCCGCCGCGCGCGAGGAGATGCTCGACGCGCTGTCGATGTTCTCCGACGAGCTCACCGAGGCGATCCTCGAGGAGAAGGTCACGCCGGAGCTCCTGCGCAAGGTGATCCGCCAGGCGACCATCGCGCTGCAGATCGCGCCCGTCATGATGGGCTCGGCCTACAAGAACAAGGCCGTGCAGCTGCTCCTCGACGGCGTGGCCTCGTACCTCCCCGCCCCGACCGACGTCGAGAACCACGGCGTCGATCTCGACAAGGACGAGGAGAAGGTCGTCCTCTCGAGCAACGAGGGCGATCCGCTCGTCATGCTCGCCTTCAAGCTCGAGGACGGCCGCTACGGTCAGCTCTCGTACCTGCGCGTCTACCAGGGCACGCTGCACAAGGGCATGGAGATCACGAACACCCGCACCGGCAAGCGCCACAAGGTCGGGCGCATCGTGCGCATGCACTCCGACGAGATGGAGGACATCGAGTCGTCGTCGCCGGGCGACATCGTCGCGATGTTCGGCATCGACTGCAACTCGGGCGACACCTTCACCGACGGCAAGCTGAACGTGGCGATGTCGTCGATGTTCGTGCCCGAGCCGGTCATCAGCCTCACGGTCACGCCGAAGGACAACAAGTCCCAGACCAACATGAGCAAGGCGCTCCGCCGCTTCACGAAGGAGGATCCCACCTTCCGCGTGAGCGCCGACCCGGAGACCGGCGACACGATCATCGCCGGCATGGGCGAGCTGCACCTCGACGTCTACATCGAGCGCATGAAGCGCGAGTACTCGGCCGAGGTGGTGACCAGCGCCCCGCGCGTCGCCTACCGCGAGACGATCACCCGCAAGGTCGACTACAACTACACGCACAAGAAGCAGACGGGCGGCTCGGGCCAGTACGGCAAGGTCGCCGGCTACTTCGAGCCGTGGCCCGAGGCGAACTTCCGCTTCGACGATCAGGTGACCGGCGGCTCGGTGCCGCGCGAGTTCATCCCGGCCGTCGAGAAGGGCTTCCACTCGATGGTCGCCAAGGGTCAGCTGATCGGCGCGCCGGTCGTGAACGTGTCGATCACGCTCAACGACGGCGCGGCGCACGCGGTCGACTCGTCCGACATGGCCTTCCAGGAGGCCGCGCGCGGCGCCTGGCGCGAGACCTACCTCAAGGCGGCGCCGATCATCCTCGAGCCGCTCATGAAGGTGGCCGTCGAGGGCCCGAGCGAGTTCCAGGGCGGCATCGTCGGCATCCTGATGCAGCGGCGCGGCCTCATCGCCGGCTCGACCGAAGGCGAGGGCTTCACCCGCGTCGAGGCCGAGGTCCCGCTCTCGGAGATGTTCGGCTTCTCCACCGTCCTCCGCTCGGCCACCCAGGGCAAGGCGGAGTTCACGATGGAGTTCTCACGCTACTCGCCGCTGCCCACCGCGCTCGGCGAGGAGCTCATCAAGAAATACCGCGAAGAGCAGGCGAAGAAGGCGAAGTGAGGAGACCGAGCCATGTACCGTAAGGAAGTCAACGAACGAAGCCCCATGCGGGTCTTCGAGAAGTCGATGCACGGAGGGCTCGGCCGCGGAAACGTCGGCCTCGTGGCGGCGCAGCCGGGCACCGGGAAGACGCCGGTGCTCGTGCAGATCGCCCTCGACGACCTGCTCCGCGACCGTCGCGTGCTGCACATCTCGCACGACCACGCCGTCGATCACGTCCGCTCGTTCTACGACGAGATCTTCCACGACCTCTCGGTCACGTCGGATCTCGACGGGCCCGAGACGACCAAGCTCGAGATCGAGCGCAAGCGCCTGATCTTCTCGCTGATGACCGACGCGACCAACGAGCGCATGTCGCTCCGCGGCGGGCACTCGTCGATCGCGAAGATCCTCCAGACGGTCGACTTCGCGCGCGACGTCGCGCACTTCGAGCCCGACGTCATCATCATCGACGGCTTCGACTTCGTGCACGCGACCGACGACGCGGTCAAGGAGCTCGCCGAGCTCGCCCGCGCGCGGAACGTCGAGCTGTGGTTCTCGGGCGTGGTCGACGGCAAGCCGACCGCGCCGGGCGTCCTGCCGGAGCCGCTGCCGAAGTTCGCGCCGCACGTGCACGTCATCGTGTACCTGCAGCCGGACACCGGCGTCGTGCGCCTCCGCCTGCTGAAGGACCACGACAACGAGGACGTCGCCGACCTCCACCTCAGCCTCGATCCGCACACCATGCGCGTGATCGACGAGGACGTGGGGCCGCTGCCGGTCCGCCCGCGCGACGCGCGCAAGTTCCGGCTGGTCTCCGGCGGCGCCAAGGGCGCCGAGGCCGAGTTCGGGGCGTGCGCCGAGCGCTGGGGCATGCGCGAGACGAACTACAGCTTCGCCGGTCACGAGCGGCTCGCCCGCGGCCGCGGCGTGGTCGTCCTCGACGAGCGCGAGCTCCACAAGGGCGACTTCAGCCTCACCTACGTGTCGAAGAAGCTGCACCGCCCGCTGACGAGCCTCCCGCGCCAGGTGCTGCAGACCATCTGGCACCAGATCACCAACGCGAACCAGGTGTTCGCGGTCGGCTGGATCCAAGACGACAACACCGTGAAGGGCGGCACCGGCTGGGGCGTCGAGCTCGCGCGGCGCTGGAACAAGCCGGTCTTCGTCTTCGATCAGGGCAAGCGCACGTGGTTCCGCTGGAGCGGCACCGCGTGGGAGATCGCCCACCAGCCGACGATCACGAGCGAGAGTTTCGCCGGTCTCGGCACGAAGGACCTCGACGACGAAGGCCGCGCGGCCATCGCCGAGCTCTTCCGCCGCAGCTTCGGCGACGCGAAGTAGCCCGAGACGCCCCGGGGACGGTCCCCCGGGGACCGAGATGGCGGTCGATTCATGCGCTGTTCGCAGCGCGTGGATCGACCGCTTCGCGTTTCGGGCCAGCCGACGGGGCGGCGCCTCGGAGTCGAGCAGAGGGCCACATGTCGGATGTCGTCGAGCGCGTCCGTAGGATGCCCTTCTCGACACGAGACGGCGATCGCACGTCGAGGGCGTTGCGAAGAAGCGACACGTGCTGTCTAACGAAGACGACGGTCGCTACGTGCGATCGCCGGATCGGAGGACGGCATGCGGAAGTGGTTGGGGTTCGCGCTCGTTTGCGCTGGCGTGGCGGCGCTCGGGTGCGCGGCGTCGAATGAGGATGTCTCCGGTGAGGTCGACGTCGGCGTCGACGCGTCGGTCGACGTCGCGCCGCCGGACACGGCGCCGACGTGTGCGACCAACGAGACGCTCTGCGGAGCGACCTGCAAGGACCTGGGCGCGGACCGCGACAACTGCGGCGAGTGCGGGAAGGCCTGCGACAAGGGGTTCGTCTGCGTGAGCAGCAAGTGCGCGGCGGAGTGCCCGGCCGGGTCGACCGCGTGCGGCGACAAGTGCGTGGTCACCGCGACCGACAACGCGAACTGCGGCGCGTGCGGCGTCTCGTGCGCCGCCGGCGAGGTGTGCAGCGCCGGGAAGTGCGCGCTCACCTGCGCGGCCTCGACCAAGGAGTGCACGTCGACCGTGGGCGGCGGCGACGCCGGCCCCGAGGGCGGAGCGGAGGGCGGAGAGTCGGAGGGCGGCGCGACGTCGAAGCGCTACTGCGCCGACACCGAGAACGATCGCCTCAACTGCGGCAGCTGCGGCTTGACCTGCCGCGCGGGCGAGATCTGCAGCGCCGGAAAGTGCACCACGAGCTGCGGGGCGGGCCTCACGGACTGCACCGGATCGTGCCGCGATCTCGCGACCGACAACGCCAACTGCGGCGCCTGCGGCACCGCGTGCGCCACCGGCCAGGTGTGCAGCGCGGGCAGGTGCGAGGTCAGCTGCGGCGCGGGCACCACGAACTGCACCGGCGTCTGCCGCGACCTGACGACCGACGCCAACAACTGCGGCGCCTGCGGGAAGAAGTGCGCCGCCGGCGAGCTCTGTTCGGGCTCCGCCTGCGCGACGACCTGCAAGGAAGGCACGACCAACTGCGGCGACGTCTGCCGCGATCTCGCCACCGATCGGCTGAACTGCGGCGCCTGCGCCAACACCTGCAAGTCGGGCGAGATCTGCAGCGCGGGCAAGTGCGAGACGTCGTGCGGCACCGGGCTCACCAACTGCACCGGGTCGTGTCGCGATCTCGACACCGACAACGCCAACTGCGGCACCTGCGGCACCAAGTGCGTCGCCGGGCAGGTCTGCTCGGCGGGCAAGTGCACCGTCAGCTGCGGCGCCGGCCTCAGCGACTGCAGCGGCAGCTGCCGCGATCTGGCGACCGACAACCTGAACTGCGGCACCTGCGGCACCAAGTGCGCCGCCGGTCAGATCTGCAGCGCAGGCAAGTGCGAGGTCTCGTGCAGCACCGGCCTGACCGACTGTTCGGGGACCTGCCGCGACCTCGGCACCGATCTGAACAACTGCGGCATGTGCGGCAAGGCGTGCGCGGCGGGTCAGGTCTGCTCCGCCGGCGTCTGCACCGTCAGCTGCGGCGCCGGGACGACGAACTGCTCCGGCGCGTGTCGCGATCTCGCCACCGACAACCTCAACTGCGGGACGTGCGGCACGGCATGTTCCTCCGGGCAGATCTGCAGCGCCGGCGTGTGTCAGGTGAGCTGCGGCACCGGCCTCACCAACTGCTCGGGGACGTGCCGCGACCTCGGCACCGATCTGAACAACTGCGGCGCGTGCGGCACCAAGTGCGCCCCGGGGCGCGTCTGCTCCGCGGGCACGTGCACGGTGAGCTGCGCCGCCCCCACGACGAACTGCTCCGGCATCTGCCGCGATCTCGGGAGCGACAACAACAACTGCGGCGCGTGCGGCATCACGTGCGCCGCCGGGTACAAGTGCTCGAGCGGGACGTGCACCCTGTCGTGCACGACGGGCCTCACGGCCTGCTCCGGCGTCTGCCGCGACCTGACGAGCGACGTGAAGAACTGCGGCGTGTGCAGCAAGGTCTGCGCGGCCGGTCAGGTCTGCTCGGCGGGCGCGTGCACGGCCTCGTGCGGCGCCGGCCTCACCGCGTGCAGCGGCAGCTGCACCAACCTCTCGTACGACCCGAACAACTGTGGCGGGTGCGGCACCGTGTGCACGAGCGGCCAGGCGTGCATCGGCGGCACCTGCACCGTCGCCTGCGGCTCGGGCCTCACCAACTGCAGCGGCGTCTGCAAGAACACCTCGACCGACAACGCCAACTGCGGCGCGTGCGGGAAGGTATGCACCGGCGGGATGACGTGTTTCGGCGGCGCGTGCATGGCCTCGAACGGCA
Organism: Deltaproteobacteria bacterium; assembly: GCA_016182965.1. Taxonomy (GTDB): domain Bacteria; phylum Myxococcota_A; class Polyangia; order Polyangiales; family JADJMO01; genus JALHOE01. The sequence goes on along the minus strand of JACPFM010000088.1, from coordinate 41,576 downwards.
CCGTGCGCGACGTGTCCGGCGTGGTGAAGCCGGTCATGTTCGTCCCGTGCGGCGACGGCACCACCACGAACTGCACGCAGGCCAAGGCGGAGGCCTCCTGCACGGCCGTCGGCCGGAAGCTCGTGAGCCACGCGTCCGACGGCACCTCGTCGATCATGACGCTGGGCGCCACCGCGTCGTGCCAGTGGTCGATCTCGTACTACACGACCACCGATCCGACCGTCGCCGGGCAGTGCCTGATCGGCGTGTCGAACGCCGCGTGGAGCCAGTGCTGCACGCTCACCAACTGGCACGGCAACACCGTGAACATCCCGGCGACGCTCGGCCAGCAGTTCGGCTACGTGAACTCGGGCAACTCCGGGTACAACAGCGGGCTGTCGAACGTCACCGGCACCCAGTGGGGCTGCCAACCCACCACGTCGGCTCCGCCGGCCCGATCGGGCTGCACGAAGTACTACGTGGCCTGCTCGAACTGAAGTCCAGGCGACCCTGAAGTGGACCGCGGCGTGGACGACCCGTTCACGCCGCGGTGCTTTTTGTTCACGGTAGCGACAGCCTCACCCTGATGGGATCCGCCGCATCACCGGCCGCGACAGCAGCAGAGCGAGCGCGTAGAAGCCCGCGCCGGCGATCAGCACGGCGCGCACGCCGAAGTGAAGGCCCACCAGCGTCGCGAGCACCGACGCGAGCACGCTGGTAGCGCCGTTCACCGCCCAGAGCCACGGGATGCGCGCGCCGGCGCGCGTCGAGACCGCTCCGAGCGCGAGCGGCAGCGGCGCGCCGATCACCAGCCCGAGGGGGAGGATGGCGAGCCCGACGATCAGCGCCCGGACGCCGCCCGAGAGCGTGCGCGTCGCCGAGAACAGCGGCTGGCTGACGACCGCGAAGGCGACGGTCAGCGCGATCACCGCCGCGAGGACCGACGCTGCGCGCGCGCCCGTGCGCTCGCGGGCGAACAGCAGGCTGCCGACGCCGCCGGCGACGAGCAGCACGAGCAAGACGACCGTGAGCGAGGCGGCCGGGTGCCCGAGGTGGAGGCTCGAGCGCAGGAGCAGGCCGATCTCGACGAACATGAAGCCGACCCCGAGACAAGCGGCGTAGGCGCCGTCGGCGAGCACCGATCCGCCGCCCGCGCGGATGCGCGCGCCGCCCACGATCAGCGGGAGGAACGCGAGCACCGCCGAGAGCACCGCCGAGAGCAGCAGCAGCTTGGCGAGGATGGCCATGCCGTTGCCGAACAGGTGCTCGGGACCGCTCGCCGTCAGCGCGCGACCGAGATCGGAGAGGCGCGACTGGTAGAAGAAGAACGGGCGATCGTCGGTCGTCGGCGAGACGTCGAGCGCGCCCGCGTACGAGGGGACCTGCGCGGACGCGAGGTCGTCGACGCGCCGCGGCTCGCCGGGGAGCGCCGTCGGCGGCTGCCCGGGGACGTAGACGGGCACGAACCCGAGCGCCCTCGCCTCGGCGAGGATCCGCTCGCGATCCACGGCGTCGAACCCGTCGGGCGCCACGAGCACGTCGTACATGACGGTGTTCGGCAGGCTGGCCCAGGGAGCGGCGATCACCGCGATGCTCCGCGCCGGATCGCGCCCGAGCGACTCGAGCGCGGAGCGCGCGACCGACGTCAGCCGCGCGCCGACGGCGAGCTCCGGCAGGCCCACCGAGCCGACGCTGAGCACGCCTGCTGGCTCGAGGTGGCGGAGCAGCTCGACGAACGCCTCGCGGGTGTAGAGGCTGTTCTCGGTCAGCGCGTACGCGCCTGCGGCCGTCGCGGCCGAGGTGTCGACCATCGACAGCTGGACGACGTTCCAGCGCGCGTCGCTCCGCGCCACGAAGCTCCGGCCGTCCTCGACGGCGACCGTGACGTCGGGGCGGCGATACAGATCACCGGTGAACGCGCGGTACCTCCCGCGCACGACGTCGTCGACGATCAGCGGGTTGATCTCGACGGTGGTCACGTGGGCGGCGCCCGCTCCGAGCGCCGAGAGCACGTCGCGGCCGGCGCCGGCGCCGAGCACGCACGCGCGCTCCGGCTTCGGGCGCACGCGGTAGACGAACGCCGAGAGATCGAACGACAGGTGCGCGAGCTCCGAGGGCGCGCCCGAGAGCTTCGTCAACACCGTCATCGCGTTCATGTCGATGACCAGCGCCTTCTGCTCGGGGATCGGCCCCGTGTAACGGTTGCTCGGCGCCCACCCGCGGAACCCCGCCTGCGGCAGCACCGTCACCATGGAGAACGAGTTCCACCGGTTGTACTCGGGCCTCACGCGCGCGAGCGACACGCCCTTGGCGACGCGGATCTCGAAGAGGTTGGTGAAGGGCGCGGTCAGGAGCAACGCCAGCGGCGCCGCGATCGCGAGCCGCGAGATCGACCGCGCGCGCCCCCGCGCGGTCACGACCGTGAGCGCCGCGGCGCCGCAGATCACGGCCGGGACGAGGAGCGCGATCGGCGCCGGCATCACCGAGAGCAGCGGCACGACCGACGCGCCGCCCGCGCCCGCGCCCACGAGATCCCAGAAGTACAGCCGGTGCACGTCGGTCGACCACCGCGAGAGCGAGAGCGCGACCGAGAAGCCGCCCGCCGTGAACGGCAGCGCGGCCAGCAGGAACAGCGCCCCGAGCCGGAACGTCGGCCTGGTGAACACCCCCGCGCCCGTGCCGAACCAGTCCGGCGTCGCGTGCAGAAGCGCGACGTCGACGAGGATGATCGCGACCGCCGTCGCCGCCGCGCCGTACGCGACGTACTCGGGCGTCGCCTCCTCGCGCAGTCGACCGCCCACGGCATGGACGATCACCGCAGCCACGCTCAGCCCCAACAGCGCCACGGAGATCGCGACGAACGCGAAGTGGTACCAGACGACGACGCTCAACAGGCGCGTCAGCAGGACCTCGGTCTGGATCAGCGCGGCGCTGATCAGGCCGATCCCGAGACCGATGCGCACGGTATAGGCGGGGGTCATCGCGCGTCAGGCGCAGGGTCGCCCGGAGCGGGTGGGGGCGTCAGGAAAATCCGAGACCCGACCGGAGGGGGCGGCGACAGGCCCGGTCCCCGGGTCGGTCGCTACGCCGCGGGGACGATCCGACGGCGGCGGCGAGCGACGACGACGCCCAGCGCGATCACGCCGAACGCGATCGGACCGTCGCTTCGCGCGCCGACGACGGCGCACCCGCAGCCGCCGTCCGCCTCCGAGGTCGGAGCCTCCGGCAGCGGCAAGGGGGCCGCGCCGCTGTCCGCGACCACGGATGCGTCGGCGCCGGTGTCGGCGGCCTCGGCGTCGAGCGTGCTCGAGCCGGAGTCGGCCTCGGAGCCCGTATCGACAGCGGCAGTATCGTCGGTAGCCGTATCGGCGTTCGCAGTATCGGTGACGGCCGTATCGGCGATTGCCGTATCGATGACAGCGGTATCGGCACTAGCCGTATCGGTGACAGCGGTATCGACAACGCCCGTATCGGTGCTGCCCGTGTCGGTGCTGCCGGTGTCGGCTCCGCCGGTGTCGCCGGTGCCGGCGTCGGTCGGGGGCCCCGCGTCGGGCGCGACGGCATCGGTGCCGGTGATCCAGATGGGGTTCGTCAGGCAGCGGAACTTGCCGGCGCCCGAGAGCGCCATCGCGCGGTAGTAGTACGTCGTGCCGGCCGGCGGCAGCGAAAGCGCGCCGGAGTGTCCGAGGGTCACCTTGCACGTGCCCGCCGTGCGCGGCGCGGTCTTGCACGAGCCGAGGCTCTCCGGATCGGTCAACAGCTCGTAGCTGCCTGGTGTCTTGCCGGTGGTGCTCGTCCCACGCACCATCACCACGCGCTCGACGTCGCCGAACTCCGCGGTCGTCTGCCACTTGAAGTGCAGGTCGAGGTTCGAGGTCGCCGGCACGGTGTGCAGCGAGCCGATCTGCCCGTCTGCGAGCTGATCGATCGTGCCGTCGCCGGTCTTGTCGATGCCGAACGTGAGGAGCGGACCGTCGGTGAGGACGGTGCGCCCGGCGCCCAACGCGTCGAGGATCGCGTCCATCGTGAAGGCTGGGGCGAGGGCCACGGTGCGCACGCGACCGAGGGCGTTGTCGGTCGTCGAGTCGAGATCGAACGTCGTCGTGCTGCCGGTGAAGTACGTGCTGAAGTTCATGTCGCCGTGCGCGTCCGAGCCGGCGAGGCCGTACACGTACGGGTTGGCCGTGTCGACGGCGCCGCTGAGGATCCCGTCCCAGAAGGGGATCGCCTGGTTGTCGAGGAAGTACGGGTAGCACTCGAAGTCGGTCGAGGCGCAGGGCGCCCACTTCGCGAACGGATCGAGGCCGCCCGAGCCGTACGAGTTCTGGACCGCGTTGTAGGCGGCGGTCTTGCGGAGGTTCCAGAACTCGTAGCCCTTGAACGAGGGGTAGCTGCGCGCGCTCGCGATGTCCGACGAGGTCCACATCCCGCCGCCGACCTCCGCGGGGAGCGGCTGCGTGGGGTGGGCGCCGTAGACGATCGCGCCGGACGGCAAGCCGGCGAGCATGTTCGGCAGCGTCGCGGTGATTGGATCGACGGTGACGCCGAACTTCGTCGCGCCCGAGCCGTCGGCCTGCACGTACCCCGAGCGATACGCGAGCGTGTGCACCGTCACGCCGCCCGCCGTCTTCGCGGTCACCTCCTCGCCGGTGTGGAAGAGGAACGGCACGCCCGCCCACGCCATCGCGTCCTTCGCGTCGTCGTCGGCCATCAACCAGCCGTTCGCCCAGCCCACGTGCGAGCGCACGATGCACGCAGGCTTCGGCTTGCCCGTCTCTTCGCAGAAGGTCCAGCGCTCGGTGCGCGAGCCGATGCGATCGAAGCCCGGCGTGGGGAACGACTTCGGCGCGTCGAGATCGCAGGAGTGATCGGTCGTGATCTGCCAGTCGAGACCGATGGCGTGCGCGCCGGACAACATCGCGCGGTGCGGGAGACCGAACTCGGCGAAGTTGTTGCTGTACATCGTGTGGGTGTGCGTGTCGCCCGCGAACCACCCGGTGAACAGCCCGCGGTTGTGCGGCAGCGGCGCCTCGCCGACGCGCACCTTCAAGCGGATGGAGTAGCTCGAGCTCCATCGCAGCGAGACGCTCGCGCTCACGTCGACTTTGAAGTCGAGCGTCTTGCCCGCGGCGTCGGCGCCGATCAGGTTCTTCGGGGTGAAGGCCGTCCCCGCCGGGATGGCGCCGCCGTACGCGTTGGTCACGTGCAGCAGCCACATCTCGTTCGTGTCGGAGCTCGCCGAGAGATCGAGCCCGAGCGAGCGCTCGTACAGCGGCGTCCACGTGGTGCCCTTCAGCAGGCTGATGCGCACCGAGTTGAGCGTCGTGCTCCTCGTCCACGCGTCGGCGACGAAGATCTCGATCGGGATGACGGTGTCCGGGGTCTGCACGCGGTACGGCGCGTCGGCGAGGATGTCGGTGTTGCTCGCGTCGGCGACCGGCTGCTCCGCGCGCGCGAGGGCCGGCTGGCGATCCTCGGAGTCGCTGCAGGATGCGAGGGCGACTGCGGCGAGGCCGACGGCAGAGAGGGCGAGGATGGAGGCGGGGCGGCGGTGCAGTCTCTTCGAACCGAAACGCATCATGAACACCTGGCCGGCGCCTCGGAGCGCGCGACGGACGCCATCGTAGCGTCCGCTGCTCCCGAAGCACGGGCCGTCGTGCGCGCGGACGTCGGGAGCAAAAGAGTGAGACCAGCGCGGACGGTGTAGGACGACCGGGCACGGCCAGCGAGCTCGGCCCTTCCGGCTTCGTTCCCGGGCGTCATCGCCTCGCCGAGCCGGCGTGACGGCCTGGGGAGTCGATTCGACATCCGCGCTTGGTCCGAGCTGGTCGCCGAGCACAACGACTCGGCCTCGATCCGCTCGGTGTTCCTCGGGAGCAACGTGGTGACGCTCGACGAGATGCCGGGGTGGACGGGGAAGTGACCGCCGTCGATCACTTGATCGGCGGGCACTCCGTGCCGAGCGCCGGATCGGGATCGCAGTAGAGGAAGCCGCCGCCGGTCGTCCGCGTGATGAGGACGATGGTGTTCGACTTCGTCGCCTCGTCGATCGTGGGGAGCACGCGCTTGACCGCGTCGTAGTACTTCGCGCTCGGCACCCACACGTGGAGGATCTGCTTCGACCACTTGTCGGCAGGGAGCACGCGCGCGCTGCTCGCGTTGATCGATTGGAAGTTCTTCACCAGCTGATCGCGCACCTCGGTGTCGGTCATGCTGAGCGGCTCGGGCTTGAAGACCCGCTTCGGGTTCACGCCGATCTTCTCGCCGGCGATGGTGACGATCATGTCGGTGATCGTCGCCGCCCCGCCGTCGGGGGGCGGACCATACGAGATCTCGGTCTCGGTCTTGAGCAGCGCGGCGAAGTCGCAGTGGTGGAGGAGCTCGAAGGTCATCACCTCGGACTCCTTCGAGCTGCCCCCGGCGTTGGGCGCATCGAACACGCGCTGACCGCCGGGCGAGAGGCGCGCGCGCTCCCACTTGTCGGTGCCGTCGAACGAGAGCGGGACCTCGACGACGACCGAGCCCGTCGCCTTCGCCGCCGCGGTCACCGCGCCGCACTCGCCGGAGGCCGTGCCGATGATGTCGAAGCGCGAGAGCGCATCGGACGCGTCGGCCGCGTCGGTGACGCCGGTCGCGTCGGTGCCCGATGCATCGGCGACGCCGGTGTCGTCGCCGCCCGCGTCGGTAGCGACGAACGTGTCTTCGGGCTGCGCCGAGTCGACGACGGTCGCGGGGCCGGGGCCGTCGCTGCCGTTCCCACACGCGGGGAGCGCGGCGCACGCGACGACGGAGAGCAGGCACAGAACGAGCGGGCGCATGACGGGGAATGATAGCACCGATTCGTATTGCCAATTGACAGTGAACGACTTCTGCGGTAGAGATGCCGTCGCTCGCCCGCGTTCGGGGCGCGCACTCGCCGAAGGAGAGTCCCATGCGCAGAGAGCAACGAGCCCCACGTCGGGCGCAGCCGGCCACCCCGGCAGGCGCAGTCCACGTGTCGCGGCCGCTCGCACCGCGCTCGGCGGCAAGTCCCTCGGCGCTCGCGCGCTGAGGCCTCCGAACGTCCGAGCATCGAGCCGGCGCCGCCGCGCCTCGGGGAGCGGTCCGTCCGCGCGCAAAGCCCCGGCGCTCGCGCCCGAGCGGGCCGCGACGGCCTCGGCACACACCCGTGCGTGAGCGCGTAATCAAACGCTTATTCCGCACGATTCAAACGTCATTCTGGTCGCTCCATCGGGCGATCACACGGCGGATCCGCCCGCCGTCATGTCCCCGCTCCCGCCGAATCGCGGGAGCACCACCGGCCCGGGTGTCTCCGCGCCGGGTGGAAAGGATCTGCTTTGGAAACCATCGAGCGTCACTTCTCGGACGCCGGCCTCGAGCTCGCTTTGAGCAAGTCGCCGATCGTCCGGACGACCCGCGGGTCGTCGCCTCGGGACGATGTCGTCCAGCTCGACGTCGAGCAGGTGCGGAGCGCCTCGCGCATGCGCGAGCGATACCGCATCTTCCGCGGCGCCGACGGGAACCGCGTCGAGGTCCTCGGCACCGATCGCGCGCTCCGCCAGCTCGTGCTCTTCGTGCACGAGCCGCAGCGCGAGTTCGTCGTCGAGGTCTCGAAGCGCGCGGTCATCTCCGTCGACGAGACGGACATCGTCCGCGAGCTCCGACACACGGTCCTGCACGAGCGGCACCTCTTCATCGCGCAGCTGCCCTCCGGCGTGTCCACCGTGCGTGGCGCGCACGAGGCGCTCCTGCCCGAAGAGGTCGCCGCCGCGCGCCGCCGCGGCATGGACGTCCCGCGTCAGGGCGAGTGGTTCTTCCTCGAGCCCCGCGCGGACCACGCCCTCGCCATCGAGCAGGCCGCAAAGGCGGGACGCGTCCGCCGCCGTGAGCCGATCGGCGCCGGCGGCCACCCGCACCTCGCCGACGAGATCGTGCGCTACGCCGTCGAGGCGGGCGCACGCTTCGAGGTCGCCGTCCGCGGAAGCGTGCGCCACGTGGAGCACGCGACCCTCCAGTTCCGTCACTTCCGCCGCGTCATCCGCAACCGCGAGCGGATCGACCGTGAGGTCGCCGTGAACTGGATCGACTGAGCGCGCGGGGAGGGGCTTCCGGGCCCCTCCCCGTCGTTCTCGTCGATCACGGCGCGAGCCCGTGCGCGACGACCAACAGAAGCGGCGCGCCCGTGACGAGCAGCACCGCGATCGCCGAGATCGCGCGCGCAACCTCGGCCATGTCGATCGACGCCTCCAGCGTCTCGCGGGAGCAGGGGATGACCTGCACGGCGTCGGGCACGGGGCCCCGATAGCCATCCGCCGCCGTCGTCCCGTCGACGATCACGACGATCTCGGGCGAGGCGGTGCTCTCCGGCCAGTCGACGCGCACGCCCGAAGGCAGCGTGGCGAGGCCGTCGTCGTCACGGGTCACCGAGAACCAACGCTCGCGGAAAGGACGAAGGGACGCGATCGGTGGACGACGCAGGAGCAGCGCGAGCGCGATCGGGAGGCCGAGCGCCGCGACCAGAGTCCAAAGAAGCGGCGGTGCGAGGACGTCGGCGAGATCGGAGGCGCGGACCTCGACTTGCACGCCGTCGGAAGCGCGGAAGGCGATGCGCGAGGGGATGACGCCGTCGGTGCGCCCCGATCGCGCGTGCTCGGCGGAGAGGAAGTAGAGGTCGTGTCGGGCGTCGCGGTGCACGTAGAGCCGGCCGGGCGGACCCGTCCACCTCTCGCTGGTCTCGACGCCGCTCGAGAGCCTGGAGAACTCCGTGGAGCCGCTCCCATCTCCGCGGGGCCGCGACAGGTACACACTTTGACGTTCGACGAGCAGCCCGGTCGCGCCCGGAAGACCTGCGACGGGCGCGTAGTAGCTCGAGTCGGCGGCGGGCCGCCAAGGCGGCGTGACCACCGGTGGAGGCTCGGGCTTCGCGGCAGGCCCGGAGGGGCTCGGCGGATGGGAGGCACGCGGCGGCGGAGGCAGCTCCGCGACGAGCTCGAGCGACGCAATGAACTCAGGGAAGCCGCCTTGCTTTCGCCTCGCCGCGACGGCGCCCGCGACGACTGCGCTCCCCACCGCCAGCACGAGGCTCCATGCGAGCGCGCGGGCGACGATGACGTTGACCCGCCCGGGCACGCCGCGCTTCCAGAAGATGCCGGCGAACGCGGCGAGGACGGGGCCGCCGAGGCCCCCGGCGAGGGCGATGATCGCCAGCAGGCCCTGCCAGCCCCCGCCCGTCAAATTGCACGCCATGCAGAGCGACCACCGCCCGTGAAGGATCGGGTGGGCAAGCAGCCACTCGGCGCCGATCGCCAGACCGATCCCGAAGAGCGCGAAGGCGGTCGCATGCGCGAGGGCCTCCCGCGGCGGCATTGCGCGGCCGATCGATCCGCCACCCGCCGCCCGCGCCAGCGGCATGCACACGAGCAACGTGAGCGCGATCGCGCCGACGCTCCCGAAGATGAAGCCATCCGGAAGCAAGGGCGCGCCGCGGAGCGGGATCCAAGCGCCGAAGACGAACGCCAGCAGCACCAAGAAGCCGATCAGGCAGCCCATGCCCCCTTGCGGCGAAGGCGTGGACCGATCGACCGCGACGGCCATCGTCTTCGCATCGAGCGTCGGCGGCTCGGACACCATGAGCACCGTCAGCGTACGCGCACCCGGCGCCTCCCACGCGATCTGCCTTGCGACGCGCGGATCGTCCCGGAAGCCGACGGCGCCGGAACGGACGAAGGCGCTCGTCCACGCAACCGAACGCCCGGTCCTGTCGACCTGCTCGTATGAGCGAACCGATTTCGTCCCTCGAGTGCAAGCCGAAGTACTTCACGCCAGCCTCCGGGTCGCCCCCTCCGACGGCGGCCGAGAAGAAGACGCCCGCGATGAAGCTCGATGCCCAGCCGACGACCGCGCCGAAGGTGACGATGCCGCCGCCGCCGACCGTTTCCGCGTCCTCAGCTGCATGCGTCGACGTCAGCCAGTGGTCGACACCGCTCCTCGAGAAAAACGCGCGCGCACTGCAGCTGCAGATGGCGAAGTACCCGAACGCCGCGACGACGGCCGACAAGGAGCTACTCGCGAACATCGAGCGCGAGCTGTCGAAGCGTTACACCGCGGGCAGCAGCGCTGCGACGCCGCCCGCGGCACCGAAGGGCAAGGTCGAGCTCTGCGAGCGACCTGCCGACCTGCCTGGAAATGGCAAGGTGGGGCTCATGCACTGGTGGCTGAAGACGCCCATGAAGGAAGCGGGGATGGGCCCCGCCGGAGGCGGCATTCCCGGCCACAAGGACGGGCCCTCAGGCTATCTGGGTGTGCCCACGACCATCAACGATCACAAGGGCGAGAAGCCGACGTCGTGTAAACCGCTCGACAAGGTGGATGTCGACTGCGTGAACCGGGAGCTCGAGAACGGCAAACCGACCGGGCGATGGGCGCCGCCGTTCAACGACTGCCACACGGTCGTCGTGGATGTCGTCAAGAAGTGCGCCGTCGACGGCGTCGATCCCTTCGCGCACGAGCAGAACAAGCAAGCTGACGCGGGGGTGCCGTGAAGATCCTCCATCTCCTCGCCGCCGGTGTCGTGCTGACCGTCATCGGACTGATCTACACGTACCTTCACTGGAGCCTCGCCGCGTTCATGACGCCGGTGTGCAGCGGTCACTGGTACGAGTACGCCAACTGCCGCTCGGTCGCGTGGCGTGCGCGCGCCGGCTGGGTGAGCCCGTTGCCCGGGCTGATCCTCGTGCTGATCGCGATCGTGCGCTTCGTTCGCTGGTGGCGCGCACCGGTCTGCCGACCTGGGGCGGCGCACTCTCGCGCGACGCGGTGAGCATCGCGAAGGGAAGCCGAGCAGGCCGTGTCGATCCCGGCGCATCGGAGCCTTCCGGCGACAGCGGCTCCTGTGCGCCTCGGGAGGTCGTCGGACGTCGTTTCGCGTCGAGCGGCCCCCAAAGCACGACCCCCCCCCTCTCTCGCGAGAAGGGGGTCACGTGGTACGGCTCTTGGTTGCGCGGGCACGATCCGAGGGCTGCAACACGCGATCGCGGTGCGGTTTTCGGTGGTGATCGCCAGGTGAAGCGCGCGGCGTCTACGCGCCCGCCTCTTCCGCGTCCGGCGTGCGCGTCACCTTGGAGCCCCAGCTCGCGTATGGCGACCGCGCCCGGGCAGGCAGTCCCTGACACGGGCCAACCGTCCGGCTTGCTCACGACTGCCCGGCCGAAGCCGTCTCGTCCTCGACCGCGGTGACGACGCAGACCGCGTCCGCCGCACCGCTCTCGGATGGACCGCGATCGAGCAGCTCAGATCAAGCCGAAGTCGTACCGGTCGAGGAGGCCTGCCAGCCGCGTCGGATCGGCGTCGATCGAGCCGAGTCGCCGCACGCGAAGGACGACGCGCGCCCGATCGAAGATCGCCGCGCTGGTGCGCGCGGGATCGTGACGTGCGCGGTAGGCGATTCCGTCGGGGGCTCTCGGGTGGTCGTGGAGCGCCTTCGCCCATCGATGCGCCAGATCGTAGTCGAGCCCCGCCGTGAGCGCCGAGTCGGCCCCGATACGCGCGAGCCCGTCGCTTCGAAGATCGACGAGCCGGAGCCTCCTGGTCGCCGAGATCCGCGCGAGGCCCCGGAGCGGGAGCTCGCGCCGATCGAGGAGCCGGATGCCCGTCGCGTGCCCGAACGTCTCGATGAACGCGCATTCGATGTCGGCGCCCACGTAGAGCACGCCGAACTCCGCCGCGGGCGCGTCGAAACGATTGTCGCCGGTGGCGCCGAAGTGCAGCGGAGCGTGGGCGAGGCGATGCACGCGAACCCACCGACGCGAGAAGAGCCGGATCGGCAGCCGGCGCGTAGCGAGATCGGGCGGCGGCTCCGGATGACCGGGGCTCATACCGCGCCGTGCTCGCCGAACGTCTTCGCCGCTCGAAGCGCGCCCGAAAGATCGCCCTTCCGCAGCGCGTCGAGCGGGCGTCGCCCGCCGAGGCGATCGGCGCCGGCGAGGAAGAACCGCATCGCGCCAAACCCGGGCGTGTCACCGAGCGCGGCGAGGACCTCGGGGAAGCCGTCGAGCGTACCGGTCTCGCTGAACTGCCACGCGGGGTACAGGTAGCCACGGCGCCCGATCTGCACCGCGAGGAGCTGGCGCAGGTCACGGCGTTTGTTGACGGCCTGGCGGCTGATACGCAGCCGCTTGGCGACGGCATCGGCGGTCAGCACACCGCCCTCGCTCGCGAGCAGTGCGTCGCGGCGCTCGAGGCCGCGCGCGTGCGCCTTCGCGAGCGGATCGTGCTCGACGAACAGCCCGGCGGCGCTCGGCTGCATCATGCCGCGGAGCAGCACGGCCGCGTTCGACGCCGACGCGGTCGCCTCCGCGAGCTCGGCGGGGCCGAGACGATGCGCCATCTCGGCGAGCGCCGCGACCGCGCGGGCGACGAACGCCGCACGAAGCGGATCGGAGGTGACCTCGCCGAGCTCGGCGAGCGAGGCCTTCCACAGCTTGGTCGCGGGCGTCATGGGCACCTCCGTGGCGTCGAAGTTGATGGTAACTCGCATGACAACTTCGTCAACTGCGCCAAGGGCTCGGTCGCGCCCCCTTCGCTCGGTCTGGCGCGCCGGCACCCGGGATACCCACGGACATTTTCTGTCCGTCGCCACGTTGTTCGGTTCGGCGACACGCGATATCGAACCATCGTCATGCCGTTCGCGAACCTCCGCGCCATGCTCATCACGTTCGATTCGCGCTCCGCTGCACGCTGGCGGCGCCTCGCGCTTCGCCAGGTGCTGCTCGAGGGCGGCGTCCCTTCGGGGCAGTACCGCCAGTTCGAGCGAGCGTTCGGCGCGTCACTCGACCGGCCGGTCGGCGACTTCGCCGGCGCGGCCACCCTGCGCACGTTCGACGCGGGCCTGCTCCGCAAGCTCGCCTCGGTGCTCGAAGATCACCTCGACAAGTACCTCGACCGCGCCGAAGGCGGCGCCGCGCCGGAAGACGAGCTGGTCACCCGTCTTCGCGGGCTCGGCCTCGGCGACCGGCTGTACGACAAGACCCGGGTCCTCGGCGCCCCCGCCCTCGAGCGCCGGCTGCGCATCGACCACGGCTTCGAGCAGATCGGCGAGCTCGCCCTCGCGAGCGCGGAGCGCGTCCACCCCAACGTGCTCGAGGGCAAGCGGCGCGCGCGGGCGTACCTGCAGCAGTGCATCCGCTTCGCCGAGCTGGCCGACGAGGCGGCGCGGGCGCAGGCGAGCGTCGACGCACGGCCGCTCCGACCCGAGCTCGGCCGGGTCGACGCGCAGCTCGCAGCGCTCGCGCCCAAGGTCGCGGTGGCGCGCCCGCGCGGCACGCACGGCCCCGGCGAAACCCGCTTCGTCCCTCCCGGAACCCTCGTCTACTCCGAGGCCGACGCCGGCGGCAAGGCCGTCCCTCTCGCGTCGATCGATCTCTCCGGCGGCTCGCCGCGCATCGAAGTTCCCCACGCGCGAAAGAGCGATCGCGCGGCGCTCGTGCCTGCGGTCGTCGCCGCGGCGCGCCGCCATCTCCGTTCGCCGGAGTCCCCGCAGTTCGACGAGCTCGTGCGCGTCGCCGGCAGGCCTTCGTGGGTGCGCGCGCTCGCGGCCTTCGACGAGGTCCTCGACGCCGACTCCGACGACGAGGGCGTCCTGCACTTCCGCCTGTGGAAGACGCGGCGGTCGCTGAGCATCGAGCCGTGCGTGCACGACGGCTGCGACGCGCGCGGTCGCATCCGGTGGGCGCCGCGCGCGAGCCTCTTCGACGACAGCGCGTCCGATCCCGACGACGCGCGCGCCCTGCGCGCCGTCGGTCCGGGCGGCTACGGCGCGCCCACGTCGGTGATCGATCAGCTCTACGCGTTGCTCGGTCACCCGCGCGTGCTCTTCGGCGACGACGCGCAGCCGGTGAGCGTCGTGGTCGGGCGGCCGCTGCTTCGCGCGCACGACACCGAGCAGGGCGGCGTCCGGCTCGAGCTGCTGCTCGATGGCCGCGCGCTCTCTCCAGCCGACGTCGTCGACGAGCGCTGCGCGTTGGTGCACGACCCCGACGCCGGCAGCCTCACGTTCGCGGAGCTCTCCGATCGCGAGCACGGTCTGCTGCGCGCCATCGCCGACTTCGGCGCCGTGCTCCCGCCGGAGGCCCGCGCGTCGGTGCTCCCACGCCTCGAGCGCATCGCGCGGGGCACCGAGGTCGAGCTGCTCGGCGATCTCGGCGGCCGTCTCGTCCCCCACGACACCCGCATCGTGGTCCAGCTCGACGGCGCGCGCTGGCCCGAGCTCTCCGTCGCCCTCCGCGCGAGGGCGCTCCCCGGCGCCGACGTGCGCGTACCCGGCCAGGGCTCGCCGCACGTGCGCGCCCGCATCGGCGACGAGCCGGTGCAGTGCGTGCGCGACTTCGAGCGCATCGTCGCGTTGCTCGCCGTGCTGCGCTCGGTCGAAGGCGTCGTGCTCGAATGGAAGACCCCGCCGGTGCAGGTCGTCGGCTCCTTCGGGAGCGAGCTTCGCGTCGCCATCCGCCAGAAGGGCGAGTGGTTCTCCATCGGCGCCGACGCCGTCGTCGATCAGCACGAGGTGGGGCTCGCGGTGCTGCTCGAGGCCGCGCGTCGCGGCCAGGGCTACGTCGAGGTCGCGCCGGGGAAGCTGGTCCAGCTCGAGGCCGATCTCCGCACACGCCTCCTCGCGCTCTCCGATCACGTCCGCGCTCGCCGCGACGGTGCGCTCGAGGTCGCGTTCACCGCGGCGCCCGCGCTCGCCGCGCTCACCCATCAGGTCGACGCGCCGGCCGCGTTCGCACGGGTGCTCGAGCGCGTGCGCGACGGCAGCGAGCCCGAGGTCCCCGCGCCGATGGCCGAGGTGCTCCGGCCCTACCAACGCGAGGGCTTCGCGTGGCTCGCCCGCCTCGCCTCGTGGGGCGCGGGCGGCATCCTCGCCGACGACATGGGCCTCGGCAAGACCGTCCAGGCGATCGCGCTGCTGCTCGCGCGCGCCGCCGAGGGCCCCGCGCTCGTCGTCGCGCCGACCTCGGTCGTGGGCAACTGGCTCTCCGAGCTCGAGCAGTTCGGCCGCGGGCTCCGCCCGATCGACTACCGCTCCGCCGGGCGCAGCGCCGTCCTCGGCAAGCTGCGCCAAGGCGACGTGCTCGTCGTCTCCTACGATCTCGTCGCGCGCGACGTCGAGAAATTCGAGCGCGTGACCTTCGCCACGCTCATCGTCGACGAGGCGCAAGCCGCCAAGAACGCGAACACCCAGCGCGCGCGCGCCGTGCGCGCGCTCCGCCGCGACGTGTGCTTCGCCCTCACCGGCACGCCCATCGAGAACCACCTCGGCGAGCTGTGGAGCATCGCCGGCATCGCGTGCCCCGGGCTGCTCGGCTCCTGGGAGTCGTTCCGCGCGCGCTTCGCCGAGCCGATCCAGTGCCGGCACGACCCGCCCGCACGCGAGGCGCTGCAGCGATTGGTGCGTCCGTTCCTGCTCCGCCGCACCAAGGAGTCGGTCGCGCCCGAGCTGCCGCAGCTCACCGAGCTCACGCGCTCCATCGTCTTCGGCACCCGCGAGCGGGCCACCTACGAGGCCGCGCGTCGCGTCGCGCTGTCACGGCTCGTGGGGCTCGTCGACGACCCGAAAGGTCGCGTGTGCGCGCTCGCCGAGCTGATGCGCCTGCGGCGCCTCGCGTGCCACCCTCGCCTCGCCCACGTCGACGGCGACGTGCCCTCCGCGAAGCTCGAGGCCACGCTCGAGGCCATCGACGCGATCGTCGAGGGTGGCCACCGCGGGCTCGTCTTCAGCCAGTTCGTCGACCACCTCGCCATCGTGCGCGAGGCGCTCGACGAGCGCGGCATCGACTACCTCTACCTCGACGGCTCGACCAAGGCGAGCGAGCGCCCGGCCCTGGTCCAGGCCTTCCAGTCGGGCAAGGCGCCGCTCTTCCTCATCTCGCTCCGCGCGGGCGGCACGGGGCTCAACCTGACCGCCGCCGACTACGTGCTCCACCTCGATCCGTGGTGGAACCCCGCCGTCGAGGACCAGGCGACCGATCGCGCGCACCGCATCGGCCAGCTTCGTCCCGTGACGGTCGTCCGCATGGTGGCGGCCCAGACGATCGAGGAGTCGGTCGTCGCGCTCCATGCGCGCAAGCGGGCGCTCGCCGAGTGTCTGCTCGACGGCGCCGAGGCGGCCGGCAAGTTGTCCTTGAGCGAGCTGGTCGACCTCGTGCGGGGAACGCCAGACGTCGAGGGTGCGGCGCGGGTGGCATGACCGCGCGCGCGAGGGCCGATCACGCCATGCGCCGCAGGACGGGACGGAGCTTGCGATGACCCCGTCCTCGAAGTGCCTGGCGGCCTTCCACAGGTCGTGCGCCGTCTGGAGGTTCATCCAGAGCTCGGGCGTGGCGTCGAAGGCCTCGGGGCGGAGCTCCCCGAAGAAGCGCGTCGCGACCTTGCAACTGGCTTGCTGAAGAACCGAAGCGCGCCGCGCGTCGGATGCGTCTGCAAGCGCACGCCGGCCGGGTCGGCTCAGTGGCGGACCGGCGCGACCAGGCGCGCGAGTTGTACGTCGGCCGAGGCGATGACGCTTCCGTCGTCGCCGATCAGGTGACGGTTCCACCCCTCTCGCACGACCCACACGCGGCGCGCGCGTGACCAAGGGTCGGACCACGCGGGAGCGCTGCCCGCGACGACCTCGAGAGGCAGGTCCGCTTCGGCAGCCGCCGCCACCAGCTGGTAGAGCTTGGGCTCGTCACGCGGCGCCCAAGGCGCCGGGAACGTCTCGTCCAAGAAGCCCCAGCGAAGACGCACGCCGCCGTGCAGTCGCCCGTATTGGTAGAGCGCGAAGAGCGATTTGGCGTCCGACTCTAGCCGTCTGCAGCTTCCCGAAGTCACCGGCCGCGAGGTAGCCCGCGAGCTTCGCCTCGCCGCCGAACGGCTGCGAGATGCCGCAGGAGCCCTGAACCAGCATGCTGGGCGTGACCTGCAGGGTGCGGCCGGAGCGATTGAGCCGGAACGACTTCTGCGGCGGCGAGAGCTCCGCCAGACGGCGTTCGCCGGGATCGACCTGCAGGACGCGGAGCAGCGGCCGGACGCCGAGCGCGCCGATGACGTCGTACGATGCGACGCGCGCACGGAGCCGCGCGAACTCAGCGCGTCGAAACGTGCTGAGGGCGCGCGCGGCCACGTCGACGAGCACGACCATCTCGGGGCTGTCGCTGGGAAACGCGACGAGGAGCGCCCGGGTGAGCCGCGTGAGCTCGGCGGCGCGCGCGGCGAGTCGACGCTCGTACTCGGCGCGCACGGCCGGATCGGGGCCGGGCCTCGCATGACGTCGTGCGAGCTCGACACGCTCGCGCGCGAACCTGCGCATCGACGCGAGGGCCGGGCCTGCGTCGGCGGCGATGGCCCACCGGCCGTCGGGCAGGACGGCGATCGGGCTGCCGCGACGACCGAATCCGGCCGGACTTTCGCGGAACCCCCAGCGCGCGTGCGCGTGCACGCGCTCCATCACCTGTTCGGGCGTCAGCGCGCTGCCTGTCGCGTCGAGCACGGACAGCGCGATGCGCGTCTGGGACCACGCGGAGGTGCATCTCTGTTTCAGGAGCGTCTCGAGCTCGTCGAGCGTGAGGGGAACGTCATTGGCCGGCTGCGCGGGGGGCGGCGCAGGAGCGTGGCGGAGGGGCCACTCTCGGCGGCCGCAGATCGAGGCGGAACGCCCAGAGATCGAGATCGTCGTCGTGCGGGTCGAGCGCGTACCGGTCGCCCTCGCGATAGACGGGCGGCCGCCCCGGCTTGCATCGCTTCAGCGAGCGCAGCGCGGATTCGGCGTCGTCCACCCCAGCCTCTTCGAACCGCTCGGCGATTTCGGCGAGGGTCATCGGCTCGCCGCGCTCCAGCAACGCCACCAGCATGAGCGAGTACGTGTTCGCCTCGCGGTGTCCCACGACGGACTCGAGCCGGGGAACGTCGATGCCCAACGCGCGGCACCAGGGGTTCGCCATCGGCGCGCGAGTATAGCCCACCGCCCGGAACGCGCGCGGCGCGCATGGGTGGACACGCTTCGAACCGGAGCGCGCCGCCGCGGCTTGCCCGGCCGCACACCACGCGACTACGAACGTCGGCTGATCCCCCGCGCGTCGAGGTCCATGCCGTGAGCGAGCACCAGTGTTACGAGTTTCTCGCCGTCGATCGCCCCCTCAGCGCCAAGCAGATGGCCGAGCTCCGTGCCATCTCGAGTCGCGCCGAGATCTCGCCGACTCGATTCTGGAACGAGTACCACTGGGGAGATCTCCGAGCGGATGCGATGAAATTGATGGCGCGCTACTTCGACGCGCACCTCTACTTCGCGAACTGGGGAACGCGTCGTTTGATGCTCCGCGTACCGAAGGCGCGCCTCGACGCGAAGGCGCTCCGCGCGTACATCGGTGACGGGAACGCATTTGGTCTGAAGTCCTCCGGCGATCACGTCGTGCTCGAATTCGTCAGCGACGACGAAGAGCCCCATTACGACGACGACATCGCGCAAGGCGCGTTGACGTCGCTGGTGCCGCTGCGGGCCGAGCTCATGTCCAGCGACCTGCGTCCCGCCTATCTGGCGTGGCTCCTGAGGCTGCAGTCGGGCGAGCTCGATGACGACGACACCGAGCCTCCGGTGCCCGCGGGCCTCGGCCGGCTGACCGCCGCCCAAGATGCGATGGTCGACTTCCTCCGCATCGACCCCGATCTCCTCCAGGTCGCAGCAGGCGGTTCGGCAGAGGCCGAGCGCGACGACGTCCGCTTCCGACACTGGGTGGCGCACCTCCCCCAGAAGCAGAAGGACGCGTGGCTCGATCGCGCCGCGAACGATCCAGAGCTCGCACTCGGCGCTGAGCTGCTGCGTACGTTCCGCGCGAGCCAACCGCCCGCTGCCACGGCCGGGCGCCGCACCGTCGGTGAGCTCGAGGCGCTCGCCGAGGCGCGACGCGCGGAACGCGAGAAGGCCGCGGCCGGGCGCGCAAAGAGGACCGCAGCAGCCGCCGAGCGCAAACGCCAGCAACACCTGTCGAAGCTCGCCGGTGAGCTCGACCGGGCGTGGGCGAGGCTCGAGACGCTGGTCGCATCGAGTGAATACGACGAGGCCGTCCAGCTGGCGATCGACCTTCGCGATCTGGCCCAGCGCGATGGGAACGCCACCGAGTTCGCAGACCGATTCCAGCAACTGCGCAAGCGCCAGGAGCGACGACGCGGGTTCTTCGATCGCTGGAAGCGGACCGAACGGTCCGCGACGTCGCGGTGAAAGAGAGTCTGCACTCGATCGATCTCACCGGCCGACCCCGCGGCGATCCGCTGCGAGCTAACTCTTGCTGTCGCGCAGGAGCCTCAGGTACGGCTCCGCGAACTCCCACTCCGCGTCGTGTTCCATACGGAACTCCCACTCGCGTCGCGCGGGCCGCCTCGACAGCAGGTCCTGCAGACGCTCGTTCGCGATCTTGGGGTCGCGCACGTAGAAGATCAGTTGTCGCGCGCCGTTCCAGGTGACCCGCGCCAACATGACGGCGTTGCCCTCGTGGAGCATGCGTCGATCGACCTCGTCGCCGACCGCGTCGAGCTCGCGCACCTCGGCCGACGGCGGCATTCCGTTCTCCGAGACGTTTCTCGCCTCGATGATGGTCGAGCTCGGGGCGCCCCTTCGCGGCACGGATGAACTCGTGCTCGCCCACGATGCGCGCGTCATCCCCTCGACCACGAGGTAGCCCGGGCCGTGAGGTCGCACCGTCTCGCGCTCGCTCGAGCGGATCTACGGTGTCGCGTTCGCTGGTGGACCGAGAGCGCATCGGTCGGTCGAAGGCGACGTAGAATGCGCGCCATGGGCCTCTTGACCTTCGCGCTCAACGTGACGCTGGACGGGTGCGTCGACCATCGCGAGGGGATCGCGGACGACGAGCTGCACGACTACTACACGGAGCTCATGGACGCTGCCGGGGCGATGCTCTTCGGGCGCACCACCTACGAGCTCATGGAGAGCGCCTGGCCGGCGGTAGCGCGCGACGAGCAAGCGCCGCGAGCGGCACGAGAGTGGGCGCTCAAGCTGGAAGCCAAGCCGAAATACGTGGTCTCGGCTTCGCGTCGCGACTTCCCGTGGAGCAACACCTTCCGCGTGGAGGGGGATTTGCGCGAGGCCATGACGCGCCTGAAGGAGATGACCCCGCGCGGCGTGCTCGTGGGCAGCCCCATGCTGTCGACCGCGCTCGAGCGGCTGGGCCTGATCGACGAGTACCGTCTCGTGATCCACCCGGTCCTCGCCGGCCATGGTCCGACCTTGTTTCAGGGCCTGGAGCGCTCGCGACATCTCGATCTCGTCTCGACGCACCGCCTGAAGTCCGGCGCGATGGCGATGCATTACCGGCGCAGAGAGGGGTGACGTCCTCGTCGCGGGACCGCCGATTCGAGCGACCGCGCTCACCGCGCGCCGAGCGCAAGGTGATCGACCGCCGAGCGAGATGAGGACGAGGCGCTTCGCGCAGGAGATCGTCGAGGACTTCTTCGGCACCGGTGGACCCCGGCGCGCGGATGTCACGGTGCAGTGAGGTGCGCTCGCTGCGCGGCGGCAGATGCCCGCTGCTCCTCCCCGGCTTGCCGGTGACTCTTCGAGTTGCCGCGAACCGGACCGAGGACGGAAGAATCGTCGAGCTCACCGAAGTCCTTGTCGAGCGTCACGAGAACGCGCTCCTCCGCAACGGCTTGCTGGAGGACCGACCGATCCTCGACTGACGGCGTGCCCTCGACGACCCAAGCCACGTCGTGGCCGGCAGCGCGCAGCGCCTCGACTGCTTGCCTGGGAAAGTTCTCGTTGGCGAGGAGACGCATGCGCTAAGCGCTCAGCGGGAAGACGCGCTCCCCTCGCACGAGCGCGGTTGCGTACGCCAGGCAGGCTCGCACGCCCTCCCGCGTCAGCCTCGGGTGATTCGCGAGGATCTCTTCCTCGCTCACGCCCGCGGCCAACATGTCGAGCACGTGCTCGACAGAGAGGCGCGTACCCCTGAGCACGGGCTTGCCGACAAGGACCGCCGGGTTCAACTCGATGTGCTCGCGCCAGTCCATGCCCGGTCAATCGTAGCACGCGGCCACGGACGCTGCTTCTACCCCCGCTCGCCATCCTCGCGCGGCTCGCCGACGTCGTCGTGCCGACGTACCACGGCCTGCAGCGTGGCTTCCGACGTGCGACCGCGCCGACGTGCGCGCGGCGGCGTATCTGCTCGCCCACGCCTTCGGGTCTTCGCTGCAGCCGCCGAGCGACAGTGGCTCGGACGTCACGGCTCGAACGCGGTGCTATCGGCTGTCCGCCGGCAGACGCGAGACGGCATCTTCACCGACACCGTATGACGGACGTGATCAACGCTTCCGACCGCAAGGGCCACGCCGCCACAGCGCGGGGTAGAGGGTTCCGTCCTCCCAAACGCCGCCCACCATGTCGCCCCGCGGGTTGATGGAAGACGGCCCGCCGGACGGTCCGGGGAGGACGTGCATGATCCCGCGCCGCCAAACGACCGGCGTCGCATCGACTCCGGACTCTCCATAGGACGCGCCCGCGATCAAGCCCGCGGCGTTGATCGCGATGGCCGCGCTTCCGTTCTGGTCGCCCGGAAGCACCCCGAGATCGCGCGCCGAGTCGGCGGTCCAGAGGAATGCACGCTGATCAGCCGTCCCGACGATGTCGCCTCGCGCGTTGATGGCGTGCGGGTAACTCGACGTCGCACTTGCACGCGCGCCGAGATCGATCAGCGCGCCGTCGCGGTAGAGGAATGCGCCGGTCCGGGTCAGATCGCTGCTCCATGCCGCGCCGATGACGTCGCCGCGATCGTTCACGTCGACGACGCTCATCGTCCCGTACCCCGGGAGGAGCCCGAGATCGGTCATCACTCCGTCGCGGTAGAGAAAGGCGCGCCCCGGGCCTGACGTGAACGACTCTCCGACGATGTCGCCGCGCGCGTTGATCGCTCGGGGGTAGCTGTTCGCATACCCCGGGAGGACTCCGAGATCGACGATCGCCCCCTTTCGCCAGAGGACCGCGTGCACCGCGCCCGTCGCGGTGCCGGAGATGCCGACCACGTCACCCGCGTCGTTGATGGCGGTGGCGACGCTGAAGCCGTCGTGGCCGACGAGCGTCCCGAGATCGCGCATGGTGCCGCGCTCCCAGAGGAACGCGTGGTTGGCTCCGTCCACTACCGCCGTCAGAGACGAGCCGACGACCTGCCCGCGATCGTTGATGTCGGCGGCGGATGTGGTGGGGCCACCCAGCGAGCCGAGATCGGCGACTTGACCGTCGCGCCAGATGAACGCGCGCGGCACCCTCCCCGTACCCAGGTACGGCCTGAAGTACCGACCGATGATGTCACCGCGCGCGTTGATGTCGCCGGCGGCCCCGCGCGAGCCCGGCGCCACTCCGAGTGAGCGAACCCCGAGATCGACGAACGTGTAGCAGTGTCCGCCGAACAGGGCCTCGGTGGCGAGCTCGGTGTCGGACGTGTCGGGAGACGCGGCGGAGCATGCAGTCGCCGCAAAGGACATGAGCGCCAGAACCATCGCGCGACGACGAGCCATGTCGACGATTCCGTGCATCGCTCGTACCCGCGCAGTCGTTCGGGTGCGTGCGAATCAGGGAGCGCTGCCCGCCTCGTGAAAGGGGCTGGGAACGTCACCGCGAGAACGAGGCAGCGCCAACACGACTTGCATGGCATGCCGACGGCGAGCCTCGTCACGACCGCGCCGCCGGACGCTACGCGTGGGCGAGATCGCCGGCGAGAACCGCCAGCCACTCGGTGGCGGACTTCGTCGCGATCGACGGACGCGACTTCACGCTGGCCGAGTTCATGACGATGGTGGGCACGTTCGGCGGATGGGGCATGCGGATCGAGTTCGTGCCCGACGACGAGTTGCACGTCCGGCCGAAGGTGAAGGTTCGCGAGCCGAGGGCCAAGGGCCGGCAGCGAACGTTCACGAAGAAGCGGGCCTGACGCGATCGAAGGGATCGGCTAGGAGCCGCGGGTGGCCGACGACTCACATCCCCTCCCACTTCTGCCCTGGCCGGTCGGTATCCGAGCGGCGACGGTCCTCGAGGCCGAGTCGGCGACGCACCTGCTCCGACTGGTGCGCGATCCGAAGATCGGACGCCATCTCCTCGCGCGGATCGGCGATCGCAAGGCGCTCGTCGATCGCGGGGGCGAGGCGGCGCTCGCCGCCGCGATCAGGACGGGTGGGCATCGCGTGAAGGTGACGCGGTGCGAACCGTGAGGCTCGCCGTCTCGCTGCTCTCGCGCGAGCCCACCGACGTGCGCGAGATGATCGAGCAGCTGTCCGCCGGCGAGGCGAAACGCATCGCACGCCGCTGGCTCGCCCAGAACGCGCCCACCCGCCATGACGACGCCATCCAGGCCGTGCTGCGGGCGGTCGACGATCGCGACGCAGCGCGGTCGATGGTCGCGCGGCTCGGCAACGAGCAGCGGGCGCTGCTGTCCATCGTGGCGCGCTACGGCGGCCGCGTCTCGGGCGAGCTGTTCGGAGCCGAGCTCGACGCACGGAAGCTCTTCGCCAAACGCTCGTCGCAGCCGTACCGGATGAGTGATCCGACGCATGAGCTCCGGGACCGCGGTCTCCTATTCCTCGGCTTGTCCGAGTGGAGCTACCCGCAGGACGAGTTTCGCGAGATGGTGTGCGCGCCGGGCGTCCTCGCCGCCGTCTCGCCCGCGGCGGGGGTTCCGTGGCCACGACGACCACTCGGCGAGTCGGTCGCCGAGGCATACTCCCGCGCGCCCGACGCGATCGCGCTCGAGATGCTCGCCGTCGCGCGCACGTGCGAGAGCGTGCCGCGCCTCGACACCAACGTCGGCGGTGCGTTGTCGGTCAGTACCCGCAAGCGTCTCCAGAAGCCGAACCCCGCGTTCGCCGACGACGGCGATCCCCTCCTGCCGCCGAGCCGCATCGATCTCGCGTGGGAGCTGCTCCGCGGGCTCGGCATCGTCGATCTCGACGGCCCGGTCGTCGCGCTGCATCTCTCGCGCGCCGACGAGCTCCTCGCGAAGACGGAGGCCGAGATCTCGTTCGCCCTGACGCGGTGTTGGCTCGAGGCACGACACTGGCAGGACGGCCTCGGCGCGGTGCCGGAGAAGGACTCCAACCAGGATTTCCTGCGCTACGCCTTCGACGAGATGCGCACGCAACGTGAGTTGCTCGCATGGTCGCTCGGCCGGCTGGCCCTCTGGCCACCGACCTGGGTCGAGCTCGAGCCCTTCCTGCTCGAATTCCACCGTGAGACCAGACGCAAGCACTTGACCTACGGCGTGTCCGCGCCGCTTCGTCTGCAGTTCGAGGCCGCGCGGGGCGCCGAAGACATGCCGTGCGGGAGCGAGGAGCGTTCGCGCGCGTTCTGGCTTCGCAGCGATGGCGAGCTGATCGGCAACATGCTCCTCGTCACGCTGGTCCACTTCGGGCTCGTCGAACGTGGGAGGCTACCCGGCGATCGCTGGGCGTTCCGTCTCACCGAGGTCGGGCGCGAAGTGTTCGGCGCTCCCGACGTCGTTCCCGCGCAGGCCGCGGGCGGCGACGAGCGCGAGACGCGGCGCGCGCTCGTCGTCCAGGCCGACTTCGAGGTGCTGCTGCACGCACGCGACGCCGATCGCGCGACGCGCGCGACGCTCGCACGCATCGCCACCCTGGTGGCTGCAGGGGACCGCGTGTCCCGTTTCCGACTCGAGGCCGCGTCGGTGCGCAGCGCGCTCACGCAGGGCGAGGCGGGGATGAGCGGCGCCGACATCCACGCCTTCTTGCGCAGCGCGAGCCGCACCGACGTCCCCAAAGTCGTCAGCGTCGCGATCGACGAGTGGACGAGCGAGCGCGAGACGGTGCGCCTTCACGGCCCGGGCTATGTCGTGGTCGAGGGAGATGACGCGCGCATCGTGGGCGAGCACGAGTTCATCCGTGCCGCGAAGGGGCGCCCCGAGCTCGACCCACGCGTCAGCATGGGAGCGACCCTCGACGAGCGCGGCCACGTGACGTGCACCGTGCTCGACACGATGTCCGAGGCGCGCCTCGCGCGAATCGCCGAGCGGACCGCCGGGGGATTCGCCCTCACGCGCGAGCGCGTCGTCGCCGCGGGGAAGACCGGGATCACCGAGCAGCAGATCCTCGAGTGGCTGCAAGCCATCGTCGAACGGGTGCCGGCGCTGTTTCGCAAACGACTCGCCCACTGGCTCGCGGGTCGCACCACTCCCGTCCACGCCGAACGCCACACGTTCCTTCGCATCGACGACGACGCGCTCGAGATCTCGATCGCGGCGAGCCCCACGTTCCATGCGCTCGGGGTCGTGCTCGTCGGCCGCGGGTTCCTCCGCGTGGACGACGCACGGCTCGCGGAGGTGGTCCGCGAGCTCGCCGAGTTCGGCATCGTCGTCACGGAGGCCGGCGCCGAAGCGTCACCGCCCAAGCGAAGGCGGGCGAAGCGTTGAGCCGAAACGGGTCCGATCGCCGCGGGCCCGTCGGCTCGCGTAAGGTGCCAAGCTCTGTCATCACGTGGACGGCGACCCTCGCGCGACTCGAAGGGCCTTCAACCATGGTTGCGCGGGCGCGCTTCGTCGGCTCCAACACGCGATCGCGCTGCGGTTTTCGGTGCCGATCTCCTGGTGAGGAGCGCGTCGGCGAGCCCCACCGGGCGCGTCGTCAATCGCGATCTTCCGCGAGGATCGCGTCGAGCCAGGCGGGCGTCGGTCCGTGAAGAGCGACGCGGCCATCGCGTGCCGTGGCGACGAGGCGAGGCGGAGCCCAGCGCACCGTCGAGTCGTAGACTCGGACGCGCTCGAAGGCGGCGATCGCCTTCCGCAAGTTCGCGATGCTCGCCTGCTGGATCGCACGAATTTCGCGCTCGGACGCGCCGTGCCCGCCAGCCTGCGCGCGCTGGAGCACGCGCGCGACGTTCTCCGCGATGGAATCGGTCGCCACGAAGCGCATCTCGGTGGCGAAGCCGCTGTTGCTCGCGAGCTCCGCTTGCTCGATCGCTGCCGTCGTTCGGAGCGTCGTCTCCACGGCGAACGACCTCCGGCGCGCGATGTGATCGAGCACGAATCGCTCGCACTCCTTCGCGACGGCGCGACGCACGCCGCGCGGGATCGCGCGGTAGCTGCCGAGAATCTGCGCGCAGCGGTCATCGATGTTGAAGGCGTCAAGGCCGAACGCCGTCACCGGGAAGTACCTCGTCTTGCCGCCTGCCGGGAGGGCCGGCGACCACGATCATGCGCGGGCGCGGCATCGCTCCTCAGCCCGTCTCCACCGTCGCGTCGGAGTCGGGCAGCATGTCGGGCGGCAGCTCGCGCGAGACGAGGTCGCCGTTCGCGTCGATGATGCCGAGCCGTTCGAGGCGTGCGCGCTCGGCAGCGATCCGAGTGGCGGCGAGCGCCATGACGCGGCGCTCCCACTCCTCCTCGCCCTCCGCCCGGTCGAGGTCGAGGTCGTCGAACGGGGCGCTCGGGATGGTCGAGACCAGCTCCGTCGTGCGGGCTTGCATGGCTCAAGGATGCCCGATCCGCAGTGAGACGGCCACCTGAGCGGTTTGACGGAGACTCACTCGCCGCCCAGCGAAGGCACGCACAGCGGTGAGCGCACTGGGCCGACGTCATCGGATTGTTGTGTTTGATGACACCTCTTGACACAACACCCGCGACGGATGGAGCCTCCATGGCATGGCGTATGTCCGGGCAAGGGGAAACCAGGTGCTGATCGTCCACGGCGCTCGCGACCCGAAGACCAAGAAGGTCGAGCAACAGATCTTGTTCACCCTGTACTCGAAGGCCGAGGCCAAGGCCCTGCTCGACGGGACGACCGACGTCTCCCTCGAGTCGCTGCTCCAGCACGAGCACCCGGAGCGGTCGTTCGACTGGCGGTCGCTCAAGGCGGGCATCCGCAAGAACCTGAGCGTCCTGCCTGACACGTACGAGAGCTACGAGTCGCGCGCGCTGTCCGGCTTCCGTCGGGACCTCGTGGCGTTCGTCCGTCAACTGCTGCTCGCCGACGCCCAGAGCCTGCTGCCCGCCGCCAAGGTGCTCCAGGAGAATCGCCACGCGTTGGAGGTGCTGAGGGATCTCGCGGAGTGGCGTATCGACACCGCCGACCAGAAGCCGGACGAGTGGAACCAAGACAACGCGTTCTACTGGCGGTCCGCGGCTCAGGGGAAGCACGTGCCGCCTGAGGCCGAGGAGATCGCCGCCGGCTACCTGGACGAAGGCAAACTCGACCAAGCCGAAGCCGCCTTCCGCCTCCTCATCGAGGCGTTCCCCAACTACGCCGAGGGCTGGAACTACCTTGGCATCGTCGAGCTCCGTCGAGATCGCCCCGACCGCGGCCTGCCCCACTTCGAGCGAACCATCGAGCTCGGGAGGACGCTGTTCCCGACCAACATCGCCAAGCGCAACTACTGGACGGATCACCGCACGCGCCCCTACATGCGCGGGCTCCAGAATGCGGCGCATTCGCTGATTCGGCTCAGACGTTTCGCCGAGGCTCGAGTGCTCGCCGACCGCCTCGAGAACGAGTGCGGCGACGACATCGCGGCGACCTCCTACCGTGCGGCCATCTTCCTCAACTGCGAGCAGTGGGCGCCCGCATCGGAGAAGGCGCTCAGGCTGCGCGAGCTCCATCCATCCGAGGACTTCGTCGCCGCCTTCGCCTTGTTCGAGGTGGGCGCCGAGCACGACGCGCGCGCGTCGTTCCTCCACGCCGCGCTGAACCATCCGCAGGGTGCTCGGCTCGTCGTCGGCGGGCGCGACAAATCAGGCGGCCGCGTCGAGCCGGACGACCACAACGCCGGCGTCGAGATCCTGCACATGCTGCCGGCTTACTTGGAGAAGCCCTCCCGCAGTTCCGTGAAGTTCTTCCGCGAGTTGCTCGAAGAGCCGAAGATCGCGCATCTGATCGACGAGGTCGAGGCGCTGCGCGAGAGATGGCGCGAGCCCGGCGCCGATCGCGGGACGTTCGAGCGACTCAGTGAGCTGCGCACGTCACGCTTCGCGCGCTCGGTGGTGGACGAGAGCTTCGCCGCCGCTCCAAACGGTCGCACGCGGACCGCGCCCCTGAGCACCATCCGCCTCTACCGCGGCTTGAAGGAGGCCCATGATCCCACGCGCACCTCGCGCCCGCCGGGAGACGGCAACAACTTCACCGACTGTCCGTTCACCGCGCTGCAATACGCGACCGGCACCAAGGGGTGCGTCCTCGTCGTCGACGTACCCGACGATCACCCTCGTCTGCGCGAGGAGCTCTGGCTCAATGGCTCTGCGAAGCGGTTCATGATCACCGGCCCGTTCGACGCGTTCTTGGTGCACACGCTCCGCGCGCAGGACCTCCGCGCACAGATCCGCCGCAAGGGTGTCGTGACCCTGCCCACGGCCGACAAGAGCAACATCCTCCGCAGGTACATCGCGCATCTGGACCGCATGGTCGGGCGGTCGTAGACGACCGCCGCGCCGATCTCCCGGGGATCTCGCGCGCTTCATCGCGTGCCTGCAGGAGGTCACCGATCTCCTACTCACCGAGGTCGATCGCCTCAACCAAGCCGCCGCACGCAAGGGGTCGAAGGCCGGCTCGTAGTTCTACGTCGCTCGCGAGCGGGATGGGGTCGGCGAACGATGGCAACACGTTTCATCTTCAACAACGCGCTCTGGGATGAACTCGCCGCACGCGTTCCACGGCATCACGTGCGGGCAGCGGTCGCGTACCTCGGCACGGGAGCGAGCAGACTGCTGCCACTGAAGAAGGGGGATCAGCTCGTCATCGACATGAGCTTGCGTGCTGTACGCTCGGGCGTGACTGATCCGCGCGAAGTACGCACGTTCCTGCGCCGAGGTGTTGAAGTCTTCTCGCGCGCGACTCTTCACACGAAGTTCTTCGTTCTGGGGAACACCGTGATCGCCGGATCGTCGAACATCTCGCGCCATGCGAAGGATGTCCTCGACGAAGCAGCCGTGCTGACGGACGACGGTGCAACGGTCCGCCGCGCGATCAGCATCTTCGAGGAGCTCTGCACGGAGCCGGTCCGCAAGGAGTACCTGGCGAAGTGCCTCAAGGAGTATCGACCGCCGAAGTTCCTTGGGACGAGTGGCTCTACAAGGCGACACGATCCAGGGCGACGCGCACCGAGACGCAGAATCTCGAAGTGCTTCAGCATCAACCGACGCTGATCAGGTACCGATAGTGACGCGCCGACGTCGACCGGACGAGACGCGACGGGCAGCGCCGGGGTCCGCGGCTTCCGCGCATCCGCGGACCCCGCCGTCACCCTAGGCCGGGGTCGAAGGCATGTGCTTGGGCACGCCGAGCGCATGCCGAAGAAGCTCGAAGGCTCGTGCCAGCGAGGCGCGGCCAGCACGGGCAGCGTAGCCGATCTCTCGGACAAGACGCTTCGCGGTCTCGAAGGCCGCGCTCACGCCGGCCAGTCGACGGGCGGGCGGACCGTCGGCTACCGCACGCGCGCCATCCCCAAAGGCGACGGCAAGGTCCTGTGCGAGCTCGAGGTCGACCCCGAGGGCGCGAAGATCGTGCGGCGCATCTTCGACGCACGACTCGAGGGCCTCTCGCTCACCGAGATCGCCAAGCGCCTGAGCGACGAGAAGGTGCCCAACCTGCGCGAGGGCACGAAGTACCGCTACTACGGCTGGGGCCACTCAACGGTTCGCTCGATCCTGATGAACCCGCGGTACATCGGTAGGTTCGAGTACAAGAAGACGCGCTGGCTCAAGGAGCCGGGGACGAACCGCCGCGTGAAGCGTGTTCGTGACGCCGCCGAGGTGATCACGGTCGATCGCCCCGACCTCGCCATCGTGGACCGCGACTCGTGGCAGGCGGTGCAGGAGATGTTCGCCGGCCCCCAGAGCACGACCAAGCGGCGTACGCGCGAGGCCTACTTGTTCAGCGGGCTGTTGCGGTGCTCGGTTTGCGGCGCGCCCATGACGATCGCCGGCGGCAGCTCCGCGCGGTACTACAAGTGCGCGACGTACGCGAAGCGGCGCACTTGCTCGAACCGGTTGTCCGTGCGCGAAGACGTCGTGCGCACCTGCATCCTGCGCGAGCTCCGGGCACGCCTCCTCTCGGACGACGGCCTCGCCAAGGCCCGCAAGCTCGTCGCCGAGGCCCTCGGGCAGCTCGCTCGTACCCAGAGCGCCGAGCTCCGCGACACCGAGCAGAGGCTCGATAAGATCACCGCGCAGATCGCCAACCTCGTCGCGTTCATCGCGACCGGCGAGCGGTCCAGCTCCGTGGCGACGAAGCTGGTCGAGCTCGAGCGCGAGGCCAAGCACCTCGACGCCAAGAAGAGCGCGCTCAAAGCGGCGACCGCGCAGCCGATCGACCTGCCGACGCCCGAGCGGGTGCTCGAGGAGGTGCTCGACCTCGAGGCGGCGTTCCGCCACAACCCGTCCGGCGCGCGCGCCCAGCTGGCGCGGTACTTCCGGAACGGAACGATCAGCCTCGAACCGCAGCCGGAGGGCTACTACATCGCCCGCACGCAGCTCCTACCGCTGGTCGCTCTGACGGTTGGAGCACGCGTCGACAAAAACGAAGCGGCCCTCGCCGAGGGATCGGGAGGACCGTGCTCCATTCGTAGTTGCGCGGGGAGGAATTGACTCGGGGTGCACGGAGTCCAGTCAGTGCTGGACGGAGTGCACCCCGAGCTAATGACGACCCAAAACGACTCGAGGGCGCCCTGGGGCGCCCTCGTCAGTCATTGGTTGCGCGGGGGCGATTCGCGGGCTGGAGCATGCTGTTTCCGTGGGGCTCTCCATGCGATTCGCTGGCCCGGCGAGGCCCGCGGCCTGAATCTTCGGGGCTGACAGCATTGTAGGACCTCCAAGCTCCTGGGCGCACTCCGGGTCGAGTCACGGAGCGCGGCGAATCGCTAGCCGTCGGCAAGACCCTAGCCAAGGCGCCGACCCGGACCACAGCCTCCACGGGAACCTCTGTGCGGCGACCGCCAGAGTTCCCCCTACGACTTGATGACATGCAGCGGCACTTCCTCGCCATTCCTGACCTTCGGATTGGAAACACTCGTCGCGCGTGTCGCCTCGAACGAGGCTCCGTCCGCCACCGGCCACTCACCAAGCAGAGCAACAGCGGCCTCGTGCGTGATCAACGCCTTCTTTACCGCGTCCGCAGTCGTGAACATCGCGGTGACATCTTGTCCCAAGAGGTCGCGCAGCTGGGGCGCCCACTCGATGTCGCCTTTCACGAGCGTGATCCGGAGGCCGAGATCCTCGCGCGGCCAGCCGCGCGAATCCTGATACTCGGCTACGCGCGTGCGCCAGACGTTGCCCCGTATGCACTCCAGCGCGCGCTCGATGAGTTCTAGCTGGTGGTTCTCGTGGACCGCTCCAATCGCTACGACCTCATCGCCCGCGGTCTTGAGTGGCAGCACGCCGACGTGTTCAGCCTGGAGGGTCCGGAGCGCGACCTCTTGGAGGATCTCCAGTAGAGCGGAGCGCACCTCAGCTTCGCCCGCGATCCCCTGAAGGCGCGCCGCGTACTTCGACGATCCGACGATATCGATTGAAATGCCGACGGCGACGCTGGCGTCGCTCTCGTACACGCGCAAGAACTTGGCGGCGAGATGTGGATTTTCCCTAATAAGAGCGTCGCCGCGTCTCATGAATGTCTCGAGACGCAGCGCCGCCTCGGCGACGCGCTTCGGCAGGAATGAAGGCGGGTCGAGGATGCGCTCGATTCCGGGAACCGCCGCAAGCGCTGTGGCTCGGTTCTGGTGAAGCTTCTCCTTCAGGTCACTAACGTCATCGAACGAGCAGCGACTGTAGGATCGACGGAGCTCTTGCGCCATGGCCTGAAATTGCTCCGCGAATACGTGTTCCGCAGCTGCGTGTACGAGGTGGCTGTACAAACGCGGGGCGTAGACGTAGCAAATCAGCTTCGGATCCTGCAGGGCGTCTAGCCACTGATTCGGTTGGAATAGCTTCTCGTACGCCAATAGAGACTTCTCCGACGCGCGCGGATAGATGAAGACCTGTGCCAAGTCGATGTTCGTCACTTTCGGCAGATCGACAAACGTCCCGGCGCGGAGCGCTGTCTGCTCATCGCGAGTTAGTGCAGACCCAGTCAGCTCGCCCAGCTTGATCGCAACACTGACAATGCGCGCCTCAAGCCTATCGCGCGCCTCTCGTTTGAACACGACCTGTGCTAGTCGGTCCCACGGTTCGGACGCCTTGCTGTGAAACGCAAGGTCCGCGTGCGGGAACAGCTTCCCGTAGGCAAACGCCCGAATCGGAAGGTCTCGCACTTCTAGCATCCATAGGACCGAACGCAGCAAGCGGAGTTCGTCCGTGCGCTCCTGCGTTGCCTCGAGCTCGAGTCGCTTCGTCTGTGCCTCGGGACCACCGCGCTTGAGGGCGGCCTTTAGCTCGTCATCTCGCGCGGACAGGCCTGCGAGGTCACGGTCGGCCTGACGGCGGAGTTCGCCCTCGAAAAAGGACGCGTCGGTGAGCGCGAGAATACCAGGTAGGTCCGCTGATGACACGTGCGCCAACGAATTCGTGCGCACGACCAGCTCGTAGGCGCGCTCGAGGAGGCGCTCGGCCACGCGCACCTTGTGGTGCCGATACAGGCGAAGAAACAGCGACATACGCGAAAGGAGAATGTCTTCGAGGACCGAAATGCCGGAGAAAGTTATGGCTACACGGCTGTCGCTCGAATCGATCTTCGTGTCAGGGCTGTTTGCGATCGTCGCACCTTGAAAGCTGCAGACGCGGAGAACCTCAGCGCAGCGGTGTGGCTCAACCTGCACGCCGACACCGGCCATCATCGCGTCGCGCGGCACGTAGTCCTGCTTATCCACGTCGAGCGGCCCGCTGAGAAGGTCAGCAATCCATCGACGGACAGCCGGCACCTTCTCGCGCGAGCGGATGACCGCGCCCGCGATGAGCTGCAGGTCGGCCTTGTTGAGATGGAGCGGAGCGCAGAACGCTGCGAGCGCCTCGCTCGAGATGATCGCATAGCTGAGCAGCTCGCTAAGCGACAGTTGCTTCTCGCAGTCAAGCGCGCGGTACGCGGCCTCGACGAGCGCGTCCATATTGTCCTGAACACCGGGGACGCCGTAAACGGTCAGACACCGCTCCCCTGCGTGGCTACAGAAAACGTGGCCTACGTCGTGGAGCAGCGCGCCGACGCGAACGACCGGGGTCCACTTCTCCAGGTCCTCGCGCGGAACGAGCAGGCCTGCCGTGTCAACTCGCTGCCGCGCGGCTTCCGTGAGGGCAGCCATGACAGTCGCAGCTCGGTTGCAAGCCCCTATCGCATGGTCGAAGCGGCTATGGCTAGCGGATGGGTAGACGAGCGTCGCCGGTCCAAGCTGACGTATCTTGCGTAGCCGTTGCATCAGCGGCGTGTCGACGAGAGCGCGCTCGACTGCCGTCATTCGGACGCTGCCCCAAAGGGCGTCGTTCACCACGAACGGTCGCATGCCGCGGGTGAGATCGGGCTGGCCGAGCTGCCCTTCGACCCACGTGCCAACGCGTTGAACGAACTCAAGCCATGGTGTGATCGTCACGAGCGCCAGCGTCGGGCGAGCCGAGCGTTAGTGCAAGGTACTCTTTCGCCAGGTAGCGCGCGGCGGCGAACTGTGGATCGCTCGCAAGACCGCGCACCTGTCGGCCAGACAAGTTCACGGTGAACCGCTGGAACGACGGATTGAGGCGCGAGATGAGCCCCGCGGACTGTGCGATCGCCATGCCCTCTTGAAAGTCAGGACACATTGGTCCCGCGACGGTCGTCAGCACGGAGAACCTCGAAGCGAGCGGATTGTCGCGAAGCCGACTCACTGCGGCCGCGAAGGCCGAACCGCTCATCGGCACCGACTCTTCCGAGAACGCCTTCAGCTCAGCGGTGATGGCCGCGACGAACAACCGCGTCAGTTCCAACCGATCTGCGTCGTCCATGTGCATCCAGCCTTCCGTCCCGGACTTGGGCTACTGCGTATCGAGCGCGCGCCCACTCAGCAAGAGCTTGTTTTTCCACAAGAAATTGGTGCAGGTATCCATTAATATACGCATACTGCTCGGATGTGCAAGTGGCACGGCTGGCAAGCGGCCCCGCAGGTACCTGAATAGATACCTTCCACGAGGTGGCCGCGACGCTCTCCGAACGACAAGCGGCCGTCCTCGGTTTTTTGCGTGATTTTTGGGCGCAGAGGTCGACGTCGCCAACTCAGCGGGAAGTCGCCGACTTTCTGGGAGTGAAGACCGCGCGCGGCGCAGCGGCGCACCTCAAGGCACTCGTGCGGAAAGGGTACCTAGACCACGATGCTCGCTCGCATCGGGGGTATCGACTGCGGCTCGAGCAGCCGAGGTCGACCACACCGAAGGAGGCACCGCCGCAGGTCACCCTCTCCTCCGCCGAGGTCGCGGACCGGACGGTTCCCGTCGTTGGCCGTGTCCCAGGCGGGGCTCCGAGCGGGCAAGACGTCGAGGACCTTGGCGAAGTCGTTTCGCCCGTGAAGGTTTCCGCGCGCGCGTTCGCTGTACGCATCTTCGGCGATAGCATGCGCGACGCGCACATCGTCGACGATGATCTGGTCGTCGTTGATCCCGCAGTTTTGGCCATTGATCGGCGCGTCGTCGTGGCGCTCATCGACGGCGAGTACACCATCAAGGTATTGAGGCGGACAGCCGACGGTGAATGGTGGCTAGAGCCTGCAAACGATCACTACAGGCCGATCTTCCCACGAATCGACGATGATCGAGTCGAAGGCGTCGTTGTGGCCGTGGTGCGACCGAGCGTCGGCCTGCGGCCTCCATCTCGGCCGTGGTGACGACTACTTGCCCATCTCTTTGCCCAGGTGTAGCCGCTGGTGGCGCTCTGCAGCGGGTTGCTCGCGGTTGACTGCAGTGCGCGAGACGGTGCGTCGCGCGTTCGGGGGCGTGCCGCCCCCGCTCCCCCCCGCTCCCCCAGTGGCTCCGCTCCGCCCCGTCGCCGGCGTCGTCGCGACGGCCGTCGTCGTAGTCGCCCGACGACGGGCCTGCGCGGAGCTCGATCATCGAGCGATTCCGGTTCCGGCACACATAGGACGGGACGGGAACGGGAACGGTCACGCAGTGCGCAGCGTCCAGGCCTCTCGGCCGACGCGCCGGACGCGACCGCGGTGCTTGAGGTCGCGCAGAGCGGTGCCGATCGCCTCGTTGCGCAGGCCGAGCGTCTCGCGCGGTTGTCGCGAGGGAACTCCGCGCCGCACACGACCCGCGTAGCCCTGGCCGATGGGCCGTCCCGGCTACCGCGCGTCATCGAGCCGCCGCGCCGACCTCGTCCGACGTTGCGCCGAGGGATACGGAGGAAACGGCACGCCGTATGCGGAACACCACTTGTGGGCGAGCCCGTGCGGCCTGACCGCGGCGCGCGATTGGCGGCCCAACGTCAATCGTACGTCGAGCATCTTTGCGAGCCCGACCGGCTCCCCGCGGAAGCGATCGGGCAGATCGTCGCGGAGGACGGAGAGATGCCGACGGAGCAGTTCATCGACGGCGAGGCAATCGCCCGTCGCGAGCAGCGCGTCGATGTCGGTCGCGAAGCGCTCGATCAGCCACACGAGCGAAGCCTGCCAATGGAGCAGTCCGTTCGAGCGGATCTCGAGCCATCGGCGACAGATTTCCGCCGCAGCCACGATGTCCCTCGGCAGCGCCTCGTCGAAGAAGATGACGGCCAGGAGAACGCCGACCTGCGCACGCGCTCGCTGGCGGAGGCCGGGCAAGACGACGATGCACTGGTCAGGAGGACCGGTCTCGATTTCGATGAGCTTGTCGGCGACTGCGCGCGCGACGCGCCAGTGCGGCTCGTCGGGCTCGGCCATAGTGCCTGCATGTACCTCGCCCAGCTTCCGCGTCGCGAACCGTTCCTTGCGTGCTGCGACGCTCGACGCGATCGCCTGCACGTCCAACTCGTGGACCCACTCGTGATCGCTGACGATGGTCGACGGACCAGTCTCAACCCCCGTGCGCGGCAGCCGGGGAATCACGCGTCGGATCGGCGTCCGCCGCGGAGCGGTGTCGGCGTCGCAAGAGGCACGAGGGGATGCCGTGGACTCGAGGGTGAGCTCCGAGTCATAGGCGACGCGGACCCCGCACGCAGTTGCCCATTGGCGCGCCGATCGGTCCGCGACTCTGCTGGCCCACTCGTCCCAAGGCAAATCATCGCAGGCCTCGACCGCCGGCCCATGCGGGAACAAGGCCTGCAGGGCTCGGCGGCGGCCCTCGTCGAGTTCGTGGAGCGCGGGGGGCGCATCGGGGAGCGACAGCTCGATGAGCGTGCGGACTTCCTCCACCCATACGCGCGCCGAGAAGTGTCCGCCCGGCCGCGCGCGACCGAATGCGAATATGGTTGCCCGAAACAGTGCGTGCAGTCCCCACAGCCAGCTTGGCCGCGGAATGGCGCCGCGCGCGTGGTCCGCGTACAGTGCCTCCGCGAGCGCAAGGTATCGCAGCGGGACCGCATCCAACTCCGCTACGGCGAGCAGCGGGAGATGCGCATCGCGGGCCGCCTCGCACAACAGATCTGGTACTCGTTCGAGGTGAGTGCCCGTGGCGCCCAGCCGGGCGAAGGTGTGTCGGGCGTGGAGATCGTGTGCGTAGCGCGCGGCAGCGACGAACGCTGGCGATGGGAACGACATGAGCTTGATCGTGTTTTGCCCGTGCTCTGCGGCCGCCTCAAGTTGTTTCGCGTCGAGCGAACGTCAGTTTATCGCCTGATGTATGATAACAAATCGTTCGCTGTTGACGATAACGCTCTTGGCCCAAGTCGGGCTTCGACGAATTTTCGGGACGACTGTCTGCGCGCCGTCGCTTGCCCTCCGCTGGAGGCCCGGCCAACCCCGCCCGCGCCGCGGGGAGTCCCTGTTGCCGCCGTGGCCGCCCTCCGGCGGGGCCTTCGGCCGCTCATTGCTCCGGGCACGAGCGGTGGTGCGCATGGCCCCGGTCGCGCGGCGCGTTCGGTAGCCTTTACAGAGGGCACTTGCGGACGCTTCCGGTTGTGTCATCATCACCCCCGGCGCGCGGACACGGGCAGTCGCTGGCCCATGCGCGTCAGTCCACAGCGAACGGGAACGCCCCGGGGACGATCCACTCCGACCGGCCCAGGTGGCCACGAGGGATTCTCATGACCAAGTTCCTGACGCTGTCCGCGCGCATCGGCGTGAACGCTGCTGCGGCGAAGCTCTTCTCGCAGAAACCCAGTGAGGCGGAGGCGGCGCTTCTCCTCGAGCATCGCGGCGCCCTCACGCTGGACACGCTGCTCAAGTGGCACGCAACCCACGATGATCGCGCGCCGATGCGCGAGGTGACCGAGCTGCTCCGGCGTGATGGAGTCGCGGGCTGGATGATCTTCGAGTTCTACCTACCGCGCCTTCCTCCCGACCGAGTGCGCGAGTGGCTCGCCGAGTGCGGCGGCACCGCTCCCGATGGGTTCTGGATCAGCGCGGCGCAGCGGGTGGCGTCACCGATCGGCAGGAAGATTGCCGCCGTGATCGGCGCCCAGCGCGCGGACGAGCTCCCCCTGCCGCCGAAGGACGATCGTCTTCGCAGGCTACTCGTCGAGCGTGATCGCGATGCCGAGCTGGTCGCCGTGCTCGTCGAGTGGCTGCGCACCCATGACGACGCGCGACGCTGCGCGTATCTGCACCAGCTGGCGCGCGCGGGCGTGCTCGATGCAATTCCAGACGTCGTGTCGCTGCTGCCGACGCGCGTGGTGCCCGCCTGGCCTCCGAGCGTCGACGCGGACGAGGCGCCGCTCGCGAACGTCGCGCACCGGCTGGCGTTGTTCATGCCTGAGTCGCACCGCCACGCGGCGGACAACTGGATCGTGGAGCAGTACCTGAGCGCAGTCCGTGGCGGCGCGTCCTGGAGTGACTTGTTCTGGCGAATCCACCCGCGCCTGCGGGCGCGGATCGCGCTCGCGTCTCTCGAGCTCGAACCCGATCAGTGGTCGCCGTTCGCAGGCGTGGCGCTCGCCCAGCGGATCGCCGCCGGTGATCCCGATGCTTGGCCGCTTGCGATGCGGTGGCTCGAACACGTGTGGGACGATCGCCCGCAGCCGCGCCGGCCCGACGGGCTGCACGAGTGGATGGAGACCGAGCTGAAGTTCAAGCGGTGGCTCCTACGCGTCGAGCAGTGCCACGGCTCCGCCGACTGGGACGCGCTGCCGCCGAGGGCGCAGTGCCAAGTCGGGCCGCTGTTCGCCGCGACCGCCGCGGACGGCGCGGACGATAAGCATCTCTTCGAGCCGATCCTCGCCGGAATCCGCGCACTCGAGGGGGTGCCGCTCCCGCCCGATGAAGCTGTGGATCGCACCTGGGCGGACCTGTACGCCAAGGACGACTTCGGGCTTCAGCGCCTGCTGCAACGGTTCGATGGACCCCTCGTGCTGCATCGCGCCGAACTCCTCCTCGAGCATGCGCGGCGCACCGATCTCCGTCGGCTTGCGCCCGTCCTCGACGAGGTCGTAAGGCTCACTGGGCACGTGCCGCTCGACGAAGCGCCAGACGGCCAGGAGTTGCTCTGCTGCGAGCTCGACGTTCTCCGGATGTGGAGTCGCGCGGCCGGGCCGGCCTTCGGTGAGCGCATCGACGCCCGGATCCACCACCGCGTCGCGACCGACCCGTCTCCGGCGACACTGCACGAAGCGCGCGCCCTGGCGAGACCGCTTCGCGACGACTGGAAGCGGGCGTGGCGCGCCGCGCTCCGCACGTGGCCCCTCGCGGAGATCCTTCGCTACCGGCACGAGGAACCGTGGCTCGCGAACGACGACGAGCTCGTGGGCCTCTGCCAGATCCGCTTCGCCGAGGAAGGAGAGCGCGTCTTCCATGCTCGCGACCTCCCGGAGTGTCTCCGGCCGGTGATCGAGGGCAACGTCACGACGCTGGAGGACGACCCACTCGCCGGCGAGCTCCTGACGTGGTTGGCTCGGCTCGATCCGAAGGGTACGGATGCGCGGGCATTGCAGCGACTGCGGGTGCGGCCGGGTCGTGGTTGCTGCGCTTGGTGGGCGCGTCGTCTGTCCTCGACGCAGCAGTGGAATGATCACGGCGCCGACGTATTCGGCGCACTGCTCGCCGCCGGCGAGCTCGATCTCGCGTGGCAGGTCATCGACGGCAGCTGCAGGACGTACCGTCAGCGCGCCGCGACGCAGGCGAACGACAAGAAGAGCGGCAGCAACGGCAGGCCGCGGAAGGCCCTCGACGAGTCGAAGTTCGTCGCCGCGGTCCACTTCGCGCTCGCGACGGCGATGTGCCGCGAGATGACGCGCGCGATCGAGGAGAAGCGGTCGTGCGACATCGAGCGCCTGACGAACGCGATGACCGTTCTCGAACCGCCGCCGCGGATCTCGCCGGTGCTCGAGGGTGTCATCCGCACCCTCCGTCAGGCCGACATGTCTCCTTCTGCCGTCGAGGCGCTCGAGGAGCTGAAGGGCATCATCCGCGCGGGAGATCCGGAGGCAGACTACCGTGATCTCCTGCTCTCGCTTCGGATCATGGCGGGCAACGCGGAGGGGCTGTGATGACCCTGCGCAACATGTCCTTGAAGATCGATCTCGACCGGCTGCTCGTGATCACTGGGTACCGCGTCCGGTTCCGGGCGCACGAGTGGGTCGAGTGCCTGCTGCTCGGTCCTCAGGAGTCCTTCATCGGGCGTGGCGAGGACGAGAACGAGGCGCTGATGAACGCGCTGCTCTCCGCGCTGCCGACGCGCCTCGCGCAGAAGCTCCTCGAGCGGCTTCTCGCCGCCGGCGCGTGGCCCCGGCGACGCATCGGCTGGCGAAGAACTCAGCGCCGATGTGGCGATTGCCCTGCGCGCCGACGAGGACTCCGCGCCCGTGAGCGATCCGGCGCCGCGTCCGCTCTCGCAGGAGGAGGTTCGAGCGTATCTGAAGGAGCGCGTGCGGACGGTGCGGACTGTCCCCTCTGTTGGCGCCGACCCTGGGCAACTCCTTCGCTCGCTCCTCGATCGCGCGCGCGAACCGTCCCCGCTCGCGACCGACCTCGAGTTGATCGATGAGCTCGACGTGCTCGATGGAATCAGCAGCCCCGAGCAGGCCGAGAGGTGGCTGGTTCTGCCGGCGGACATCCAGCGGCTCTGGCTTGGGTATCTCGTCGCGCGCATGCGCGCGGTGAAGGACAAGACCAGCGCTTCGCTCCCGGACCTCCGCGCGCGCGTGGGCACGGTCATCAAGCGCTTCCCCACCTTCTCGGCGAGGACGCGCCCCGGCCATGTCAACGGCCTGATGGTGTCCCACAAGCCGGCCTCGGGGACGTGGTCGGGCGACGCGCGAAACCTGCTTCAGGAGCTGCGCGCGATCGCATGGCCGGCGAAGGTCGCGTCTGCCGAGCCGAGGAAGGAACCCCGCCGCGAGGTCGACCGAGCAGATCCGCGCGACGACGAGCCGCTCGATTGGGACCACCGCGAGACTGTCGCCTCGATGCGGATCGTGATGTTCGGCGGATCGCCGCGCGAAGAAGCGCGAGCGAACTTGGAGAGGGCGCTGGGCATCGGGTCGCTCGAGTGGCCGGAGGGCGATCGACCGCGCCGGGTGGAGGCGCTCACGCAGAGGATTGTCGCCGGCACGGTCGACCTGCTCCTCATCGTGCGCTCGTACGTCCAGCACAAGGACGCCAACAAGCTGATCGACGCCGCCCGCGTCCGCGGAACCCCGTTCGCGCTCGTCGATGCGGGGTACGGCATCGAGGCCGTGAAGGCGGCGATCGGCGAAGCGATGGCGCGCCGCTCGCAGGCCTCCTGACGGCTGCAACGCAACACCAGGTGCAGCCAAGGCGCTCGCGCTGGCGTGGGCGACGCCGCGCTGCACCTTCACCCATCGCCGTCGCGCACGCGCTTGGCCGGCTGCGGAGTACCCAAGCGTGGTGTCAGGCTTCAACCGGCCGACGCAGCCGTCGCGCGGCCGTGCCGATCCAGGTGCCCATGATGAGGGCCGCCTTTGGTGATCGCACGGCCAAGGCCCAGGAACTCGAAACCGGCCCCCCGGCCCCCGATCAGAACTGGATCACGTCGACATCGAGCACCACCTCCGCCCACGCCACGCCCCGATCCTCGCGCGCCCCGGCGTGCACGACGAGGCTGCCGCACACCACCTCGCCGCGCACTTCGAGGGCCTCCACCAGACCGTGTTCGGCGCGCCGTCGGGCGGCGACCGGAACCGGAGCCGCGTGGCAAAGCCGTGACTCATTTCGACTTTCTGGTGGACCTTCCTTTCGGGCGTTGCGCTCCGGCCTTTCCCGGGGCCCGACGCCGTACCGCCGCGGTCGATGTGCCGATCAGGGATTCTCGCAACTCGCAACTCCTCGGGACAGAAGTTCGGGTGCTGCCGGTATATTGGCCATAGGATCTCCGTCGCTATCGAAGCGATCGCGCCGGCCATTGCCAGGTGATAGACGGCGGATTCGGAGACTCGGATCTTCGCGGCCCACTCGGCGTACGTGTTTAGCGGGCGGGACACCGCCGCCGCGTGATCCACCGCGGGTCGCGGACGAGCCGTCGGTGGGTGCCGGCCTTCGCGCGTGCAATACGGCGTTCGGCGGTGGCTGGCGGAGATCGATGTTCAGTTCGGCGCGA
>JACPFM010000092.1 GCA_016182965.1 Deltaproteobacteria bacterium | reverse complement strand
GCGCCTGGCACGGATAGAAGTCGGTGCGAGGGCTCACCTCGCCGGCGCAAAGACCCGCCGCCCCGAGGCAGCGAAAGAACAATCAAAACCGAGATCGAGGCTTGACCGGAGATGCGGGCTCATAGAAGCCCGGGGGCATTTTGGGACAGGCCCTAGCGAGGTCTTTCGGTCCGCGGTCGAAGGTCGGTCGCGCTCGACGGACCTCACACGACCGACGACCGACGACACACGTTCACACGATCCTGGCGAGCGCGCCCCAGCGGCCGTCCACGCTCGGACGGAACGTCGCCGCGCGCGCGGACGTGACCGCGACGTGATCCTCGTGCCAGAGCGGCACGTACGGCATCGACTCGCGCAGCACCTGCTCGAGCTCCTCGTACACGCCGCGGCGTGCCGCGAGGTCGAGGGTGGCGAGGCCGCGATCGAGCAGCGCGTCGACGCGCGCATCGGTGAGCCGCGCACGGTTCGCGCCGCGCGGCGGCAGCGCCTCGGCGTGGAGGTACCAGCGGAGCACGTCCGGATCGGACACCTCGCTCGCGATCAACGGCGCGAGATCGAAATCGCCCGCCGAGAGGCGCGCGAAGAAGGTCCCGAACTCGTAGGTGCGCACCTCGGTCGGCACGCCCGCGTCGGAGAGTGACTGCGAGAGCGCGCGCGCGATGCCGACGCGCGTCCGATCGGTCGAGGTGACCAGCGTCCAGCGCACGCCGCGCGCGCCGAGGGGCGACAGGACGGATCGCGCGCCGGCGGGATCGAACGCGAGCGGCGCGCGGCCGCGCGGAGCCAGCGCGATGGCGTTCGGCAACAGCCCGTCGGCGAGCGCCGCGGCGCCTCCGAGCTTCGCCTGCACGATCGTCGCGCGGTCGATCGCCGCGGCGATCGCGCGACGGACCTCCGGCGCGCCGAGCTCCGGTCGCGCGCACTGGATGGCGAGGAACGTCGTCGCCGCGGCCGCGCGGCGCCGCGCCTCGAGCCCTCGCGGCGCGTCGCTCCTCCCGGGCAACGCGAAGGCGAGCGCGGGGGCGAGCACGTTGGAGGCGACGTCGACGCTGCCGGCGACGATCCGGAGGGCGCGCGCCGGCTCGTCGCGCACGGTGCGCACCACAACGCGCCGGCGCGCCGGCGCGTCGAACCAGGCGTAGGTCGCCGCCGGCTCGAGCAGGATCGCGCCGGGGCGGCGGTCGACGAGCCGGAACGGCCCGCAGCCGGTGAGCGGCGCGTCGCGCGGGAGCTTCGCCTCGTCCGCCTTGAGGATCGCCACGTCCAGATCGCCGCGGAGGGTGGCGCGTGGTCGCTTGGGGGCGATGCGGACGCGGCGCGCGTCGATCGCCATGACCGACGACAGCTCGGCAAGCACGCGCCGCGACGGCGAGCCGAGCTTCTCGTCGGCGAGCGTGTGGAACGTGGCCACCACGTCGCGCGCGGTCACCGCGGTGCCGTCGTGGAAGCGCGCCCCCTCGCGGAGGGTGACCAGCAGCGCGCCGCCCTCGTCGTCGACGAGGGACTCGGCGAGCCACGGGGTCGGCGCGGCGCTGTCGGCGTCGGGCGCGACCAGGGCGGCGTGCACGAGGCGCGCGACGCGCAGACCGTAGACGTCGGTGGTGAAGCGCGGATCGACGGTCGCGGGATCGTTCGGGATCACCACCTCGAGCGCGTCGTCGCGCGACCCCACGCGCGCGCACGCCAGGGGCAGCGCGGCGATCGCCGAGAGCGCCGTGCGCCTGCGCATCACCGCGGGCGGAGGCGGAGGATCTCGCCGATGGCCTGGGTGATCTCGCCGACCTCGAACGGCTTGCGGACCCAGCGCGTGCGCGGGTGCCCCGCGGTCAGATCCTGCTCGAGCGCCACCGCCGATCCGCTGATGAACACGATGCCGGCGTCGGGCAGCGCCTCGCGCACCGCCGAAATCGAGCCCTGCACGTCGGAGGCGATCGGCGACAGATCGAGCAGCACCGCGTCGATCGGGCCGAGCGTCGCGAGGCGCTCG
Source organism: Deltaproteobacteria bacterium (assembly GCA_016182965.1). Lineage (GTDB taxonomy): Bacteria > Myxococcota_A > Polyangia > Polyangiales > JADJMO01 > JALHOE01. The sequence continues at coordinate 46,070 of JACPFM010000092.1, read as the reverse complement.
TGCAGCGAGGCGCCGTCGTGGATCGCGATCACCTCCGCCCCGCGCGCGCCGAGGCCGGCGTCGAGCAGCGCGCAGACGGCGCGATCGTCCTCGACGACGAGCACGCGCGTGCCGTTGACGATCGACTTCATGCTCGCGGAGCTCGACGTCCTGCGCGGCACGTCGCTCGGCGCGTTCGAGACGACGTGCCGCGGCAAGCGCACCTCGAAAGTGGCGCCGGCGGAGGCCGTGGCGTGCACGAGGTCTCCGCCGAGCCGCCGCACCATGTCGCGCGCGTGACGCAGCCCGATGCCGGCGCCGCCCGGGCGGCTGGTGCGCCCCTCGAAGAGCGCGTCGGCGACGCCGGGATCGACGCCCGGTCCCTCGTCGGCGATCTCGATGCGCACTCTCCGCTCGTCGCTGGAGAGCCGGACGTGAATGGTCGACGCCGCAGGGCTGAACGCGATCGCGTTGAGCAGCAGGTTGGTGATGACGTGCCCGAGGGCGGCGGCGCCGTCGACCTCGGCGGCGGCCCCGTCCCCCTCGATGGTGAAGACGACGCCGGCGCGCGCGGCCTCGATCTCGAGGCCGTCGAGCACCTCGCGCACGAGGTCGCCGACCGGGCGCGCCATCGCGCGCGGCGGCGTCGCGCCGATGGCCTCGCGCGCCAGGGTGCGGGCCTCGCGCGCCTTGCGCGTGGCCACCGCGATCGCGCGACGCAGCTCCTCGGGAGGCAGCTCGTCGCGCGCCGCTTCTTCGAGCCAACCGAGGAGGACGGTCAGCGCGTTGGAGACATCGTGCAGCGCCTCGGCGGCGCCGGTGCCCGAGCCACGATCGCGGTCCTCCAAAGCCCTTCCAAGGTAGCACGTTCGGCCTGCGGACCTCGTTCGTGATACAGGCACTGGCGATGCGGGTCGTCCGGATCGCGCTGCTCGCCGTTCCGCTTTCGGTCGGCTTTGCGTCGCGCGCGCCCGCCGCGCTCGCGCTCGAGGGGCCTGCGGTCGGCCGGATCGTACGTTGCCGCGCCGGAGCCGTGGGCATCCCCGCCGGGACCGTCCCGATCGGCACCACGCGCGCGCAGGACTTCGATCCGGACGAGCAGCCTCGGCGCATGTTCACGCTGACGCGCCCCTACTGCCTCGACCGGACGGAGGTCACCGTCGGCGCGTACCAGGCGTGCGTGCGGGCAGGCGCATGCGCCGCGCGCGCGCCCGCGTTCGCCGGGGACGACCTGCCGATGACCAACGTGGCGTGGCACGACGCGCGCGACGCCTGCGCCTTCCGCGGCGGCCGGCTGCCGAGCGAGGTCGAGTGGGAGCACGCGGCGCGAGGCGACGACGATCGGCTGTTCCCGTGGGGCTCGTGGCGCCCGGACTGCCCGTACGCCGACCTGTGGGGCGAGACGTGGGGCAACTGCGGCGAGTACGGGCCGAGCAGGGTCGGCTCGGCGCCGAAGGGCGCCTCCCCCTACGGCGCGCTCGACATGGCGGGCAACGTCCTCGAGTGGGTCGACGACGCGTTCGACGGCAGCTCGTGGGCCGACCTCCCGGCGATCGATCCGCGCCGCGTCGATCCCAAGGCGCGACTGCGCGGCGTGCGCGGCGGCAGCTGGGACTACGACGTGGTGCACTCGCTACGCGTATCCGATCGCGACGGCTACCCGAGCGATCTACGCGATGCGACGCTCGGCTTCCGCTGCGCCTACGAGGCGCTGCCCTGAGCCCGCGAGGTCGATCACCGTCGTCGCCAGCGAGAGCGGCGCCTGGCGGTGGGTGACCAGGACGATCGACCGCTCGCGGGCAGCCTCCCGGAGCGTCGCGATCGCGCGCCGCTCCCCCTCGGCGTCGAGGTTCGCGGTCGGCTCGTCGAGGAGCAGCGCCGGCGACAGGCTGGCGAGCGCGCGCGCGAGCGAGATGCGCTGCGCCTCGCCGCTGGACACCGCGCGACCGCGCGGGCCGAGGCTCGCGTCGTCGGGCAGCGCGACGATCGTCTCGTCGCCGAGCGCGCGGAGCACCGCGCGGGCGGCCTCGATCCGCGCCGCGTCGTCGGGCGCGTCGGGCGCGAGGTTCTCGGCCAGCGTGCCGGGGAGCACCGGCGGCGACGGCGGCACCCACGCGATCGGGCGCTCCGACGGACCGACGCCGGCGCCGGCGAGCGACCGCCCGCCGAACGACAGCGCGCCGCGCGACGCGCGCACGCCGGCGATCGCCTCGAGGAGCGCGCTCTTGCCGGTGCCGGGCGGGCCGACGATCGCGACCACCGCGCCGGGGCTCGCGTCGAAGTCGATCCCGCCGCGCGCCACGTCTCCGCCGACGTCGACCGCGAGCCCGCGCGCCGAGAGCGGGGCGGGCGCGAAGGGAGCCTTGGCGACGACGCTCGACGTCAGGGACGCGCGCGCATCGCTCACGCCGAGCGCGCCGAGCGCGCCGAGCGCCTCGAGCGCGCGCGCGCCGCGATCGATGGCCGCCGAGGCCTCGGCGAGGTCGCGGATGGGCCGATAGGTCGAGACCAGCGCGATCAGCACCGGCACCAGCATCGGCCGCGGCCACGCCGCGCCGGGCGCGAAGGCGAAGACCAGCACCACCACCGCGATGGCCGCGAGGATCTCGTTCGACGTCGAGGCGAGGGTCCGCTGCGCGGCGGCCCGCGCCGACAGCGCGGCGCCCTCCTCGGAGAGCGCGTCGACGCGTCGCACGACGACCGCGCGCGCGCCGCAGGTCGCCCACATCGCGGCGTGCTCGACGACGTCGCGGCTCGCGTCGACGGTGGCGATCGCTCCCTGCGAAGCAGACGCGTGCGCGCGGCGCAGCGCGCGGCGCACCGGTCGCAGCAGCAGGGCGAAGGGCGCGAGCAACGCGACGACCAAGGCCGCGAGCGCGGCGTCGAGGGCGACGATGACGATCGCGAGCACGGCGAGGTGGACGATCGCCCGCAGCCGCGCGCGCTCGCCACGCGCGCCGAGCTCGACCTCGCCCGGCCAGGTGACCGCCGCTCCGATCGATACGCCGCGCACGCCGACGAGCGCCGCCTCGAGGATCGCGCGCCGCACACGCGCGGCGAGCCCCGCGGCGTCACGCGTCTCGCGTGCCTCCAGCACGAGGCATGCCCCGCCGCGCAACATGACGGCGAACAATCCCACCACCGCCGCCGTCGTCGCCGCGCTCGCCCCCCAGGGGAGAGGCATTCCGACCGCCCCCCGAGACATCCATGTCATGCCCGCGCCACCGGCTGCAGGCTTCGGCGCATCCGCGAGAAAGCGTGCCAACCCTCCGAGCGAGAGCGCGAGCAGACCCTGCGCGGCAGCCGCGACCGCCTCGAGCACGAGCGCGAGCGCCGTCCCGTGCGTCGGGTCGGCGAGCGCGGATCGCAGCGGCAACAACTTCTTCACGCCTCGTCCGTATCTCGGATCGCGAGGCGTCGCGACCCTCGTCGCGGCCGCATTCCTTGCAGGAATGCAAGCGCGTTCGCTTCGGACCTGATGGACGCCATGGAGCATGACGCAAAGCGCTTGACGCACCCGGGGAGGATTCGATCGGCAGGCACTGGCGATCGCCGGGGCGCGGCCCAAGGAACGGGCGACGGCCGACCTTCCCGAATCGCTTCCGTGACCACGCCGCAACCCATGCGTCGTGGGCACATGCGTTGCAGCCCGTTCACACGAACCCGGTTCGGGTTCGCGCACGGGGGGCGACGTTGGCTTCTCGGCGACGTTCTACCCCACCGTGCTGGACGAGCAAGCCGATATGCGCCGACTACAGCGACCCACATCGAAGCCCGCGAAGGCCGCAAACAGCCGGCGACGCAACGCCACTTCCAAGAATCGTAACGAACAACGGGTCGAGTCCAGCGGCGCCAAAGGCGTCCGCACGCAGTCGAAGCCGCGCGAGCCCCGCGCGGCATCTCGGGAGACGGTCATGAACGTGAGCACGCTTCGTAAGAAGACCGCGTCGGCGAGCCCGGCAACTCGGGTCCAGCCGCGCAGCACGGCGCCGCGCGTGACCAAGACGACGAGCACTCCGGCCCACCGGACGGCTCGCATCGCCGCGGTCCCCGCGGCCAAGCCCGCCGCGGTCCCCGCGGCCAAGCCCGCGGCCGCGGCGCCCACCCCCCGGCGTGAGCCGCTGGTCGAGGCGCCCAAGCCCCTGCCCGAGACTCCCAAGCCCCCGCCCGTGCGGCGCTCGAACGCGCCGCAGATCCTCCCCTCGGCGCGGCGCCGGCGCGACGCGAACGCGCGTCCGACGACGATGCGGCCCCCCAACGAGGCTCCGCTGCGCCCGCCCACGGCAGATGGCGGCGCGAGCGCGGAGGGCGCCGACGAAGAGGTCTTGGAGGTCGACGCGCCGACCGGCGAGCCGAACCTCGAGGAGTTCGCGGCCGAAGAGCTGGTCATCGCGCCGCCGCTCGAGGAGAAGCCGCAGGAGGATCCGAGCGGCGACTCGATGCTCTCGCGCTACTTCCGCGAGATGGCGATGCACACGGTGATGACCCATCAGGAGGAGGTCGCCGCCGCCGTCGCCGTCGAGAAGGCCGAGGCGAATCAGTGGGTGGCGATCTTCAGCTACCTGCCGGTCTTCGACCACATGATGGCCGCGCTCGAGAAGGACTTCGCCGAGCACGCGACGCTGCCCGAGCTCGCCGAGGTCAAGAAGCAGGTCAAGCAGGTGGCCGCGCTCAAGCCGGCGCCCGCCGAGGTGCGCCCGAAGACCGCCAAGCCGAAGAAGGACGGCAAGAACGACAAGCTCCTCGCCAGGTGGAGCGCCCAGCTGTTCGAGCTCGGCAAGAAGCTCCGCGTCGCCGACAGCGATCGCCTGTGGATCGCGCGCGCCGAAGACGAGGCGCGGCGCCTCGGCGCCACGCACCTCGACGACGAGGTCGAGGACGAGCACGCGCAGGGCCACGCGATGCTGGAGCCGACCCGCGACTACAAGAAGTACCTCGACCGCGTAGACGCGGCCCGCGCCGGCTCGCTGCGCGCGAAGAACAAGTTCGTCGCCGCGAACCTCCGCCTCGTCGTGTCCATCGCGCGCCGCTACAACCGCGGCCGCCTGCCGCTCATCGATCTCATCCAGGAGGGCAACATCGGCCTGATGAAGGCGGTGGAGCGCTTCGATCACACGCGCGGCTATCGCTTCAGCACCTACGCGTCGTGGTGGATCCGGCACGCGATCTCTCGCGCGCTCGCCGACAAGGGTCGCGCGGTCCGCATCCCGGTGCACATGCTCGACACGTACAACCGCGTGATGCGCGCGACGCAGACGATCATCGCCCGCACCGGCCGCGAGCCGCTCACCGAGGAGCTCGAGAAGGAGACGGGCATCCCCGCCGAGAAGCTCGAGCGCGTGAAGGGCTTCTGGGCCGAGACGCCGTTCTCGCTCGATCGCCCGGTCGGCGACGAGGACGGGCGCAAATTCATCGACTTCCTCCAGGAGGAGAACGTCCCCACGCCGTACGACAACATCGTCTCGGCGAAGTGGACCGACGAGGTTCGGCGCCTGCTGCAGAACCTCACCCCCATCGAGTCGCGCATCATTCGCTGGCGCTTCGGCCTCGACGACGAGGACGAGCTCACGCTGAAGGAGATCGGCGACAAGTACAACCTGTCGCGCGAGCGCATCCGTCAGCTGCAGGAGCAGGCGCTCGGCAAGATGCGCAAGCAGATGAAGGAGTGATCGGGGGCCCGCACGGGCAAGAGGTGACCGTCACACGCCGAGCCACCGTCGGAGGAGCGGCGCGAGCGCTCGCGCGGCCTTCGAGCGGTGGCTCACGGCGTTCTTCTCGGCGTCGCCGAGCTCGGCCATCGTGCGGGCGAGGCCCGTCTCCGCGCCGCCCTCCCTCACGATGAAGATGGGGTCGTAGCCGAAGCCGTGCGCGCCGCGCGCGTTGGCGGTGATCTCGCCCTCGCAGCGGCCGTGGGCGACGAGCGGCGCCTCGGGCGCGATCGGGTCGTGGAGGACCAGCACGCAGTGGAAGCGGGCGGTGCGCGAGCCGGGGCCGAGCGCGTCGAGCTCCGCGAGCAACTTGCGGTTGTTCTCGGCGTCGGTCGCGCCCTCGCCGGCGAAGCGCGCGCTGCGCACGCCGGGCGCGCCGTCGAGCGCGTCGACCTCGAGGCCGCTGTCGTCGGCGAGCGCGGGCATCGCCAGCGCGTCGGCGATGGCCTTGGCCTTCTTGCGGGCGTTTCCCTCGAAGGTGGCTTCGTCCTCGACGACGTGGATCGGCGCGCGCGACGCGTCGGCCATCGACACGAGCTCGACCGGGAGATCGGCGAACAGCTGGCGCAGCTCGCGGAGCTTGTGGCGGTTGCCGGTGGCGACGACGATGGTGCGGCGGGCCGGCAGCGACGGTGCGCTCACGCCGGAACCTCTTCGGGGCGGCGGAGGAGCGCGTCGAGGTCGACGCCGGCGCCCGCCAGCGTCGAACGCTGCAGCCCGCAGAGCTGGCCGATGCCCTCGAGCGCGAGATCGACCATCCGATCGACCTCGTTGCGCGGCACCGGGTGCCCCTCGGCGGTCCCCTGGATCTCCACGATCTCGTGGGTCTCGGTGGCCACCACGTTCAGATCGACGCGCGCGCGCGAGTCCTCGACGTAGACGAGATCGAGCGCGTGCGCGCCGTTGACGTGACCGACGCTGATCGCGGCGACCGGCATGCGCAGCACCGGCGTGATCAGGTCGCCGCGACGCTTGAGGAGATCGAGCGCCAGCGCCAGCGCGAGGAAGCCGCCGGTGATCGAGGCGGTGCGGGTGCCGCCGTCGGCCTCGAGCACGTCGCAGTCGATGCTGATCTGCCGCTCGCCCATGCTCGCGAGGTCGACCGCGGCGCGCAGCGCGCGCCCGACCAGCCGCTGGATCTCCTGCGTGCGGCCGCTCGGCGCCTTGCCGCGGCCGTCGCGCGACTCGCGGCGGGGCGGGTTCGCGCGCGGGTGCATCTGGTACTCCGCGGTGACCCACCCCTGCCCCTTGCCCTCGAGGAACGGAGGCACCTTCGCGTCGACCGACGCGGTGCACAGCACCACCGTGCCGCCGGCGCGGTAGAGCACCGAGCCCTCGGAGGGCCGGTGGAAGCCGACTTGGATCTCGGGTCGGCGCAGCTCGCGGAATCCGCGCCCGTCGTGGCGAGTCGACCTGGTGGTGGTAGAGGCGGTGCTCATCGCGGCGCCGGTTCTACCATGACCTCTGGCGGCGACGCAGCGTCGGCCGCGCGCTCGGTGCGCGGGAAGCGCAGACGGAAGCGGGTGCCGTGCGGCTCGGCCGCCTCGCAGGCGATGGTGCCCCCGTGCGCCTCGACGATCTGACGGGTCAGCGGCAGCCCGAGGCCGGTGCCCGTCGGCTTGGTGGTGAAGAACGGGTCGAAGATGCGTTGACGCACCTCTTCGCTGATGCCCGCGCCCTGGTCGGCGACCTCGAGGACCGCGCCGGTGTCGTCGACCTCCAGCGCGAGCGTCACGCGGCCGCCGTCCTCCATCGACTCGCGCGCATTTCGCACGAGGTTCACCAGCGCCTGGCGCACCTGCGCCTCGTCGAGCGGCACGATGACCTGGCGCTCGGGCAGGCGCAGATCGATGGTCACCCGCGCCCGCTCGAGCTCGGGCCGGGCGAAGATCGCCACGTCGCGCAGCAGCGCGCCGAGATCGACCGACGCCGGTCGCGGCGAAGGGAGGCGGGCGACGCGCAGGTACTCCTCGCTGACGTCGGCGAGGCGCCCGACCTCGCGCGCGATCGCCGACAACAGCCGCACCGCCTCCTGTTCGCCTTCGCCGGCCGCGGCAGGCCCGAACCCCGCGCTGCGCAGGGTCTCGTCGAGCAGCTCGATGTTCAGCTGAATCGACGACAGCGGGTTGCGGATCTCGTGCGTGATGTGGGCAGCCATCTTGCCGATCGCGGCGAGGCGCTCGGCCTGCAGCGCCCGGGCGCGCGCCGCCGCCGCCTCGGAGACGTCGTCGGCGACCAGCAGCGCGAGGCGCCCCTCGCCGCTGCGCATGGAGACCACGCGCACGTCGAGCACCGCGCGACCGACGGCGACGCCGGTGCGTACCGCGGGCTCGATCCCTCGCTCGATCGCGTGGGCCACGTCCGCCCGCACGAGCTCCCACAGCCCGGGCGCGACGGCAGCGAGATCGTCGCCCTCGCGCGCCCCGAGGAGCGAGCTCGCCGCGGGGTTCGCCGCCTCGACCACGCCGTCGGCGCGCAGCGCGACGACCGCGGCGCGCAGGTGGTTGACGATGTCCTCCTGACGCCGGCGCAGGCGGAGCAGGTCGGCGTCGCGGGTGGCGACGCCCTCGACCATCGCGCCGAACGCGACCGCGAGCTCGCGGATCTCGTCGCGCGGGCCCTCCACCAGATCGGCGGGCAGCGGCGAGCGATCGCCGGCGGCGATCGCCTGCGCGCGCTCGGTGAGCACGCCGAGCGGCGCCAGGCGGCGACCGACGGCGCGCGTGGCGACGGCGGCGACGATCAAGGACAGCAGCGCGAGGCCGACCGAGGCGGCCATCGCGCGCCGATCGCGGGCTCCGCTGGCCGCGACCAGCGCGTTGCGCCGATCACCGATGCGTCCGGCGAGCACATCGAGGCGTTCGGCGGCCCCGCGCTCCTTGGCCGACAGCGCGCGCAGCGACGCCTCGGCGCGCGTCTTGTCGCCGCCCTCGATCGCGCCGAACAGATCGGGCAGACCGCGCGCGGCGTCGGCGAGGCTCTTGTCGATCTCCTCGAGCTCGCGCGCGACGTCGCGGCCGAATGCCTCGTCGGTCTCGGCGAGCTTGCCGAGCGCCGCCGCGCGCGCCTCGGCGATGACGGCCGGGCGACCGCGCGCCACCGTCTGCAGCCACTCGCGCGTGGTGCCCGCGGCGCGCGGATCGTCGAGGAGCCGGTCGAGGCGCGCCGCGACCGTCCACTGCGCGGCGCGCGCGCGTGCCAGCGCGGTCTCGAGCGGCAGGTAGCCGAGGCTCAGGGCGGCGACGTCCTGCGCCGCGCGACGCTGCGCGGTGAGCCCGGCCGCCACGGTGGCGGCGAAGGCCACGACCACGACCGCGAAGGACGCGAGGACGCGTCGGGCCAGCGGGCGTCGCGGCGTCATGCCAGCCGAGTCTAGTACACCGGTCGCGAATCTCGGACGGCGCCGCAGCGTCTGCGGCTGCAGGCCGGCGACCGGGTCGGCCGAGATCGCGGACGCTGCGGCCGGTGTTCAGGGAGCGAGGTCGAGCTTCGAGGTGACGCCCGGCACCAGCTCGCGCGCCTCGATGGCGAGGACCGGGGCGCGCACGCCGCGGCCCTCGACCGGCACGACCAGCAGGCCGCCCGGAAGGTGATCATAGGGATAGAAGGCGCCGGTGACCGGGACACGCTTGCCGTCGACGAGCGCGAGGGTCAGCGGGCGCGGCTCGCCGAACGGCGGATCGCTGCTCACCACCTCGCCGGCCGAGGTCAGGCGACCTTCGGCGTCGACGGCGACCAGCGCGAACCGCTGCGGCGCGGCCTTGATCTCGTACGCCGACGACCCGTAGACCGTCGCCATGCGCGTAGCGAGCGCGCCGAACGTGTAATCGCTCACGAAGTCCGGCTGGCAGTACCCCATGAAGTCCTTGTTCTTCGTGGGGTTCACCAGCGCCTTGGCCTCGATGTCGAAGCCCCAGACGCCGAGGGTGGCGCCGGCGTACGGGTAGCGGGTGTCGAGACCGTTGATCGTGCCGCCGCCGGGCTGACACGGCGAGTGGTTGCGCCCGTGACCGTGGCCGACCTCGTGAGTCGCCGTGCCGACCGCGGAGTCGCCGCCGAAGCCGAGGCCGACGCTCGCCGCGGTCCACGTCTGATCGGGGCGCTCCGCGAGGGGGCTCAGGCCGGCGACGCAGCCGCCGCCGCAGAACGTCGGGAAGCTCGAGGCGGGGGCGAACGCGCCGTAGTAGTACGTGCCCTTCGGCGCGCCGTCGGTCTGGCGCAGCCGGATCATGGCGTTGAGGATCTCGCCGAACCCGGACCCGGTGCGCGTGATCGGCGTCGACCAGGGGAAGGGCTTCTCGCGCACCGTGATCTCGACCTTGCGGGCGGGGTACAGCTTGCTGAAGCCGGCGCGATAGCGCTCGAGCTGCTCCTCGTTCGTGTCGGGGAGCCGGCCGCTGCCGTCGGCGTTGTACTGGACCGGCACGATCATCACGCTCAGCACGTCGCCGGTGTACTTCGGCTCGAGGGGCTCGGAGCGCCCCCCGACCGCGTCGGCCGGGTACTGCGCGGCGGCGCCGTCGCCGGCCGCCTTCTGATCGGGCGCGGTCTTCAGGGTGACGGAGTACGCCGTGTCGAAGGCGATCTGGTCGACGTCGATGTCGAAGTTGAACGTCGACTCGAGGTCCTCGTCGGTCGAGGGGCCCGTCGGCGCCTTCTGCGCCGTCGCCACCTTCTTGCCGAGGCCGCCGGACAACGTCAGCGTCGCGACCACGTCGCGCGCCGTCCAGTCCTCGGCCGGCGTGACGTAGACGCGCAGCAGGCCCCGACGGTTGGCGATGACCGGGGCCGGACGCGTCTCGTTCTTCGCGCCGTCCTTCATCAGGGTGACCTTCGGCCCCTGGAACAGGGCGATCTCGCGGATCGCGAGGCCCTTGGCGAGCTCCATGCCGCGGGTGGAGATCACGCCGGGCGGGAGGTCTTCGGCCGGTTCGAGCGAGCCTGCGCTGGAGGAGCAGGCGACGGCGGCGACGGCCAATAGCGAAGCGAACAGACGGAGCGAAAGCATGCGGGCCCTAGCCTACTCAATCGAAGGTCGATTGCCCGGACGCACCGGAAGAAAATCATCCGCGAAGCGAAGGCGGCGCGGTTGGTCCGCGATGGTCCAGCTACGGCGCCGGGCGCGGGATGCGGATCTCGACGCCGGACGCGGCGAAGCCGCCGACCGCGACGGACGCGGCGCCGATCGGCGCCTCGGGTACGAGCATGTAGCCACCGGCCAGATCGTCATAAGGATAGTAGTGGCCCGTCGCGGACTCGAGCACCGTGCCTGACGCATCGAGCCATCGCACCGTGTGCGGCTCGGCGAGCGGCGGCTCCGGCAGCATCACCCGATCGCCCCACGTGAGGCGGCCGTCGCCGGCGACGTCGACGAAGCGGTAGGCGCGCGGCGCCCCCGCGCTCGACGAGTCGGAGGGGACGATCACGTCGGCGGAGCCCGACACGTACGACATGCGCGTGCCGAGCGCGCGGAAGGTGTAGTCGCTCACCCAGGACGGGCGGCAGTAGCCCATGAAGTCCTTGGTAGTCGAGGGGTTGAGCAGCTTCTTTTGAACCAGATCCCAGCCCCAGGCGCCGATGGCGCCGCCGGAGTACGGATAGGCGGAGTCGTAGTCGCTGGTGCTGCAGGGCGCGTGGGCGCGACCGTGCGCGTGGCCGATCTCGTGCGCTGCGGTCTGCGCGCTGTCGCTGCCGCTGAAGCCGACGCCGACGCACGCGCGCCCGGTCGCGTCGGAGGGATACGTGAGCAGCCCGCAGAGGCCCGTCACGCAGCCGTACCCGCAGTAGGTGGAGAACGAGGTGTTGGGGGCGAAGGCGCCGTAATAGTAGACGTCCTTCGGCGCACCGTCCGACGCGCGCAGCTTCACCATCGCCTGCAGCACGGTGCTGAACCCCGTACCGTTGGCGCCGATGGTCGTCGTCCAGGCGACCGGCGCGCGCACGGTCACCTCGACGCGCTTGGCCGGGAACATCGCGTAGAACGCCTGGCGGTGCCGCCGGCGGGGTAGCGCGCGCCGCTCGTGTCGCCGGAACCGCCGCCGCTCTTGGCGAACAGCGCGACGGAGTACCGGGTGTCGACCGAGAGGACGTCGGTCGGGACATCGAAGTTGAGCGTCGAGCCGAGCACGGCGTCGCTCGAGGCCGCGGTGGGGATCAACGAAGCGGAGTAGGTCCGGGTCCCCGAGGCCGAGACCAGCTGGAGCTGTCCGACGACCTCGGTGGCGACCCAGCCGGATCGCGGTGCCACGTAGACGCGGACGAGCGCCTCGCGACCGGCGATCACGTCGGCGCCGCGGGTCGTGACCCTCACCCCGCCCTTGGCGACCGGGACCTTCACCCCCTGGAACCAGGCGATCTCCGAGATGCCGAGGTTGGCGACGAGCGGCAAGCCGCTCACCGAGCCCGTGTCGGGAGACGACGGCGAGCCGGTGTCGACCGGCAGGCTGGCGTCGGGCGGCGTCGACGAGCCGCTGTCGGGCCGCGTGCCGCTGCCGGAGTCCTTGCGCGCGCCGGTGTCGGCCGTCGTCGACGCCCCCGCGTCCTCCTCGAGCGGCGGCTCCTCGGCCGGCGGCTCCTCGGCCGGCGGCTCCTCGGCCGGCGGCTCCGCCGGCGGGCCGTCCATGATCCCGCCGGCGGCGCTGCTGCAGGCGACGAGACCGGCGAGGGACCAGGCGAGGATCAGCGAGGAGGAAGCGAGACGGAGCGCGCGCATGGAGCGACCTTCGGGGTGGGAGCACGTACCAAAATCCGTAAAGCGGCCCGGCTGTCCAGTACGGAATGGGCGGGTCAGTCCGGCGTTGACTTTTCCAGACGGCGGCGCCGGATGGTTGCAGCGGCGCTGGATGCGCGCGTGGCCCCTTGCCCCTTCGCGCACGTCGAGACTCGCGCTACTTCCGCCCGGTGAACGACCCGGGGCCGTCGTCGACGGGCGCAGGCGACAAGCCGGTGCAGCAGCAGCGCTTCGGCCACTACCGCGTGACGAACGTGTTGGGCACCGGCTTCACGACCGCCGTCTACCGCTGCGAGTCCGAAGGCATCGGGCGCCCGGTCGTGGTGAAGGCGCTGCGGTCGACCACCGGCCGCGAGAGCGTCTTCTTCCGGCGGTTCGAGCGCGAGGCGCGACTGCTCGCGTCGCTGCGCCACCCCAACGTCATCGAGCTCTTCGACTACGACGCGGGTGTGGCGGGCGAGCGCCCGCCGTTCATGGTCCTCGAGCACGTCGAGGGCGCGACGCTGCGCGAGATCCTCGACCGCACCCCGCGCCTCGAGCCCGAGGAGGCGGCCGCGATCGCGCTCGAGATCGCGCGAGGTCTCGCCCACGCGCACGCGCGCGGCGTCGTGCACCGCGACGTCAAGCCGGCCAACGTGCTCGTCGGGCGGAGCGCGGTCGCGGCAGGGCCACGCGACAGCGCGCCGGCGACGGACCCGATCGTGGTGAAGGTCCTCGATTTCGGGGTCGCCCAGCACGACGGCGGCGACGTCGACGGCGAGGCCGGCGAGGCGATCGGCACGCCCGCGTACATGTCCCCCGAGCAGCTGCTCGGCGAGACGATCGACGCGCGGTCCGATCAGTTCGCGCTCGGGATCGTGCTCTACCAGATGCTCGCCGGCGCACGGCCCTTCGACGGCGACGACGGGCGCCCGGCGATCCAGCGCATCCGGCGCGACCCTCCGCGCCCGCTCGAGCGCTCGGGCGTGACGGTGCCGCGCGCGCTCGAACGCGTGGTGGTGCGCCTGCTCGCCAAGCGCCCGTCCGATCGGTTCGAGCGGACGGAGGAGGTGATCGCGGAGCTCGCGGCGTTCCTCGAGCCGCGCGTCGAGAGCATCGCGGACCTGTCGGCGCTGCACCGTCGCGTGCTCGCGCGCGCCGGCGTGCTCGACGAGCGACGCGGCCTCCGCGAGGAGATCGTCTCGCAGCGGGTCGGAGCGGTGCGCGGCGGTCCGATCCGCGTTCGCGCGGTGCCGCTGGCGCCGACGCTGATCGGCGTCGCGCTGGCGCTGGTGGCCATGGCGGTCGGCGGCACCACCATCCAGGCGCGGCTCGGCGGCATTCGCGAGAAGGAGGCGCCGCGCGCCGCGCCGTCCGCGCTGGGAGATCCCGGCGCGCTGCCCGACGCGGCGCGCATCCGCGTGCTGGTCCGGCCGTGGGCCGAGGTGCTCGTCGACGGCAAGCGCGTCGACGTCACGCCGCTGCGCCAGCCGATCGCGGTGCGTCCGGGCCGCCACGTCGTGCTGCTGCAGCACCCCGATGCGACCGAGCGCCGGGTGGTCGAGGTCGCGCCGGGCCAGCTGGTGACCGTCGACGTCGCCCTGCCCGTTGCGGGAGCGAACACCGCCGACGAGTTCCTGCCGCCGCCGGCGCAGCCGCCGCCCTCGGCGTCGGTGTCGGCCAAGCCGAGCGGCGCCCCCGTGCCCTCCACCCTCAACCAGCCCAACCAGCCCAACCCGGAGTGAGAGCCATGAAGCGAACGACGCTCGCCTTCACCCTGGTCGCCGCGTTGGGCACCCTCGCCGCGCACGATGCGCATGCGTTCCCGCACGTCGTGCGCAAGGGCGAGACGCTCGCGTCCATCGCCAAGGCCGTCTACGGGCGGCCCGACCTCGAGCACGTCTTGGTGGGCGCCAACGCGCTCGACGCGCAGGGCGGCAGCGCGATCGCGCCGGGCATGCGGCTGGAGATCCCCGCCGTCAGCCATCAACGCGCCGCGCTGGGCGACACCTGGATCGCGCTCGCCGACCGCTTCCTCGGCGATCCGCGTCACGCCGCCGTTCTCGCCGAGGCGAACGGGAGCCACCCGTGGCTGCCGCCCGACCCGGGCATGGTCATCGTGGTGCCGTACGTCCTCCGTCATTTCGCCGCCGCCGACGAGACCATCTTCGATCTCGCCGAGCGCTACCTCGGCGACAAGATGCTGGCCTGGCAGCTGGTCGTCTTCAACGACCTGAGGAAGAACGACATCAAGCGCGGCGACGTCGTGCTCATCCCGCTGAAGAACCTGCCGCTGACCCCGGCGGGCGAGGCGGAGGCCGCCGGCGACGCGGGCGCGCTCGGCCTCGCTGCCGGGCGCATCCTCGAGCGTCAACGCGCGATCGAGGAGCAGCTGCCGGCCCTCCAGCGCTCCGTCGTCGAGGGGCGATGGATCGACGCGGTGGCGCACGGCAACCGCCTGCTCGGCACGGGCGATTTCACACGCCGGGAGCAGCCCCTCGATCCACGCCGGGAGCAGCCCGGCGATCTCACACGCCGGGAGCAGCCCGGCGATCCCGCACGCCGGGAGCAGCCCGGCGATCTCACACGCAGCCAGCTCGCCCGCATCGGAAAGCTCCTCGCGACCGCGTACGTGGCCCTCGATGCGACGGGCGCGGCGATCGAAGCCTGCAAGCTCTACCTCGACAACGCCCATACGGTGCACCTCGAGGCCGCGACCACGAGCCCGAAGCTCCGCGCCGTCTGCGTCAAGCACTGAGCGCCGCTCCGACCGCCGGGTCGCCTGCCAGGCGAAGCGGACATTTTCAGTCAAGGTCGCGGTGGCGCTCACGTAGACTCGTGACTACCGTCCGAGAACCGCGCGTCCGTTTCGTGCATCCATCTTCCGAGCCGGAGCGCCCGGCGCTTTGAAAGGAACGCAATGACCGAGAAGAAGCGGCCCGAAGAAGAGATCCAGTTCGGAGACGAGCTCCCCGTCCTCCCCATCCGGAATGCGGTCCTCTTCCCGGGTGCGGTGGCGCCGTTCGACGTCGGCCGCGAGAAGTCCGTCGCGCTCGTCGAAGACGTGGACAACCTCTCCGCACCGATCATCGCGATCTTCGCCCAGAAGGACTCCGCGACCGACGACCCGGGTCAAGAAGACCTGTACCAGTACGGCTGCGCCGCGCGCGTCCTCAAGGCGCTCAAGCACTCGAGCGGTAACTACTCGCTCATCCTGCAGGGTATCGGTCGCATCAAGCTCGACCGCATGCAGCAGACCGCGCCGTACCTCCGCGCGAAGATCCAGCGCCTCGACGAGACCTCGTCCAACGAGGTCGAGGCCGAGGCCCTGGCGATGAGCCTGCGCGACATCGCGAAGCAGGTCATCCAGCTGATGCCCGAGCTCCCGCGCGAAGCGGGCTCGCTCATCGACAGCATCCAGGCGCCCGGCGCGCTCGCCGATCTCGTCGCCGCCAACCTCGACGCCCAAATCGAGGAGAAGGCGAAGATCATCGAGACGACCGAGGTCAACGAGCGCATCCGCATGGTGCTGCGCCTGTTGACGCGTCAGCTCGAGGTCCTCCGCATGCGCGAGCGCATCAACTCGCAAATCAAGGAGGACATGGGCAAGAACCAGCGCGAGTACGTCCTCCGCCAGCAGCTCAAGGCGATCAAGGAGGAGCTCGGCGAGGACGAGGGCGATCAGGGCGATCTCGACGGGCTCGAGGAGCGCATCGTCAAGGCCAACCTGCCGAACGAGGCCGAGACGGTCGCCAAGAAGCAGCTCAAGCGCCTGCGCGCCATGCAGGTGGGCTCGGCCGAGTACACGGTCGTCCGCACCTATCTCGACTGGATCCTCGACATCCCGTGGACCCACTCCACGCAGGACGTCATGGACATCCAGGCGGTGCGCAAGATCCTCGACGAGGACCACTACGGCCTCGAGAAGGTCAAGAAGCGCATCCTCGAGTTCCTCGCCGTCCGCAAGCTGAAGCAGGACAAGAAGGGTCCGATCCTCTGCCTGCTCGGGCCGCCCGGCGTCGGCAAGACCTCGCTCGGTCGCTCGATCGCGCGGTCCCTCGGACGCAAGTTCCACCGCATCTCGCTCGGCGGCGTGCACGACGAGGCGGCGATCCGCGGCCACCGCCGCACGTACGTCGGCGCCCTCCCCGGTCAGATGATCCAGGGCATGAAGAAGGCCGGCACCGTCAACCCGGTGTTCATGCTCGACGAGGTCGACAAGATCGGCCACGACTTCCGCGGCGATCCGGCGGCGGCGCTCCTCGAGGTCCTCGACCCCGAGCAGAACCACACCTTCGTCGATCACTACCTCGAGATCCCGTACGACCTCTCGCACGTGATGTTCATCGCCACGGCGAACATCGCCGACCCGATCCCGGCCCCGCTCCGCGACCGCATGGAGATCCTCGAGATCCCCGGCTACACGCGGCGCGAGAAGCTGGCGATCGCGCGGCAGCACCTCGTGCCCAAGCAGCTCGAGGAGCACGGCATCAAGACCGATCTGCTCGACATCACCGACAACGCGCTCGAAGAGATCATCGATCACTACACCCGTGAGGCGGGCGTCCGCTCGCTCGAGCGCCGCATCGCCGACGTCATCCGTGGTGTCGCGGTGAAGGTCGCCGAGGGCGATCTCACCCCGCGCAAGATCGAGACGGCCGACCACCTGCACGAGTACCTCGGCGCGCCGAAGTTCACCTCCGAGGTGGCCGAGCGCACCGAAGACGCCGGCGTGGCCACCGGCCTCGCCTGGACCTCGGTCGGCGGCGAGATCCTCTTCATCGAGGCGACGAGCATGCACGGCAGCGGCAAGCTGCAGCTCACCGGGCAGCTCGGCGACGTCATGAAGGAGTCCGCCCAGACCGCGCTCTCGTTCGTCCGTTCGCGCGCCGAGCAGTACGGCATCGCCAAGGACTTCCTCGAGAAGCGCGACCTCCACATCCACATCCCCGCCGGCGCCATGCCGAAGGACGGCCCCTCCGCGGGCGTCACCATGCTCACGTCGCTCGTGTCGCTGCTCACCGGCATCCGCGTCCGTCACGACGTGGCCATGACCGGCGAGATCACGCTGCGCGGCCGCGTGCTGCCCATCGGTGGCCTCAAGGAGAAGGTCCTCGCGGCGCACCGCGCCGGCATCAAGCGGGTCATCGCCCCCGAGCGCAACAAGGCCGACCTCGAGGAGGTGCCGAAGGAGGTCCAGGAAGCGATCGAGTTCTGCTGGGTGCAGAAGATGGATCAGGTCCTGGAGTTCGCGCTCGAGTCGATGCCCAAGCCGATGGCCAAGACCGAAGGCGGCGACGGCCAGAAGGGCGAGGAGCGTCCCGCCGAAGGCAAGCCCGGCGAGCCGCAGCCGCAACAGGCGCGCACCAGCACGTCGAACTGATCGCACCGCATCGCGCGGCGACTCCGAGGGGCTCGACCGGGAGGTCGGGCCCTTCGTGTTCTCGGATCAAGAAATCCGACAGGCACGTCCTCACCAACTGCCGCTGCGACGTGTTCGCTCCGAACTGGATCAACGGCACGTCCTTCGGCCAGGGCTTCTTCGCCGTCCGCTGAGCCGTCGACCGACGTCCCTCGCCCGCGTGCGCCTCGAGCGCGCGCGGGCGAGGTGCCATTTGCGCGTGTGGGTCAGAACGTCAGCTGCACGCGCGCCGAGACCTCGTGCAGCGTGCGCGCGTCGACGCGGCTGGCCTCGTCGGCGTTCGGCCTGGTGCCCGGGGCGACGGCCTGGTTCTCCGCGCCCGGGAAGCCGAGCGGCACGCCGGGGAAGCGGTAGAGGCTCCACTGCGCGACGAGGCGCACGTGACGGCTCGCCCAGTAGGTCGCCGCCACCTGCAGCGCGTCGACGTGGATGCGCGTCGTGTCGGCGTCGAGCCGGCCGCGGCGCACGCCGGGGACCAGCACGTCGTCGACGGTGGAGCGATCGATGGAGTCGTACCTGGCGCGGAGCTGCTCGTAGCGCACGGCCAGCGAGAGGGAGCGCGCGCGCGCGTGCTCGTCGGCCTGCACGCCCCAGTGCCCCGGAGCGCCGACCATGCGCGGCGGCCCCATCAGCCAGAACGTCGCCTGCGCGTACCACCCGTAGCCGGACAGCGTGCCCGCGCGCTCGGTGTTGTTGCGCGAGCCGGCGAAGACCTCGCGGCGGCCGTCGCGCACCGCCACGAACTCCCCGCGCAGATCGAGCCAGCGGACGGGGATGAACAGCTCGGCGGCGACGGCCGACTGATCGCTGCTCGGCTGCACGTGCGTCTCGCCCGCGCCGCTGCCGTAGACGGGTGACCAGAACGTGTAGCCGCCCGGCGTGATCATCGAGGGCGCGTCGTACTGCGTGTAGTTGCGATCGCGCCGGCCATAGCGACCGCTGACGCCGACGTGCGCCTGTCCGAGGTCGCCGCAGTGCTTCCACAGCGGCCGGAACACCAGGCGGGCGACCACGTCGCCGCGGTTGTCGGTCGAGCGCCGGTTCTGCCCTTCGCCGCCGAAGTAGCCGAGCGCCCACCAGATCGCCGAGCGCTCGGTGCCGCCCCAGGCCATCACGCCGAGATCGCGGGTGAGCGGCGCGCCGAGGATGCGCGCGGTCATCGTGCGCTCCATGAACTCCATCCAACGGATGGACGACACGTTGTCCATGCCGAAGGGCACACGGAATTGCCCGACCTGCAGCTTCAGCATCGGCGCGAGATCGACGCCGACGAAGTTGTTGAGCGGCGTCGCCGACGCGCCGTTGACCGACTCGATCGACAGCGCGAAAAACCACTTCTGCAGCACGCGCCCCGTCAGCTCGACGCGCACGCGACGCGCCGCGAGGTTCGCCTTCAGGCCGGTGCCGTCGGCGCGCTGGTAGTCCTTCACGCCCGGACCGGCGAACCCGTACGCGTCGAAGTGCAGGAGCCCGGAGGGGGAGACCTCGAGCAGGCCGCTCGGCTCGCGCAGGACGAGGCGACCGCCGCGGTACACGACGGGGCGCGGCCCACGATGCCCCGGCGTCGTCTCGTCGGCGGTGACGATCGCGCCCTTGCTCGTCGTGCCGCCGGACGCGAGGGGGATCGGCTCGGGCGAGGTGGGCGACGGCACTTCGGTCGGCGCCGGAGGCGGCGTGGCGCCCGCTCCCGGCTCGGTGACCGGCGTGGGCTCCTCCACCGGCACCGGCGGCTCTTCCTCCGCGCGGACGACGCGGGGAGCGACGAACGACAACAGCGCGATCGGAGCGACGGACGTGAGCGCGACGCGTGTCGCGACGAGCAGGGAGCGCATGGATCAGAGCTTTCGGCGCGTGAGCGTCTGCGGATCGAAGAAACCGTCGGGCGGCGGCGGGCTCGCGTGCATCGTCGCCTTGATCTCGGCGGCCGCCTGCGCGGCGGCGAGGCCCGCGTGGTAGCCCGCCGCGAAGTCCTCGTCCTCGTGCTCGGCCTCGTCATGCGCCTCGTGCGCGCGCTTCTTGCGCCGCAGGACGAGCACGAGGACCAGCGCCGAGACGAGGAGCAGGAAGATCGCGCCGACGACGCCGAGCCACAGCGTGGTCGGGTCCGTCTTCAGCTTGAAGAGCAGATCGGCGAGGAACGAGCGCTTCGGCGGCGTGGTGAACGAGCCGGAGATCTCGATCGAGCCGATGACCGCCGGACAGACGGAGTCTTCGCCATCGGCGACGAGGTGCGCGCAGGCGACCGAGCACGCCACGATGTCGGGCGTCTTGCCCTCGCCCTCGGCGTGGAAGCCGATGAAGGAGAGGCCCTGCAGCTTCACCGCGCTCGCCGCCTTGGGCTTCCCCTTGCCGGCCTGCGTCGGCGCGGCCTTGCCGTCGACGGCGTAGTCGGCGTCGGCGGCGAACGACTGCAGGTAGCGATCGCCCTCGGCGCGCACGGCGTCGGGCTCGATCGACTTCAGGGTGGTGTAGCGCGCCGCCTCTTTCTCGATGGCGGCGATCATCTGCGTGAAGGCGGCGTCGCGGATGGAGTCGGCCCAGAACTCGCCGCTGGCCTTGCCGCACGCGACGATGACCTCCTCGACGACCGGCGGCTTGCCCTTCGGATCGTGCGCGCCGAACCCTTTGCGGGCGACGACGGTCACGTCTTTGTGCTCGTCGACCTCGGGCAGCGCCTCGGGCGGGAGCTCCGGCCAGGTCTCGGGCATCGAGAGCGACACCGCGAGATCGGCGACGCCGAGCTCCACCTTTCGCCGCGAGAACGGGCGCGGGCCGGACTTGGGCGGCGGCGCGCTGGCGGCCGCCGGCGGCTGCTCGGACGCAGACGCAGGAGGCACGACCGATTCGGCCGCGTCCGGCGGCGGCGCCGTGCCGGCGGCCGGCGGCGGCTTCGCGACGCCGCCCGTCCCCCCGGTCTTCACGGCGGGCGGCGGGGTCGGCGTCAGCGTCGTTCCACCGGTCGACAGCTCGGTCGACTTGGTCGTCGGCTCGCCGCCGGTCTTCGTCGTCGGCTGCGGCTCGAGATCACCGCGCGACGTCGCCCGTGCGGACGTGCCGACGAGCGACAGCGGCAACACCAGGGCGAGCGTCGCGAGGACGAGGAGGACCGGACCTCCACGAACAGGGCGCGCGTGCATGTCCCGAGCGGCGTATCACGAAGCCGCGCGCGTCAGAACACCATCGCGCGTCAGGACACGATCAGGCCGCGATCACTTCGCGGGCTTGGCGGCGGGCTTCTTCGCGGCCTTGGGCGCCTTCTTGACGACCTTGGACGCGACGGCGGCCTTCGGCGCCTCGGGCTTCTTCGCGTCGGCGGCCTTCGCGTCGTAGCCCTCGGGGTGGATCGCGAAGGCGGGCGTGCCGTGGGCACGACGATCGCGCTTGTTCCGCTTGCCGTTGGTGGTCGCCTTACGCTTGCGAATGCGTTCGGACTGGGTGGTGTTGCTGACCATGATGGGGGCGCGGGTTCTGTCACGATTGCGCCGATTTCGCAAGGTCGGCCGCCTCGGGCCCCCATTTTCTGCTAAAGAAGGGGCGCCGTGGCCCAGGAAGTCGACGAGGAGCTGCGCGAGCTGCGCCGCGAGGTGATCGAGTCGCGAGGTCTGGTCATCAAGACCAACAACCTCACGAACGCGCTCGCCGCCGACCTCAAGAGCATCGCCAAGCGGCAGGCCGGCTACGAGCGGCGCATCTCCTGGAACAGCGCCACGGCCTACGCGGTGTTCGTGGTGGTCGTGCTGCTGGGGCTGAAGGTCCTCTGGGACTACCGCGTCGAGAACATCAAGAGCGAGACCGAGGGGAGCAAGGGCGAGCTCGAGGCCCTGCGAAAACAGGTCAAGGAGCTCGAGCGCCGCGAGGACGGTCGCACCAAGATCGAGGCGCGCGCCCAGCAGCTCTACGACCTCGTGAAGGCGAACAAGCGCGCCGAGTTCCTCGAGCAGATCGAGGCCGCTACCAAGGAGGGCCTCACCCGTACCGAGGTGGTGATCTTCCAGGATTTCGCAGAAAAGTTCCGCAACGAGCTCACGCTCGAGCGCTACACGGCCGGCCTCGACCACGCGCGCGTGGCGCGCTGGCAGGAGGCGGCGACCGCCTTCGAGGAGGCGCTGAAGATCAAGGGCGACGCGTCGACCGCGCCCGCCACGCGCCTCGCGCTCGCGCAGGCCTACCGCCGGCTGACGCGCCAGCGCGACGCGGTGCCCATCCTCCAGGGCCTCTCCGAGAGCTCGCCCGACAAGGACATCCAGGCCGCCGCCACGTGGGAGCTCGCGCAGGTCGAGGTCGAGATCCAGGCGTGGAACGACGCGAAGAACACCCTGCGCGCGTTCGTCAAGAAGTGGCCCGACCACGCGCGCTCCAACGACGCGCGCCAGCAGCTCGCCGAGCTGCAGATCAAGCACTGAGGGCGCTCGCCCGAGGCCGCTCGATGCGGTAAGCCTTCGTTCGTGCGGCGTCTCTTCCTTCCCCACGTCGTCCTCTTCGTCTCCATCGGCTGCTCGGGCGCTTCCTTCGAGCTGGGCTCACCCGACGACGACGGCGGCTCCGTCGAGGCCTCCGGCGATACCGCGGCCGGCGATGCGGAGGGCGACTCGACGTTGACCGACGGCGGCGATCTCGACGGTGGGGGGCGCGACACATCCATCGAGGACACGGCGAAGGTCGACAGCGGCAAGCTCGACAGCGGCAAGCCCGACACCGGCATGGTCGACAGCGGCAAGCCCGACACCGGCATGGTCGACAGCGGGTTCGACACCGGGAAGGTCGATACCGGCCTGGTCGATACAGGCATGGTCGACACGGGCATGGTCGACACCGGAATGGTCGACACCGGCATGGTCGACACCGGAATGGTCGACACGGGCGTCGTGATCGACGGCGGCGGCCCGGCCTGCCCGGCGCCGCCCACCACCAAGGTGTGGACGGTCACCGACTCCTGCCCCGATCTGCAGGCGAAGATCGCCGGCGTGGTCGGGGAAGCGAAGCGCTGCACGTGCGACGCCGACTGCAGCCGCGAGATCGCCAGGGACTTCTGCGGCTGCAGCACCTTCGTCAACCCCGGCCAGGACGCCTACAGCCTCGGCGAGGCCATGCACGAGCGCTGGAAGGCCCTCGCCTGCACCAGCGTGTGCCCGCTGGTCCCCTGCGCGATGCCTATCGGCGCCAAGTGCGTCGCGAAGTCGGGCAGCAGCGAACGGGTGTGTCAGGACAGCTTCGGGTTCTGAGAGGGGGGACTGGACACAACCGCCCGCGGCGGCGCCGGCTCGCCTGGAGGGAGTCGACGTTCGCCTCGCCTCGTGCTAAGCGCCCGCCCCCACCATGGATACGAGCGACATCCGCAAAGGCCTCAAGATGACGATCGACGGTCAACCGTACGTCGTCGTCGAATTCCAGTTCGTCAAGCCGGGCAAGGGCCAGGCGTTCACTCGCGTGAAGATCAAGAACCTGATCAGCGGGAACGTCCTCGAGCGCACCTGGCGCTCCGGCGAGAAGCTCGAGCCGGCGGACGTCGAGGAGCGCGAGGCGACCTTCTCCTGGGACGAGGGCGATCAGCTCGTCTTCGTCGATGGGCACAGCGAGCAGATCTACATCGAGAAGAGCAAGATCGGCGATGACGTGAGGTGGATCGGCGACGGTCAGCGCATCGACATCGTCTTCTTCAACGGCAACCCGATCAACATCTCGCTGCCCGCGCACGTGGTCCTGCAGATCACGAACTCCGAGCCGGGCATCAAGGGCGACACCGCATCGGGCGCGACCAAGCCCGCGACGGTGAGCACCGGCGCCACGGTCAACGTCCCGCTCTTCGTCAAGGAAGGCGAGTGGATCAAGATCGACACGCGCACCGGTGAGTACATCGAGCGCGTGAACAAGTAGCCGCTCGGACGTCCATGGCGAGCGTCGCCCGCGCGGGCGGCGCTCGTTTCATTTGGAAGTCGTCAGTCGTCAGTCGTCAGTCGTCAGAGAGAGCCGAGAAACGCCGCTACCGCCGTCTCGGCTGATGACTGACGACTGATGACTGATGACTCGGTCGATGCCCCGCCATCGCGAGCGGCGAGACGGCGGGCGTCCGCCATCGCTACCGCCCGCTCAGTGCAGCGCCCAGAAGACGGCGCCGACGAGCGCGACGATCAGCACCACGCCGAGCGCGATCCACGGCAGGGGGCTGCTGGTCGGCTCGGCCTCTTCGCGCGCCGGCGGGTTGTCGAGGCCCTCGAGCGGGGAGCGACCGCTCGGGACGTGCGGCTGCGGCGGCCGGAAGCCGCTCGGGGCGGTCGCGTACTTGGGCACGTGCGGCGCGGGAGGAACGGCGTCGGGAGGCGCGAGGGCCGTCGCGGCGAGCGACGCTCCCGCCGGCGCGAGCGCCGTCTGCTGCATGCCCGGAGGCGCGAGCGCGGTCTGCTGCATCGCCGGCATCCCCGGCGGGGCGAGCGCCGTCTGCTGCATCGCGGCCGCCTGCGGCGAGACCGCGCCTCGCGGCAGGACGCCGCGATACGAGTCGACGGTGACGTGCTCGCGACCGCCACCGGGCGCCATCGGGACGGTGCCGGAGAGCGCGTCGAGCCCCTGCGGGCGTTGGACCCCGCTCGGCATGGTGCCGAGCACCGCGCCCTGCGGCGGCGGTGGCGGCGCCCACTGCGCGGCCGCAGGCGACGCGTGCGCGTCGACCGCGGGGATCGCGGGGAGCTCACCGCGCGAGTTGATCGGCACGATGCGCTGCTCGCGGGTGAACGGGCTCGCCGTCGGCGACTGCGGATCGCTGGTGCGCACCTCGCCGCGCGCGATGCGCAGGAGGTCCTCGCTCATCGCGCGCGCCGACGGGTAGCGTTGCTCGAGATCCTTGCAGAGCGCGTGCTTGATGAACGCGTCGAAGGGCGCGAGGTGCGGATCGTAGACCGCGAGCGGCACCGGCTCCTTGGTGAGCACGGCGCTGATCAGGCCCCAGATGTTGTTCGGATCGTCGCCGTCGGAGGGGAAGGCCTGCGCGCCGGTGACCATCTCGTAGAACATCACGCCGATCGCCCAGAGATCGGTGCGGTGATCGACGTTGCGCGCAGCCTTCACCTGCTCGGGCGACATGTAGCCGGGCGTGCCGAGGAGCACGCCGGTCGCGGTGCGGCGTCGCCCGCCGCCGGCCGCGTCGATCGCGCGCGCGATGCCGAAGTCGAGCAGCTTGGTCTGCCACTGCCCGCCCGGGCCGGGCACGAGGAACACGTTCTCGGGCTTGAGATCGCGGTGGATGATCCCGCGCGAGTGCGCGTAGTCGAGCGCGTGCAGCACGCCGGCGCAGACGGTGACCGCGAAGTTCAGCGGCAGGCGCTGACCGTGCTCGGTGTAGTCGATGAGCGCGCGGCCCTCGAGCAGCTCCATCACGAGGAACGGAACGCCTCGCTCCTGACCCACGTCGAACACGCGCAGCACGCCGGGGTGATCGAGCCGCCGGCACATGTCGCCCTCGGCGAGGAAGCGCTCGACCACCGTGGGGTTGGCGGACATCTCCTCGTGCAGGACCTTGATCGCGCAGCGCTGATCGGGACGGTCGAGCGGAGCCGCCTCGTACACCGCGCCCATCCCGCCCTCGCCGAGCAGTCGGCCGAGCCGATAGCGACCGGCCAGCACGGAGCCCGAGAGTCGGGCAGCCCCGGCGTTCGGCGACATGGCCTCCGAGGCTACCGGGTCTCGCGACGTGTCGCCACGGGTTCGCCGCCGGCTCGCCACATGAACGGGGCGGCCGTCTTGCGCTAGGCTCGCCCGACTTCGATGAGCGGGAGCAGCGAGGTCGTCATCGATCGCATGCACGAGGCGGACGTTTCCGCGGTCGTGGCGATCGACGCGACGTCGCCGGGCAGCTCGGCGTGGGACGAGGGGCAGCTCCGCGACGAGCTCGAACGCGCGTGGGCCCACCTGTGGGTCGCGCGCGGAGCGAGCGGTCCCGTCGCGTTCATCGCGACGTGGCACGTGGCCGACGAGCTGCACGTCCTCAACGTCGCCACCCACGCCGGCCACCGGCGACGCGGGCACGCGCGCGCGCTGCTGCAACGTGCCCTGTCGTTCGCCGCCGAGCGCGGCGTGCGCCTGGTCCTCCTCGAGGTGCGGCGCGGCAACGACGGCGCGATCGGCCTCTACCGCGGCCTCGGCTTCGTCGCGATGGGTGTGCGCGAGCGCTACTACAACGACGGCGAAGACGCGGTCGAGATGCTCCTGCGCCTCGACGAGACCGGCCGACCGGTCCCCGGCGTCGACGAGGTCACGCTGGGTTGATCACCCCTTCGCGACGGCGAACCACACGAGGATCCTCGGTCCGTTCGGGCCGCGGACGTAGCTCGGTCCGAGCCAGAGGCCGCGGGCGACCTCGCGCAGCTCGTCGACGACCGGGCGCAGCAGTCTCGGGTTCTCCGGGCGCGCATAGCGGATGATCAGCGCCGGCGCGTGATCGAGCGCGCTCTTCTCGACGTGCGCGTCGAACGGCAGCAGCGCGCGCCCGAGGACGTCGTTGTCGCCCGACGTCCGATGGTGCTCGGCGGGCGCCGCGAAGGTCTTGCCGCGCCAGGGGTTCAGCGGGAGCGCCGCCGCGCGGATCAACAGGCGATCGAGGAGTGCGCCGACGACGGGCACCGCGTGGAGCGCGGGCACCGAGAGGAGGCGGCCGCGCGCATGCCCGGCCAGCACGCCGAGCTGCGGCGGACGGCCGCCCGCGTACAGCGTGGCGAGCTGCTCGGGGGAGAGCGTCTCGAGATCGTCGAGCGTGCGCAGCCGCTCGACGTCGACCTGGGCCGCGCCGTTGCCGCGCCGCCGTTCCGGGAGTCCATGCACGTTGGCCACGAAGGGTCGATGCCGCATTGCATCGTTGGTGTCTCGGCGATTTTCTCCGCGATGGCCCAAAGGCCCGGAGTCGTGCGAGACTCAGCCCCTCGCAATGACCCAGGATCCGAGGATGACGGCGCGCGCCGCCCGCGAGGGGCTCGCGCAAGGGCTTCAGTTGCTGCAGTCGCCGGGGCTGCCTCCGCAGTTCCTCGACGCCGCCGAGCCGATCGCGCGCGCGATGGGCTCGCTGATGACTGCAGAGCGCAGCGACGGCGCGGTGCCGTCGATCAAACCGCACGCCGAGGTGGCGTTGAGCGCGCTCCGCGAGGCGCTCGGTCGGCTGCAGGCGATCGACACGACCCATCCGGCGGCAGAGCAGGCCATGGCCGCGGTCGCCGGCGCGCTCGGCAGCGTGCACGCGCTGTCGCGGCTCGAGGCTCCCGCGCCGCAGCAGCCCCAGTATCAGCCGCCGCAGCAGCCCCAGTATCAGCCGGCGCAGTTCCAACCGCCGCCGCAGCAGCCCCAGTATCAGCCGCCGCAGCAGCCGCAGTTCCAGCCGCCGCCCGCCGCGCCGCAGTACCAGCCCCCGCCGGCAGCGCCGCAGTACCAGCCCCCGCCGGCAGCGCCGCAATACCAGCCCCCGCCGGCAGCGCCGCAATACCAGCCCCCGCCGGCAGCGCCGCAGTTCCAGGCGCCGCCCGCGCCGCAGTTCCAGGCGCCGCCCGCGCCGCAGTTCCAGGCGCCGCCCGCGCCGCAGTTCCAGGCGCCGCCGGCAGCGCCGCAGTTCCACCCGCACGCCGCGCCGGCACCGCACGGCGCGCCGTCTCCAGGGGGCGGCATCTACTCGCCCTCGCAGCACCCGCCCGCCGCCGCCGAGAGCATGCGCACGCCGCCCGGCATGGTCGACGCGGAGCTCGGCGCGCACTCGCCGTCCAACTTCTACAAGACGCTGTCCGGCAACGACATCGTCGAGCACGGCGGGATCTTCGTCGCGACCTACAACGTCCCGAAGATGAACCAGCGCGTGCAGCTGCGCGTGCACCTGCCGGGCGGCTACCACTTCGACGCCGCCGGCATCGTGCGGTGGACGCGCGACGCGGCCGACAACCCCGACGCGCCGCCCGGTTTCGGCGCGCAGTTCCAGGGCATCACGCCGGAGCAGCGCCAGCTCATCATGCGGTACGTCCGAAACCGCGAACCGCTGTTCTACGACGATCTCTGATCGGAGAGGGCCTCTGCGCGATGCGGACCGGCACGCGTGGTCGTGTGCTGGCGACGCTGCTCGCGGCGATCGTCGCCGTCGCGTGGCTCGCCGTGGCGCGCGACGCGCGCGCCGTAGGCGATCCGTCGCTGGTCTGGCAGACGTTCCAGACGCAGCACTTCCGCGTCCACCACCACAAGCGGCTCGAGTCGATCGCCAAGCGCGTCGCCGAGGTCTGCGAGGACGTGCACGGCCGCCTCGTGCAGCCGCTCGGGTGGACGCCGGGCGAGATCACCAACGTCGTGGTCACCGACGACACCGACTCGGCGAACGGGTCGGCGACGGCCCTCCCGTACAACACGGTGCGCCTGTTCGTCACCGCGCCCGACGATCTCTCGCCGCTGGCCGACTACGACGACTGGCAGCTCGAGCTGATCACGCACGAGTACACGCACATCCTGCACACCGATCACATCACCGGGCTGCCGGCGATCTACAACGCGATCGTCGGCAAGCAGTACTCGCCCAACCAGATGCAGCCGCGCTGGCTGCTCGAGGGGCTCGCGGTGCTGCTCGAGACCCGTTACACCACCGGCGGGCGCAACCGCTCCTCGATCTTCGACATGTACCTGCGAGCCGACGTGCTCGAGGACAACATCGCCGGGCTCGATCAGATCAGCCACGCGCCGCGCCGGTGGCCGCAGGGCAACCTCTGGTATCTCTACGGCTCGCACTTCCTGGAGTACGTCGAGAACCTCTACGGGTTCGAGGCGCTGCGGCAGGTCGCCGCCGACTACGGCGACGAGATCATCCCCTACGGGATCAACCGGGCCATCCACCGCGCCACCGGCAAGACGTACGTCGAGCTGTATCGCGGGTGGATCGCCTGGATGCAGAAGCGCTACGCCAGGCAGAAGGCGGAGGTCGCCGCCAAGGGTCTGAGAGAGGGCCGTCGGGCGACGTTCCACGGACAGGAGGCCTTCCATCCGCGCTACATGCCGGCGGCGGCCGGCGCGCACGACAAGGGCTTCGCGCGGCGCATCTCGTACTACCGGAACGACACGCACACGACGACCGGCCTCTACGCGATCGGCGTGCGCGACGGGGCCAAGGCGCCGACCTACGGGATCGGCGAGCTGCTGACGCGCACCGCCGGCGCGTCGACCCCGGCGTGGCTCCCGGACGGCTCGCTCCTCTACGACTCCGTCGAGTCGTCGAAGATGAAGCTGTACTTCTACTGGGACCTGTTCCGCCGCGCGCCGCGCGAGTGGGGCGGCGAGACCGAGCAGGGCGAGCGCCTCTCGTTCGGTCTGCGCGCGAACGAGCCGGCGGTCTCGCCCGACGGCGACCGCGTCGCCTACGTGGTCAACAAGCAGGGCACCTCGTACCTCTATCTGTCGGAGCTCGACGGCGATCAGCCGTTCGGCGCGCCGCGCAAGCTCGTGCCCAACGAGCGCTTCGATCAGGTGTACACGCCGCGCTGGTCCCCCGACGGCACCCGCATCGCGTTCTCCGCGTGGAACAGCGGCGGCTACCGCGACGTGAAGATCGTCGATGTCGCCACCGGCGCGCTGACCGCGGTCACCCGCGATCGCGCGCTCGACACCGGCCCGGTCTTCTCGCCCGACGGCCAGACCCTCTACTTCTCGTCCGATCGCACCGGCATCGCGAACATCTACGCCTACGATCTGGTCTCCGGCGGGCTGAAGCAGGTCACCAACGTGATCAACGGCGCGTTCCAGCCGGAGGTCGACGAGACCGGAAAGCACCTCGCGTACGTCGGCTACACGCACGAGGGCTACGACATCTTCGAGCTCGACCTCGACCCGAAGACGTTCCGCGACGCCGAGCCGTACGTGGACACGCGCGGCACGCACGTGCCCGCGGCGAAGCCCCTCTCGCTGAAGGCGACGCCCTACAATCCGCTGCCGACGCTGCGGCCGTACACCTGGGAGTGGGAGTCGCGCCCCGACTCGTTCGGGCAGGCGGTCATCGTCACCACGCGCGGCGGCGACGTCGTGGGCCTGCATTTCTTCGCCGCCTCGCTGACCGCGAGCTTCAACCGCGGGATCACCGGGACCGATCTCTTCTACGTGTATCGCAACATGCCGTTCGACACGCGCGCGCGGCTGTGGCGCTACGTCGGCCTGCGCGGCGGCTTTCGCTTCGGCGACGAGACGCCGCTCTGGGCCGAGGAGTCGCTCGGAATCGAGAGCGGGATCACCGCGCCGCTCGCCAAGGTGTTCTCCGCGCAGTCGCTCGCCATCAGCTACGCGTTCTCGCGCTTCCGACCGCTCGACGGGTTCCCGACCAACGCCATCGATCCGTACGCGCGCCCGGCGGTGTTCCCGCAGACCGGGTACCTCGCGGCGATCCGCCTCGGGTGGTCGTGGTCCAACGTTCAGCGGTTCCTCTGGTCGGTCGGTCCCGAGAAGGGCTTCGCGTTCTCGGCCAACGTCGACCTGGCGCGCCCCGAGCTCGCCAGTCAGTACTCGGTGCTCCTCGCGAGCTACAACTCGGTCGGCTACTTCCCGATGCCGTGGGCGCGACACCACGTCCTGGCGCTGCACGCGCAGGGCGGCGCGAGCTCGGGCGACTGGGGTCGCCGAGGCGCCTTCGTGCTCGGAGGGTTCGCCGACATCCCCCTGCCCGACGCGCTGCGGAACCTGCTCTTCCAGCCGGGGATCGCGCTGCGCGGGTACCGACCGGGCGCGCGTTTCGGCGACGCGTTCCACCTCTTCAACGTCGAGTACCGCTTTCCGTTGCTCAACGTCGACCGTGGCTACGAGACCTTGCCGGCGTTCCTCCACCGCTTCTACGGCAATGTGTTCGCCGACTACGGCGACGCGAGCTTCCAGCCCATCGACCTCCTGCGGATGAAGCTCGGGCTCGGCGCCGAGCTGCTCACCGATCTCTCCGTGGGGTACTTCCAGCCGATCACGATCCGGGTGGGCGTGGCGCGCGGCACGTCGGAGGGCGGCGTGACGCAGACCTACGTCGTGCTGTCGCAGCTGTTTTGAGTCGTCAGTCGTCAGTGGGAGACGTCGCGCACTCGCGCGCGGTGGCGTCGGGGCTGGGCTCTTGGGTCTAGAGTCCAGAGTCTCGAGTCGCGGTCCGGTCGGCGCGCGCTCTCGCCCTGCCTCTGGAAGCGGGCCGCGTGCTGCGAAGAGTCGTCGCTCGCGCGCAGCGATTCGCGAACGCGTCAACGGCATCTCGTCGGACTCTAGACTCTAGACTCTAGACTCTGGACTCTAGACTCTAGACTCTGGACTCTTCGGACTCTCCGTCTCGAGCTGACGACTGACGACTGACGACTGACGACTCGTTGCCCTACGCTCCCCGGGTGCTGCCCACCACCGTCCGCGCCCTCTTCGATCGCGCCGTCGCCGCGCGCGACGTGCTGACGACCACCGGCGTCGCGCGCACCATCACGCCCGCCGGCGTCGCGACGCTCGCTCGCCGCTTCATCACCCGGACGCTGCCCAAGGGGCCGACGGCGATCCTCTCGGTGCACGCGGCGCACAAGCCGGATCAAGAGGCGCTCGTCGACCTCTCACCGGCGGGCTCGCCGGGGGCGATCTCACCTGAGCGCTCGCCGGGGGCGAGCGACACCCGGCTGACCTTCCGGCAGCTCGACGAGCGCATCGATCGGCTCGCCCGCGCGCTCCTCGCGCTCGGCGTGCGCAAGGGGGACAAGATCGCGGTGATGATGCGCAACGGGCACCGCTACCTGCTCACGCAGTGGGCGGCGCTGCGCGTCGGCGCCGCGGTCGTGCAGATCGGCTACCGGCTGAAGGCCGGCGAGGTCGCGCACATCCTCGGCAACGCCGAGCCGGTCGTGATGATCCACGACGCGGATCTCGCGAGCGTCGTCGGCGAGGCGACGGCGCAGGCGGGGCGGCGGCCGCGCACGGTCACGGTGCCCGAAGGGTTCGACGCGCTGCTCGCGCGAGAGCCAGACCAGCGCCTGCGCCCCGAGGGTGACGGCGCGAGCGCGGCGGTGATGGTCTACACCTCCGGCACGACCGGTCGGCCGAAGGGCGCGCCGCGCAGCCTCGAGAAGGCGCTCCACGACTCGGTGCTCGATTTCATCCGCCAGGTCGGCATCCGCACCGACGAGCGGCACCTCGTCGTCGCGCCGCTCTACCACTCGGCCGCGCCGGTCTTCATCGCGCTCATCTACGCGCTCGGCGGCGCGGTGGTCATGCTCGAGCACTTCGACCCGGAGCAGGTGCTGCGCGCCATCGACCGCGAGCGGATCACCTCCGCGTTCATGGTGCCGACGATGCTCGCCCGGCTCGCCGCGCTGCCTGTCGAGGTGCGGCGCCGCTACGACACGTCGTCGATCCGCTGGCTGATGAGCGGCGCGGCGCCGCTGCCTACCGACACGGCGCGTCGCATCGAGGAGTGGATGGGGCCGGTGCTCTACAACTTCTACGGCTCGACGGAGACCGGCCTGGTGACGCTCGCGCTGCCGGGCGAGCACACCGCCCGGCCGGGCACCGTCGGCCGCGCGCTGCTCGGCAACGAGATCCGCCTGCTCGACGACGACGGCCGCGAGGTCAAGCCGGGCGAGGTCGGCGAGCTGTTCGTGCGCAGCACGATGCTGGTGCACGGCTACCACCGCGATCGCGAGGCGACGAGCCAGGCGATGCGCGAGGGCTTCTTCTCGGTCGGCGATCTCGGGCGCGTCGACGAGGCCGGGTACTACTACCTCGCCGATCGCAAGCACGACATGGTCATCTCCGGCGGGGTGAACATCTATCCGTGGGAGATCGAGCAGCACCTGCACACGCACCCGGAGATCGCCGACGTCGCGGTCATCGGCGTGCCCGACCCCGACTGGGGCGAGTCGCTGAAGGCGTTCGTGGTGCGCAGCCCCGGCTCGGCGATCGACGCGGCGGAGGTGCAGCGCTACTGCAAGAGCGCGCTCGCCGACTACAAGACGCCGCGCAGCGTCGTCTTCGTCGACGCGCTGCCGCGCCTGCCCACCGGCAAGGTCCTCAAGCGCGAGCTGCGCAAGCTGTAGAGGTCAGGCGTCGCTCCACACCGTGCCGAGCCGGCGCCTGAGCGCGATCGCGTCGTCGCCGAGGGCGAAGCGCATCAGATCGCCGGTCGTCGTGCCCGGACGCCCGACGTCCGCCACGTGGATGCGCTCGACGCGGCGGACGCTGGTCAGCGCGCTTCCGAGATCGCCGGTGAGCAGGTAGGCGACGCGGACGGCGCCCTGCTCGATGGCGCGCGCGAACGCCTCCGGATCGAAGGGCGCGACCTTCCGCGCGAGCGACTCGAGCGACCTGCGCGAGACCCGATCGATCGCCTTGCCGAGGCGCCGCTCGAGGTCCTCACCGTCGACCACCGGGAGCGTCCCGCCGAACGGCGCGACCGCCGCGGCGATGGCCGTCGCGGCGCCGCGCGAGCCGAGCTTGTCGAAGGCGTGCGCGCCGAGCGCGTACCGCGCGAGCGCGCGCGAGACCGCGAAGACGATCTCGATCTCCGGCAGCGCGAGCGCGTGGCTCGGCACGATGAGCGAGGGCGGATCGTGCGGCTCGATCTCGACCGCGCCCTCGCGGGCTTCGCGCACGAAGACCTCGGTCTTCTCCACGCCCAGCGCGGCGCACGTCCGATCGACGAGCGCGCGCAGCGGGTGGCCCGATTTCGCGGTGATGCGATCGCGCGCGCCGAGGCCGTAGCTCGCGAGCGGCTTGACCGGCGCGACCTTCGGGAGCGAGCGGGCGACGAGGCGGAGCACCTCGGCGGCCGGGCGGCTCGCCCCCTCGGGGAGCACGCGCTCGGCGACCGCGGGATCGACGAGCACGCCCTCGCGCGGCGGGTGCGGCAGCGAGCGGCGGGCGCGGAAGCGCTGCGGCTCCTCGCCCTGTCCGAGCCAGGCGCGGAGCTCGGCGACGACCAGCGCCTCCTCGCGCGCCGACGTACCGAGCAGCGCGCGCTCCTTGGCCGCGAGGACGTCCGGGTGAACGGGATCGCGCATCGCCAGCGCGTGCAGCAGCCGCGCGGCCTCGTCGTGCTCGGCGATGGCCATCTGCGCGCCCGCGAGCGCGAGCAGCGCGGTCACGTCGTCGGGCACCATCTTGGCCGCCATCTTCAGGTGCATGATCGCCGCGCGCTCGCGCCCGAGGTGGAGCTCGAGATCGGCGAGGCCCATGAGCCAGCTCGCGTCGGCGCGCGCGTCGACCACGAGCTCGGCGAGCGTGTCGGCGAGGCTCTCGTCGCCGCGCAGGTGCTCGCGGTGGAAGCCCGAGAGCGCGCGGAACGACTCGCCCTTCCAGTCGGGATCGAGCTTGAGGCGCTCGCGGAGGGCCGCCTCGGCGCCGGTGCGATCACGCTGCGCGAGGCGCACCTCGGAGAGCTGCGAGAGGATCGCGAGCCGCTCGGGGAGCGGTACGCTCGGGTGGGCGGCGAGGGCGGAGAGGACCTGATCGGCCTCGATCGGCTGCCCCTGTCGCGCGAGCGCCGCGGCGAGGCGCCGCTGGGCCGCGATGTCGTCGGGCGCGAGCCGCACCACCGCGCGCAGCGCGACGAGCGCGCGCAGCGGATCGGCGAGCGGGCCCTCGAAGAGATCGGCGAGGGCGCGGTGGGCGCGCGCCAGCCACTCGCGGTGCGCGGACTCGCTGCCGTGCGACACCGCCTCTTCGAGCACCCGCGCGCTCTCGCCCCACGCGAGCTGCCTCCGCAGCGCGTCGCCGAGCTCCACGAGCACCGCGACGTTCTTCGGATCCAGAGCGCGCGCCCGTCCGAGCAGGGCGATCGCGCGATCGACCTCGCCGAGCGCGTCGCAGAGCGCCGCCGCCTCGCGCGAAAGCGCGACGACGCGCTCGGGGTGCGTGGCGGCGAAGGCCGCGCGGTGCAGCAGCCTGGCGAGCTGCTGCGGATCGGCGCCGATCAGGTGCTGGGTGGCCGCCGTGGCCGCCTCGGTCGACTCCGGATCGACGGCGAGCGCCGCGTCGAGCAGCTCCGTTGCGTCGTCCCGGCCGAGCTCGCGCGCGGTCGACGCGGCGATCAGCAGGTGGCGGACGCGCTCGCGCGGGTCGAGGGCGATCTCGGCCGCGCGGCGCTGAGCGTGCAGGAACGCCTCGCGGTCGCCGACCTTCGACGCGAGGCGGATGGTCGCGTCGATCGCGGAGGGCGAGTCCGGGTCGAGCGCGAGCGCGGCGCGCGCGTGCGCGAGCGCCCCCGCGTCGTCGCCGCGCAGAGGCAGCGCGCGCGAAAGCCGCAGGTGCGTCACCCATCGGCACGAAGGCTCGCGCTCGTTCGCGAGCGTCGCCGCCAGGGCGGAGGGAGCGTCCTCGGGGGCGCCCAAGAGCACGCCGAGCGCGGCGGGATCGCCCAGGCGCAGCGCGATCACGGCGCGCGCGTCGGCGACGGCGTTCGATCCGTACAGCCTGGCGAGCGCCACCCGGACGCGCGCGCGCGGATCTTCGGTGGCGAGCGCGTCGAGCGCCGCCCGCGCCAGCTCGCCGTCTGCGGTGCGCCAGGCGGCCTCGAGCCGCGTCCGCGCCGCGTCGGTGCCTGCGAGCGGGGCGAGCCGCTCGATCGCCGCGGGGAGATCGCCGAGGTGCAGCGCCAGCTCGGCCTGCGCCCGCGGGTCGAGCTCCGCCTCGAGGGCGAGTTGCTCGTTGGCGCGGCCCGCAGCGCCGCGACGTGACGCGAGGCGAATCACCCCTTCGCGCGCCGACGCATCGGCGGGGTCGTGCGCGAGCGCCACTCGATACAGCGAGAGCGCGCGCGCGTCGTCGCGCGCCCGCCCCTCCCAGATCTCGGCCGCGAGCAGGGGATCGACGCGCTCGGTGATCTCCGCGGCCTCCGGCCACGCGCCGGCGCGCCGCAGCGTGCGCGCCAGATCGTGCAGCGCCACCTCGTGCGCCGGGACCTCCGCGAGGATCTTGCGGAGCGCGCCGATCGCGCCGTCGACGTCGCCGAGGCGCCGGAGCGACACCTCGGCAATCGCGAGCAAGAGCTGCACGCGGCCCTCCGGACGCAGCTCGACGAGCCTCTGCAGGATGTCGCGCGCGTCCTCGGCGCGCCCGGTCTCCTCGTGGCACGCGAGCAGCGCGAGCAAGGCGCCCTCGTGATCGGGGCGGACGTCGAGCACGCGACGAAGCATCGCGACCGCGCGCTCGACGTCGCGCGCGTGGCGGTGGAAGACCTCGGCCGCCCGCAGCCGGAGGGCGAGCGCGTGATCGACGTCGGTGGTCTGCTCGGCCTCGCGCTCGAGCAGGCGCGCGAGCGCCGCGTGGTCGCCGGCGCGGCGCAGCGCCCGCTGCAGCGACACGATGGCGAAGCGGCGCGTCGGCGAGAGCGCGAGCACCCGCTCGTAGAGGGTGGCCGCGCGCGTCGGATCGGTCTCCTCGGCCAGCGCGGCCGCCTTCTCGAGGTGCGAAACCCGAAGCGCGACGTCGGCGGCGAGCTCGGCGGCGTGGATCAGCAGATCGATGGCGGCGCCGATCCGCGCCGGATCGCGCGCCTCGCCGCGCGACAGAATGCGTACCTGCGCGTCGAGCGCGTCCTCGTCGCCGGGACGCGTCGCCCACGCGGCGCGCAGCATGCGGAGCGCGTCGTCCGGGCGACCGAGCGCGTCGTCGGCGATCGCCGCGGCGCGCACGTACGCGCGGGCGGCGCGCCCGCCCTCGGGGGCGCGCGTCGCCTCGGCCGTCCACAGGCCGAGCCGCTCGTCGTCGCGGCCGAGGGTCGCCAGCAGGCGATCGAGCGTGCCGAGCGACAGATCGTCGAGCGGCTCGATGGCGCGCGCGCGCTCGAGCGCCTCGACCGCGCCACGCGGATCGGACGCCCCCTCGAGCTCGGCGGCGAGCCTCCGCTCCTCCATCGCGCGCACCGAGGGCACGCGCTCGTAGCGGATGCGTGTGACGCGCGCAGCGGCCGCGCCGTGGCCGTCGCCGGTCTCCTCGAGGAGCCGCACGAGCTCCTCGATCACGCGCGCGTCGAGCCGCGGATCGTCGCCGGCGTGCTCGCCCGCGCGCTGCAGCAGCGCGATGGCGCGCTCCGGATCGTCGAGGCGATCGGCCGAGAGGCGGGCGGCCTCGTACAGGCGGCGCACGCGCGTGCCGCGGTCGGCGGTGCGCTCGGCGTCCTCCACCCGCAGATCCCGCAGCTCGGCGAAGCACCCGCGCCGCGAGAGCACGCGCGCGAGCGCCTCGCGGGCAGGCCCGGGCGCGGCATGCGCCCCAAGCTCGGGCGCGGCTTGCGCCGCAAGCTCGGGCGCGGCTTGCGCCGCAAGCTCGGGCGCGGCTTGCGCCGCGACTGCCTCGGCGTACGCCTCCTGCGCGGCCGCGTCGTCGCCGGCCATTTCGAGGATGCGCCCGCGCGAGAGGAGGTGCGAGGCGGCGAGCGCCGGGTCCCTGGTGATGGTGCGGGCGAGCCGCGCGTGATGGATCGCGAGCTCCGCGTCGTCGCCGGCGCGGGCCAGCGCGCGCTCGAGCCCGACCAGCGCGCCGTCGTGCTCGGGATCCTGCGCGCGGGCGGCCTGCCACGCCCGCACGACGTCCTCCACGGCGGCGCCGCTCGCCTCGAGGGCGCGCGCGCGCTCGATCAGCAGATCGGCGCGCTCGGCGTCGCCGATCAGCCGCAGCTCGCGATCGATCCACGCGAGACGCTCGTGCGGATCGTCGCTTCCGCGGCGCGCCTCGCGCACGGCGGCGAGGTGCTCGGGGTTCGCGTCGGCGGCGGCCGTGAACGCGGCCAGCGCGCCTGCGCGATCGCCCTGCTCCTCGGCGATCAGCGCGCGCTCGACGTGCAGGCGGGCGAGGCGCGGACGCTCCGCGTCGCCGCGGGCCTTCGCGGCTTCGAGTCGACGATGAAGAGCCTCGGCGCGAGCGTTGGGGTCGTCGTTCACCGTCCGAGTATAGCGATCTGCATGGACGCACCTGCGCGTCGCGAGCTGGCTCGCGCAAGCGACATCGAGCGGGCTCGCGCAAGCGACATCGAGCGGGCTCGCGCAAGCGACATCGAGCGGGCCAGCGCAGGCGACAGCGCAGGCAGGCGCGTCAGAGCGCCGACTTGATCGCCTCGGTGAACTCGCGCGTCGTCGCGCGGCCGCCGAGATCGCCCGTCCGCGCGAGATCGCGCTCGTAGACGTCGCGCATCGCGCGCTCGATCTTGCGCGCACACCCGTGCTCGCCCATGTGGTCGAGCATCATGATCGCGCTCTGCAAGAGCGCCGTGGGGTTCGCCAGCCCCTTGCCGGCGATGTCGGGGGCGGTGCCGTGGACCGCCTCGAACACGGCGGCGTGCGTGCCGATGTTCGCGCCAGGGACGATCCCGAGGCCGCCGATCAGCCCGGCCGCGAGATCGGAGAGGATGTCGCCGTAGAGGTTGAGCGTGGCCACCACGCCGAGGCGGTTGGGGTTGCGCACCATGTTCATCGCGCACGCGTCGACGATCATCTCGACCATCTCGATCTTCGGGTGCAGCCGCGCCGCCTCGCGGCCGCACTCGAGGAAGAGACCGTCGGTCTTCTTCATGATGTTGGCCTTGTGGACGACCGTCACGCGCGGATAGCCCATCCTCTCGGCGTATTCGAAGGCGAACTCGCAGAGGCGCATCGACGCCTTCTCGGTGACGACCTTCACGGCCTCGCGCACGCCGGGCACGATCTCGTGCTCGATGCCCGTGTACATGCCCTCGGTGTTCTCGCGCACGATCACCAGATCGATCGCGCCGCCGCCGGGCATGCCGCCGCGGCCGGGCGGCGCCGCCGTGAACGGGGTGGCGATGCCCGGGAGCGACTTCACCGGACGGAGGCTCGCGAACAGATCGAGGTCCTGACGGATCTGCACGTTGACGCTGCGGAACCCGGTGCCGATCGGGGTTGCGATCGGCCCCTTGAGCGCGACCTTGTTCTTCTTGATCGACTCGAGCACCGAGTCGGGGAGCGTGGTGTTCTGGAGGGCGACGGTCCCCGCGCCCGCCTGCTGCACGTCCCAATCGATCGTCAGGCCCGCCGCCGCGACGATCTCCTGCACGGCCGCCGCGACCTCGGGACCGATGCCATCACCCGAACTTCGTTCCGGGTTCGGCTGCCGCCGAACGCTCGGCTACGCCGAGCCGCGGGTACCTCGACACTCACAAGGGGGCGCCGCGCGCCCCCTCGCTCCTCGCTACGCTCGTCGCTTCACCCGCTGCGAGAAGTCGCTCCGCGACTTCGCTAGTACGGCGCCCCAAGGGTCGGGAAGGATCCAGGTACGAACTTCCGGTGCGCCGTACTAGGCTCGCCCGCTGATGCCCGCCATCCTCAGCATCGGCACGGAGCTCACGCGCGGCGAGCTGGTGAACACCAACGCGACGTGGCTCGCGGAGCGGCTGACCGCGAACGGCTTCGAGGTCGCCGCGATCGAGACGATCCCCGACGTGCGCGCGACCATCGTCGAGACGCTCTGGCGCCTCGCGGCACGCCACCGGGTGGTGGTGTGCACCGGCGGCCTCGGACCGACGTCCGACGATCTCACCACCGCATGCGCCGCGGAGGCCGCGGGCGTCCCGCTCACCCGGCACGAGCCGTCCCTCGAAGCCATCCGACGCCGTTTCGCGTCGCTCGGTCGAGAAATGACGCCCTCGAACGCGAAGCAGGCCGACTTCCCGCAGGGGGCCGACGTCCTGCCGAACCCGGTGGGGACGGCGCCCGGCTTCCAGCTCGCGCTCGGGGGATCGCGCCTCTTCTTCACGCCCGGCGTGCCCACCGAGATGAAGCGCATGTTCGACGAGCAGATCCTGCCGCGCATCGCGCACCTCGCGACCAACGACACCGTCCAGCACCACCTCAAGACATTCGGGCAGACCGAGTCACGCGTCGGCGAGCTGCTCGCTGGCGTCGAGGAGGCGTTCCCGGGCGTGACCATCGGCTACCGCGCGCACTTCCCCGAGATCGAGGTGAAGGTCCACGCGCGCGCCCGCGCCAAGACCGACGCACAGGCGCTCGCCGACGCGGCGACGGGCGAGGTCAGGCGGCGGCTCGGCGGCTTCGTCTACGGCGAGGGCGCCGCCGACTCGTTCCCGGCGGCCGTCGGTCGTGCGCTACGCAAGCGAGGCCTCACGCTGGGTATCGCCGAGTCGTGCACCGGCGGGCTCGTCGGGCACCTGCTCACGAGCATCGCTGGCTCCAGCGAGTTCCTCCTGCTCGATGCGGTCACCTACTCGAACACCAGCAAGAGCACCGTGCTCGGCGTGGACCCGGAGCTGATCCGCGCGCACGGCGCGGTGAGCGCGGAGTGCGCGGCGGCGATGGCGCAAGGGGTCCGCCGCGTCACCGGCGCCGACGTCGGGGTGGCGATCACCGGGATCGCCGGGCCCACGGGCGGCACCGACGACAAGCCCGTCGGGCTCGTCTACTTCGCGCTCTCGTCCGCCGACGGCGTCGCCGTCGACGAGCGCCACTTCGGGGGCGCCGACCGGCAACGCGTGCAGACGCTGGCCGCGTGGACGGCCCTGGCCCTGGTCCTCGAGGCGGCGCGCACGCTGCCGGACACCAAGCCGGCGGCCGCGCCGCCCCGCGAGTGACGCGCACGGAACCCTGTTGCGGCCCCGGCGCCCGCTCGCGCATGCTCCGCCCATGCCCCCGGACGACGAGGACATGATCGACGACGAGCCCCCGCCCGACGGCGACGAGACCGAGCGGTACTCCTCGCTGATCGAGGACGAGACGCTCGACTTCGAAGACGGCGAGGCGCCTCCGAACGAGGTCCACTCCGAGTCGGTCTTCGTCGTCGACGACGAGGAGTCGGGGCGCGAGTCGTTCCCGCGGGAGACGACCGAGTCGATCGACCTCCTGGCCGAGCGCGACGCGTTCGAGCAGGCGCTCGCCGCCGAGAGCGCCGCCGAGGGCGAGTTCGTCGACGCCGACCCGCACGCGCTCGACTCGGCTGCAGGCCTCGCGGCCCACGCCGCGGCCGGCGCCTCGGCCGAGGCCGCCGCGATGCAGACCGAGACGGCAGCCGAGGCGGCGCCGGAGGGCGAGGCGCACGGAGACGTCGCGCGGCGCCACCTTCGCGGGCTGCTCGAGGCGCTCCTGTTCGTCTCCGATCGCGCGCTCAAGACGGCCGATCTCGCCGACGTCGCGCGCGCCGACAACAAGGAGGTGCGCAGCATCCTCGAGGAGCTGAGCGAGCAGTACCGCGCCGAGTCGCGCGGGTTCCAGCTCGACGAGCTCGCGAGCGGATGGCAGCTGCGCACCAGCGCCGCGTTCGCCCCGTTCGTGCGCGAGCTGACGCAGGCCAAGCCGGTGCGCCTCTCGCGCGCGCAGGTCGAGACGCTCGCGATCGTCGCGTACCGCCAGCCGATCACCCGCCCCGAGATCGAGGACATCCGCGGCGTCGACGCCGGCGCGGTGCTGAAGCTGCTGCTCGATCGCGACATGGTCCGCGTGCTCGGCAAGAAGGACGAGCCGGGCCGCCCGCTGCTCTACGGCACGACCAGCCACTTCCTCTTGTTCTTCGGGCTCAAGTCGCTCAAGGATCTGCCGACGCTTCGCGAGTTCACCGAGCTGACCGAGGAGTCGCGAGACGTCGTCGAGCGCGAGCTCGGCGAGGTCCTGCCGGAGGGACCGCGCGAGCCGACGGTGGTCGGCGACGCTTCGGTGGCGGCGGCCGACTTCGATCCGAGCGCGCCGAGCGCGCAGGAGGAGCCTCCCGCCGCGCCGGCCGGCGAGCCCACGATCCACCACGCGCCCGCCGAGGTGCACACCGACGACGAGGCCGCGGCCGAGGTGCGCGCGCACGAGGCGATCGACCTCGACTCGGACGTGGAGGCCGCCAACGATGCCGAGAGCGTCGCGGCCGCGACCGACGACGCGGACGCGAACGCGGACGCGGACGCGGACGCGAACGCGAACGCGGACGCGGACGCGGACGCGGACGCGGAGGCGGAGAAGCCCGGTGGGTCCACCTACGATCCGTCCGACGAGGAGTTGTTCCCGGACGACGAGGACGACGACGAGGACGAGGACGACGACGAGGACGAGGACGAGGACGAGGACGAGGACGAGGACGAGTGAGCGCCATCGAGAAGCCCGCGCGCGCCGCGAAGAAGGCGGCCGCGAAGATCGCCGCCGTCGTAGAGAAGGGCGTGCGCCCCAAGCGCAGCGGCCGGCGGCCCCCTGCCCCGGTCGTCGCCACGCTCGAGCGGTTGAAAGCCGCGCACCCCGACGCGCACTGCGAGCTGGTCCACCGAGACGCCTTCCAGCTGCTCATCGCCACGGTGCTCTCGGCGCAGTCGACGGACGTCGGCGTCAACAAGGCCACGCCCGCGCTGTTCGCGAAGTGGCCCGACGCGCGCGCGCTCGCGGCCGCGCCCGTCGAGGAGGTCGAGCGCGCCGTCGCCACGCTCGGGATGTTCCGGCAGAAGGCCAGGCGCATCGTGGAGCTGTCGCGGCTGCTGGTCGAACGACACCGCGGCGCGGTGCCCGATCGCCTCGAGGACCTGGTGAAGCTGCCCGGCGTCGGCCGGAAGACCGCCAACGTGGTGCTGGGCGTGTGGTGGGGACGGCCCGAGGGCGTGGTCGTCGACACGCACGTGCAGCGCATCACGCAGCGGCTCGGCTGGACGAAGCACACCGAGCCCGAGGACATCGAAGTCGACCTGATGAAGAAGGTCCCCAAGGAGGACTGGGACGCCGTCGCGCACGTGCTGATCTTCCACGGGCGACGCATCTGCCTCGCGCAGCGTCCAAACTGCCAGGGCTGTCCCGTGAACGACGTGTGCCCGTCGGCGTTCCGCGCCGAGAACGTGGGCCGCAAGCCCTCGCGCGTGCGCACGTGAAACCGCTCGCCGCCGTCCTGCTCGTCGCGGCGCTCGGCGCGTGTCCGCGTCCACCTCCGCCGCCGGCGCCGCCGAAGCCGAGCGGGCCGCCCAAGCGCGACGTGGGCCCGCTTCTGCCGCTCGGCTGGCTCGACGATCGGGTCGGCGCCGGCGACGCGGCGACGCGGCCCGACGGTGAGAAGGACTACGCACTGCGCGTGCGCCTCTCCGGCGACGTGCGCGCGCTCGTGCTGTACGCGAGCGACGCGACCGGCGAATCGCACGGCGCCGAGGTGTGGGACACGCTGACCGGCTCCGATCGAATCCCCCCGTCGTGGCACCTCCCCTACGCCGACGGCAAGGTGACCTGGGCGCTCGCGGTCTTCGACTCCAGCGACAAGCCGCTGAACGCGGCGGTGCGGCTCGACCGCACGACCTTCGCCGACGAGACCGTCACCCTCTACGCCGCCGACACCGGGCGCGTGCGGTTCGTGACCGGCCGCACATACACGTTGCTCGTCCAGCGCAGCGACGGCACGGTCGACCGGAGCACGACGACGATCCTCTGAGCCGAGAACCCGAGCCGAGAACGGCCGGGCCGCGCGGCGGGTGCTAGCCTGTCGGTCTCGTAGCCCGCTCGCACGCCGCTCGCACCAGATGTACCTGACGTCCATCCGGCTCCGGAACCTGGGTCCGTTCGACGACGTGACCCTGTCGTCGACCGACGAGGAGGGGCAGCCGCGCCTGACGACGGTGATCCTCGGCGACAGCGGCGCCGGCAAGACGACGCTGCTCTCGGCGATCGCCTGCACACGGCCCGGGCTCGCCGTGCCCCCGCCGCGTCCGCGCGAGGGCGTGCCGGCGAGCGACGCCTACGCCATCGCCCGCTTCCGGCTCGGCGACGACGATCCGGCGCGGCCGCACGATCTGGTCGTCGCGTCGCCCAACGCGCAGCTCGAGGAGCTCCCCGCCGACGCCGCGGCTCGCAAGCGCGAGCAGGCGCACTTCGATCGCATCGCCGCCGAGCGGGGCTTCTGCGTGATCCCGCTCTCGGCCGCGCGCTGGGCGTCCCGCGTCGCCGCCTCCGGCGCCTCGCCCGAGCGACCGATCAGCGCGATGGACCACCGCTCGCACGCCACCTTCGACGACGCCTCGCGCGCGGACCTCGCCCGCGAGGTGAAGCAGGCGCTCGTCAACGCGGTCACCGTCGCGGCGCTGCAGCAGTTCCAGGCGCGCACGCGCGCCGACGCCGAGGCGCGGAGCTCGTCGGTGCTCCCGCCGCCCCCGGCGCCGTCGCGCGGCACGGCGCCCTTCGAGCTGTACCGCAGCACGTTCCAGACGCTCCTGCCCGACGGCGAGGCGACGTACGAAGGCGTCGATCCGACCTCCTTCGAGCCGCTCTTCCGCGATCAGTCCGGCCGCATCGTGACGTTCGACGACCTGCCCTTCGGAGTGAAGAACCGCGTGCTGCTCGGCGGCGTCATCCTGCGGCGGCTCTCGCTCGCGTACCCGGGCCGTGATCCCACCACCTGCGAGGGC
Organism: Deltaproteobacteria bacterium; assembly: GCA_016182965.1. Taxonomy (GTDB): domain Bacteria; phylum Myxococcota_A; class Polyangia; order Polyangiales; family JADJMO01; genus JALHOE01. Next base: position 1,944 of record JACPFM010000092.1, on the reverse strand, counting down.
ATCGCGCTCATCGACGAGATCGAGGCCCACCTGCCGCAGCGGCGGCAACGCGAGATGGTCGACATGCTCCGCCGCGCGTTCCCCCGCGTGCAGCTCATCGTCACCACGCAGTCCCCGCTCGTCGTCGAGGGCCGACCGCACGACGAGGTCGTCGTGCTTTCCCGTGATTTCGAGTCCGGTCGCATCGAGGTCAGCGCCGGCCCCCGCGCCGTGCTGCACTGAGGGCGCGCGCCGCGAGCGCCGCCAACTGCGCTCGTGCTTTACGACGCACGCCGGTCTGCTTACCTGTGTGGGAATGGCCAACGCCCCCGCGACGCACGCCCTCCCGGCAGGGTCCACCCGCTACAAGGCCCCGTTCCGTGCGGGCGGCACGTACGCCATCGACGCCGAGCTCGCGCGCAAGCTGCTGGCGATCGCCCTCGAGAAGGGCGGCGACTACGCCGACCTCTTCTTCGAGTACCGCGCCGGCGGCTCGTTCGTGCTCGACGAGGGCATCCTCAAGTCGGTCTCGCGCGGCGTCTCCATCGGCCTCGGCGTCCGCGTGCAGCGCGGCGACGCGACCGGCTATGCGTACGTCGAGTCCCTCGCGTGGGACGACATGGCGCGCGCGGCGCGCACGGCCGCGCAGATCGCGCTCGGCACCCAGGCCCGCGAGCCGGTGGTGCCGACCGAGCGCGTGCTGCCGCGCCGCTACGACGTCGTGCCGGTGTCGCTCGACGTCGCCGGCGGCGACAAGCGCGCGCCCCTCGAGCGCGCCGACCGCGCGGCGCGCGCGTTCGACGCCCGCATCACCCGCGTCGAGGCCAGCTTCTCCGAGGAGATCCGCGAGATCCTCGTCGCCACCAGCGACGGGCGCATGGCGCGCGACATCCAGCCGCTCCTGCGCTTCGGCGTGCGCGCGATCGCCGAGCAGGGCGGCAAGCGTCAGGAGGGCTCGAGCGGCGGCGGCGGCCGCACCACCCTCGGCTACTTCGACGAGCGCTCGCCGGAGTGGCACGCGCGCCAGGCCGCCGAGCAGGCCGTCGCGATGCTCGACGCGCGCGAGGCGCCCGCCGGCAACATGCCGGTGGTCCTCGCCCCGGGCGACAGCGGCATCCTCCTCCACGAAGCGGTGGGCCACGGCCTCGAGGCCGATTTCAACCGCAAGGGCACCAGCAACTACTCGGGCCAGGTCGGCAAGGACGTCGCCTCGAGCCTGTGCACCGTGGTCGACGACGCGACCGTCGCGCTGTCGCGCGGCACCATCAACGTCGACGACGAGGGCAACGAGCCGCGCCGCTCGGTGCTCATCGAGAGCGGCGTGCTCCGGGGCTACATGCACGACGCGCACTCGGCCAAGCACTTCGGGCTCGCGGCATCGGGCAACGGTCGTCGCGAGTCGTTCTCCTGCGCGCCGATGCCGCGCATGACCAACACCGTGCTCCTCGCCGGCCCGCACGATCCGAACGAGATCGTGAGGTCGATCAAGAAGGGCATCTTCGCCAAGAAGTTCGGCGGCGGTCAGGTCGACATCGCCAACGGCGACTTCGTCTTCTCGCTCACCGAGAGCTACCTCATCGAGGACGGCAAGATCACCGCGCCGCTCAAGGGCGTGAACCTGATCGGCAACGGCCCCGACGTCCTGCGCAAGGTGTCGATGCTCGGCAACGATCTCGAGCTGTCCGACGGCATCTGGACCTGCGGCAAGGACGGCCAGAGCGTCCCGGTCGGCGTCGGCTGCCCGACGATCAAGATCGACGAGATCACCGTCGGCGGGACGAAGATCGGCTAGTACGCCGCGCCAGAAGAAACCCCAGGGTTTCTTCTGGTCCGCCTTCGGCGGAGCGCTGCTACGCAGCGCCGCGGGTACTAGTACCGCCGGCCGGAAATTTGGCCAGGGACGTTCGATGACGGAAGCGGTCACGGAAGCGGACGCGGTGACGGCAGCGGTAGCGACTGCGGGAG
>JACPFM010000091.1 GCA_016182965.1 Deltaproteobacteria bacterium | reverse complement strand
CGAGAGCGGCTTCTGCGCCGACGGCGTGTGCTGCAGCGTCGCGTCTTGCGGCGAGGGCAGCTCGTGCGCGGCCGCCGACTCCACCACCCCGGGCGTCTGCCTGAAGAAGAAGGGCGTCGCCTGCACCAAGGCCGACGACTGCGCGAGCGGCCGGTGCGTCGACGGCGTCTGCTGCGACGCCGCGTGCAACGGGCAGTGCGAGGCGTGCGACGTCACCGGCAGCGAGGGCACCTGCACGCCGGTGGTCGGCGCCCCGCACGGCAGCGATCGCAAGGCGTGCGACGACAAGCCCGAGAAGGACTGCGCCAAGGCGCAGTGCGACGGCAAGGCGCGCGACAAGTGCGACGGCTTCGTCAACGGCGCGACCGTCTCGTGCGGCGCCGTGTCGTGCACCAGCGACAAGCGGTTCCAGGCGACCGGCACCTGCAACGGCGTCGGCGGCTGCTCGATGCCGGAGCCCAAGGCGTGCACGCCGTACGCGTGCGACGCCACCACCCCGACCGGCTGCAAGTCGACGTGCGCGAGCGACGACGACTGCGCGGCGGACTTCAAGTGCGACGGCGGCACCTGCGTCACCGGCGCCAAGTGCAGCGACGATCGCCTGTCGTCGATCGACAAGAGCGGCGTCGCGAAGGACTGCCGCCCCTACCGGTGCGCCACCGACGGCAAGTGCGCGACCTCGTGCGCGACGTCGGACGACTGCGCGCCGGGCACGGCGTGCGACCCCAACGCCAAGGCGTGCGTGGTCTACACCGGGTCGTCCGAGGAGGGCGACGGCGGCTGCGCGATGGGCACGCGAGGCGCGAGATCGTCCGCCGGCTCGATCGCGCTCATCCTGGCGCTCGGTGCGCTGCTGCGGCGGCGGCGCCCCGGCATGCATCGCTGAGGTCGAAGGCGAGCCAATCGAGCGAGACGCGCTGGCGCCTCCGCGCCAGCCGGGTCATCCTCGTTCGTCGCTCGGCCCCAACCACGCTGCGCGGAGGCACCCCATGAGGTTTCGCGAATCGGCGTTCGTCGTGTCGGCGTTGGTGTTGATCGGCTGCAGCTCGGGCGGCGGGTATGGCACTGCCGACGGCGGGCCCGACGGCGCGTCCGAGGGCGGCTCCAATCCCTTCTTCGATGCGAGCACGAAGACCGACACCTCGGGCTTCGACTCGGCCAAGGACACCCGCGTCGCGCCGCCGCCCGACGTGTCGACGCCCGACTACGGCGTCGAAGGCGCAGGCCTCGGCGATCCGTGCGCGACCGAGGCGTGCGTTTCGCCCGGCATCTGCTCGAACACGGCGTTCACGTCCGGCGGCCTCTATGCGACGCCGGTGTGCATCGAGACGAGCTGCACTCTGTCGAGCTCCGATCCCGGCAAGGCGTGCGGCGTCGGCTACGGCGGCATCTGCATCTCGGCCGGCTCGGGCGCCCTCTGTCTGCCGCGCTGCGAGTTCTCGAACAGCACCGCGGCGCCGACGGGGTGCGTCGGCAAGAACCTCTGCTTCTTGTACGTGTACACGCGCGATCCGAGCGTCGCCGGCCTCGGCTACTGCCTCGGCGGCTGTCGCAGCGACGCCGACTGCACCGGCGGCGATCGGTGCCAGGTCGAGGACGCGCTGTGCGTGAAGTCGTCGAGCTACTACACGTACACCAAGACCATCGGCACCGCGTGCTCCAGCGGCGACACGTCGTGCAACTGCATCACCGCGTCGGCGGGCACGGGCTACTGCTCGAAGGTGTGTCGCGTCGGTGAAGCCGGCGCGTGCCCGACCGGCTACACGTGCGATCCCGATCTGCCCAAGAGCGACAGCTCCGGAGCGCTCTTCAGCGCGCTGCCCTACGGGATGGGCGGGTACTGCTTGAAGAACTGCACGTACGACACCGACTGCCCGAACAGCACCGGCTGTCGCGAGTCGGGCGGCACGGGTCGGAAGACCTGTCACGTGACGGCGGCGCCCTGACGGCGCGCGAGCCGTCGTCGAGATCGCCGAGCTTCGCCCACCCGCGCGGGAGCGACTGCACGATCTGCATGCCGAGGACCAGCGCCTCGAGCGCGACGTGGATTGGGTCGAGCCGGTGATGATCGAAGTGCCAAGCGCGCTGCTCGCTGCCGCGCTGTTCGCTGCCGCGCTGTTCGTGATAGAGCCGGCCACGCCCCCCATCGCGCAGCCGGCGTGAGAGCCACGGCACGACGATCCTCGCGTGCACGCTCGCCCGCCCGCGGCCTGGCGCGCCGGGTGAATGCCCAGGGCGAGGCCTCGCACGCCCCTCCCCGCTCCCCGCTCCCCGCAGGCCGCTTCCCGCAGACGCTCCCCCTTCGCCGTTCGCCCCGGCTTCGCTCGCCGAGCGGCGCTACGGAATCCCCAACACCTCCCGCGCCACCAACGCCCCTGCCCTGCGAGCCACCGTCCTCGCCGCGGCGCCCCGTGCCGCGTCCCACGCGAGCGGATCGGTCACCGCCGCGACCAGCTCCGTCGTCTCGACGTCGGGCGTCTCCCACTCGCCGCGCGGGCCGGCGATCGCGCCGCGCGCCACCAGGCGCAGCCGCACGCCGCGCGCGCGGGGTCTGCCGTCGACGACGGCGACCCCTTCGCTCTGCTCGTCGAGCCGCACGATCTCGAGCCGTAGTCGATCCTCGGCCTCGTCGCCCAGCGCGCCGAACCGCGCGAGCTCCGCGCGCGCGCCGGTGGCCAGCTCCTCGGCGACCGGCACCTGCGCGGCGCCGGCGACCTGCGTCTCGGCCGACACGACGCGGATCTTCGGCGCGCCCGCGAGGCCGCTGCGCAGCGGGCGATACCCGCACGACAGCGCGAGCGCCGCCATCACGAATACCGCGCACCGCGACACGGATCAGACCACCACGTTGAGGATCTTCCGCGGCACGTAGACGACCTTCCGCACGCTCTTGCCGGCGAGGTGCGCGGAGATCGCCGCGTTGGCCTTGGCGACGGCGAGCGCGGTCTCTTCGTCGGCGTCGGCGCCGAGCCGCACGACCGCGCGGAGACGCCCGTTGACCTGCACGCCGATCTCGATCTCGTCTTCCTCGACCAGCGCCTCGTCCCAGACCGGCCACGGGCGCTCGACGAGGAAGCCCTCGCCGCCGAGCGTCGCCCAGAGCTCGTCGGCGAGGTGCGGCGCGAACGGCGACAGCATGTGGACGAGCGCCTCGGTGCCCTCGCGCACGGCGGCGGCGAGGCCGCGCGACGGCTCGCCCCCGCGCGTCTCGTCGAAGGCGATGCCGATCGCGTGCGACAGCTCCATCAGCGCGGCGATGGCGGTGTTGAGGTGCTGGCGGCGATCGATGTCGTCGGTGACGCGGCGGATCACGCGGTGCACGAGGCGGCGCAACGCGCGCGCCTCGGGCGAGGAGCTGCCAACGTTGGCCGCGCTCGATGCCAACGTTGGCAGCGCCACGGCGATCTGCCGCACCAGGCGGTAGACGCGCGACAGGAAGCGGTGCGCGCCCTCGATGCCCTCCTCCGACCACGCGAGCTCGGCGTCGATCGGCGCGGCGAACAGCACGAAGGTGCGGACGGTGTCGGCGCCGTAGCGCGCGACGATCGCGTCGGGGTCGACGACGTTCTTCTTCGACTTCGACATCTTCTCGACGCGCCCGAGCTCCACCTTGCGGCCGTCGACGCGCGAGCGGCCCTGCTCGTCGACCTGCTCGGGGTACAGCCACGTCGGCCGGCCGTCGGGCTCGCGCACGCAGCGCGTCTGCATGCACACCATGCCCTGCGACAACAGCCGGGCGAACGGCTCGCGGGGCGTCGAGCGCGGGAGGTACCCGAGATCGATGAGCGCCTTGTGGAAGAAGCGCGCGTAGAGCAGGTGCAGCACCGCGTGCTCGATGCCGCCGACGTACTGATCGACCGGCAGCCACGACGACGCGGCGTCTTCGGCGACCGGTCCGCCCTCGAACTTCGGCGAGCAGTAGCGGAGGAAGTACCAGCTCGAGTCCCAGAAGGTGTCGAAGGTGTCGGTCTCGCGGCGCGCCGCGCGGCCGGGCTCACGCGGGTCTCGGGCGCGGAGGAAGGCCTCGTGCCGGGCGAGCGGCGAGCCGCCCTCGCCGGTGATGCGCACGTCGCGCGGCAAGACGACCGGGAGCTCGGCCTCGGGCACGGGCAGGACCGCGCCGTCATCGCCGTAGAGCACCGGGATCGGCGAGCCCCAGTAGCGCTGCCGCGACACGAGCCAGTCGCGCATGCGATAGCGCACCGCCGGCTTCGCGCGATCCTTCGCGCGCAGCTCGGTCGAGACGCGCCGGCGCTCGGCCTCGTCGAGGACGGGCTCGGTGCCCTCGGGGACCGTGAGCGCGGCGCCGGTGCCGTACTCGGCCTGCACCCACGTGGCGACGTGCACCGGCAGCCGCGCGCCGGTGAGCGGGTGGATCGCGTCGAGGCCGAGCGGCGCGCTCGCCTAGGTCGACGGGTCTTGGGTGCGCGCGCGCTCGGCGAGCTTCGCGGCTTGCGCGAGGAACGCGGCGATCTCCGGGTTGCGCGCGGCGACGGCGCGCGCGAGCGGGTGCTCGGGCGCCACGGTGATCGCGGTGGCCTCGCGCAGGTGCTCGGCGCGCGCGGTGAACACCAGGAGCTCGTCGTCGACGCCGTCGGGCGCACCCTTCTCGGGCTCGACGAGCGAGAAGCGCACATCGATGCCCTCGGCGCGGCCGATCCAGTTCTTCTGCATGTGGATGACGCGCTCGGGCCAGCGACCGGAGAGCGCGTCGAGCCCCTCGAGGAGCTCGTCGGCGTACTTCGTGATGCGCACGAACCACTGCTCGCGCGCCTGCTGCACCACCTCGCCGCCGCACCGCCAGCACGCGTTCTCGACGACCTCTTCGTTCGCCAGCACCGTCGCGCAGCGCGCGCAGTAGTTCGCGTTGGCGAGCTTGCGGTAGGCGAGATCGCTCCGCAGCATGCGCGTGAACACCAGCTGCCCGAACCGGTAGTACGACGGCTCGCAGGTGGCGATCTCGCGGCTCCAGTCGTACGAGAACCCGAGCGGCTCGAGCTGCGCGCGCATCGTGGCGATGTTCTCGCGCGTCCAGTCGGCGGGGTGCCGACCGCGCTCGATGGCGGCGTTCTCGGCGGGGAGGCCGAACGCGTCCCAGCCCATCGGGTGCAGCACGTGCGCGCCGCGCATGCGGTGGAAGCGCGCGAACACGTCGCCGATGGTGTAGTTGCGGACGTGCCCCATGTGGATGCGCCCCGACGGATAGGGGAGCATCTCGAGCACGTAGTACTTGCGCTCCCGCTGCTCGGCGGTCTGCGGCTCGGAGGCCTCGAACACGCGCGCCGTGCGCCACCGCGAGCGCCACACCGACTCGAGCTGCGCGGGCACGTATCGATCGCGCGCGCCGGTGGCCGGGATCGCTGCAGCGGGACGGAGCGAGGGGCGCATCGAGCGAATTGTGCGGGCGCACCCGGCCCGCTGTCACCGAAGAACGGCCGAAACGGACGAGGGCCCGACGGGCGTCAGCCCGAGCGCACCGTCGAGCCGTAGCGCGCTCGGGGCCTGAACCGATCTCAGTCGGTGCTCCACACGAGGTCGAAGGTCGAACGGCTGGTGTCGTCCGGTCGTCAGTGGTCTGCCATCTCCGTGACGAGACCGAGCCCGATCGAGCCGGATTTCCCGGACGAGACGCGCGGACGGCTCCGATGCGGCGCAGACGGGCCTGCTCGGCCTGCGGCTTCGACCTTCGATGGTGGACCTTCGCTCCCCTGTCAGGGGGTGATCTCGAGCAAGAGCACGTTCGACGCGTACTTCCCGAGGCGCCACTGGATCTGGCGCTTGCCGGGCGCGCTGAACCGGTAGGTCGTGATCTCCCAGTTGTAGTCGACGGCCGGCGAGGTCAGCACCACGCCGTCGTAGACCTCGGGCTGGAAGGGATCGACGTCGGCGAGCACCGTCGGGGTCACCAGCTTGCCGTCGACGAGCTCTCCGCGCACCGGCTTCGGGCCCATCGGGAAGACCTGCTCGCCCTCGGCCACCACCTCGTGCACGTGGATCACGCGGATCTCCTCGCCCACGCGATATTGGCGCTTGGCCGAGAGGAGGGTCAGGCGATGGCCGTCGACGAGCGGCCCCTTGTCCTTGGCGCGCGGGTAGCTCTTGGCGACGGCCACGTCGGCCGGCGGCGCGTCGACGATCTGATCGCCCTTGCGGACGTACAGCCCGGGGAACTGCGCGAGGTGCGGCGGCAGCGGCGGCTCGGGCGCCGACGCCGACGCCGAGGCGACCGGCTTCGCCGAAGGCGCCGGCGCGGTGGACGCGGGCTTGCCCGACCCGCACGCCGTCACGACCAACGCGATCGCAGTGACCGCAACGGCCGCGGTTGCTGCGCTTGCTCCGGTCGCCGCGGTCGCGAAGGTCGTGACGTGCGCCCCGAGAGAGCGGCGGGGCATCAGAACTTGTTGGTGAGGATCTTCGGCGCGCCGCCCGGTGCGGTGACCCAGATCTGCAGCGCGATCTCGTACTTCGGCCCCTGGAAGTACTCGACGACCAGCTGGTGATCGCCGGCGTTGAGCAGCGTCTGCCCCTGCGACTCGGTGGGCGGGTGGAGGCCGTCGTTGGCGACGACCTGCTGCCCGTCGATCACCACGCGCGCGCCGTCGTCGGACTTGATCTTGAAGACGTGCACGCCGGCGGTCTTCGCGTTGACCGTGCCCTCCCAGCGGATGGCGAACCACTCGACCTTCTCGCCGATGCCGGGGAAGCCCTCGGTGAACTTGCGCGGCGCGACGTTCCACGACGACGTGTAGATCGTCGCGAACGGCGCCAGCCCGGCGAAGCTCGGGAGGTTCTTGGTCGAGTCGGGGATCGCGAACACCTCGCCCTTGATGGTGGTGAGGTCGGCCTTGGGTCCGCCGAAGGCGATGACCTTGTTGACCTCGGGGGCGCGGATCGGCTTCTGGATGGCCATGCCGCCGGGCGCGGCAGGAGCCGCGGGGGTTCCGGTCGCGGCGGGCGCAGGCGCTGCGGCCGCGGGCGCTGCGGCCGCCGGGGCGGCAGCGGCCGGTGCAGCGGGCGCGGCGGGAGCGGCAGCGGCCGGAGCAGCGGGCGCCGGGGCGTTGCTCGGCGGAACCTCGCGGATCACGCAGCCCGCGAGCACGCACAGCGACAGCGAGGTGATGATCGAAACGCGCATGAATGGGCCTCCGGTGAGGGTTCCGCCTGCCGGAGCGAGGAAGCCCGGGGGCGGGAGCGGGAGCGGGAGCGGGGAGCCGTCGTGGACGGGCTCCTCAGGGGCCGGCCGTCGGACGGATACGGTACACGATCACCAGCACGACGATCGCCCAGGCTGCGAGATTCAACACGAAGAGCCCGTCGCGGAGCATCTCCTGCGTCGGCGACTCGGATTTGGGGTGCCCGCGGACGATCTGCACGAAGCGCCAGATGCCGATGAGCACCGACGGCGTGGTCATCCACAGCTGATCGGACTGGAAGAAGGCGATGGTGTCCGGGTCGAGCGTGTAGGCGACGTAGACCCCGAGCGTCAGCGCGCCGGTGATCCCGAGCGCCGCGTTCAGCCCGCCGGCGCTGTAGCTCTCGAGCGACTTGCGCTGTTTGCCGGCGTGCTCCTGCGCGATCTCGTGGCGCCGCTTGCCGAAGCCGAGGAAGAGCGCGAGCAGCGCGGTGCACGCGACCATGTACCAGCTGACCCGCACGTCGATCGCGAAGCCGCCGCCGAGCACGCGCAGCACGAAGCCCGCGGAGATGCAGGCCACGTCGAGGAACGGGATCTTCTTCAGCCTGAGCGAATACGCGATGTTCAGCAGGAAGTACGCGGTCGCCGCGCCGAGGAACGCCGGCCGGAAGAAGATGCCCGCGGCGACGAGCGCCGACACGACCAGCACCACCAGGAACACGCGCGCCACCGGCAGCGGCACGCGCCCGGACGCGATCGGTCGATTGCGCTTGGTCGGATGGACGCGATCGGCGTCGACGTCGACGATGTCGTTGAGCGTGTAGACCGCGCCGGACAGCACGCAGAACACCGCCACCGCGGCCAGGGCGCGCGTGAGCAGATCGGGGTGGAAGACGTTCTTCGCGAAGACGATCGGCGCGAGGACGAAGAGGTTCTTCACCCACTGGTGCGGGCGGATCGTCTTGATCAAGCCGCCGACGATGCCGCCGCGCGCGTCGGGCGCAGGGCCGTTGCTCGTACGATCCTCGGCCGACATCGCCTCCTCGCCGGGACCGGTGCTCATCAGTCTTCTTCCTCGGTCGGCAGGGGCGGCGGCGGCGGGAACGACGGGGGCGCGCTCGGCGCGCCCGGCACGCCCGGCGCGCCCGGTACGATAGAGGCGCTCGTGGCCGCGCTGGATGCGGGCTTCGGACCGACGCCGAGCTTCCACGCGACGACCGGCCAGGTCGACTTGCGGAACGGCGAGGCCGGGTCCTTGATCTGATCGGCGAATTCGCCGGCGCCCCGATCGACGTCGGGCAGGCGGAAGTCGAGGACGACGTCGACGCGCGTGTCGTCGCGGCGCACGCGGGCGCCGCCGAGCGCGGCGTGCTCGCCGGCCCAGTCCTTGGGCACCTTGGTGAGCTCGCTGTTGCCGATCTCGAGGAGCTTGCGGAGCGCGCCCTCGGTCTCCTTGGCGGCGCTCTCGGTCTTCTGCTCGAACGACAGCTCGACCTTCGGCTGCTTGCCGAGGGTCAGCGCGAAGCGGCCCTGGGTGACGTCGGCGAGCGGCTTGTAGATCGCCTCGAAGCCGGCCGGAGGAGGGCCGAGCGCGTCGTAGCGGAACACCAGGCCGAAGAACACGTGCTCGAGGGTGATCTCGAGCGAGCCCTGCTCGCGGAGCCCGGTGGTGGCGTGCGCCTCTTCCTCGGTGCGCGGCTCGCGCGCGGCGGCGAGCGCGGCGTCGTTCGGCGCGACGAGGATCGTGCCGTCCTCGGCCTGGCCGATGACGAAGGCGATGCCGCCGCTCGCCTTCGAGGGCAGGATGCGGATGACCGCGGACTCGCCGCTGCCGTCGAGGCGCGGTGCGAGCGGCGCGAGCTCCGGGCGCAGCGCCTCGAACAGCCCGGGGATGACACCCGAACGGAACTTGCCGCCGATGGCGACGATCGCGCGGTACCCGACCAGCGGGTCCTTGGTGCCGGTCGGGATGGTCGTGTCCTGGAACACGCACGCGGCGACCTCGTGCAGCTCGCCGCGCGAGAGATCGATGTTCGCATGCGACTTGAGCCGCTCTTCGAGCGTGGGCGCCGGCGGCGGAGGAGGACCGGGCGGCGGCGGCGGCCTCGTCGCCTGCTCGATCGCCGGCACCAGCTTCTTCACGAGCGGCTCGAACCGCCCGACGTCCCACACCTCGGCGCGCGCGGCCGCGACGCACTGCCGCGGCAGGTGCAGCACCGCGACCGGTTTGTAATAGAAGTAGAAGAAGTAGATCGACGCGGCGCCGACCGCGAGCAACGCGAGCGCCGCCGAGGCCGCGCCGACGATCGCCAGCGCGCCGAAGCTGCGCCGCTTGGGCGACGACGAGGTCGAGGACACGGGGATCGAGGGGACCGCCGCATCGTGCTCGAGCGCCGGGTCCTCGGCCGCGACGGGCACGGGCGCCGGAGCGATCCAGAGCTCGGGGATTTCGGTCGCGGCCGTCCAGTCGCCGAGGCCGGCGAAGAGCACCTCGGTGTCGCGCGGCAGCGCGCCGGACTGCAGCTCGCGGCGGAGCGTGTCGACCGGCATGGTGCGCGCGGAGAGGTCGTCGACGCTGCTCGACGACGGGGGCGCGACGCTGGGCCGCGACGCCGCGGGAGAAGGCGCCCGGACGTGGACGAGCGGCGGGATCGCGCGCGCCATCACCCGCGCTCCCCGAGCCGCTCGCGCGCGAGCCGAAGGCAGAGGGCGACCGCGTCGTCGACCTCGAGCGCGCTCGAGTCGACGAGCACCGCGTCGTCGGCGCGACGGAGCGGCGCGATGGGGCGCTCCTCGTCCTGCTTGTCGCGGGTGACGACCTCGGCGCGCGTCTGCTCCAGGCTGACCTGCGACCCCCGCGCCGCGAGCTCGACGTGCCTGCGGCGCGCGCGCTCCTCGACCGACGCGGTGAGGAAGATCTTCAGATCGGCGTCGGGGAAGACGACGGTGCCGATGTCGCGCCCCTCGGCGACCACGCCCCTGGCGACGCCGCCCTCCGCGAAGTCCCGCTGCAGATCGAGCAGGGCCGCGCGCACGCCGGGGATCGCGCTGACCTTGCTCGCGCCCATGCTGATCTCGGGGGTTCGGATCTCGTCGCCGAGCGCCCGCCCGTCGACGATCAAGCGCATGCCGCTCCCCTCGGCGGGCTCGATGCGGATGGCGCCGCGCCGCACCAGATCGTCGGCGACGTGGGTGACCCGCGCGGCGTCGTCGAGGGCGACGCCTGCGCGATCGGCCGCCCAGGCGACCGCGCGATAGAGCGCGCCGGTGTCGAGGAGGGTGAACCCGAGCGCCTGCGCGAGGCGCCGCGCGACCGAGCTCTTGCCGGCCCCCGCCGGGCCGTCCATCGCGATGATCGCGCTCCTGCTCATCCGTCCCGGGTGCTACCCGTTGCGTGGCGCGGCGTAAACCGCTTCGGCAGCCGACCGCCGGCCCGCCGCGGGACCGCGCGTTCTCAGCCGTGCCCGGCCTCATCGACCTCCTCGACCTCGTCGATGGAGGCGCCGAGATCGGCGAGCGTGCGCGCGAAGCCGGGGAAGCTCGTGGCGACGCAGTCGACGTCGCGGATGATCGAGGGCCCGTCGCCGCGCAGCGCGAGGAGGGCCGCCGACATCGCGATGCGGTGGTCGCCCTTGGAGGCGACGGTGGCCGCGCGGAGCGGTCCGGTCGGCTTGCCGACGATCTCGAGCCCGTCGGGGAGCTCGCGCGCGTCGACGCCGAAGGCGCGGAGCACCTCGGCCATGGTCGCGATGCGATCGCTCTCCTTGACGCGGAGCTCGGCCGCGTCGCGCACGACGGTGGTCCCGCTCGCGCGCGCGGCGGCCACGCAGAGCACGGGGATCTCGTCGATGGCGCGCGGGACCAGCTCGCCGCCGATCATCGTCGCGCGCATGCCCGCGCCGCTCTCGTCGACCGCGGCCGAGGTCTCGAGGTGCGCGATCGGCTCGCCCGACACGTCGCCCTTGCTCACCAGCTCCGCGCCGGCGTTCATCGCGCGCAGCACGTCGAACGCGCCGGTGCGCGTGGGGTTCACCCCGACGTCGACGACCCGGAGCACGCTGCCCGGGATGACATTCGCGGCGACGACGAGGAACGACGCGGCCGACGGATCGCCGGGGATGGTGATGTCGAACGGCGCGATGCGCCCGTCCCACCCGGCGGGATCGAGCTGCACGACGGAGCCCACGCGGCGCAGCGGCACCCCTGCCCCTTCGAACATGCGCTCGGTGTGATCGCGCGAGAGCGTCGGCTCCTGCACGACGGTGGGGCCGTGCGCGTAGAGCCCGGAGAGCAGCAGCGCGGACTTGACCTGGGCGCTCGCGATCTCGAGGGCGACCTCGATGCCGGTCAGCGCCTCGCCCTCGACGAGCGGCGCGATGCGGATCGGCGCGGTCTCGTCGTCCTTGGTCGGGTGCTTCTGCCCGCGGCAGTGCGCGCCGCGCCGGCGCAGCGGCTCGAGCACGCGACGCATCGGCCGGCGCATGAGCGACTCGTCGCCGACGAGCGTGGAGCCGAACTCCTGCGCGCACAGCAGGCCGGCGAGCAGGCGCATGGTGGTGCCGCTGTTGCCGCAGTCGAGCGGCCTCCCGTCGATCGGCTGCTTCACGCTCCCCTGCTCGAGGATCTCGTGCGCGACGCCCATCGCCTCGAAGGCCTTCAGCGTCGAGACGTTGTCCTCGCCGAAGGAGAACCGCCGCAGCGTGCTCGTGCCGTCGGCGAGCGCGCCGAGGATCACCGCGCGGTGACCGATGCTCTTGTCGGAGGGGACGCGCACGACGCCCCGGAGCCCCTGCGCGATCGGGCGGACGATCCAGTCCATCGGCGCACTGTAGCGCGCCGCGTCAACGGCGTCACGAGACGGGATCGCCGCGGGAGCAAGTCAGATCTTGGTGCCCGGCGGCGCCGAGCTGCCCGGCGAAGGCTGCGGCGAAGGGAGGGCCGGCGGGGTGCCGCTCCCCACCCAGTCGGCGAGCAGGCGGATGAGCATGCGGGTCTGCTTCTCGTCGATGACCGTCGAGAACTGCATGTCGTTGCCCTGCGCCTGGACGACCGCGTTCCGCACGAGCGGATCGATGCCGATCATCTTCAGCGCGGCCATCATCGTGAAGCTCTTCTTGATGCTGTCGAACCCGGAGGCGGCCTGCTGCGCCTTCTGCGGATCGGGATAGGTGAGCGCGCCGGACATGCCGTACGACGTGTCGGGGTTGAAGCGGCCGCGCACGCGGACGTATTGGACGCCCTGGATCCACGGGATGAAGCCGGTGACCGTCTTGCCGAACGACTGCTTGGTCACGTCGCTCGCGAGCAGCACGGGGTAGCCCGGCTGGCTGACCCAGTCGGCCATCCACGGGGCCATCTCGCGCCGGATGGTGCCGACCTGGATGCGATCGAGCGCGCGGCGCATGGCCGCCTCGCTGCCCACCAGCGCGGTCTTCGTCGACAGCACGGTGAAGCCTACGTTCGCGACCGTGTAGATCTTGCGACCGGCGTACGTCGAGGCGACGACGACGCCGAACGGCGTGTTGAGGCCCTTGTTGGCGGCGGCCTCCATCTTCGCCGGATCGAAGCGGCCGCTCATCACGCCGAGCAGATCGGCGCCGCTGAACGAGTACATGCCGATGTACACGCGATCGAGATCGCGCTTGATCTCGAAGTCGATCTCCTTGGCGAACGGCAAGATGCGCTCGCTGAGCGCGACGAGATCGCCGCCGACGGTGGAGTTCGCGATCTCTTTCGCGCCGAGGTTCGCGATGAGGACGCTCCCGTACGGCAGGAGCGCGGCGGGATCGCCGTCGAGATCGACGGCGCCGGCGGGCGCGGTCGGCGTGGCGACGTAGGTGCCCGGCTTGGGCTTGCAGCCGGCGCCGAGGCCGGCGGCGGCAAGGACGGCGGCGACGGTTGCGAACCGAAGGAGGCGGAACGTCATGGTTTCTCCGAGACCTTCACCAACGAAGGGGCCCATCATACGAAGAGGCCCGACACCCCGAGGACGGGCGGACAGTGCAGGACACCTACGACTTCGACGGATACGAACCGAGGATCTTCACCTGACGGACGAGGCGCTTGATCTCGTCGAGCGCGGTGACCAGGGCGCGATCGGTGACGTGCCCGGCCAGCTCGATGAAGAACCGGTAGGCGCGGCCGTCTTCGCCGGGACGGGTGCGCGGCCTCGACTGGATGCGGCGCAGGTTGAGATCGCGGTCGGCCAGCGGCTTGAGCGCGCGGAGCAGCGCGCCCGGGGAGTCGTCGAGGGTGATGACGAACGCCGTGGTGTCGTGCCCGGTGCGCGCCGAGGGACGCGGCGAGAGGATCGCGCAGCGCACGTGCTCGCCGCTCTCGTCGGCCACGTTTCCGCGGGCGATTTGCAGGCCGAACAGCTCCGCGATGGTGCCGCCGCCGAGCGCGGCCGCGCCGTGGTCCTCGGCGGCGAGCTGCGCGGCCATCGCCGGCGTGCGCGTGTCGAGGATCTGCGCGCGCGGGAGGTTGTTGGCGAGGAAGCGCGCGGCCGCCGCCCGCTCGGCCGGCGCGGCGTACACCTTCTCGACGTTCTGCGCGTTCCCGGTCGCGTTGAGCAGGTGGATGCGCGCGTCGGTCTCGACCTCGTCGACGATCTTGAGCTCGGACTCGGCCAGCGCGTCGAGCGCCGGCTGCAGGAGGCCCTCCTTGCTGGACTCGAGGATCAGCACGGCGGTGTCGGCGTGCTCGCGGGCGACCAGCTCGAGCGCGGCGCGCGGCCCTTCGCACGCCAGGTACTCCGCGGAGCCTCCGAAGCGCTTGCGCGCGGCCTCGTGGGCGAGCGACCCGGGCGGGCCCTCGTAGGCCACCCGCAGCGGCGCCTCGAGCGCGGTGCACGCGGCGAGGATCTCGCGGAACACGGGGACGAGCCCGCGCTTGGGGAAGTCGCCGGCGCCCTTCTGCTCGATGCGCTCGATGATCTGCCGCTCGCGCACCGGGGAGTAGGCGCGCGACGCGCCCTCCTTCTGTCGCAGCGCGCTGACCTGCTTGGAGAGCGCGGCGCGCCGGCCGAGCGCGTCGAGGATCGCGTCGTCAACCTCGTCGAGCTCCTTGCGGAGACGGGCGAGCTCGCGTTCCTGGTCTTGGGTCATGGAAGTATCGTAGCGCCCCCGACCCGAGTGCCTCGTGCAAACTTCGTTCGCGCGGGGGTCTCGCGTGGATTCTGCCGGCACGCTGCGGTGAGTGTGAACCAACCCGCGGCCGCGTCGTGAACGTCCGATGACAGCGGCCCACCCGGGCTCCGCCTCGACCTTCGCTCATTCACGGCGGCTGCCAGCAGGACTCGCTGCGGGTGGGTCAACGGTCACAGGTCGAAGGTCGAAGGTCGAAGGTCCATGGAAGGAACGACGACGCCCTTCGACCTTCGACCTCGAGCCTTCGACCCGCGAAGCGTCTGCCGCGAGACCTCGCCAGCAGAAATGGCGGAAGCCCGGTCAGACGTCGAGCTTCATCAGCTCGTCCGCGTTCGGCAGGATGGCGATCTCGACGCGCCGGTTCTGCTTCTTCTCGTCCGGCGCCTGGGTCTCGCGCGAGCCCGCGATCGGATCGAGATCGCCGAAGCCGGCAGCGCTGAGGTTCTTCGGATCGAGTCCCCCGCCCTCGGCCAGCTTGCCCTTCTTGGCCTCCTTCGGATCGGTCGTCAGGAAGGCGTAGACCTCGCGGGCGCGCATGACCGAGAGGCCGACGTTGTCCTTGAACGGGCCGGCGTATGGCGTGTTGTCGGTGTGCCCGATGATCTGGAAGTGACGCTTGGCGAGATCGGGGTTGTCGCGGATGACCCCGGCGATCTTGCCGAGGACGTCCTTGCCGTCCTTGGACAGCGTCTCCTTACCGGCGGGGAAGAGCACGTCGCCGGGCATGACGATGGTGATCATGCCGTTGCGGATCTTGGTGTCGATCCCGAACTTCTTCAGCTCGTCGAGCTTGGCCTTCAGCGCCTGCATGCGCGCCTTCATCGCCTCGAGCGCCTTGGCGCGCGCCTCGGCGTCGGCGAGGGCCTTCTGCAGCTGCGCGGCCTTGGCGCCGGTCGCCGAGGTCTCGTCCTTCAGCTTGGCGATCTCCTTCTTGAGCGCGGCGAGCTCGTCCTCCATCGTCTTCTTGGTCGCGCGCTCGGCGTCGAGATCGGCCGTGCACTGCTTGTTCTTGGCGAGCTGCGCCTGCCACTCGTCCTCGGAGTACCCGCACCCGACAGCGAGAACGGCGAGCGCCACGGCGAGTCCGCCGCTGATCCCTCGAGTCGACCTGATGTTCATCGTTTCCTCCGGAGCAAGGCCTTGCGGGCGGCGGCCGTAGGGCACACCGCTCGAGCCCCCCAGTACCGCGACGACGCCAAACCGGCTCACCGCGTGAGCCACTTGCCGTTGTGCATCGTCAGGAACGAGTACGGGAAGATCCACTGCAGACCGATGAACGCGAACACCGCATAGCCGACGTTGTAGACGAGGTCGGTGCTGCGCTCGCTCCGCAGGCAGTAGAGCGACTGCGCGAGGCCGATGACCGCGACGGCGGCCAACGCGCGGAGCAGGTCCATCGGCGCCGTCAGGAAGTGCCGGATAGCCAGCGCGAGCATGACCAGGGCGGCCGGGTACTGGGCGGTGTCGAGGACTATCTCCAGCGTCGGCCACCAGCGATCGGTCTTGCGCCACGGCGTCAGGAGCGTGGGTAGCATCACCAGCGACTCGCGGACGTTCCCGCGCTCCCAGCGGAGCAGCATCTTCGTGACGCCGCGGATGGTCGGCGGCACCAGCGTCTCGACCAGCGCCGTCGACTGGTAGACCGTGCGGTGCCCGCGCCGCAGCAGCCAGGTGGTCAGCGCGCGGTCCTCGCCGATGGTGCACGGCGCGCCGAGGAAGGTCTGCGTCGACCACGCCTTCAGGACATCGAGCACCGCCGAGCGCCGGTACGCGGTGAGCGCGCCGGGGCAGCAGAGCACCGCGCCGAAGCGTGACTGCACGGCGCGCCCGAGATCGAAGGTCACGAAGAACCGAGCGGTCAGCAGGCGCGTCAGCACGCTCTCGTATCGGTTGAGCACCAGCACCTTGCCGGCGACGGCGGCGACCCGCGCGTCGGCAATCAGCGGCGCGGTGATCTGGCGGAGCGCGTCGGGCGAAAGGCGCGAGTCGGAGTCGACGGTGATCACGAGCTCGCCGCGCGCGCGGGCGAACCCCTCGCGCAACGCGTCGCGCTTGCCGCCGTTCCTCGCCATGCGCACGGCGGTGACCCGGTCGGGGAACGCGCGCGCGACCGCATCGACGTAGCTCCACGTGTCGTCGGTCGAGCCGTCGTCGACGGCGAGGATCTCCAGGCGGTCGCGCGGGTAGTCGGCCTCGAGCGTCGAGAGGAGCGCCGTCTGCACCATCGGCCCCTCGTTGAACGCGGGGACGATGACGGTGAGCGACGGCAGCTCGGCGTCGGGCGCGGCGGCGGCCGGCCGATAGCGCACGGCGTGGTAGATGATGAACAGCGCGTAGATCGCGGACGCAGCGCCGAGGATGGTCCAGACGAGCGCAGGCGCCCCCCCCGCGCACGCGCTGGCCGGCGACGTCAGCGCGACGTGCCCGAGGAGCGCGAACACCGCGGCGATGATGCCGATCTTCGCGACGGCGTCGCGCCGTGTCGGTCGGGTGCCGCGCGCGACGCGCTCCAGAACACGTGGATCCAGCTCGAAGCTGCCGAGCTCGCTCGCGCCACCGAGCGAGCGGCGCTCCTGACGTTCTTCCTTCACGTGCTGTCCGGTACCGCGGGGTGCCCGAACCGGCTCACGCCGAAGATCGAGGAAGGATCAGAACGACAGGGCCACGCCCGTGGCGAAGGACACGACGAGCCCTCGCGCCGCGGTCGTTTCGACCCGGATCGGCGCGCCGATCGCCGCGTCGACCGTCCAGCGCGCGCGCCTGCCGAGCATGACCCACGCTGCGGCGCCGATCGCCGGGACCGCGATCGTCGCCCGCGCCTGGGTCGACGCCGGGAGCGAGATCGCGTCGACGCGCACGCGCCCGGAGACGCCCCACGGGTCGGTGAGCGCGCGCGTGGACACGCCGAGCGCGGCGCCGAAGACGAAGGAGGTCGCGAGCGTCGAGGAGTCGAGCGGCGCGCGAACGCCGAAGCGGACGGTGGCGTCGACGCGCGGGCCGATCATGAACGAAGTGCGCGCGTCGGCGCCGAGTAGCGTCGGCCCAGCGGTGAAGGCATCGAAGGCGAGCATCGGCGCGAAGGCGCCGAGGTGATCGCGCTCCCGGCGCACCGGCGAGCCTCGCGGGGGCGGCATGATCGGCGCGGTCGCGCTCGTCGTGGTCGGCACGACACGTTCGGCCTCGACGATCTCGTCGACCAGCTCGGTGGCCGCGATGGAGACGGCCAGCGGCCGCCCGTCGGTCGGGACGTGCTTCAAGTCGATCGTCCGGACCGCGGTGCGGCCGGTGTTTCCGCGGCGGATCTCGACACGCAGGCTGGCGTGCTCGGCGTCGGGCCAGCGCACCTCGATGCGGACGATCGTCTGCAGGCCCGGCTTCGCGGCGCACGGCACCTCATCGTCGGCCTCCTGCGACAGCTGCGCCGCGACCAGCTTGGCGAGCGGCGGGTCGAACTTGGTCGGCGCGACGTCGATCTCGATCGTCGGTCGCGCCTCGCACCGCGCCGCTGGGGCGACGCTGCCGGCGAGCGTGATCGCAGCGACGGCGCTCGCGGTCAGGGGGATTTGCATCGTCGGGCGATGCTGGTCGTATGGACACCCTCCGGGTGATGCAAGAGGTATTCGTCACGCGCTGCGACGCACGCCGCGATGTCGCCGAGCCGCTCGAGCGCCTGGACGCGACGCGCCTCGGCGTCTTCTTTCAAGGCGTCACTGAGCGGCAGCGACATGGCGTCGTCCAGCGCGTCGAGCGCCCCCTGCGCGTCGTTCAGCTCGTCGAGGCGCAAGCGGCCGAGATCGAGCGCGGCGATCCCCGCCCGCGGATCGCTGCGGAACGCCTTGCGGAGGCGATCGAGCGAAAGCGCCGCGCGGCGCGGGTGCCCGCTCAGGCGCGAGGCCACCGACAGCGCGAGGAGGTCGTGCGGATCGAGGCTCTTCACCAGCGTCGGGAAGTCCTCGGACTCCACCAACGCGAACGCGCCCGCATAGTCGCCGTCGCGGAAGCGCTCGTGGAACGTCGCTCCGAGCCTCCGCTTCGCGATCGCAGGCCGCTTCGGCGCGGTCGAGGTACTGGTGGACGGCGCGACCGACGGCTCCGCGATCGGCGCGATCGCCGGCGCGGCGAGCGGCGCGCTCCACATCTCGCCCGCCGAGATGGTCGCCGCGGTCGTCACGCCGCGCGCGACCTCGACCCGCCCCTCCTCGACGACCACGGCGACCGTGCCGCCGCTCGTGCTCTCGCCGTCGAGGGCGACGCGGAAGCGCGTGCCCACCACGCGGACGGCGATCTCGCGGGCGGCGACGACGAACCTGCGCCCTTCGACGTGGGTCACCGCGAGGCGGACCGCGCCGCGCTCGAGCTCGAGCCGAACGTCGTCGCGGGCCACGCGCGCGAGCCGCACGCGCGTGGCGCCTTCGAGCGCGATACGCGAGCCCTCGGGGAGCGTGAGCGTCTGCTCCTGGCCCGCCGCCGTCTCGAGCACGGCGCCGTCGACCGCGCTCGGCGGCGGCTGAACCGGCCGCGGCATCGAGACGACCAGCACGATGAACGCGAAGGCGAGGATGGCGGCAACACGCGGCAACAGCCGCAACGTGCGCGAGCGCGTCTGCAGCCGGTCGTCGATGCGCGACCACTGGCGCGCGAGGCGGGCGTCATCGATGCGCGGTCGGAAGAAGCGACCGAGAGGAAAACGGCTAGGCTTCACGACGCGTCCCTCCCCCGGAACTCCCGCAGCAACTCTTCGGCGCGCGCCAGCCGGCGCTTCACCGTCGCCGGCGACGCGTGCACCAGCTCGGCGACCTCTTCGATCGTGGAGCCCTCGACGCGGCGCAGGATCAGCGTGATTCGCACCTCGGCTGGCATCGACTCGAGCAGGCCGTAGATGGCGCGAAGCTCGGCGGCGACGTCCGCCGGGCACTCGCGCCCGATCAACTCGTCGAGCGAGATCGGCTCCGACCGTCCGCGCAGCCCGAGGCGCAGCAGCAGCCGCCGCTTGCGGATCACCTTGGCGACGCGCCCGACCACCATCGAAGACAACCAGCCGCCGAACGCGCTCGGATCCTTGAGCCGCCCGAGCGTCTCGAGCGCCTGGACGAACGCATCCTGCACCACGTCGTCGACCTCCGCGTCGCGGCCGAGGAGCCGGAAGGCCAGTCGGTTCACCCGCGGCGCGTGCCTGCGGAACAGCGCCTCGCGCGCCCAGCGCTCGCCCTCGCGCGCCGCTGCCACGAGCGTCGCGTCGCTCGGGCCGAGCGGGCTCGGCAGCGGGGTGACCTCGGCGAGGGCCATCGTCCGGTATGTACCGCGAAGTCGCCGGATCGGCGCACCGCCGACGTCATGATGGCCGGATGAGCCAAACGGCGGCGCTCGGGGTACGCACGACCGGGAGCGTGCGTTGCGGCCAATCGGATCTGGTCTGTACTTCGTAGTCGCCGAGGCGGTGCTCGTCGCGGCTAGTCACGCTGCGCTGAGCTCGTTGGGCGCGCAGGGCGCCCTCCTCGATCGTGCGACGGCGACCCTGCTCGTCACGATCGCCACCCCGATCGCGATCGTCGTGCTCCTCGGGAACGCGGCGTTGCTCACGCCTCAGGCGGTGCTCGTGGCGACCGGGGCCCTCGCCGCGGTCGGGTGGACGCTCGCCGGAGCGCGGGCAAGGGCGGCCACGCTGCGCGACGCCGCGGCGTTCGCGTCGGTGCTGCGCCTTGCCCTCTTCGGCGGCACCTGGTCGCTCGCGGCGTGGACGGGGCTCGTCGCCGCGTTGATCGCGGCGATCGCTGCGTGGCTGCTGCCTCCCTGGGCATGGGACGCGCTGGGCTACCACCTGCCGCTGGTCCACGACGCCCTTCTCACCGAGCGGCTGCGCGTGGTGCCGACGCACATCCCCTACGTCAATGTCTACCCGCACCTCGCCGACCTGTACGTCGTGTGGTTCCGCGCCTCGCTCCCGGACGACACGTGGATCGAGCTCGCGCAGCTGCCCTTCGCAGCGCTCGCTGTACTCGCGTCGGCGGCGATCGCCGCGCGCGCGGGGGTGCGGACCGGACGCGCGCTCGGGCTCTCTCTCACCTTCCTCTCGCTCCCCGCGGTGGCGCTCCAGCTCGCGGCCAACTACGTCGACATTGCCTACGCAGCGCTCCTCGTCGCGGCGATCGCCTTCCTGTTCGCGCGACGACTGACGACGAGCAACGCGCTGCTCGGCGCGCTCTCGCTCGGGCTGCTCCTCGGGACGAAGCCGAGCGCGCCCGTGCCGTTCGCGCTGATCGTCGCGGCGATGGTCGCTCACGGACGCGCGCTCCGCAGGCCGGCGTGGATCGCCGCACTCGCCGCGCTGATCGGCGGCGCGACGTACCTCGACAACCTGGTGCGCCACGGCAACCCGGTGTGGCCCGTCCAGATGAAGATTGGTCCGATCGAGCTGCCGGGGCTGTCGCCGGCGAGCTACTTCTTCGACCTCGGCCTCTCGGAGCCCGTGCGGTCGTACGGGTGGGCGGGTCGTCTGATCACGTCGCTGTATCAGTGGCCGGCCCGCGCCGTGTACGATATGCGGCTCGGCGGGTTCGGTCCGCTGGTCGGCTGGGTGCTGTTGCCGCTCGCGCTGGTGTTCGTGCTCCGCCGACGCGCGCCGCTCGCGCGCGTGCGTGTCGGTCTCCTGGTGCTCGCCGCCGTCTCGCTCGCCACGCCGGCCGCCTTCTGGACCCGGTACACGCTGGCGTTCGCGGCGGCGCTCCTCGCCATCTTTGCGGTCGGCAGCGAGACCATCTCGCCGCCGCTGCGCCGCGCCTCGGAGCTCGTCGTGGCTGGCGCCGCCGCGCTCGGGCTCTGGATCGCGCTGCCGGGGTTCACCGATCACCGCGTGTCATTGATCGAGCTGCTGCGGCTCCGAACGGCGGACGAGCGGGCGGCACGCTTCGGCGGCATCGACGGCCACGAGTCGGCGTGGATCGCCGCGCGCACGCAGGCAGCTCCGGGAGAGGCCATCGCGTACGACCGTTCCCTCGGCCTACCGGGTCGGCTCTGGGACGGTCGCGGCGCCACGCGCGTGGTCTACGTCGGAGACCTCGACACCCGAGGCGTTGCCGACGCCCTACTGCGCGAACGCGTGCGGATCGCCGCACTGGGCGCCGACACCGCCGAGCAGCTGGCTCTTGCAGGCGTGCAGCTCGAGGCGCTGTTCGCGTGCCGCGACGACGGGTGCACCGTGTACCGACTCAAAGACGAGCGGCTCGCCCGTGCCCCCCGAGGAGCGCCCGCCGGCGTGCAGCGGTGAGGGGCCGCGCCCGTCCCCCGCGGCGCGCCGGACACCGCGAGGCAGAAACCCACCTGCCCGGACAGATCGCACGCCTCGCACTGGCCCGAGCACGAGGACTCGCAGCACACGCCATCCGCGCAGTCGCCGCTCACGCAGTCGCTCGCGCCGGTGCACGGCGCGCCGCTCGGGAGGCCGTCGACGAACCGCGCGCGCACGAAGCGATAGGTGGGGCCGAGATCGAAACGCGAGCAGACATGGAGGGCGCGCCGCTCTCGTCGACGTCGAGCGCGTGCGTCTGCACGAACCCGCGACCGCGGAGCCGCTGCGCCGCGCGCGCTCCGTCGAGGAACCGCGCCACGCTGGAGCCGCCGCGCTCGAGCTGCTCGAACGAGAAGGTCTCGACGGCGCGGTCCCTTCGCGTCGTGCGCCTCGTAGATGCGCCGAAGGAGCAGTCGGCGAGCTTGCACCGACTCGGTGCGAGCGACTGCGCGATCACAGCTCGGCGGCCGAGAACGTGTCGCAGTCGTCCATGCGACCGGTGTCGTAGCCGCGCTGGAACCAGCGCACGCGCTGCTCCGAGAGCCGTGCGTCCACTTCTCGGGGCTGACCGTCCCGGTCTGCATCCGCTGCAGTCGATCGTCGCCGATCGCCCGCGCGGCGCCGAGCGCGCTCTCCATGTCTCCCTTCTCGAGAGGTCAGTCTTCGAGCTTGTTGTTGCGTCGCGACTTGCGCTTCGGGGGCGTCTTCGCGAACGGCACACCCTTGGGCGGCGCAGGCGCCGCCGCGGGCGCGAAGAACAGGCGGCCCACGCGGGTGACCTGCACCTCGGCCGCGCGGGCGCGCTCGCGGGCGAGCTCCATCGAGCGCCCCTGGCTGCGGATCGGCAGGTCTTTCTCGCTGCGCGGCACGCGCTCGTAGGTGCCGTCGGCGCGCAGCTGCCACGCCTTCGTGTTGTCGGCGAGCTGCAACACCAGGAGCTCCTCGTGGATGCGCCGCTTCAGCCCCTCGTCGAGGATGGGGAACATCAGCTCGATGCGGCGGTGGAAGTTGCGGGGCATCCAGTCGGCGGAGCTCACGTAGATCTCGGGGCTGCCGGCGTTGGCGACCTCGAGCACGCGCGAGTGCTCGAGGAAGCGATCGACGGTGGCGCGCACGCGGATGTTCTCGCTCACGCCCTTCACGCCGGGCCGGAGGCAGCAGATGCCGCGCACCAGGAGGTCGATCTTCACGCCGGCCTGCGACGCGCGGTAGAGCGCCTTGATGACGTCGAGATCGACGAGCGCGTTGAGCTTGGCGAGGATCGACGCCGGCTTGCCTTCGCGGGCGTTGCGCGTCTCGCGCTCGATGAGCCCGAGCACCGCCTCGTGCAACCCGAGCGGCGCCGCCACGACCACGTTCCACCGCTGCGGGGCCGAGTAGCCGGTCAAGAGGTTGAACACGCTGCCGACGTCCTCGCCGAACTCCGGGCGCGCGGTCAGGAGCGACAGATCGGTGTAGAGGCGCGCCGTCGCCGGGTTGTAGTTGCCGGTCGACAGGTGCACGTAGCGGACGAGCCGCACGCCCTCGCGCCGCACGACCAGGCACGCCTTGGCGTGGGTCTTCAGGCCGATGACGCCGTAGACCACGTGCACGCCGGCCGCCTCGAGCGCCCGCGCCCACTGGATGTTCGACTCCTCGTCGAAGCGGGCCTTCAGCTCGACGATCGCGGTGACCTGCTTGCCCTGCTCGGCGGCGCGCGCGAGGGCGCGCACGATCGGCGAGTCGCCGCTCGTGCGGTAGAGCGTCTGCTTGATCGCGAGGACCTGCGGATCTTCGGCCGCGCGCTGCACGAACTCGACGACCGACTCGAACGAGTCGTACGGCTGGTGCAGCAGCACGTCGCGCTCCTTGAGCACGCCGAAGAACTCGTCGTTGTCGGGCAGGTCCTTGAGCGCCGAGGTGATCACCGGCTGGAACGGCTCGTCGCGGAGCTCGCGCAGCTCGTTGTAGGCCACGAGCGACATCATGTCGGCGAGCTGCAGCGGCGAGGGCAGACGGTAGACGTCGTGGCGCTCGTCGAGCTTCAGCGCCCCCACGAGGTACGAGGTCACCCGCGGCGACATCGCCTCCTGCACCGCCAGGCGCACCGCGTTGCCGCGATCGCGCCGGCGGAGCTCCTGCTGGATGACCTGCAGGAGATCCTCGGCCTCCTCCTCGTCGACCGCGAGGTCCCAGTTGCGCGTGACGCGGAACGGCCAGCAGCCCTCGATGCGCTGCATCGGGAAGATGGCGGTGACGTGCAGCGCGATGAGGTCCTCGAGCAGCAGGTAGTGCCTGCCCGTGGCCGAGGGGACCGGCACGAGGCGCGGGATCCCGCTCGGGACCTGCACCACGCCGAGGCCCGGGTTGGTCTCGTCGCGCGGATCGCGCGCGAAGGCCACCGCGAGGTTGATGCTCTTGTTGCGCAGGTGCGGGAACGGGTGCCCCGGATCGATCGCCAGCGGCGTGAGGATGGGGAAGACGTCGTTGAAGAACTTCGCCTCGAGCGCCTTGCGCTGCTCGTCGGTCAGCTCGTCGGTGCGCAGGATGCGCGTGCCGTAGCGCGCGAGCTCCGGCAGCAGCTCCTTCTGCAGCGTCGCGTAGAGCTTGTCGACGATCGCGTGGACCTTGAGGGAGATCGCCGCGAGCTGGTCGGGGACGCTCATGCCGTCGGGCGGCAGCTCGTCGATCTCGCCCGACAGCTGCTGCTTCAGGCCCGCGACGCGGACCATGAAGAACTCGTCGAGGTTCGAGGCGACGATGGCGACGAACTTCAGGCGCTCGACGATGGGGACCTGCGGGTTGCGCCCCTCCTCGAGCACGCGCTCGTTGAACGCGAGCCACGAGAGCTCGCGGTTGATGAACAGGCGCGGCTCGTCGAGCGACGGCGTGCTCGCCGCCGCCTCGGGCGTGGCCGGGCTCGTGGCCTGCGCCACCGAGGTGGTGGGCATCGACACCGGCGGAGCGGGCGCGGTCGCCGGGTTGTTCATCGTCGCGACGGCGCCCGGCACCGGCGTGCCGTCGCTCGGGCGCAGACGCCCGCTCTCGGGCGCGTACGAGATCGTCGCCGGGCGGCCGTCGCCGCCGTTCTCACGCAGCTGGGAGTCAGCGTCGTCCACGGAGTCCCTCCCGGGCTTTCGCCCCCGCGCGCGCCACGGGGGCCGCGCGTGGGGGCGGCGGGACCAGCGCACTCGGACCGGTGCCGATCAGATCGAGGCGCCCTGCCTTGCGCAGCGCCTCGCGGGCGAGGTCGTGGTGCTCTTGGTCCCAGTACAACAACAGCGCCTTGTGCAGCTTCTTCTCTCGCAAATCGGTCACCGTGTGCACGGCCGTCATCGTCAAGGGATCGATGCCGGTGACGTGCATCGAGGTCGCCATCGACATCGGCGTGGGGATGAAATCCTGCACCTGCCTCGGCCGCATGCCGCGCGCCTTGAGGTACTGCGCGAGCGAGATCATGTCGGCGAGCGTCGAGCCGGGGTGACCGCTGATGAAGTAGGGGACGAGGTACTGCTCCTTGCCCGCGGCGTCGCTGGCGCAGGCGAAGCGCTCGGCGAAGCGCTCGTAGGCGCCGATGCCGGGCTTCTTCATCTTCTGCAGCACCCGATCCTCGTTGTGCTCGGGGGCGACCGAGAGCTGACCCCCGGTGTGGTGGCGCGCCAGGTCCTCGATGAACTTGCCGCCGCGGACGCCCTGATCGGCGAGATCGTAGCGCACGCCGGAGGCGATCATCACGCGCTTGATCCCCGGCTCCTCGCGCACGCGCTTCATCAGCGACAAGAGCGGCCCGTGATCGGTGACGAGGTTCTCGCAGATGCCCGGGTGGACGCAGGAGAGCTTGCGGCACGCGCGCTCGATCTCGTCGGTCCGGCAGGTCATCTTGTACATGTTGGCGGTCGGACCGCCGAGGTCGGACAACACGCCCTTGAAGCCGATGGCGTCGGCGGCGCGCTGCATGGCGCGCACCTCGCGCAGGATCGACTCCTCGCTCCGCGACTGGATGGCGCGCCCCTCGTGCTCGGTGATCGAGCAGAACGCGCACCCGCCGAAGCAGCCGCGCATGGTCACGATGGAGTGCTTGATCGTCTCGAACGCGGGGATGCGCGCGCCGCCGTACGACCAGTGCGGCGTGCGCGTGTAGGGCGCGTCGTAGAGCTCGTCCATCTCGGCTTCGGTCAGCGGGAAGGCCGGCGGGTTGAGGTACACCGCCTCGTGGCCGTGCGGCTGCAGGAGCGGACGCCCGTTGCCCGGGTTGGTCTCGAACTGGAAGGCGCGCGACATCTCGGCGAAGCGCCTCTTGGCCTCGGGCCCGGACAGATCGCGCAGCTCCTCGAAGCGCGGGAGGATCACCACCTGTCCGTCGCGCACGTAGCGCGAGGGCTCGCGCGACTCCCACTCCCCCTTGCGAAGGACGAACGCGGTGCCGCGCACGTCGCGCAGCGACTTCATCGCCTCGCGCGGAGACAGGCCCGAGCCGACGAGCGCGCGCATGCGCTCGGAGACCTCGCGCACCGGGCGCTCGCCCATGCCGAAGATCAGCAGGTCGGCCTTGCTGTCGAGGAGGATCGAGCGGCGGACGTGATCCTCCCAGTAGTCGTAGTGGACGATGCGCCGCAGCGACGCCTCGATGCCCCCGAGCACGATCGGCACGCCGGGGAACGCCTGTCGGCAGAGGTTCGCGTAGACGATCGACGCGCGGTTGGGGCGGCTGTCGATCTTGCCGTCGGGCGAGTACTGGTCCTCGCTGCGCAGCTTCTTCTGCGCGGTGAGGCGGTTGAGCATCGAGTCCATGTTCCCGGCGGTGACGCCGACGAACAGGCGCGGGGCGCCCATCACCAGCAGCTCGTCGGGGACGTCCCACCGGGGCTGCGCCACGACTCCGACGCGCAGTCCTCGCTGCTCGAGCGCGCGGCCGATGATCGCCGCGCCGAACGACGGGTGGTCGACGTACGCGTCGCCGGTGACGATCAGGACGTCGAGCTCGCTCCAGCCGCGCGCGTCCATCTCCGCCCGGCAGGTGGGCAGGAACGCGCCGAGGTCGCGCTGGGGCGAGCGCTTGTCGCGGCGAAGCTGGACGAAACCCGACATGAACTGGACCCCTCGATCGTAACCGGTGGACGAGCGGCCCGCTCGTACCATTCTCGACATCCGCCTGTTGCACAGGCGTCACCTCCGCGCTCGGTCGTCGCGACCTGAAACACGGCCCGGCCGCCGACCCTCTAGCGGATCGCCGCCGGCCGGCGCGAGCGCGGCCATCCGCGATCAGGGCATGTCTTCCTGACCGCTCAGTCCCGTCAGGCTGCGGCGCTCGGCGGGCAGCTCCGCCGCGCGGGTCCTGGCGGCGCGCTCGCCGATCCACCGCTCGACCATGCGCCAGGTGGTCTTCGGCGCGTCGCGGCCGACGAGCAGGTCGATGTGCCCGAGCGGCAGCTCGCGGTAGCTCTTGTCGGGGCTGCGCGACACCAGATAGGCCGGCTCGACCGAGTCGGGCGGGGCGAGATCGTCGCCGGTGCCGGCGATGACCAGCAGCGGCATGGTGCAACGCTCGAAGCGCTCTGCGTAGCTCAGGCCGTCGGCCTTCGAGGCGGCGCTCCCGCCGAACGCGCCGCTCGACCAGCGGAACATGGTGAGCATCACGGGGATGCTCGCGATGTCGAACGCGTACTTGAGGTGCTCGGCCAGGACGTCCGGCTCGATCGCTCCGGCGTGCCACCCGCGCAGCTTGAACGGGTAGAGCGGGCTCTCGAGGTAGCCGCGCAGCGCGCTCATCGAGCGACCGAGCATGCGCAGCGGCAGGCTCGTGTTGCCGATCTGGATCCCGGCGCGGTCGAGCGTGGCCACGATCTGCGCGAAGAAGCGGAGGATCGTGGACCCTTGCGTGAAGTGGAACGGGCTGCCGATGGTGACCAGGCCGCGGAGGAACTGCGACGCGAACGGCGCCGCGGCGTAGGAGACGAGCCCACCGAGCGAGTGGCCGACGAGGAACATGTCGTCGCGGCCGGCCAGCCGACGAACCTCCTCGAACGCGCGCGGGAGATCCTCCTCGATGTATTCGGCGAGGACCGACGGACGAGGCGCGCCGAAATGCCGCGACCGGCCTTGGCCCCGCAGGTCGAGGTTGAAGACGTCGAAGCCGGCGTGCGCGAGGTGGTTCACGAACGACCGCGACGGCAGGTGCCACGCGTATCGGTTCTGCCCGTAGCCGTGGACCAGCAGCACGGTCGCCCGATCGGATCGCCCGCTGGCGCTCCTCTTGCGGACCATGCTCAGCGGGACCTCGCCCCGAACCAGCACGACCTCTTTGACGAACCGGCCCGACCGCCCGGTCGCCCGGTCGATGTGCTGTTCGACGATCTCGGAACGGAGGATGGTCACGCGCTGCCCTGCTACCCGCCCGGCTCCCCGGGCCCATGGTCACTCCCCCCCTTGGATGCACCAGACGGGCGAACGCCCTGCACGAGGGTTAGCACGGACCGCCCGTGCAGGTCGTGCTTGACCGACGCGCGGTTTTTCGTACACTGCCGCCCCCTTTCCTCGATCCCCATTCTGGGGGTCGAATTCACGCTCGAGGTCGTTCTCCGATGGTCCGCATCCGTCTGGCTCGCGCCGGCACCAAGAAGGCTCCGTTCTACCGCATCGTCGTCGCCGATCAGCGCGCAGCGCGCGGTGGCCGCTTCCTCGAGTCGATCGGCACGTTCGACCCGCGCCGCGGAGAGGGCGTCATCACGATCAAGAACGATCGCCTCGCCTTCTGGCAGGGCCGCGGCGCGCAGGTCACCGAGACCGTCGCGGCCGTCCTCAAGAAGCAGGCGAAGGCCGCCGCGGCCGCCGCCGCGACCGTCTGAGCCCGACCATGCCGAGCACGCAGCTCACCGAGCTCGTCGCCGTCATGGCGCGCGCGCTGGTCGACAAGCCCGATACGGTCGAGGTCGAGGAGTTCGCGAGCGACGGAGGCAGCTCCGTCGTCGAGCTCCGCGTCGCCCGCGACGACATCGGCAAGGTCATCGGGAAGTCCGGAAAGACCGCCGAGGCGATGCGCGTCGTGCTGAGCGCCGCGTCCGCGAAGGTCGGCCGCCGGGTGCACCTCGACATCCTCGACTGAGTCGTCAGTCGTCAGCCTGAGACGCCTCGCGCGGCCCCCGGACCGGACGGGCCGCGTCGGCGTTTTTGTCGGCCGGTCGAAGGTCGAAGGCAGGCCCGCGGGCCCCGTGGGACGCTCTGGCCGGCTTGGCTGCCGAGAGGTCGTGCGGGCTGGTCGAAGGTCGAAGGTCGAAGCGAGAGCCCGTTTCCCATCCGGTTCCGCGGGGTTCCAGGGGCTCCGCCCCTGGTTCGACCTTCGACCTTTCGACCTTCGACCAAGCTCGACGAATGATTCACAGTCTCTGAGTCGTCAGTCTTGACGTTGCGCGCGGCCCCCGTGACCCGGATGGGCCGCGCAAGCCTTTTGTTGCGGGTCGAGCCAGCCGAAGCCCGCCATCCGGCGGGCTCCTTTGGACGGTCGACGCGTGCGCGCCGTGCGAGAAGGCCGGGAGTCGGAGCCCGCCGTGGCGGGCTTCGGCCGAGACGCGCCCTGCCCCAGCCTTCAGGCTGGGGACTCGAGCTCCGCACGAAACGGTACTTTCAAGCCCCGGGGTCCGTCGCTCCACGACTGCCGACTCACGCTCCCGAGGCACGAGCGGCGAGGCGGCCTTCGACATTTGACTTTCGACCTTCGACCTACGAAGACAGAGCCCACAGGTCGCTGCCAGTCACTGACTCCCATGCCCCGCCCCGCCGATCACGAATGGGTGCCGCTCGCCGTCGTCGGACGGCCGCACGGCGTGCGCGGCGAGGTCCGCGCGCATCCCTTCAACCGCGACAGCGACCTGCTCCTCGAGCTCGACGAGGTGCTCGTCCGGTTCGTCGAGGGCGAACGCCAGGGCGAGGAGCACGAGGTGTCCATCGACGACGCCCGCGCCGGCAACGACGCCATCCTGCTCAAGCTGCACGGGGTCGACGACCGCGACGCCGCCGACGACGTCCGCGGCGCCCACCTCTGCGCGCGCCGCGGCGACTTCCCCGCCCTCGAGGAGGGCGAGTTCTACGCCTCCGACATCATCGGCGCCGCCGCGGTGCTCGACGGGGCGACGGTCGGCCGCGTCGACTCGTTCACGAGCTACCCGAGCGTCGACATCCTGTTGGTGACCACGAACCGCGGGCGCTTCGAGATCCCGCTGGTCGATGCCTACGTCGACACCGTCGATCCGGCGGGCGAGCAGGTGGTCCTGCGCACGCTCGAAGGCCTCGAACCCATACCGCTCCGCCGCGGCTGATCTCCGAGGCTACACTCGGGACGATGCTCCTCCCGCCGCCGATCGTCATCGCGCTCGACGGCGGCCCGGCGTTCACGCCCGGCACCGCGTGGACCTCGTACCTCACGCCCGCCGCCACGTGGCGCGCCGAGGATCTGCCGGTCGGCATCGCGTTCGCCGGCTCGGGTCCGCCCGGCGTCGAGGTCGACCTCGCCGCGCTGCTCGACGTCTCCGCGCGGCCGTGGTCGCTGCCCGCGTGCACCGCCGCGGGGTTCGCCGTGGCGCCGACGCGCGCGCTCACGGGCAGCGAGGCGAACGACGGTAAGAACGACGTGATCGTCCACTTCACCGACTGGTCGCCGCCGCTCGCGACCGGCGCGGCCGGCCACACCGTCCTCTACACGCTCGGCGGGCGCGTGGTCGAAGCCGACGTGCACCTCAACGCCCGCGACTTCGAGTTCGCGGTCGGCGCGGTCGCCGGCAAGATCGATCTCCAGGCGATCCTCACCCACGAGCTCGGGCACGTGCTCGGCGTCGGGCACAGCGCAGAGACGCGCGCGACGATGAACCCCGGCCTGCCGAGCGGGATCGCGGCGCGATCGCTCGAGCGCGACGACGTCGACGCCGCGTGCGCGCTCTATCCGGCGCCCACGGCCGGCGCGCGGGGCTGCGCGGAGTCGGCCTGCCCTGCGCCGTGGACGTGCGTCGGCTTCACGTGCGAGCGCCCGGGCGAAGAAGGCGTCGCCGGCGGGCCGTGCGCGCTCGAGGCGCGGCCGTGCGAGGGCGCCGGCGACTCCGCGGCGTGCGTGGCCACCACGGTCGGTCCGCGCTGCGCGCGTCCCTGCACGGGCGACGGCGGCGATCGCTGCGGCGTCGGGATGATCTGCGTCGACACCGCGGACGGCGCGTTCTGCCTGCCCGAAGGAGCGGCTCCGCTCGGCGACGCCGGCAGCGACGCCTCCCTCGACGATGCAGCCGTCGACACGAGCCCGAAGGCCGACCCGCCTTCAGCGGGAGCGGGATGCGCGTGCCGGACGACCGGCGCGCGCACCGGCACGCCCGCCGCGCTGCTCCTTGCCCTTGCGCTGATCGTCGCGCGCCCGGGGCTCGGGCGCGGCGGCCGTCGACGCGGCGGCGGTTGACGCGGCCTTGCGCTCCTCGCGATCGCGCATGGCCACCCGCCGGGCCACCACGCCGGCGCGCGGCCGGCGCTCGAACCCGGGGATCGGCTCGCGCGCGACGCCCGGCTTGCGCGGCACGCCGTACTGCTTCTTCAGCTCGACGAGCTCGTCGTAGGTGAGCGGACGGAGATCGCCCGGCTTGACGCCGTCGCTCGTGACGCCGGCGAAGGAGACGCGGGCGAGGCGCATGACGCGGAACCCGGTCGCGTCGCCCATGCGGCGGATCTGCTGGTTGCGCCCCTCGCGGATGGTGATCTGGAACCAGGTCTTGTCGGTCTCGTGACGGATGACGAAGGCCTCGGCGGGCAGCGTGCGCCCGTCCTCGAGCTGCACGCCCTCGCGCCAGCGATCGAGGTCCTTCGGCTCCATCAGCCCCTGCACCTTCACGACGTAGGTCTTCGGCACCGCGCGGCGCGGGTGCAGCATGCCGTCGGCGAACTCGCCGTCGTTGGTGAGCAGGAGCACGCCGCTGGTGTTGAAGTCGAGCCGGCCGACGGGGAACACCCGCGCGGAGATGCCGTGCGGCCTCAGCAGATCGCGGATGGTCGGCCGCCCCTCGGGATCGGCCATGGTCGTGACGAAGCCGCGCGGCTTGTGGAGCACGAAGTACATCGGGTGCTCGGCGACGACGCGCTTGCCGTCGACCTCGATCTTGTCCTTGCGCGGGTCGGCCTTCGAGCCGAGCTCGGTGACCACGCGTCCGTTCACGCGCACGTGGCCGTCGCGAATGAGCTGCTCGGCGGCTCGCCGGGAGGCGAGGCCGCCACGGGCGAGGATCTTCTGCAGACGTTCCTCGTTCATCACCGCGCTTCGTAGAGGCGGAGCCGCGTGTCCACAAGAGGCGCGCTCAGGCGATGCGCGTCGAGCGGGCGCCGGAGCGGCGACAGCTGCAGGGCCCGGCCTCTTCGTCGGCCGGACCGCTGCCCTCGTCGAACGGCCCATCGAACGGTCCATCGAACGCCCGATCGAACGCGATGATGACGCCGACGATCTGCGCGCCGTCCCAGAGCGGGCTCGCGCGGACGCTCAGCGCCGACGGCATGTCGCCGCAGATGCACTCGCCGCACAGCTCGACGTGCTCGCCCTTGCGCGAACGTTCGACGATCTCGTCGAGCGTCACATTCGGGCCGTCGGGCGGGCGGATGGAGATCGCGCGCAGGTCGAGGCCGATGCCGCGCTCGTCGAGGAGCGCCTCGGCGCCGCGGCTCGCGCACACGAACGTGCGATCGGACGAGGCGATGAGGATGGCGTTCGGGAGGTTCTGCACCGCGGCCTGGACGACGCGACGCAGTCGCTCGTGCGAGTGCAGCCGGTCGCGCAGGATCATCGTGACCAGCTCGCGCTCGATGGCCCACGCGACGTGCGAGACGATCGCGAGGCGCTCGGGCGTGGCGTCGTCGGTCCCGGTGCTCACGTCGATGGCGCCGAGGATCTGCCCGTTCGGCCCGCGGATCGGCGCGGCGGTGCACGCGCAGCCGCCCCAGCGATCGAAGTGCTCGTCGCCGACGATCGCGATGGCGTTGCCGCTGGCCAGCGCGGTGCCCGCGCCGTTGGTGCCCATCACCGCCTCGCTCCAGTCGTATCCCGGAGCGAGCGGCGCCGACTCGAGCATCTCGCGCATGCCGGTGGACCAGAGGATGATCCCCTCGAAGTCCACGAGATAGACCACGTGCGGCTTCTGACCGAGGTAGGCCGAGATCCACTCGAGGTGGGGCGTGGCGACGTCGAGCAACGCGGCGCTCTGCGCCTTTCGCGTGGCGAGCTCCAAGCTGTCGACGCGGCGCGGCGCCGCGGCGCTCGCGCCATCTCGGCTGGACTCGACGCCCGACTTGTCGCGCGACGTGAGGATCGCCCTACGGATGCCGCTCTCACGCGGGAACCCCTCGAGGTACCGGGGCCACGCCGATAGGGTCCGTTCCATGCCGTCGCTGACCCAGCAACCAGCATGCCGCGGCAAGAGCGAGCGTATCGGCGGTGCAAGGACTGCCGTTGCCCGCATGGTTCGCGCCGGCCCCGACGGCGGCGAGCGCAGCCAATTGGTCGAAAACGGCCAATTCGCGTCATGGAGGGTCGCACGCGACGCGCTGCGTGATCCGAGGTGCCATCGGTGCGGCGGCGCCTGGTGCGACGCGCGGAGTCTGCGCAGGGCCCGCGGACTCTGCGACGCTCAGGGCTCGGCCGCGAACGCCTGGGCTTCCGCGCGGGCCGAGCCGTTCGGCCAACGGGCGAGGTACGACTTCGCGGCGTCGCGCCGCGATGCGCCTTGCAGCAGCCGCATCCGTTCGATCGCGGCCGTCTCGGCGAGCGGGCCGGAAGGCCATTTCGCGAGCAATCGCTCGTAGGCCGCGACGGCGCCCGCGCGATCGCCGCCGCGCTTCCTGGCGGTCGCCTCGGCGAACACATCGTTCTGCGCCGCGAGATCCGAGGCCGCCTTCGCCTCCTTGGCCTCCTTCGTTTCCTTCGTTTCCTTCGTCTCCTTCGTCGGGGGGGGCTGGGTCGCAGGCGCTGCGGGCGGTGCAACCGTTGCGGGCGCGTGAGCGGAAGGAACGACCGCGGCAGGCGGCGACTCCGGCGGGACCGCCACGGTCGAGGCCGCCGTCTCCGCGCAGCCGAGCGGCCAGCCGGCCCCCGCGCCGACCGGCCATTCGTGGCCATTTCGTCGCACGACCACCTTGCCTTCGCTCACCCACACGCGCGTCGTCGTGCCCTCGCAGGCAGGCTGGCCCGCGGCGACGCGGAACGCCGTGCCCCGCACCTCGACCTCCGCGTCGGCCGTGCGCACCACGAAGCGCCGACCTGCCTCGACCTTCGCGACCGTGAACCGCGTCGCCCCGCCGTCCACCGAGAAGATCTGATCGCTGTCCTTGGCGACGAGCGCGAGATCGCTCCCGCCCTCGACGTCGACGCGCGTGCCGGTCGACAAGGAGAGCGTCGCCGTCGCGCCGTGCGGCACGTGGACGCGATCGCCGCCGGCGAGCGCGATCCCTGCGCCAAGGGGCGCGACCGCGCCTGCGTGCGACAGCATCACGCCGTCTCCGCCTTGCGCCACCACCTCCGTGGCCCGCGTCCCGCGCGAGAGCAGAGGCGCGGACGCGAGCGCGGCCACGCTCGCCGCGACGGCCGCCGCCGCCCACGCGATCCTGCGCCGACGCCGCGCGCGCGCCGACGCGACGATGGCCTGCGCGATCGCGGCGACCGCGGCGTCGCGCGCCGAGGCGGAGGGCGCGGCGATCTTCGGCTCCGCCGAGGCGAGCCGGTCGGTGGCTGCACGCGCCAGCGGCGGACGATCGATCATGGTTTCCTCCCGCGTGCGACCAGCAGCTCGGCCAGGACCGGGTCCGCCTGGATGCGCTCGTGCAGGTCGCGACGCCCGCGCACGAGGCGCGTCTGCGCGGCGGCCACCGAGACCTCGGTGATCTCCGCGATCTCGCGGAGGTCGTAGCCCTCGACGTCGTGGAGCATCAACGTCCACGCCTTGACGGGATCCATCGCCTCGAGATGCGCGCGGACCCGCCGCAGCGTGGCGCGATCGCTGACCTCGTCGTGCGGATCGCGGCGCGACACGAGCTCGGGCTCCGACTCGCAGTCGAAGATGCGCCGCTCCAATTTGCGCCGACGGAGCGCATTGAACACCGTGTGCGCGGTCACGCGCGCGGTCCACGTGTCGAGGGAGCAGTCGGCGCGGTAGCGATCCATCGATCCGACCAGCGCGATGACCGCCGTCTGGACCAGGTCGTCGTGATCGGAGGCGCGCCCCCCGAGCAGCCGCGCGATCGTGCGATCGACGAGCGGCCGCACGCGGTCGTGCAGGGCGCCCGCGGCCGACGGGTCGCCCCGGCGTACGGCGGCGAGGATCTCCGCGTCGTCCAACGCAGGGCGCGCCGGCGGCAGCGCGGGCGCGCCTGCCTCCTCGTCGGGACGGACCAGCCGCAAGGCCGGACGGACGCGCGCCTGCTCACCCACGAACGAATCGTACCCTGCCGGCCGGCGGATCAGGCACCTGCTCCCGTCGGGTGCCGGCCGGCGGAGTAGACTCGCGACGCATGGCCGCTCCCGTCGTCGTGGTGATCCTGATCGTCGCGTCCGACGCAGGCTCCCCCGCGACGCAGACGATGGTCACCACGGCTCGGGCCGCGCTCGGATCGGCGGTAGTGCTCGTGCAGGAGGTCCCCGCCCCCGCCACGGACGAGCAGGCGAGCAAGGTGGGTGCGCAGGTGCACGCCGACGCCGTGGTGCAGGTGACCTGGCCTGCCGCCCAAGGCGACGGCGGGAAGGCGCACCTGCACGTCCGCGTCTTCTCGCAGCCCGCGTGGACCGATCGCGATCTCTCCTTCGGCTCGGCCGACGCGCCGACCGAGCGCGGCCGCGCGGTCGGTCTGGCCATCTCGACGATGGTGCCGGTGGAGCGCCCCGAGCCGTCGGAGCCGAAGAAGCCGGAGAGGCCGACGGAGCTCGCGGCGACGCCGGCGCCCACCGCACCGACGACGCCCACGCGGACGCGACCGCCCGCGCCGCGATTCGAGCTCGACGCGGCGGCGCTCGGCACGTTCGGGTTCGTCGGCGTCGCCAACGGCGCCGGCGGTGAGCTCGCCGCGCGGCTCGCCGTCCCCGAGTCGTTCGCGCTGCGCCTCGGCGGCGGCGTGCGTTTCGGCGAGATGGACGAGGCGCGGGCGAGCACCTCGACGACGCGGCTCTCCGGCGGCGTGTCGGTGCACGCGGCGCGCGTGGGCGCGCTCGACGTCGCCGTGCAGGTCGACGCGCTGCTGCTCCACCACTCGGTGACGCGAAAGGCGTCGGACGGCGCGCACGTGGCGCGCGGTCGCTTCGTCGGGGCGGCGGATCTGCTCGGCGAAGCGTCGCTCCGCCTCGGACCACGCGTCTCGGTGTTCGGCGCGGCGGGCATCGAGCTCGCGACCGGCGAGACGCACGTGGTCGTCGGCAGCGAGTCGGTCGCCACCATCCCGCGCGCCCGCGGCATCGTGCTGCTCGGCGTGCGCTTGCGGCTGTGAAGAGGGCCTGTGAGAACGGATCTCGGGGTACGATCGCACCGTGCGCCGAGGTCTGGTCGTGATGGCCCTCCTGATCGCCGCCTGCGACGGCGAGCTCCGGTTCGCCGCCGATCCGACGGACGCGGCCGCTCCCGGTGACGCTCCGGCCGACGGCGCCGGCTGCCGCACCGACACCGATTGCCCGTTCTCCACGCTGCACTGCGATCCGTCGAGCGGCGCCTGCGTCCCCTGCGCCGAAGATCGCCACTGCACCTCGGGCGACCAGAATCGCTGCGATCTCGTGTCGCACCGCTGCGTGGAGTGCCGCGCCAACGCCGACTGCGAACCGGACGAGATGTGCGATCCGACGACGCGCCGCTGCCGACCGCGCTGCGGCGGCGACACCGGCGGCACGTGCACCACCGAGCTGCCGGTGTGCGACGGCGCGCGCGGCGCATGCGCTTGCACCGAGGAGAGCTGCGAGCGCATCAGCGATCGCCCGCGCTGCAGCCCGACGCTGCGCCTTTGCGTCGAGTGCCTCGGCGCCTTCGACTGCGACGGGGACGAGCCCTACTGCCTCGATGGCGCCTGCGTGCGCTGCACGACCGACGCGCACTGCGCCCCCAAGCGCTGCGATCCGGTCCGGCACCAGTGCGCCGACTGACAGGCGCGCCCGAGTGCTTTCGGGCAGTACACTGGCGGCCGGAGCCGATGCCATGGACGAGATCGCGTATCAGGGCGTACCGGGGGCCTTCTCGGAGGAGGCGGCGATCGCGCTGCGCGGCGAGGCCGCCCTGCGCGTGCCGGTGGCCACGTTCGACGAGGTGTGCGACGCCGTCGCGAGCGGCCGCACGCGCTTCGGCGTGCTCCCCATCGAGAACACCCTCGCCGGCTCGGTGCAGGCGGTCTACGACCTGCTCGGTCGCAAGGACGTACGGATCCTCGGCGAGACGACGGTGCGCGTGTCGCACGTGCTCGTCTCGGTGCCGGGCGCCACGATCGACGGGCTGCGCCGCGTGCTCTCGCACCCGATCGCGCTCGCTCAGTGCGAGCGGTTCTTCCGCGAGCACCCGGCGATCGAGCCGGTCGCGGCGTACAACACGGCCGGCGCGATCGCGGACGTGGTCGCCAAGGGCAGCGTCGAGGAGGCGGCCATCGGCTCGCGTCGCGCCGCGCAGCGGTACGGCGGCGCCGTGCTCGCGGAGGACGTGGAGGATCACCGCGAGAACTGGACCCGCTTCCTCCTGGTCGGTCGCGGCGACGAGGCGCCCTCGCTCGGCTCCGGCCCGCGCAAGACCACGCTGGTCTTCACGCTCGCGCATCGCCCGGGCTCGCTCTGCGCGGCGCTTCGCGCCTTCTCCGATCGCGCGATCGACCTGACCCGCATCGAGAGTCGCCCGCTGCCCGGCCGGCCGTTCGAGTACGCCTTCTACGCGGACGTCGTCAGCGCGCCGGGCGATCCGCTCGAGGCCGCGCTCGGCGCGCTGGCCGACGCCGCGCACTCGCTCCGGGTGTTCGGCACCTACCCGTGCGCGTGATCAGCCTCTTGCGGGACAAGGCCGTGCCTGTCGCCGTGTCGACCTGGTCGTCAGTCGTCAGTCGTCAGTCATCAGCCCACCGAAGAAGAGGATTCTCGTCGCGCGCTGACGACTGAAGACTGACGACTGATGACCCGGTCCGCGCGGCCGGACACGAGCCGACTGCCCGCAATTGCGGCGACGTTGTCAGCTACCGAGCTTCCACCAGGGCCTGGCGTCGCCGCCGTTCGACGGCCGGTGCTCGGTCGGCTCGTTGCAGCGACAGCGCTTGTCGCGGGGGACGTCGCCGAGCACCTGCTCGACGTGCATGCCGCACCCGGCGAACGTGGGCTTCTCACACTGGGGACACGTGACTCGTCGACACATCGTGGGGACCTCCGCAGCGTGGGAGCCCACCAGACCGCGGAAAGATTCAATGAGGAAAATCATTCCTCGTGAAGCACGTCACGAGCGCGAGCCCAGCCGCTTCGATCGCGTCACGGCCGCCCTCGGAGCGGTCGACGAGCGCGACCACGCCGGAGATCGCGTAGCCGGCGGCGCGGAGCTTCTCGGCGCACTTCAAGGTCGACCCGCCGGTCGTCACGACGTCTTCGAGGATGACCACGGCGCTGCCGGGCGGCAGGCGGGTATTGCCCTCGAGCTGCCGCGCCGAGCCGTGCTCTTTGGCCTCCTTGCGCACGTAGATGGCGTCGAGCGGTCGGCCCTGTTGGAACGACACGAGCGCGACGGCGCTGGCCAACGGGCACCCGCCGAGCTCGACGCCGGCGACGGCGACCGGCGCAGGCGTGAGGGCGCCGAGCGCGTCGAGCATGACGCTGCCGACGAGCGCGTGGCCCTCGGCGGTGAGCACCGCCTGCTTGCAGTCGATGAAGAAATCGCTGCGGCGCCCGCTGGCGAGCACCACGTCGCGCTTGGCGTAGGAGCGGTCGACGAGCAGCGCGAGCAGGCGCGCGCGATCGTTCGACGCCACGTCAGGCCTTCTTCTTCGCCGCCTTGGCGCCCTTCTTGATGGCGGGGACGACGGGCTCGGGCGGCGTGCGCGGCGCGGCCGAAGGCGCCGGGGGGGGCGCTGCGATCGCGATCGGCGCCGGGTTCTGGCGCGGCATCGCGACCGGGCGGGCCGGCGGGAGCGGCGCACGTGCCGCAGGGCGCGCCGCGGGCTGCGCGGCGGGACGCTGCGCCGGACGCGCGGCGGGACGCTCGCCGGCGATGACCTCGCCCATGTCGAGATCGCCACGCACCTGCGCGCCGAGCGCGATGGAGATGCGCGGGGCCCGCAGGTTGCCGACGACGCGGGCGGACGCGTCGAGGAAGATCGCGTCGGTGCCGGTCACGTCGCCGAGGACGGCGCCGCGGATGGTGACGCGCGCGCCGGCGAGCGCCGCGCGGAGCACCGCGCCGTCGGCGATGGTCAGATCGCCGCGCACGTCGACCTCGCCGTCGACGCGACCGCGGACCTCGAGATCGCCGTCGCCGGTGATGCGGCCCGTGACGGAGACGCTCTCGCCGACGACGCTCTCGGTTCGATGGGGGGCCATGGGTCAGACTTCCATGTCGACGTGGCCCTTGAACTGGGCGCCGTCTTGGATCGTGAAGCGCGCGGCCTTGACGTCGCCGACCATGCGCGCGCCGGTCGCGATGACGACGCGATCGCTGGCGTTGACGTTGCCGGTCAGCTGACCGGCAACGGAGACCTCCGACCCGGTCACGTCGGCCTCGACCGTCGCGCCCTGCTCGATGGCGACCGCGTCCTTCGACTCGATGCGACCGCGGAGCACGCCGTGGATGGCGATGTCCTCCTCGGTGACGACCTCGCCCTCGATCACGATCCCTGCTCCGATCACCGTGCTCGCCATCTCAACCTCGCTTGCTCGACGCGCGACGCGTCTCGGTCGTCGCCGCCGTGGGCGCACCTGCGAGCTCCGCCGGGAGCTCGACGTCCATCTCGATTCGGCCGGTGAAGCGCGCGCCCTCCTCGACGGCGACGCGGGACGCCCGGATGGCGCCGCGCAGCGTGCCGGTCGGCCTGAGCACGACCGCGCCGCGCGCGACCACGTCTCCGTCGACGGTGCCGTCGACCGTGAGGTCGCCGGCGTCGACGGGGGCGGTGACGACCCCGCCTTCGGCCACCTCGACGTGGCCGCGGAGCGAGAGCTCGCCCTCGACCTTTCCTTCGACGAGGAGGTCGCCGTCGCCTGTCAGGCGGCCGACGACGCGGGTCGTACGACCGATGCTCGCGCGGGTTTCCTGCTTCATGGGCGCGCGGAACATACCAAGAAGCCTCCCTGAACGGAACCCCCGTTCAGCGTCTCTTGTCCTTCGACACGGCCCGCACGGCGCGCGACAGGGTGCGCTCGGCGCGGCGGGTGCGGCGATCGGTCCCGGCGAGCTCTCCCCGCAGCTTGGACCAGGCGTCGACGCGGTCCCCGGCGATGGTCCCCTCGTCGAGCGCCGCCTGGATGGCGCAGCCGGGCTCCCCCTGGTGCGAGCAGTCGCGGAACTTGCAGCGCGCGGCGACCGCCTCGAGCTCCGCGAAGGTGGTACGCAGCCCCCCGTCGGCCTCCCACAGCGCCAGCTCGCGCATCCCCGGCGTGTCCATCAGCAACGCCCCCTTGGCCGTGCGGAACAACGCGCGCGCGGTCGTGGTGTGCCGCCCGAGCCCGTGCGCGTCGAGCGCGCGCGTCGCCTGCGGCGCGTCGATCCAGCGGTTGATCAGCGTCGACTTGCCGACGCCGGACGAGCCGAGCGCGGCCACGGTCAGACCGGGCGTCAGCCATGCGTCGAGCGCGTCGAGGCCCGCGCCCGTGACGTTGCTGACGAGCACGAGCGGCACGCCGGGCAAGGCGCGATGCACCTCGGCGACCGCATCGGCCGTGTCGGCGACCCGATCGATCTTGGTCACGACGACGACGGGCTTCACGCCGCCCTCCTCGCACACGGCGCGGTAGCGCTCGAGGCGACGCGCGCTGAAGTCGCCGTCGAGCGCCGTCACGAGGAACGCGACGTCGACGTTCGCGCCGACGATCTGCTCGACGGCCTCGCGCCCCGACGCCTTGCGCGACAGCTTGGTGCGGCGCGGCACGACGCCGAGCACGGGCAGCCCGTCCACACCGGGTCGATCCTCGACCACGATCCAGTCGCCGACGGACGGGCGATCGATCTCGCCCGCCGCCGCGGCGCGTCGCATGCGCCCCGGGAGCACGGCGCGCAGCTCGCCGCGCGCGGTGATCAGCTCGTAGCCGAGTCGATCTTCGCTGATGACGCGCGCGAGCAGTGTGCCGCTGCGCGCGTGAAGAGGCGCGGCGACGCGCCGCGACAGCTCACCCGCCGCGGCGACGATTCGCGCGTCGAGGCCCCAGGCGGCGAGGACGGGATCGATCACGGGGGGAGAATAGCGGACCCCGGGCGTTACCGAAGGACCCGCTCGTGACGGAGACGTGACCAACGCGACACGGACGCGCGCGACCCGCCGTGACATCCCTTTGACGACCCCTGACAGTGATGTCGCTGCAGCAACCGCTGCGTGCGCGGGCGCATCGCTAAGACAGCCGTTCGCGTGCACCACCGTGCACTCCGCGCGGTGACCGCTGTGCGGTACGGATCGTGAACCCAGTCAACGTCGAGTGCCTCCGTCCATACGCCCCCTGCCCGAGCACGTCGCTCCGACGACCGCCGCCCCCGGCGAGTCGCTCCTCGTGCTGTCGGACGTGCACCTCGGGAGCGATCTGAACGACCTCACCCCGCCCGAGGACCGCATCCGCCGCGCACGCGCCGTCGACGAAGACCTCGTCCGTCTGCTTCGGCACTACCGCGAGGCGCCCGCGCCCGATGGCCGTTGGCGCCTCGTCGTCGCGGGCGATCTCATCGATTTCATCGGCATGACCGTGCGCGTCGAGGGCGAGGCCCTGTCGACGCCGCCCAACGAAGACGAGCAACAGTACGGCCTCGGCAACGCCGAGGACCACGCGCGCGCCAAGCTGCGTCACGTCGCCGCGCGTCACGTCGACGTCTTCGCGGCGATGGCTGAGTTCGTCGGTCACGGCCACGCGCTCACCCTGGTGCACGGCAACCACGATCTCGAGCTGCACTGG
Source organism: Deltaproteobacteria bacterium (assembly GCA_016182965.1). Classification (GTDB taxonomy): domain Bacteria; phylum Myxococcota_A; class Polyangia; order Polyangiales; family JADJMO01; genus JALHOE01. Next base: position 89,652 of record JACPFM010000091.1, on the reverse strand, counting down.
GACGGCGTGAAGGACGAGCTCCGCGAGATCCTCCGCGGCCACGCCGAGGCTGCGGGCCTGCACGACGCGGCCTTCGACGCGCGCGTCGCGTTCCAGCCGTGGTTCTTCTACGTCGACGGCGTCGCCTACATCGAGCACGGGCACCAGTACGACGCGTACTGCGCGACCGACCACGTGATGGCGCCCAATTCGCCGCTCGACCCGCGGCGGATCATGCGGGGCTTCAGCGAGGTGCTGCTGCGTCGCGTCGTGCGACCGACGCGCGGCATGCGCGAGCACGGACACGAGGCGTTCGGCCTCTTCGATTACGTCGCGATGGGCATGCGGCTCGGCTTCGGCGGCATGTGGAGGCTGCTCGTGCGCTTCGTCGGCGCCGTCCTCGAGCTCCTGCGGCTGCGTCGCGAGCACTTCGTCGAGGCCGCCGCGGCGCTCCGCGAAGAGCACGAGCGGCGCGTGGCGCTCCTGGCAGAGGCGACGCGCATCGGCGCCGACCGGCTGCGCGCCCTGGCCGCGCTGCAGACGCCGCCGATCACGCGATCGATCCGCGGCATCCTCGGCAGCGTGTTGATCGATCGGATGGCGCTCGGGCTGCTCTGCACGCTCGCGCTGGTCGTCGCCGGCGCCGTCGCGGCGCGCCACGGCAACCACACCTGGATGCTCCCCGCGTCGATCGTCGTCGGGTGGGTGCTCGCGCACCGGCAGCTCACGCGCGCGCGGCAGATCGACCCGACCGACGCGCTCGCCGAGCGCGCCGCGCACCTCGCGAAGCTCTTCCCGGTGGCGTTCGTGGTGATGGGGCACACCCACATCCCCGCGCAGGCCAAGGTCGCGGGGTCCTCGACGACGTACATCAACGTCGGCGCGTGGGCCGAGGAGGAGCCCGACGACCCGAGCCACGTGTGGCGCGCGCCGCGCACGCACCTGGTGATCCGCCGCGGCGAGGACGGACCGGTCGCCGACCTGCTCGCGTGGGACACCGAAGCGGCCGAGCCGCGACGGTTCGTCGGCCCCGACGGGACGGGCCGCGGCTGATACGCTGCGCAGATGCGCGCGCTCGTGCTCCTCGCCCTTGTCGCAGCGGGAGGCGCGGGCGCGGGGTGCGGTCGCCGCGAGCCGCCGGCCGCGGTGGCGGTGCCCGGCGAGGCGCGCGACGCGATCGCCGAGACGCCCGAGGCGCTCCCCACCGTGCGCGTGCTCGGCGACATCGCGGCCAACGGCGGCCGCCGCGTCGTGGTGGAGGGTCTCTACGAGATCGATCCCATCGCGCAGGGCAAGGGCGGACACCTCACCTGGATCGTCCTCGCCGACGGCACGCGCGTGTCGCGCTGGTACGGCGCGGTGGCCGACGAGCTCGGGTTCGCCGACCGCCGCGTGCGCGTCACCGGCGTGATCACCGCCGGACCGCCCGACACGAAGATCCAGGCGCTGCTCGCGCCGCACATCCAGCCCGAGCGAATCGAGCTCGCCCCCGGTCAGACGATGGGGCCGCCCGACGAGATCCCGGCGCCGCCCGTCGCGTCGACCACGCCGATGAGCGCGCCGCGCGTCGACCGCTGGGTGCAGATCGTGGGGACGCTCGAGGCGCTGAAGCCGACCGCCACCACCAGCCGCGCCGACGCGACGGTGAAGCTGTCCGACGGCGGCGTCGTGCGCGTGGAGAACGTCGTGCGGCTCGACTGGTCGCCGCACGTCGGCAAGACGGTGACCGTGATCGGCCGCCTGGCGATGGACAAGGGCGCGCCGGGTGCCTTCGCGCTCGATCTGGTGATCCGCGGCAAGAGCGCGGTGTGCGCGGGCGTGGTCTCGCGCTGCGGGATGTGATCAGCCGCGAAGACCGCGCAGCAGCGAGACCATCTCGATCGCGGAGACGGCCGAGTCCCAGCCCTTGTTGCCGGCCTTGGTGCCGGCGCGCTCGATCGCCTGCTCGATGGTGTCGGTGGTGAGCACGCCGAGCACCACCGGGACGCCGGTGTCGAGCGAGAGGTGGGCGAGGCCCTTGGTGACCTCGGCGGCGACGTAGTCGAAGTGCGGGGTCGAGCCGCGGATGACGCAGCCGAGGCCGATCACGGCGTCGGCGCTCTTGGCGCGGACGATCGCCGAGGCGGCGAGCGGCATCTCCCAGGCGCCGGGCACGCGCACGATGGTCACCTCGCCCATGTCGCCGCCGTGGCGCCGGAGCGCGTCGAGCGCGCCCTCGACCAGCCGATCGACGATGAAGTGGTTGAAGCGCGAGACGACGAGCGCGAACCGAGCGCCCGCGGGGACGACGAGCTGCCCCTCGATCTCGCGGGGGGAGCGGTTGGCGACGACGGCGGGCGCGGCGGTCTTCGGGCGGGCCATGGCGCCGTTCGTAGGAGGATCGCTGCGCGGGGGCAACCCGTCATGGTCGAAGGTCGAAGGTCGAAGGTCGAATCGAGAGCGCGTCAGCAGCAGCCGCTCCCGGGCGTGCACACCGGCCTGGCCTCGGTGGTCTCGACGAAGCCCTCGCCCTTGGTCTCCTTGGGATCGCGCACGAGCATGCCGACGCCGCACGGGAACGGCCGGGCCTCGAGCGGCTCGACCGGCACGCGCGGCTCGACGAGATCGAGGTGCTCGCGGTACGGCGCCTTCGAGTAGATCTCGAACGTCTTCTCGCACACCGCCACGCGCACGCCGCGCCGGAGCACGTGGCCGTCGTCGTCGGTCACCTCCTTGAACGGCCCGCGGTAGACGACCGCCTGTCGGTGATCCCAGCAGGCGCCCTCCTTGCCCTTGTAGGCGATGACGGTGACGCTGCGAAGCTCGACGCCCTGCACGACGCGCCAGGGCTTCTCCTTTCGCTCGACGACGGTCATTCCGTAGAGCCCGGCCTCCTCGAACGCGGCGAGGAACCGGTCCTCGCGCATCGCGCCGGAGATGCAGCCCGTCCACAGCTCGGGGTTTCGCCGCAGGTGAAGCGGCACGTCTTCGTCGCTCACGATGTCGGAGATGATCGCGCGCCCGCCGCGCTTGAGCACGCGGTGGATCTCGGCGAAGAGCCGCTGCTTGTCCTCCGGGCGCACGAGGTTCAGCACGCAGTCGGAGATCACGACGTCGACCGACTCGTCGGCGACGAGCGGCGCCTCGACGCGGAGCTCGGCGACGCGCGCCTCGAGGCGCGCGAGCTCCGCGGCCGAGCGCACCGGCCGCGCGGCCAGCTCGCGATCGACGCGCTCCAGATCGAGGAGCAGGTCCTGGATACGGCCCTTGCCGAACGAGACGTTGTCCCAGCCGACGTTGCGGACGAACTCGGGGGCCGAGCGGCGCGCCAGGGCGAGCATCTCGTCGTTCATGTCGACGCCGATGACGCGCCCCTTCGGGCCGACGACCTGGCTCACCATGAACGCGGACTTGCCCGAGCCGGACCCGAGATCGAGCACCGTCTCGCCCTCGCGTACGTGGCGGGTCGGATCGCCGCACCCGTAGTCGCGCGCGAGGACCTCGGCTGGGATCGCGGCGAGGAGCTTCGGGTCGTAGTCGGCCGGGCAGCAGAGATCGAGATCACGGCGCGCCGCCTCGCCGTAGACGTCCAGGACCTCCCGCTCGAAGTCGTCGCTCTCGCGTGCCATCAGGCCTCCGCGACGTTGGAGCCAGGCGCGACGGGAAGGGTTCGCGATCGCTCCGACGGCCACTGCGGTCCTTCGACGCGAACCTCGTGCGGTGCGCGAGGGCTCGTACCCGGCTGACGGCGACCCTCCGCACCGATCGGCAGCCCGGGGCGCCGCATCACGGAGGTCCCATGTCCGATGCGCCCCAAACCGGTGCGCCGAGCCCCGGCTTCGTCGACAAGGCCACTGCCTTCGTCAGCAAGCACCTCACCAAGCTCATCCTCGCGGTGATGAGCCTCGGCCTGCTCAACGCGTACTTCTTCGGAGGAATCCCCTTCAACATCGGGGTCTGCGCCGCCGCGTCGTTCCTCATGATCTACCCGATGTTCATCAACCTGAAGATCGGCGACGTGGTCGAGATCAAGGACCACAAGGGCGCCGTCGCCCTCAGCCTCTTCATCAACTTCGTCGTCTCCCCCGCGCTCGCATACGCCCTCGGGCGGGTCTTCCTCGCCGATCAACCGTACATGGCGCTCGGTCTCGTGCTCCTGTCGCTCATCCCGACCAGCGGCATGACCGCGACGTGGACCGAGCGGTCGAAGGGCAACCTCAAGGTGGCCCTCTCGATCATCGCGGTGAGCCTGCTGGTCGTGATCGCGACCCTGCCGCTCGTCCTCCCGCTGTTCGCGGGCAAGCTGCTCCGCGCGGGCCCCTTCTTCATCTTCCAGCGCATCGCGCTGGTGATCGTCATCCCGCTCGTCCTCGGCGATCTCACCCGTCGGTGGATCGTCAAGAACAAGGGGCAGGCGTTCTACAAGTCGAAGAAACCGCTCTTCTCGGGCCTGAGCAGCACCGGGCTCTTGTTCGTGCTGTTCCTCATCATGTCGCTCGACACGAACAAGCTCCTCTTGTCGAACGCCGCGCTCGTGGTGAAGGGCCTCGTGCCGCTCGTCGTCTACTACGTGGTGATGTTCGGCACGAGCACGCTGCTGTCGCGCGGGTTCCCCCACCCCGTCGCGGCGGCCATCGTGTTCGGCACCTCGGTGCGCTACCTCGCGCTCGCTCTCGGCATCGCCGTCCCGCTGCTCGGCTCCGGGACCAACAGCAGCCTCGTCGTGCTGGTGGTGGCGCTCGCGTTCTTCGTGCAGGTGCCGGCCTCCTCGCTCTACTCGAAGTGGCTCGTGAGGCACGCCGGCCCGGCGACCCCGGCCCCCACGGGGACGCCGGCCGCCGCGGCCTGAGCTGAAGTCGAGTCGGCTACCGCGCCGCGCGTCGAGGCGCGAGCCGAGCACGTGCGCGACGCATCGCAAAAGCGACGCCGAGCGCGGCGATTGCCATCCACCTGAACGACCCGGCGGCTGCGGCGCGATGAACGCTGCAGCCGCCGCCGTCGTCTTCGGACCCGGCGCTCGGCGCGACGCAGCGGCCGGCGGTCGGATCGCACGCGTACCCGCCGGCGCACTCGCGCGAGTCGGCGCAGGTGGTGCGGCACTCGCCGGTGGTCGGGTTGCACAGGTACGCGCCGCAGGGGATCTCGGCCCCGTCGCGCGCGATCGAGGAGAGGCGATCGTCGCTGCACGACGCGCCGGGCACGCACGCGCCGGCGGTGCACGTGTTGCCGGGCGCGCAGTCGCGGAACGTCGTGCAGGACGAGACGCACGCCGAGCCGGCGCACGCGTACGGCGCGCACGCGATCGGCTCGCCCGCGACGCAGCCGCCGGCGCCGTCGCACTTCGCCTCCGGCACGACCTTGCCGGACGCACAGGTCGCCGGCTTGCAGGAGACGCTCGGTCCGCTCGCCCATCCGGCGCAGGCGGCGACGTCCTTGCCGTCGCAGGCGCGCGCCGCGCAGACCTCCCCCTTGCCGTCGTCGCACTTCGCGCGCGCGCCGTGCGGCGCCCCGGCGATCGCGAGGCAGGTCCCGACGCTGCCGCTCACGTCGCAGGCCTGGCACTGCCCGTCGCACTTCGACTCGCAGCACACCCCGTCGACGCAGAACCCCGAGGCGCACTCGGCGTCGGTCCCGCAGCTCGTGCCCTTGCTCTTCCAGCAGGTGCCCTTCTTGCCCGGGTGCGCGCACGAGCTGCCCGCGGCGCACGAGGCCGAGCCGCAGCAGACGCCGTCGACGCAGAAGCCGGTCGCGCACTCGGCGGCCGCCGCGCAGCCTTCGCCGAGGCCCTCGGTGACGACGCAGACGCCCGCGTTGCAGCGGTAGCCGGCGGCGCAGTCGGCCGCGCCGGCGCACGACGACTTGCACGCGGCGGCGCCGCACAGGTACGCGCCGCACGCCTTGTTGACGTCGCTGCACTTGCCGGCGCCGTCGCAGAGGCTCGCGTGCGTCTCGACGCCGTCCTTGCAGGAGTTGCCGCTGCACGGCGTGCTCTTGCCCGGGTAGTTGCACTTGGTGACGTCGACGCCGTTGCACTGGACGCCGCAGGTCCCGCCCGGATCGACGCCGGTGCACGCGGCGCGCGGCGGGATCGGCAGTCCGACGACCGGAGAGCACGTACCGAGCTTGCCGGTGAGGCTGCACGCCTGGCACTGGCCGGCGCACGCGGAGTCGCAGCACACGCCGTCGACGCAGAAGCCCGAAGCGCAGTCGGTCGCGGCGCTGCAGGCGTTGCCCCTGGCGAGGCGCGGCACGCAGGCGCCCGACACGCAGTAGCTCGTCGCGTTACAGTCGCTCGTCGAGGTGCAGGTGGTCTTGCACGCGCCGGCCACGCACACGCCGTAGGGAGCGCAGGAGCGCGCGCCGTGGGGAGCGCCGCTCGCGACGCTGCCGCAGGTCCCGACCGCGCCGGCGAGATCGCACGCCTGGCAGCTGCCGCTGCACGCCGCGTTGCAGCACACGCCGTCGACGCAGAAGCCCGACGCGCAGTCGCCGGGCGTCGTCGCGCTGCAGGCGGCGCCATTGGCGAGCAGCTGGAAGATCTCGGCCGACGAGATGACCCCGGTCCCGTTGCCGCCGCCGGCGACGAGGAACTTCCCCGTCGTCCCGAGCGGCGTCATCGTGTGGCCCCCCTCGCGCGCGACCGTCATGTTGCTGGCCGACGACCAGGTGTCGGTCGCGGGATCGTAGACCTCGCTCGATCGCGAATCGCCGTTGAACTGCGTGCCGACGACGATCGCCCGCCCGTTGGGCAGGGTGGCGCCCTCGGCGCCTTCGCGGCCCGATCGCGTCAGGGCGGCGTCGGACCAGGTCCCGATCGCCGGATCGTAGATCTCGGCGCGCCGCGCGCCGTCGAGGTGGCGATAGGAGCCGACGGTGAGGACCTTGCCGCTCGGGAGCAGCATCACCGGGTGGCCGGTGCGCTCGTCCTTCATCGCGCCGGTCTCCGTCCACGTGTTGGTCGCCGGATCGTAGAGCTCGCAGAACGACCAACCCGCGCCGCCGCGGTAGCTCCCGACCTTGAGGATCTTGCCGGTCGAGAGGGTCACGCTGCGCACGAAGCCGGCGGGGTACTTCATCGCGGCGGTCGTCGGCTGCAGCGCCCAGGTGAGCGTCGTCGGATCGAAGAGCGCGGTGTTCGCGTTCCAACCGCCGCCCGATCCGCCGGCGGCGAGGACCTTCCCGGAGGGGAGCAGCTGCGCCACCGGCTGCTCGTTTTGACCGTAGGGGAAGGCGCCGGTGGTCGTGATCGTGTTGGCCACCGGATCGTAGAGCTCGGAGGTCGTCCCGTTCGGGCCGAAGATCAGCACCTTGTTCGCCACCGACGTCGGCGTGGTCAGCGCGACGCCGCGATGGGCCCAGCGGGTGACGGCCATGTTCGGGCCCGTCGAGAACGTCGAGGTCGCCGGATCGAACACCTCGGTGGTGCTCACGTGGAACACGCCGTCGCCGCCGCCGGCCACCAGCACCTTGCCGTTGGAGAGGAGCGTGGCGCTGTGGAGCGTGCGCTTCGACTTCATCGCGATCACCGAGGACCACGCCGGGTCGACGACGATCGGATAGGCGAGATCGCGACGCGCGAGGCGCGCCGCGACGATCACCGTGCGCTCGTGCTGCTCGACGTCCACGTCGAGCGCGCTCTTCACGCCGCGCGCGTCGACCGCGAAGGCGGGCTCGCTCGCGAAGCGCACGTAGCCGTCGCGATCGAGCAGCTCGATGCGGCCGTCGCTCTCGCGCGCCATGGCCAGGGCCGGTCCGAGCTCGACGACGAAGCGCTCGGCCGCGGGCGCGGTCTCGGCGCGGATCACGCGGAGATCCTCGAAGCGCTCGCGATCGGCGACGGCGATCGCGTCTGCGTCGGGATAGACCACGACCCCGTCGACGATCGTGCCGCGGCCCCGGCGCTCGGGCGCGGTGATGCGGATCCACACGCCGGGAAGCCCGGGGATCGAGAGCGTCGTCGGAGCGTCGGCGGCCTCGCCGATCGCGACGTCGATCGAGGGCCGCGCGGTCCACGCCGTGCGCGGCGCGGCGGCGACGTGGAACGCGCCGTCGTGGAGCGCGAGGCTCACGCCGCGGCCGACGGCGGCGAACGGCGCGGCCGCGCGGACGGTGGCGAGGGTCGACAGGGCCGTCGTCGGAGCGACGGCGCTCGTCGCTGCGGTCGCGAAGCCGGACTGCATCGCCGTGCTCGGACCGGCGTCGGCGGGCGCGGGCACGTCCGCCCTCGCGCAGCCGATCGAGACCGCCGACACCGCAAGAGCGAGAACCCTGCGCCCCCTCGACATGCAGCGAAGTAGAGGGACCCGTCCGAGCAGGAGTCAAGCAGTGCCCCCCGGGCGCGCGCGCCGCCGGGCATAGGGTTTTTCGATCGCCTGCGTCCGATCGCCCCGATGGCTCGAGCCCGGCCGGCCCCCCACCATCGGACCCGACGGTCAGTGCTGCACCGCGTAGGGCAGTCTTGCACAGTCACGAGTCGACAGCCTCAACAAGGTCCTCAGAGGTCTCCAGCACATGTCGCCCGACGTCGAGGCGAGCGCGCTCATCTCGGACGACGGCCTGATGATCGCGAGCGCGCTCCCGCAGCACGTCGACGAGTCGCGCGTCGCCGGCATGAGCGCGACGCTCTCGAGCCTCGGTGCGCGCGCGGCCAGCGAGCTCGAGCGCGGTCAGGTCGACGAGGTGCTGGTGCGCGGCAACTCCGGCTACGCGGTGATGATGACGGCCGGCGCCGGAGCGCTCCTCCTCGTGCTCGCCGCCAAGCAGGCGAAGCTCGGGCTCATCTTCCTCGACATGCGCCGCGCCATCGAAGACATCCGCAAGGTGCTCTGACGTCCGCTCGCGCGCCACCACCGAAAGCCACAGGAGCGCCCATGTCCCAGAAGGTTCTGTTCGAGAGCGACACCCACCGCAACGTGCTCCTGGAGGACTTCTCCTCGGGAGGTCTCGCGGTGCAGGCGAACCAGCACATGATCATCGACGGCAAGGTCGGGATGATCCTCGACCCGGGCGGTCACAAGGTCTACTCGAAGGTCATGGCGGCGAGCCGCCAGGTCCTCGGGCCCGCGCGCCTCGAGATCCTCTTCCTGTCGCACCAGGACCCGGACATCGTCGCCGCGGTCAACGGGTGGCTGATGACGACGGACGCCAAGGCGTACGTCTCGAACCTGTGGGTGCGGTTCGTCCCGCACTTCGGGCTCGACCACCTCGTGGAGTCGCGGCTGGTGGGCATCCCTGACGAAGGCATGAAGCTGCCGCTCGGCGGCGGGCACGTCCTGGTGATCCCGGCGCACTTCCTCCACTCCGCCGGTAACTTCCAGATCTACGACCCGAAGGCGAAGATCCTCTACAGCGGCGACCTCGGCGCATCGATCGGCCATGGCTACGACGAGGTCACCGATTTCGCGGCGCACCTCCCGTTCATCGAGGGGTTCCACAAGCGCTACATGGCGAGCGGCCGCGCGCTGCGGGCGTGGGCGAAGACCGCTCGTGCGCTCGACATCGAGATCATCGCGCCCCAGCACGGCGCCTTCTTCCGCGGCAAGGAGCTGGTCGGGAAGTTCATCGACTGGTGCGAGCGGCTCGAATGCGGCGTCGACCTGATCGGCGACTCGTATGCCGTGCCCGGCTGACGGCAACACGCGCGCGAAGCGCGACTTGCGAGGAGCGCGCCCATGAGCACCCGCGCCGGCATGGTGCCGGGCGAGGATCTCGCCTGGCCCGTGCCGCTCGTGCTCCTGCTCGTCGCCACGGTGACCGCCGGCGCGGCAGCCGGCGAGTGGCGCGGCCAAACGCGCGCGGCCAACCCCGCGCCGGCCATCGCGGCGCCGACGACGCCCCAGCCCGCACCGGTCATGGCCGAGCCGCCGAGCGCGCAGCCCGCGTCTGCGAGCGCGCCACCTTCGGCGTCGGCCGCCCAGGCGACCTCGTGCCCGCGCCTGATCATCCACTTCGCGCATGCGGCCGCGACGGCGCCGCGCGCGGCCGACGGGACGCTCGAGCGGCTCGCCGCGTGGCTCGTCGCGCACCCGAGCGTGAACACGGTGATCGACGGCCACGCCGACGCGGTAGGCACCGAGCACGGCAACCTCGTGCTCAGTCGCAGCCGCGCCGAGCAGGTCGCCGGGGCGCTCGCGGCGAAGGGCGTCGCGCGCAGGCGGATCGTCGCGCGCGGCTTCGGCGCGTTCAACCCGGTCGAGGCGGAGCCGGAGGCGGCGTTCAATCGACGCGTCGTCGTCCACGTGCGCAAGGCGGAGGGCGCTCCGATCGACGCGTGCCCCTACCCGAAGGAGGAGGTCATCGAGCCATGAGCGCTCTGGCGATGTTGTTGAGCGCCGCGTCTAGCGTGCTGCTCCTGGGATCGGGCTACCTGTACGGCGCGCGGCGCGGACGCGCTGCGCGCGAGGCCCTCGCGCGTGCGCACGACGCGCAGACCGAGCGCAACGCCGCGCTCGACCGGGAGCTCGCGCGCATCGAGCGGGAGCTCGCCCGCGTCGAGCGAGAGCTCGCGCGCAAAGAAGCGCCCGCGGTCGGGGGCGACGTCGGCGCCTTGCGGGACGAGGTCGGCGCCGTCATGCAGGCGATCGCCGAGCAGGAGCGGAGCCAGGACGCGCTGCGCGCGGAGCTGCGCCAGGGGCTCGCCGGGCTCGCCCAACGGACCGCCGATCCGGACAAGCTCCAGCGCGATCTGCAGAAGCTGATGGCGCCGCTCCTGCGCCGGCAGGACGACACCTCGGGCCTGCGCGACATGATGAGCGAGCTTCTGAAGCCGATCGTGGAGCGCGATCGGCTCGGCAAGGAGCTCTCGAGCGTGCAAGAGGGCGAGGGACTGCGCGAGCTCCCGCGCATGCTCGACGCGATCGCCGAGAAGGGCAGCTTCGCCACCGTCGTGCTGAGCGACGACGCAGGGCTGCCGCTCGCCGCCAACCGCAGCGCCGCCGACGTCGACGCGCTGGCCGCCGTGGCGTCCTGGCTGATCACCCTCGTCCACCGCGCCGAGCGCAGCGAGGCGGCGCGGCCGCTCTCGTTCGTCGTCCACGACTCGTGGAACCAGCACGTGATCCACCGCGTCTTCGACGTCGGCGCGCAGCGGTTCACGCTGACCGCGGTGTCGCGCGGCATGCAGGTCTCCCCGGGCACGCTCGACGCGGCGCTCGGCAAGATCGAGCGGGTGCTCGGCGCTGCACGGAACTAGCTGCGACGTCGGGCGAATGGCTGAGCTCGACAGCAGCTCGCGATGAGCTTGATTCCAGATTCTCTCCGAACGCGAGCGGAGACTTGTTATCACTCGCTCATGCCACCCGTACGCGTCGCGATCGCCGACGATCACGGGATCGTCCGTGAGGGCGTCAAGCTCGCGCTCGAAGCGCTCGGCGGTCCGTACTCGGTCGTCGCGGAGGTCGGAGACGGCGCGGCGGTCGTGCGCGCGTGCCGCGAGCTCGAGCCCGATCTCGTCGTCCTCGACGTGAAGATGCCCCTGCTCGACGGCGTCGCCGCGAGCCGCCAGCTCGCGGAGCTGCCGAAGCCGCCGAAGATCATCGCCCTGTCCGCCCACGCCGACGGCGCCACCGTGAAGGACATGCTCGCTGCCGGCGCGATGGGCTACGTGCTGAAGACGGAGGTCGCGCTCGAGCTTGTCAACGCGATGCGCGCGATCGAAGCGGGGCGCGTGTACCTGAGCCCCAGCGTCGTCGGGTGCGTCGTCGGCCTCGCCGTCGGCGATCCCGACGGGCGCGCGCCCGCGCAGCGAAGTCGCCTCTCCGCGCGCGAGCAGGAGGTCCTCTTGCTCGTTGCGTCCGGACTCTCGACCAAGGAGATCGCCGCGGAGCTGCGGGTGAGCGTCAAGACGGTGGAGACGCAGCGCAAGAGCGTGATGGAGAAGCTCGGGATCTTCTCGGTCGCCGGCCTGACCAAGTACGCCATCCGCGAGGGCCTGATCGAGCCGTGAACGCGCGATCGGCCGCGACCGCCTCCGGCATTTCGAACCCCGATGTCCGATCCGCCTGATGGCGACGCCCGAGTGCCTGGCGCACCGTCGGCGGGCAGGAGCTCATGGCGCGCGCAGTGCGGGAGGGCCCACCGGGGATGCCGGTTCTCGGATTGACGGCGACGCGATCACCCTCGGGATCGCGCATCGTGCTCGGCGCCGACGACCCGCTCCGCGTCACCTTCCGTGACGTGGTGCGCACGATCTCGCTCGCGCTCGAGATGGACGAGCGCGGCAAGCTCCATCACGGCGTGCGCGTCGCGCTCCTGGCGCACCGCATCGGCGAGGCGATCGGCGTGCCGGACGTCGGTCACCTCTACTACGCCGGCCTGCTCCACGACCTCGGCGCGATGGGCATCGCCGATCAAATCGTGCACGACGCGATGCACGAGCGGCACGGTCCCGAGCTGCGCGCGCACCCCGAGCGCGGCGCGCAGATCGTCCGGCCGCTCTCGGTGCTCCGCCCGTTCGAGGCGGTCATCCGCGATCACCATGAGCGCGTCGACGGCCGCGGCTTCCCGCACGGCAAGTGTGGCGAGGAGATCCCGCTCGGCGCGTCGATCATCCGCGTGGCCGATCAGATCGAGCTCGCCATGCGCGCGGGACCTCCCGAAGGCCGTCTCGCCGCCGTCCGCAAGGCCATCACGCGCGAGGCGGCGGGCGGCGTGCCCCTGGCGGTCGCCGGAGCCGCGCTGGTGACCGCCGACGCGCGGCTGCTCGATCAGCTCTGCGACGAGCGGATCCTCGACGACACGCTCTCCGCGTTCTGCCCTCCCCAACCCGGCGTGCTCGGACTGACGCGCCACGCGCTGCTCTCGCAGCTGTTGTGGGTCCTCGCGCGGGTCATCGACGCGAAGCACGCCCACACGATGGGGCACTCGGTGCGCGTCGCGTACTGGGCGCACGAGATCGCGCAGGCGTTCGCGAGCGACGTCAACCCGTGGGACGTCGCGTGGGCGGGGTTCCTCCACGACGTCGGCATCGTCGGGGTGCCCGCGCGGCTGCTCGCCAAGCCCGGCGCGCTCGAGGACGAGGACGTCCCGATCGTGCAGCGCCACGCCGCCGACTCGCAGCGCATCATCGCCACCATCCGCGATCTGTCGCACCTCGCGTCCGCGGCGGCAGCGCACCACGAGCGCTACGACGGCGGCGGCTATCCCCGCGGGCTCGCCGGCGAGGCGATCCCGTTCATCGGCCGCATCCTCGCCTACGCAGACGTCTACGACGCGCTGACGAGCGCGCGCGCGCACCGAGACGCGATGACGCACGCCGAGGCGCTCACCGCGATGCGCTCCATGGTCGGCTCGACGCTCGATCCGCACCTGGCCCGGGTCGCGCTCGATGCGTTGCAGCGCGCCGGGCACGACGCCGCCGAGAACCAGCGCGGCGTCGGGTTCACGCGGTTCTTCGACTCGGACGAGGCCGATCTCGACGGCGCCTTCGGCCGCGACTCCGGCGTGGGGACGGCGCTCCGCGTGCCCAACGCCGGCGCCGCGCCGCTGCTCGCGCTCGATCCGTGGATCACGTTCGAGATCACCGAAGACCGGCGCATCGTCGGCCCAGCCGCCGCGCTCCGGGAGCTGACCGGCGCGACCTCCGATCGCCTGCTCGAGGCGTTCGGCACCGAGTCGGCGCGCATGCTGCTCGGCGCCATCGCGCAGCTCGGCGAGTCCGAGACCCACACCCAGTACGTGTTCACCCGCGCGGCGCGGCCGCTCGAGGTGATCGTCATGCGGCGGGGCGGGAAGATCACGCTCCTCTGTCAGTCGGCCGCCCGGCGCCTGCAGACGATGGAGCGGCTCGCGCTCTTCTACCGGAACTTCCTCTCGAGCACCGAGGCGATCGTCTTCGTCGACCCGCGTGGGTTCGTGGTCGACGTCAACCAGAGCTTCGTCGACGTGTTCGGCTACGATCGTGAGGCCATCGTCGGCAAGCACACGCGCCTCTTGCGCTCCGGGCGGCAGGACGAGCCGTTCTACCGCGCGATGTGGGAGGCGATCACCGATCCGGCGCGCGCGTCGTGGTCGGGGGAGCTCGTCGATCGACGCCGAGACGGCAAGGAGGTCGACGTGCGGCTGTCGACCGAGGCCGTGCGCGACGCGATGGGCAACTGCATCGGGTACATCGGCCACTTCAGCGACGTGACCGCCCGAAACCGCGCGGAGGAGGAGCTGCGCCTGCGCAAGACCGAGCTGCAGATGGCCAACGACGATCTGCTGCGCGTCAGCCGGTTCAAGGACGAGCTCATCGCGATGACCTCGCACGATCTGCGCGGCCCGCTCGGCGCCATCGCCAGCCTTGCGGCGCTCGTGCGGCAGAACCTGGAGCGCCTCCCGCAGGAGAAGGTCGCCGGCCACCTCGAGCGGATCCGCGAGACGGCCACGCGCCTCACCGAGTTCGTCACCGATCTCCTGGATCTCGACAAGTCCGAGTCGGGGCAGCTGGTGCTGCGGCCCTGCCGGGTCAGGCTCGACGAGCTGCTCGAGCAGTGCGTCGAGCGCGCGCGCGCCACCACGACACGGCCGGTCGCGATCGAGCTCACCCTCGCCGAACGGCCGCTCGAGCTGGTGGCCGACCCGGTCCGCGCCGAGCAGGTGTTCGCCAACCTGATCGGCAACGCGGTGAAGTTCTCGCCCGACGGGCAGGTGGTCTCCGTCTCCGCCGCCATCGCCGGAGACGGCAGCCGCTACGTGGTCCGCGTCGAGGACCGCGGGCCGGGCATCCCGGAGCACGCGCTCGAGGCGGTGTTCGATCGCTACTACCAGGTGCAGGCGACCTCGGGCGCCGGAGCGCGCAGCGCCGGCAGCGGGCTCGGCCTGACCATCGTGAAGAACCTCGTGTCGCTGCACGGCGGCTCGGTGCGCGCGGAGAACCGCGGCGACGGCGGCAGCCGATTCGTGGTGGAGCTGCCGGTCGATCGCGCCGCCCCCGAGCTGAACACGCCCGTCGTGGTGCTGCTCGCGCGCGCGTCGGCGCAGACCGAGGCCGTCGCGCGAACGCTGGGGGGCATCGGCGCGTACGTGCTCCGCGCCGACGTCAGCGAGCGCGCCGGCGCGGTCTGCGCGCTGACCGGCGCAGACGTGCTGCTGTTCGAGGACGCGGCCGCCGGCGCGGCGACCTCCGCGTTCGTGTCGGAGCGCTCCGCCGACGGCGCGGCGCTGCCGGTCGTGGCGCGTCTCTGCGACGACTCGGTCCTCGCGGGCGGCGTCGACGCCGCCGCAGAGATCTCCGACGTCTCCTTCGCGGGGAGCGTGCGGAGCCTCGTGGCGCCAGTCCTGGACTCCGAGCTGCGCGAGCTGCTCCGCGAAGCGGCGCTGCGCCGGAATGCGCTCGGGAGGACCCCATGAGCCGCATCCTCGTGGTCGACGACGATCCGATCCAGCGCGCGCTGCTCTCGGAGTCGCTGGGGCTCGCCGGGTTCGAGGTGGTCGAGGCGGAGGACGGGCCGATCGCGCTCGATCGCGCGACCCGCGAGTCTCCCGATCTCGTCCTGCTCGACGTGCAGATGCCGGGCATGTCCGGGTTCGAGGTCGTGCGCAAGCTGCGCGGCCTCCCGCGCCTCGGCGACACGCCGGTGCTCTTCGTGTCGAGCGTCGACACCGAGCAAGCGAAGGTCCACGGCTTCGACCAGGGCGCCGACGACTACATCGTCAAGCCGTGGGCCCATGCCGAGCTGCTCGCGCGCGTGCGGGCCGGGCTGCGGCGCGCCGATCGCGGCGCCGCGCGCGCGGGAGCGGGGATGAGCGGCGCGGTCGAGGACGTCGGCATCGACACCATCGTGCAGACCGTCGAGCTGAGCGGCCGCGCGGCGCGCGTCCGGCTGCTCGACGTCGACGCGGAGCTGGTCCTCGGGCGAGGGTTGCTCTTCTCGTGCCGCTTCAAGCGCTTCGAGGGACACGAGGCGCTCCAGCGGATCTGGCTGATCGGGCGCGGGCGTTTCTCCGTGGAGTTCGTCACGACGGCAGACCTCGCCCGCGACGTCGCAGGCGACGTCGCGGCCGGTCACGCGTTCATGGACGCGTGCGTCGCCGTCGACGAGGCGCGACGGCTGCTCGCCGCGGCCGCCGCCGGCAACCCCCTGCTGCACGGGAGGCCGGAGGGCGCCGCGCTCGGATCGCTGCGGGACGATCTCCCGATGACGGCGCTCGACGCGGCGGCGACGCTCCCCGGCGACGTGCGCGAGACGACGAGGCTCGTCGTCGAGGCGATGGGCGTCGGCGCGCTGCGCGTGGTCGACGAAGGACGAGGTCCCAGGTGATCGGAGGTTCACGGGAAATGGTGATCGAACGGCCCATCGTCATCGTCGACGACGACTCGTCGCAGCTCGCCGTGGCGAGCACCGTCCTCGAGGCCGAGGGCTTCACCGTGCACTGTTTCACCGAGGCGGCCTCCGCCCTCGAGCATTGCGCGCGCGAGGCCCCGGCGCTCGTGCTGTCGGATGTCGTCATGCCCGTCGCCTCGGGGTTCGACTTCCACGCGCGCTACGCGCAGCGCTTCCCCGAGCGGACCACGCCCTTCGTGTTCCTCTCCTCGCTCGGCGACCCGACGGCGATGGTCCGCGGCCTCGACGCAGGCGCCGACGACTTCCTCCGCAAGCCCATCGAGCCGGCGGTGCTCACCGCCAAGGTGCGCGCGATCCTGCGACGTCGTCGTCGCGCGGTGGCCACCACGTTCCGCGGCGACCTCTCGCGCTTTCCACTCCCGAGCCTCCTGCGCTTCTGCGAGGCGCACGGACTCACCGGGTTCGTCGACGTCTTCGACGGCGACGTGCTCCTCGCGCTTCGCTTCCGCGCCGGCCAGATCGACGATCCGGACGCCGACACGACGCTCACGCGCATCTCCGAGCTCGAGAAGGCGCCGTTCATCGTGCACTCGTCGCCGGTCGACTTCGGGGAGCTCGGCGACGGGCACGCGCCGCGCCCCTCCTCGGCAGCGGAGACCGGCGGAGTGCCCATCGGACGGGTCTCGAGCGTGCGGCTCGTCAGGCGGGTCTTCCAGGTGGAGACCGGGGTGTTCGGCGACGAGCCGCGGTTCGTCGTGTCGGCGGTCTCCGTCGAGGGCCGCACCGTGTGGAAGCACAGCACGCGCGTCGCGAGCGACGCGGGCGCGGCCGATCTCGCCGCGCGCATCGACGAGCAGCACGACGCGATCGAGGCCAAGCTCAACGCCCGCTTCGCCGAGCAGGTGCTCGAGCGGCAGACCAGCCCGTCGGGGCGACGCGAGCAGTTCCACCGCCTCTTCGACGAGGGCTTCGACAAGTTCCGCGGCCGCGACTACCAGGGCGCCATCGACTCCTGGGAGCACGCGCTCGCGATCGATCCGTCGAGCACGTCGCTACGCGTGAATGTGCGGGTGGCCCGCGAGAAGCTCGCCGCCCAGCGCTGATTCGCGCGCGCGCGGTCCGATCACTCCGCGATCGGCGTGCACTCGACGATCTCGAGCCCGTAACCCTGGAGCCCGGCGATCTTGCGCGGGTTGTTGGTGAGCAGGCAGATCTGGCGGAGGCCGAGATCGGCGAGGCACTGCGCGCCGATGCCGAACTCGCGGAGCGGCGGCTCCGGCGGGCCGGCCTCGGGCTCGCGCGGAGCGTGGGCGGAGACGTAATCGTCGAGCTCGCGCGCGACGTCGCCGCGGCTCGGCACGTAGAGGATGACGCCGCGCCCGACGCGCTCGATCTTCGCGATCGCGGCGCGCAGGTTGGAGCCGCCCTCGAAGGGCGTGGAGCCGAACACGTCGCCGAAGGTCGAGCCGGTGTGCACGCGCGTGAGCACCGGCCCTTCGCTGCCGACGTCGCCGAGCGTCAGCGCGAGGAACTGCCGCTGCTCGACGTTCGACTCGAACACCACCGCGCGCCAGATGGGCGCGTCGGGGCGCGCCCGCTCGAGCCGCACCAGGTGCTCGCGCACCCGCCGCACCAGCACCTCGTTCTGCAGGCGATACTGGATGAGGTCGGCGATCGAGAGGATCAAGAGGCCGTGCTTGGCGGCGAACTTCTCGAGGTCCGGCATGCGCGCCATGGTGCCGTCCTCGTTCATGATCTCGCAGATGACGCCGGCGGGCGTGCGGCCGGCGAGGCGCGCGAGATCGACCGAGCCCTCGGTCTGACCCGTGCGCTGCAGGACGCCGCCGGGGCGCGCCCTGAGCGGGAACACGTGACCGGGCGAGACCAGGTCCTGCGGGCCGGTCTCGGGGTCGATGGCGACCTTGATGGTGTGCGCGCGATCGGCGGCGCTGATGCCGGTGCTCACGCCGTGCCGGGCCTCGACGCTGACGGTGAAGGCGGTGCCGAGGGGCGCGCTGTTCTGCTGCACCATCATCGGCAGCCGCAGCCGGTCGACGATCGTCTCGTCGAGCGCGACGCAGATGAGGCCGCGCGCGTGCAGCGCCATGAAGTTGATCGCCGCGGGGGTGACCTTGTCGGCGGCGAGGACGAGATCGCCCTCGTTCTCGCGGTCCTCGTCGTCGACGAGGATGACCATCTTGCCGTTCGCGATCGCCTCGATGCAGGCGGCGACGTGCGCGAGGCGGGCCGGGTCCTTGGCGGCGAGCGGGGTGCGGTGCATGGCTTCAGAGGTATCCGCCTTCACGGAGTGCACGGAGGAGGGACTCGTCGTCGGCTGGATCGGTTCGACGTTCATCGGAGGGGGCCTCGAGTCGTCGCGCGACGTAGCGCGCCAGTACGTCGACCTCGAGGTTCACCTGCGCGCCCACCGGGAGGTCGACCAGTGTGGTGGAGCGGAGCGTGTGCGGGATGACCACGACGTCGAAATCCCCCTCGGCTTCGCCGTCGCGGACGTGATTCACCGTGAGCGAGACGCCGTCGATCGCCACCGAGCCCTTCGGCGCGACGAAGCGGGCCAGCGCGCGCGGGAGCGCGAAGCGCAGCTCGGTGGCCTCGCCCCACGCCTTGCGCGAGAGCAGGCGCACCCGCGCGTCGACGTGGCCGCCGACGAAGTGACCGCCGAGGCGCGAGTCGGCGCGGAGGGCGCGCTCGAGGTTCACCGCGCGGCCCGGGCGCGCCTCGCGGAGGGTCGAGCGCTCGAGCGTCTCGGGCGACGCGTCGGCCTCGAAGGCGAACGCCTTCCCGTTCGGCGCCTTGCCGGTCTCACGGACGGCGTCGACGGTGAGGCACACGCCCGCGACCGGGATCGACTCGCCGAGCACGAGATCGCTCCAAGTGCAGGCGACCACCAGCCGCGCCGCCACCCCGCGAGGCTCGCGCGCGACGACCGTGCCGATCTGCTCGACGATCCCGGTGAACACTTCGTCCGCGGAGGTAGCGGCGCCGCTCCTGCTCGGCAAGTCCGCGGGCGGGCGATGGAGCCCGGATCCCGGCCAGCCGGCGAGGGACCTGTGCTACGGTCGCCCGCGTGAAAGGCCGCGCTCGCAGGGCCATGAAAGCGTTCGCGCCGCTCGGCATCGCGTGCGTGGGCTCGCTTTCCGCCGCGTGCATGGGCGCGCAAGCGATCCCCGATCCGCGCGCCGCGGCCGAAGCCTGGGCCGACGCCGCCGACCGCGGCGACGCCGAGGCGCTCCACGGCATGCTCACCAAGCGCTCGCGCGCGACGATCTCGAAGAGCGACGTCGCTGCGACCGTCGCCAGCGCGAAGGCCGAGCTGAAGGACCAGGCCAAGGAGATCCGCGACGCCAAGGGCATCGTCGCCGTGGCCATCCTGCGCTGGGACGACGGCACCGAGGCGAGCCTCGTCCTCGAGAACGGCCGTTTCCGCGTGAGGAACGCCGTCCTGATGCCCGGCGGCGGCACGCGCCCCGAGGAGGCCATCGCCGGGTTCCGCGACGCGCTCCGTCGCCGCAGCTACCCCGCGCTGCTCCGCATGCTGACGCCGGCGCTCCGTGCCGCCGTCGAAGCCCAACTGAAGGGCATCGAGAGCGCCATCGGCGATCCCGAGAAGCTGCCCATCCCGAGCGACGCCGGCGACGAGGTCGAGATCAAGCTCGAGAACGGGCACAAGCTCCGCCTCAAGCGCATCGACAAGACGTGGTACATCGACAACTTCGAGTGAGCGATGGCTGATCGTCGAGCGTTCCTCGCCTCCGCGGGCGGCATCGCCGCGGCCGCGTTGCTCGCCCGGCGCGCGCGCGCCTTCGGCGAGGACGGCGCGTTCGAGCCGAAGGTCCTGCTCGCCGGCGGCGTCAGCGGGCCCGCGCGCGCGTCGGCGCCGGCCCGCTGGAGCGCCGAGGTCGAGAAGCGCACGAGCTCCCCTGCCCGGCGCCAGCCGCGCGCGCTGAAGGCGACCGATCCGGCGCTGCTCGACGGGCCCTTCGCGTACTGGTCGGGCACCGGGGGGCTCACGGCCCTGTCGGCCGCGGAGATCGCCGGCCTGCGCCAGTTCGTGTCGCTCGGCGGGCTGCTCGTCGTCGACGACGCCGATCCCGACAGCGGCCAGTTCGGCCGCGACGCGCGCCGCGAGCTCGCGCGCGTGCTGCCCGACGCGGCGCCGGTGCCGATCCCGCAGGAGCACGTCGTCTACCGCACGTTCTACCTGCTCAAGCCGGCGCGCCCCTGGGGCCGCCGGCTCGGCAAGCCGACCGCCGACGCGATCATCCGCGCCGGGCAGCTGCGGGTGATCTTCCTCGAGCACGATCTCGGCGGCGCGCTCGCGCGCAACGCGCTCGGCACCTGGGAGATGAGCGTCGAGCCCGACGGCGACGTGCAGCGCGAGCGCGCCATCCGCTGGGCCGTCAACCTCGCGCTGTACGCCCTCACGACGAACTACAAGGACGACGCGGTCCACGCCCCGTTCCTCCTCAAACGCCGCGCGACGGCGCCGTGACCATGCAGCCCGCGGCGCAGACCGTCGCGCGAGGAGTGGAGTCGATCCGCACCTCGCTCGTCCCCGCGGAGGGCATGTCCACGAGCCTCGTGGTGGCGGCGGTGGTGGTGGCGCTCGCCGGGCTCGTCCTGCTCGTCATCGAGCTGCGTCGCGCGCGCGAGGCGCCGCGCATGCTGGTCGTCTCGACCGGCGTGCTCGCCGCGTTGACGCTGGTGCTCGCGGTGATGCGCCCGCACAAGCTCCGGGCGCGAGAGATCAACGTCGCGCCGCGCGTCGTCGTGCTCGTCGATCGCTCGCGCTCGATGGCGCTGTCGTCGACCGCCGACCCCGAGGGGCGCCCGCGCATCGACGTCGCGCAGGAGGTCGTCGAGAAGCTCCGCAAGGGTCCGTTCGGCCGCGTCGACGTCTTCGCGCTCGGCGCGACGAGCGGCGTACGCGAGCACGCGGGCGGCGGCACGCCGCTCTCGCGCGCCGACGGGGCGGCGAGCGACGTGGCGAGCGCGATCCGCGCGCTCGGCGATCGCCACGACGATCCGCCGGCCGCGATCATCGTCGTGTCCGACGGGCGCATCGAGGTCGGCGACGTCGCCGAGCGGAAGATCGGGCCGACCCTGCACGCGGTGGCGGTCGGCGAGGCGAGCCCGCCCGACGCGGCGATCCGCGCGGTGCGCTTCGCGGGCACCGCGGTCGCGCACCAGGCGCTCCCGCTGCAGATCGAGGTCGCGTGCACCGGCGGCCTGCCCTGCGGCGATCTGACGGTGACCGTTCGCGAGCTCCGCGAGCGCGATCCCGAAGGCAAGCCATCCTCCGACGTGCTGGTCACCGGCACCGCCACCATCAAGGACGGCAGCGCGCTGATCGAGCTGCCGGTCACGCTCGAGCGCGCCGGCACGCGCGCGCTCGAGATCTCGGTGGGCGCGCCGAAGGGCGACGCCATCCCCGAGAACGACCGCCGCCTGCTCTCCATCGACGTCGCGCGCGAGCGCGTGCGCGTGCTGCACATCGCCGGGCGCCCGACGTACGACGTGCGGGCGCTCCGCACGTGGCTCAAGAGCGACGCGGCGATCGACGTCGTGTCGTTCTTCATCTTGCGCACCCCGGGCGACGAGGTGAACGCGCCCGACGACGAGCTCGCGCTCATTCCCTTCCCCGTGCGCGAGCTGTTCACCGAGCACCTGCACACCTTCGACGCGGTGCTCTTCCAGGACTTCGACGCCGAGCCGTACGGCCTGACGCCGCACCTGCCCGCGATCGCGCAGTACGTGAAGAAGGGCGGCGGCCTCGTGCACGTCGGCGGCCCGAACGCGTTCTCCGCCGGCGGGTACGCCGCCTCGCCGCTCGCCTCGGTCACGCCGGTCGAGATGCCGCGCCTCGAGAGCAGCCAGCAGGCCGCCGACTCGCTCGCCTTCGTGCCCAACGCCACCGCCGTCGCCAAGGGCGCGCCGATCCTCGCCGAGCTCGAGTCGATCCTCGGCGACGAGCTGCCCGAGTTCCAGGGCACCTCGCTGCTCGGCGACGTGCGCGGCGGCGGCATCGCGCTGTGGACGCACCCGAAGCGCACGACGGCGACCGGCAGGCCGATGCCCGTGCTGGCCATCGGCGACGTCGGCGACGGCCGCTCGATCGCGCTCGGCCTCGACTCGACGCGCGTGCTCGCCTTCTCGCAGTTCGCGGCCAAGAGCGGCGGGCGCGCGTACGACGCGCTGTGGCGCGGCCTGCTCGGCTGGCTGATGCGCGATCCGCGCTACGAGCCGGTGCGCGGGCGCCTGGTGCACGCGTCGGGGACCGGCCCCTGCCTCGCCGGCGCGCCGGCGGCCCTGCGCGTGGAGGCGTCGCCGGTCGTCGGCGCGGCGCGGCTGCGCGCGTCGATCGGTCCGCTCGAGGCGCCGCGCGCGAAGGACGGCGAGTCGCTGCCCAAGGAGCTCGACGAGAAGATCGACGGCGCGCCGCCGATCCTGGTGCCGCTCGCCAAAGAGACGATCACCGGCGTCGCCCCCGACGGCGGCTTCGCGCTGCGCATGTCGATCGGCGAGCCCGACGATCAGACGCTGGTGCCCGCGGCCCTCGCCACGCGCGCGCTTTCGACCTGCGAGCGCGGCGGCGACGAGTGGGCCGATCCGCGTCCCGATCGCGGCAAGCTCGAGACGATCGCGAAGGTGAACGGCGGCGTGGTCGTGTCCCCCGGCGACCTCGGCTCGATCCCCGCGCCGAAGGCGGCGGTCGTCTCGATCGAGCGCAACCTCGCGCCGATCCTCCCCGGCTGGGCGTGGGCGGCGATCGCCGCCGTCGCGCTCGGCGTGCACTGGTTCGTGCGACGCCGAGGCGGCCTCGCGTAGAGCGGGTCGAACGTCGAAGGTCGAACGACGGCTCGCTTCGGCAGGGTCCTTCACGGTGGACTCACGGCGGAGTCTGCACCAGCCTCGCGTCCTCCAAGCCGCAACCAGGAAGCACTCGCGATGCGCGCCCTCCCGATCCTCGCCCTCCTCCTCTCCGCGTGCGGCAGCGCGCCCCCGCCGCACGTCGCGCCGCCTGTGGCGAAGCCTGCGCGCGTCGCGCGCTCCGGCGCGCTGTTCGTCGTCGACTTCGAGGCGCTGTTGCCGGTCGGCTGCTACGACGCGGTCCGCAAGGCGTGGTCGTCGGGCGAGGCGTGCCTCGACCTCGTGCCCGAGGAGTCGACCGTGCAGCTCGAGTCCGGGCGGCTCGCCAGGACCAGCGGGCATCGCGTCCCGACCGTCACGCAGTGCACGCTCTCGACCAAGCTCCTCAACTTCGAGGACGGCCGCGCCGAGAAGGCGGCGTCCTTCGCGCTGTGGCCCGCGACGAGCGAGGGGCGCATGAAGCGCGTCGACTGGTCGGCGAGCAAGGGCGGCTCCGGCGAGCTGCCCGAGAAGGACCGCGCGCGTGTCGTCGCCGCGATGGAGAAGCTCGGCGGCGCGAGCGACCTCAAGGTCGTGCAGATCACCTCCTCCGATCTCGACGGCGACGGCACGAGCGAGCTCCTCTACTCGGTGACCGGCAACGGCTTCGATCCGACGACCAGGAAGGGGACGAGCGCGCTGCTCCTCTCCGATCATCGCCTGCCCGATCTGACCGCGGTGCGCACGTCCGATCACGCGGTCTTCCGCGTCGAGGGCGTGGTCGACGTCGACGACGACGGCCTGAAGGAGGTGTGGCTCAGCGAGCGCACCTTCCATCCCAACGGCATGCGCTCCGACTCGATGACCCTCGCGTGGCCCGCGCCGGGAGGGCTGACGCCGCTGCCGCCGGTGGAGTCCTGCTGGCCGCCGGGGAAGGGCTGAGAGACTTCTCGGGCGCTGTCATCCTCGGGGCCTGCGCGCGATCTTCTTCGTCGCCGGCGGCGCGGGCTTCGCGGCGTCGGGCGGACCGCTCGTCGGATCGGCGCAGCAGCGGAAGCCGGTCGCGTAGTCGAAGTAGATCGGCGCGTGCGCGCCGATGACGTACTCGCAGCCCTCCTTCAGCGAGGTGACGTCGAGGTAGAAGCCGCCGCGGAGCGTGCCGTCGTCGGTCCACTCGTGCAGGTTGCCGACCATGTCGAACGCGCCGCTCGCGTTGGTGCACGCGGTGGCCTCGCCCGTCTTCGCCACGGTGTTCGGCGTCTGGTTCAGGCGCGGGTCGATCATGCTCTTGTTCTCGAACATGGCCTTGCCGCCGTAGAGCTTGGCGAGCGCGTTGGTGCGGCCGCTGTCGATGCACGCGCCCGGGACGTGCGCGTCGCCGTAAGGGTACTTCGTGTGCTGCGGGCCCTTGCACGCCGCCCGCCATTCGCCCGGCTTGCACAGACGCTTGTGCGACGCCTCGCACGCGCGCCTGGCGTCCATCATCGACGCGTACCCCTGCGGGACCACGCCCGGCCGCGACACGGCGCGGACCTTGTGGCCGAAGGGCGTGTGGTACGGGCTCCACGCGACCTCGCTCCCGTCGGGGCGAGCCTCCACGAGCGAGGCCTCCCAGCGATCGACACAGGTGTCGCCGACCAGCGTCATCTCGACGGGGCAATGTCTCGGGAGGGCCTGCGCCAGCGTGCCCACCGGCGGCGCGGCGTGCACCAGTCCGGCGACGACGGCGAGCGCAGGGGCAGCGAGCACCACGTCCCGCACGCGCCCCCTGCGCACCGCCCCGGCCATCGCGCCCGCTCCTCGGGTCCAAGCTCCCAGACGCGGGATCGACGGGGCAAGAATCCGGTTGGAAGGTTTCGCCGCCAACGGTCGTGATGCGGCGTCGCTTGAACGCTGGCGCGCGAGGTGCTCAATGGTGCGCTCCATGCGCCGCTTCGTCGCTTCGCTCTCGGTCTTCGCCTTCGGTCTGCTGTCCTCCGGCTGCGCGTTCGACTCCGCACCCGAGTCAGGGTCCGTCGGAAGAGATCGCTCGCCGATCATCAACGGGGTCGGCAGCACGGCAGAGGACGACTCGGCGGTGTGGGTCGGCGTGCTCTCGGCCGAGGGCTGTCCCTCCGGCATGTGCTCGGGCGTGCTGCTCGCCGACAACGTGGTGCTCACCGCGCGCCACTGCGTCTCGCAGACGCAGGGCGGCGGCGTCGCCTGCGCGAAGGACGGCCGGCCGATCTCCGGCGGCGGCGTGCGGCGCGACTACGAGGCCTCGCGGCTCGCGGTCGTCGTCGGTCCGAAGATGGGCGGGAAGGCGGCGGCGCGCGGCCAGCAGGTGCTCAACTCGGGCACCAACAACCTCTGCAACAACGACATCGCCATCGTCATCCTCGACCGCCACATCGAGGGCGCGAAGATCGCGCCGGTGCGCCTCGAGACCGCGCCGGCCAAGGACGAGAAGATCCTCGCGGTCGGCTGGGGGGTCAGCAACAACTCGTCGCGCTACGGGCGCCGCCGCCGCCCCGACATCCCCATCCTCGCCGTCGGGCCGTTCTCGAGCTCGAGCATCGGCGCCGTCGGCCCGAACGAGTTCGCCATCGGCGAGGGCATCTGCTCCGGCGACAGCGGCGGCCCCGCGTACTCGATGGAGACCGGCGCGGTGGTCGGCGTCGTCTCGCGCGGCGGCAACGGCGCGCCGTACGATCCGACCAGCGATCCCGACTACACCCAGTGCGTCGACACCGGGGACTACACGACGCGGAACATCTACACGCGCGTCGACACCTTCAAGGACCTGGTCCTGCAGGCGTTCGCGATCGCCGGCGGCGAGCCGTGGGTCGAGGGCGGCCCCGATCCCCGCAAGGCGAAGGCCGGCACCGCGTGCGCGAGCGGCGACGTCTGCCGCTCGGGCCTGTGCGTCGAGGCCAACGGCGGCCTGGTTTGCGTCGATCCGTGCGTCGAGGGCGCGTGCAGCGACGGCTTCACCTGCACCGCCGCCTCGGGCACGCCGGTGTGCGCGCCCATCGCGCCCCCGAGCGCGGCCCTCGACGAGGCCGGCGGCGGCGGCGGGTGCGCGTCGGTCTCGGCGCCCGCGAGCGCCGGAGCCACGCCCCTCTTCGGGCTCGCGCTGGCCGCGCTCCTGGCGACGCGCCGGCGGCGCTGAGCTCCCCGCCTCGAGAAGGGCGCGACATTTCCCCTGGCGCGGTCATCATTCTGCTGTTACAGAATGTTCAGACCGAACGCTGGAGGCCCCGATGATGTCGCCCGAGACGCGCGTTCCGAGCTCGAAGTCCCCGCACTTGCGTGACGAGGGGCGTGACGAGGGCCGCAGCGACGACGGGAGGCCGCTGGTGCTCTCGGCGCACGAGCAGGAGATCGTCGTGGCGATCGCGGCGGCCGCGCTCCCCGCGTACGGCACGCTCCCCGGCGGCGGGCGCGACACGCTGGCCAAGCTGCTGCGCTTCATGAAGGGCATGCCGAAGGACTTCCTCGCGTCCTACCGGCCGCTCCTGTGGATGGTCGAGCTCGCGAGCGTGCCGACGCGCGGCCGGCCCTTCACCCGGTTGTCCCGTAATGACGCCGAGGTCTTCCTCGATGCGTGGGCCAACGGTGCGCTGCACCTGCAACGCTCCGCCCTCCGCGCGGTGCTCACGCCGCTGAAGTACGCCCACTTCCACGATCCGAAGCTGTTCGAGCAGGTCGGCTGCCGCTTCGAGCTCGAGGTCGTGCGCGACGAGCCGGCGCGGCACATGGCGCAGGTGACCGACGGCCGTGAGCTCGGAGACCGGCGCGACGAGACGCTGGAGCTCGAGGCCGAGGTGGTCATCGTCGGCACCGGCGCGGGCGGCGCCGCGGCGGCCTACGAGCTGGCCAAGCGCGGTCACGCGGTGCTGATGATCGAGGAGGGCGACTACCACCGCCGCTCGTCGTTCCGCGGCCGCGCGCCCGAGGCCACGAAGATGATGTACCGCGAGGCCGGCGTGACCATCGCGTGGGGCAACGTCGGCATCCCGGTGTTCGCCGGACGCGCGGTCGGCGGCTCCACCGTGATCAACAGCGGCACCTGCTATCGCGTCCCCGAACGCGTCTTCGCCCGCTGGCGCGATCGCTACGGCCTGTCGGACTACTCCGCCGAGCAGATGGACCCTTGGTACCAGCAGGTCGAGGCGATGCTGCACGTCGAGCCGGCCAGGCGCGAGCACCTCGGCGGCGTGGGTCGCGTCATCGAGCGCGGCGCGCAGGCGCTCGGCATGCAGCGCCACGGGCCGCTGCGCCGCAACGCGCCCGACTGCGACGGCCAGGGCATCTGCTGCTTCGGCTGCCCGACCGGCGCCAAGCGCTCGACCGACGTGAGCTACGTGCCCGAGGCGCTCAAGCGCGGCGCGCAGCTGATCACCGCCGCGCGGGTCGAGGAGGTCGACATCGTCGCCGGCCGCGCGCGCGGCGTGCGCGGCACGCTCGCCAACGGGCGCAAGTTCAAGGTCAAGGCGGCGGCGACGGTCATCGCCGGCGGCGCGCTGATGACGCCCCTGCTCCTCGCGCGCTCCGGGCTACGCCACCCGATGCTCGGCAAGAACCTCTCGATCCACCCGGCGACGAAGGTGCTCGCGCTCTTCGACGAGGTCATCGATCAGTCGCGCGGGATCCCCCAGGGCTACACCATCGAGGACCTCGAGGACGACGGGATCATGATGGAGGGCGGCTCGACGCCCTTCGACGTCACCTCCACCGGCATCCCCTACGTCGGCGCGCGCTTCATGGAGCTGATGGCGAAGTTCCCCCACCTCGCCACCTTCGGCATGATGGTGCAGGACCGCGGGCGCGGGTCGGTCCGCGAGGGCCCCGGCGGGCGGCTGATCATCCAGTACAGCCTCGACCCGCGCGATCTGGCGCGGTTGCAGCGCGGCGTGGTGCGGCTCGTCGAGCTCTACCGCGCGGCGGGGGCGCGGCGCGTCTTCCCCTTCGTCGCCGGCGCGCAGGAGATCACCACCGCCGCCGACGTCGAGGCCCTCGCGCGTCGCAAGCTCAAGCCGGGCGACATCGAGAACACCGCGTTCCACCCCCTCGGCACCGCGCGCATCGGCACCGATCCGCGCACGAGCGTCCTCGGCCCCGATCAGCAGGCGCACGAGGTCGAGTCGCTGTACGTGATGGACGGCAGCGCCATGCCGTCGAGCCTCGGGGTCAACCCGCAGCTGACGATCATGGCCATGTCGCTGCGCGCTTCGGAGCAGCTGTCGGCGCGCCTGTCCTGACGCTCGCCAGTTCGGGCGGCGACGCGGCTCCGCGGACGCCTCGCGGCTCGAAGGCCGAAGGTCGAAGCGCTCCGAAGCGGCCCCCCTGTCGTGGAGGACCGGGGGATGCTACGCCCGTGGCCGTGATCGCCCTGTTCGACCTCGACGGCACCGTCCTGACGTTCGACGGCGCGGCGCCCGGCCCCGGCCGCACGGCCATGGGGCGCGCGTCCCGCGAGCTCTACGGCGACGATCACACCCAGGGCATCCGCTTCGCCGGCGGCACCGACCGGGCGATCGCGCGCGCGTTGCTCGATCGGGCGGGCCTGCCGTTCGACGAAGACAAGGTGCAGGCGCTGATCGATCGCTACCTCGAGCACCTCGAGGTCGAGCTCGCGCGGCGGCCGTATCGCGCCATCGGCGACGTCGCCGGCACCGTGACCGCGTGCACCGAGCGCGGCGCGCGCGTCGGCCTCGCCACCGGCAACGTGCGGCGGGGCGCCGCGATCAAGCTCGCCTCGGCGGGGCTCGGCGACGTGTTCGATCTCTCGCGCGGCGGCTACGGCTGCGATCACGAGGTCCGCGCCGAGGTCGTGCGCATCGCAATCGCGCGCTGCGGCCGCGAAGGTCCGGTCGTGGTCGTCGGAGACACGCTGCAGGACGTCGCCGCCGCGCGCGCGGCCGGCGCACACGCGGTCGGCGTCGCGGTCAATCAGGCCACGCGCGACGAGCTCATCGCGGCCGGCGCCGACGCGATCGTCGATCGCTGCGATCGCGCGCTCGTCGACGCGCTCTTCAGGGTTGCTGCCTGGCGGTGAGCTGCATCAGCACGGCGGCCGCGAGCACCGCGACGCCGGGCACGATCCAGCGCAGCAGCGGGTGGACCGCGAGGATCTCGAGCGCGACGAGCAGCCCGACGGCCGCCCACGCGCGCGGCCGATCGACGCCGACGGCGAGGACCAGCACCGCGCCCGCGACCAGCGCCCACAGCGAGAGCGCGAGCGGCGCGACGAACGGGAGGAAGCCCCCCTCGACCGTGCCGACGACGAAGATCGAGGCGACCACGCCGAGCACCGCGACGATCCCGCGCGCGACGAGCGCGACCGCCTCGAACGGATCGCCCTCGATGATCGACGGCCGCCGCGACGGACGCGACACCTCGGCGAGCGCCTCCTCGGTGGTGGGCAGCGGCGCCGAGTCGCGCACGCCCATGCGCGCGGCGAGCGCCGACCAGCGGCGGAAGATCGCGTACATCACCCCGGACACCGAGAGCATCAGCGAAAGCGCGAAGACCAGCCGCCACGGCATGTCGGCGACCGGCGCGATGGGCACCGCCAGCGTGCGGCGGCGCTGCGCGTCGATCGCGCACACGCGCCCCTCGGGCTCGGCCGAGCAGCGGAACCCGTGCGCGCTGATCGTCCGATCGACGTGCGCCTGCACGATCGCGGGCACGCGCGGCGGCGCGCTCCTCGCGGCCCACGGCACCGCGACCGCGCGGTAGCCCCACCCGTACGTCGGGCGCGGCGCGTCGGTGGTGAAGCCGATGCTGATCTGCCGCACGGCCCCGAAGGCCGGCGGCGGCGGCGGGAACGTGAGGATGGTGTCGTCGCCGACGCTCTCCGCCGCGATCGACACCGGGTTGCCGAGGACGTCGAACGCCACCGGACCGCCGGTGAGCCGCGGGCTCCGCGAGAACCGAAGGACGACGGGCTCGCGGAGATCGATGTCGAGCACCAGCGTGATCGCGTGCTCGAGCGCCCGATCGCGAGGGACCACGTCGTGCGTCCAGCTGCGCAGGCGCGCGGGGACCGAGAGGGTGCCCTGCCCTCGCGCGAGCTGCTCGCTGCGGTAGAGCCGCACGTGCAACCCGGCGAGGGCGAACGCCGAGAGGAGCAGCGCCGCGCTGAGGCGCCGATCGGCCATCACATGCCGGCGATGCCCAGACCGCCGTCGATCACCAGCGTGTGGCCGGTGACGTACGACGCCGCATCGCTCGCCAGGAACAGCGCGGCGCCGGCGATCTCCCGCGGCTGGCCGATGCGGCCCATCGGCGTCGCGGCCGTCACGCGGCCGACCAGATCGGGGTTGTGCACGAGGGCCGACGCGAACTTCGTGTCGATGAGCCCGGGGGCCAGCGCGTTGACGCGGATCTTCGAGGCGGCGAGCTCGGCGGCCATCGTCTGGGTCATCGAGACGACGGCGGCCTTCGTCATGCCGTAGACGCCCTGCAGCCGCGCGCCCGCGAAGGCGACGATGCTCGCCAAGTTGACGATCGCGCCGGGCGCGTCGCGGCCGATGACGTGGTTGGCGAACTGACGCGAGAGCTCGAAGTACCCCTGCAGGTTCACCTCGAACGTCTTCTGCCACTGGCCCCACTCGACGGTCAGCAGCGGGCCGAAGTGCGGGTTCGTGGCGGCGTTGTTCACCAGCACGTCGACCCGGCCGTACTTCTCGATCGTCGCCTGCAGGAGCTTCGGCGGCTGCGCGAGATCGCCCGCGTGGAACGCGACGCCGTGCGCCTCGCCGCCCTCTTCGCGGATGGCCGCGGCGATCTTGTCGACGCCCTCCTGCTTGCGGGACGCGACGACGACCTTCGCGCCGGCGCCGGCGAACGCGCGCGCGATCGCCTCGCCGATGCCGCGGCTCCCGCCGGTGACGATCGCGACCTTGCCTTCGAGGTGGATGAGGGGACTCGCCATCGCCGCCGTTTCGCCCGGCGCGCGCGCGGCGGCAATCCCGGGCTCCCGGGCCGTCGCAGCCGAGGCTCAGGCGGCGCCGTCTTCGCGGGTGCGGCGGATGTCGATGCCTAGGCGCGCCGCCTCGCGGTAGAGCGCCTGCCGCGACAGGTGAAGCGCGCGGGCGGCGGCGGCCACCGAGCCCTTGGCCTCGACGAGCGCCGCGCGGATGCGATCGACCTCGTTCTGCGCGTCGTCGGTCGGCGCCTTGGCCGGCACGCGGCCGCCTCGACGCGAGAGCGGGCGCACCAGGTGCTCGGGGCCGAGGCGCGGCTCGCTCGCGTGCGACGCGGCGATCTTGTCGACGCAATCGACCAGCTCGGCGAGCTCGCCCGGCCACGCGGCGCGGGTGAGCGCCTCGTACAGCTCGATCGACAGGCGGTTGCCGACGACGCCGCGGCGCTCGAAGCGGTGACGGACGATCGAGGGGATCTCCTCGCGCCGTTGCTCGAGCGAGGGGAGGTCGACCCGGTGCCCGAAGAGCGGATCGAGATCGGGCGGGAGCGCCCACGCGGGATCGTCGACGAGCGCGATCACCGGCACCGTTCGTCGCTTCTCGAGCGCGCGCGCGAGGGCGGCCCGTCGAGGCTCCGGCGCCCGCTCGAGGCCGCGCACCACGACCGCGCCGCGCGCCGCCGCGGCCGCGACGGCCGCCTCGACGTCCTCGTCGCGGATCGATAGCAGCTCGACCTCTGGCGCGAGGGGCTGCCCTTCTTCTCCGTAGATCGGCGCGGCCCACGCCTCGGCGATGCGTCGGGCGATGGTGCGGCGGCCGCTGCCCGGCAGCCCGGCGACGACGACGGCCCGACGGCCCTCGCGCGGCTCGGCCATGGCCCGCTCGACGGCGGCGAAGAAGCCCCGGCGGCTGCGCGGGCCGCGGACCAGGCCCCCCTCTTCGATCACGGCGCCGTCGTAGCTCCCGACGTCGCGCTCGACGACCAGGGCGATGGCGGCGCCGACCCGGAGGAGATCGCCCTCGGCCAGGACCGTGCGCGAGGCCCGCATGCCGCTCACGTAGGTGCCCGAGGGGGTGCCGTTGTCGGTGATGTAGATCTCGGCCGGGAGGCCGGGGCCCTTCCCCACGAGCTCCACCTTCGCGTGCGAGGGGGCGACGCCCGGGGCGTCGATGCGCAGGGAGGCTTCCTCACCCCGGCCGAGCAGGCCGCCGGCCGAGAGCGGCATGGCGCGGACGCGCCCGGGATGGGGCGCGAGCAGCCAGACGAACCCGGGCCCCCGCTCGCTCATGGGCGCGCCGGCCGTGGTGGCAGGGCGGCGCGAGGCAGGAGGAGGGGGTGCCTTGGCGGCGGGGCGCTTCGGGTCGATCGGCATCGGTCGGTATGTCCGCTCGGTATGTCCGATGAAGAACCGTTACGTCGCGAACGTACCACGCCACCGGGCGGCGTCGAGCGCCAGGCGACCACGAGAGTGAAACCTGGCGTGCAACTCTTTGTTGACGAAGCGGATCGCTCCGTCTAGAAGATGCCTCCCTCGCGACGCCAAGGCGGAGCGAGACGCAGTTGCGGGAGTAACTCAGTGGTAGAGTGCCACCTTGCCAAGGTGGACGTCGCGGGTTCAAATCCCGTCTCCCGCTCCATAGTCCTCGCGAAGCTCGGACCAGCGTTCCGGGCTTCTGCCATTTCTGTACTCCGTCCAGCTCGCTGGACTCCGTACAGAAAAGGTCAAATCCCGTCTCCCGCTCTACTCAGCAAGAGGCCGGCTTCGCCGGCCTTTCTGCTTTTGTCCGGGCTTCTGCCATTCCTGTACTCCGTCCAGCACTGACTGGACTCCGTACAGGGAAGGTCAAGTCCCGTCTCCCGCTCCATCGTCCTCGCGAAAGCTCGGACCAGCGTTCCGGGCGTCTGCCTCCGCGGCGCGTCGCCCGGGCGCGCCGCCTCCCTCGCGGAGGCGGCGGCCGAGGACGCGCTCAGAGGTTCACGCGGGTCGGGGCGAACTTCGTCATGAACGTGCCGTCGCCGATCTGACCGTTGTTGTTGTCGCCCCAGCACCACACGGTGCCGTCGTTCTTCAGCGCGCAGAAGTGGGCGTAGCCGGCGACGAGCCGCGTGACGCCGTTGAGACCGAGCACCGGCACCGGGCTCACCCGCCACTGATCGGTGTTGCCGATGCCGAGCTGTCCCTTGTCGTTGCGGCCCCAGCACACGACCGTGTCGTCCTCGCGGATCGCGCAGAAGGTGCTGTACGCACCCGCGATCGCCTTCAGCTTGGTGAGCGACTCGATCTTCCCGAGCGCGACGCCCGTCGTGATCGTGCCGTTCGCGAGCTCGCCGTAGCGGTTCTCGCCGTAGCACCAGGTGCTGCCGTCGACCGCGATGCCGCAGATCGTTCCGCCGGACACCGCGGTCTTGCTCATGATCATGTAGGAGCCGTTGAACGGCGTGAACGCGCCGTACGCGGACCCGTTCAGATAGCCCCTGCAGTAGTAGCGGCCGTCGGCGACCGTGCCGCAGGTCACCTGCTTGGCCGCGACGAAGTCGGTGGCGTAGCTGCCCCAGCTGACGGGGGAGCTCCGGTGGGTCGTCGTGCCGTCTCCGAGCTGTCCGCTGTCGTTGCGGCCCCAGCAGTATGCGGTGTTGCCGTTGCGCACCGCGCACGTGGACGCGCTGCCGACGTGGACCGAGGTGTACGGGAGCCCGGCCGGCAGGCTCGCGGTCGCCGGCGCGTACCAATACGCGCTGGTGTTGGTGCCGTTGCCCAGCTGGCCGAACGAGTTGTCGCCGACGCACTTCACGGTGTTGCCGACGATCGCGCAGACGTGGCTGGCGCCGCCGGCGATGTCGGTCGCTCCGGCGATCGTCCCCGCCGTCGTCGGGCTCCACACGTTGCCCATCCAGGGCACCTGTCCCCAGACCTTGATCGAGCCGTCGGCCATCAGCGCGTACGAGCCCGCGTCGCCCGCGGCGATCGCGATCGGCGCGCTGACGAAGTCGACCGTCGCCGACGGCGAGACGTTCGCGTACATGCGGATGTTGATCGACGTGGGCACGCCGGGCTGGAGCACCACCCACTGCGTCTCGGCGATCCACGTCGGCGTGGGCATCGACGAGCTGCACGCCACGTTCCACGCCTGCGCGCTGGCACCGACCCAGCCGGTCATCGGCACGCCCATGTCGAACTTCGTCGGGTTGGGGAACGGATAGGAGCGGGTGATCGTCGCCGAGCCGACGGTGATCTGCAGGCACTGCACGCCGGCGGGCACCGTCGTGAGGGTGGCCGACACCCGAGAGACGTTCTCCTCGTCGTCTTGCGACGAGTCGGCGTTGCCGACGCAAGCGGGAGCGACGAGCAGGAGCGCGGTCGAGAAGGCGAGGCGACGGACGGACATGGAGGCACCTACCGGGCAGTGAGTGGTACTGACGTGGCGGGCGCCTCCTAACACTCCGATCGCCCACAAAAGCGGGGGATCGTACGGGCCGTTGCGATCACGCAGGGTCCGGTAACGAAGCCCGGCAGCGCCCGACGAATGCAGTTCGTTGCGGCGCGAGCGCGACTCGCTTCCCCTGCTCCGTCGAGCGGATCGAGCGTCGCCGCGGGCTCTGCAGACTCGACTCCGCACAGAGAAGGTCAGATCCCTCGAACGTCAGAACACGATTACCTTCTCGGCCCAGACCGCCCAGTCGGTCAGCTGCTCGAGGCTGCCTCGCCTGGCGCCTTCGGTGAGCTCCGTCTCTGCGATGCCGCGCGCGTCCATGCAGGTGCCGCAGACCGCGATCTCCGCGCTGCGCTTGGCGGCGGAGCGCAACATCAGCTCGACGTTGTAGTACCCCTGGGGCACCTTCTGGTTCGCCTTGGCGCACGCGGCGCCGTCGCCCATCAGGAAGATGCGCACCTGCTCTCCCTCGCGCCTGGACAGCGCGCCGGCGAGGCGGAGCGCGTTGTAGCTGCGTTCATTTCCGTAGGGGGCGTCGTTGAGGACGAAGAGGGTCTTGGCCATGTGAACGATCCATGTGCGGCCAGGTCGAACCCCGGACTCGCGTTCGGCCGCGTCGAACGGACCCAGGCTGTGCAGGTGGCGGGAGGCGGCGCGGAAGCGCCGCGGAGCAGGGGCGTGCTCAGGAACGTCGAACGATGCTCGTCTCGAGTGGAACGGCGTTGGCGACGGTGAAGGCGAACGGACACTTCGCGCGCGCAACTGAAGCCCAGCGTGCGAGCGTCGCGTCGTCGACCGAAGCCCTCACCTCGACGCGCACGGCGACGCGCGGGACGAGCGGACCTTCGGCGAGGTCGAAGATCGGCGCCGCCTCGACGACGTTCTCAGCGACGGCTCGGACGTCCTCGAGCTCGGCCCCCTCCATCGACGCGAGCATGACGACCGTCGCGGTGTAGCAGGCCGCGAGCCCGAAGAGCATGTACTGAAGCGGATCAGGGGCGAGCCCGGCGCCGCCGAACGAAGGCGCCATGTCGGCGCGGAGCACGGTCTCGCTCGTGCCGTGGCGGAGCGGGGCCGAGAACTGCGGTGTGCCCTCGCGCGCGCTCCATGCGCCCTCGATCCGCTTGTCGAGCTGCGCGACCTTCGGGTCGTCCTTCGCGCGCTGCACCGTCGCGGCGATGGCCGCGAGATCGACGTTGTTCTTCTTCATGGGTACCTCGACACGTCGCTACCGCACCCGGAGGCCTTGGCGTCCCGACGCGCCCTCTGCGGGCGCGCCGGTCGACGAAACCATCCGCCGCCGGGCGGCATCTATTCAAGTATTCAACTGCTCGATTGAATACTGGAGCCAACGGCCGGCTGTCAAGGTTCGGTCGCGGTGCGGTTCCGTCCGGGGTCTCTGGCGAGCGCCTTGACTAATCAAGTACACCATTGAATGGTTGAACACATGACCACGCCTCAACGGCGGTTCAAAGACGCCATCTACGAGCAGTTCGCGCGCCTCGGGAAGGCCATCTCGGCCCCGAAGCGGCTCGAGCTGTTGGACCTTCTGTGCCAGGGTCCCCGCACGGTCGAGTCGCTCGCCGAGCAGGCGGCCCTCTCCATCGCGAACGCGTCGCAGCATCTCCAGGTGCTCCGCGCGGCACGGCTCGTCGATGGCGAGAAGAAGGGAACGTACGTCGAGTACCGGCTCGCCGACGACGAGGTCTGCCGGTTCTTCTTCGCGCTGCGCGGCCTCGCCGAGGCACGCCTGTCCGAGGTCGATCAGGTCGCGCGCGCGTACTTCGAGCAGCGCGGTGCGATGGAGGCCGTGGAGGGTAGCGAGCTGCTCCGGCGCGTGAGGGCCGGCGAGGTCACCGTGCTCGACGTGCGCCCCGCCGAGGAGTACCGCGCCGGCCACATCCCCGGCGCGCTCTCCGTGCCGGTCGGCGAGCTCGAGGCCCGACTCGAGGAGCTGCGGAAGGACCGCGAGGTCGTCGCCTACTGCCGGGGACCGTACTGCGTGATGGCCGTCGAGGCCGTCGACCTGCTCCGCAAGAAGGGCTTCAGGGCCCACCGCATGAAGCAGGGGGTCGTGGAGTGGCGTGCCCGAGGTTGGCGCGTCCAACGCGAAGGAGCGCGCGAGTGATCTCCGAGGTGCACCCGTGAGCCACGCCCGCCTGGGCCTGCGCGAGAATCCTCCCCCCGCTCCCGAAGGACGCTGTCGTCGTCACGGTCTGCGGGAAGGGAGGCGGGCGTTCGGATCGGGCGGCGTCGGAGCTGCGGGCGCTGGGATTCCGCTCCGCTCGGTCGCTCTGCGGCGGCACGCAAGGCTGGATGCAGTCGGTCGCCAGAGGACCCTCCTCACGGGCGAAGTCGCGGCCCGCGAGGCGCGACATGAGTGGAGCTGACCAGGCGGACGCAGTGGGCCAACGAGAAGAGGTGTCATGATGAGCGACCGAAAGACGGTTCTGGTACTCGGCGGAGGTGTCGGTGGTGTCGTCGCCGCGCGGGAGCTCCGCAAGCGTCTGCCGCGGCGGCATCGCGTCGTGCTGGTCGAACGCGAACGTGCGCACCTGTTCGCGCCGTCGCTGCTCTGGCTCATGGTCGGGCTGCGCGAGGCGGACGCGATCCAGCGCCCGCTGGCGAGGCTCGAGCGACGGGGAATCGAGGTTCGCCACGGAGAGATCGAGAAGATCGATCCGGAGCGCAAGACGGTCACCGTCTCGGGCGAGGAGCTGGTCGGCGACTACGTCATCGTGTCGCTCGGCGCAGAGCTGGCTCCCGAGACGGTCCCCGGACTGCCCGACGCAGGCCACGACTTCTACACGCTCCCCGGCGCGGAGTCGCTGCGCGCTGCGCTCTTCGGCCTGAAGAGCGGGCGTGTCGTCGTGATGACCGCGGCCCCCGCGTACAAGTGTCCTGCGGCGCCGTACGAGGCCGCCCTCCTCATCGACGCGAATCTGCGGAAGCGTGGCCTGCGCGAGGGCATCAGCGTCGAGGTCTTCGCGGCGGAGCCAGCGCCGATGGGAGTCGCCGGACCCGAGATGTCCGCCGCGGTGAAGCAGCTCCTCGCCGCCAAGGGCATCCCGTACCACCCCGAGCACCAGATCAAGTCGGTGGACGCGGGCGCGAGGAAGCTGACCTTCGCGAACGGAGCAGAAGCCGCCTACGACGTGTTGGCCTACGTGCCGCCGCATCGCGCGCCGCGCGTGATTCGGGAGAGCGCGCTCAGCGGGGACACCGGCTGGGTGAGCGTCGACCGACACACGTTGGAGACGAAGTTCCCGGGCGTCTTCGCGATCGGCGACGTCGTGTCCATTCCACTCGAGCTCGGCAAGCCGCTGCCGAAAGCAGGCGTCTTCGCGCACGGCCAGGCGGAGGTCGTGGCCCGCAACGTCGCCGCCGCCATCGAGGGCGGGGCTGCAGCGGAGCGCTTCGACGGCCACGGCGAGTGCTTCATCGAAGTCGGCGACGGGAAGGCTGGGTTCGGCGGCGGCGACTTCTACGCCGTGCCCAAGCCGGCGGTGACGCTCCATCCGCCCAGCCGGCGCTGGCACGTCGGCAAGGTGCTCTTCGAGAAGTCCTGGCTGTACCTGAAGCTGTAGGCGCGAGCGTGCGCCGCGCGGCAACCATGCCGCAGCAGATCGGACGGACGTTTCGCGTCGGCGGCCACCCAATCGTCTCCGACGGAAGGAGAAAGCCATGTGTGAGCTCCTTGGCATGAGCGCGTTGCATCCCACTGACGTGAACCAGTCGCTGGCGCTGCTGCGACCTCGCGGCGGCGAGATCGGCCCACACGCCGATGGCTGGGGGCTCGCCTTCTACGAGGGTCGTGCGGCGCGTGTGTTCAAGGAGCCAGTACCGGCCGCTGAGAGTCGCTGCCTCGCCTTCATCTCCGAATACGACTTCCGGAGCACGGTAGTCGTCGGACATATCCGGAAGGCGAACCCGTCCGCCTTTGGCCGCGCATCGGCGAACACCCATCCGTTCTCGCGAGAGCTCGGGGGACGATCCTGGGTCTTCGCCCACAACGGCAAGGTGCCCGGTGTGAGGGACGACAAGCGCTTCGTCCTCGGTCGCTTTCAACCCATCGGAGAGACCGACTCGGAACACGCGTTCTGCTTCCTCCTCGAGCAGATCGCGCATGCCTCCGGTGGACGGCTGCTCGGCGCCGCAGAGCTGGAGGAGGCACTCCGCCGTCCCGTGGAGCTTCTCAACGAAATGGGTGAGCTGAACTTCCTCTTGAGCGACGGGGTCCATCTCGTCGCCTTCGCAAACACCAGGCTCCACCACGTCCACCGAACGTGCGTGGTCGGCGCGTGCCAGCAACGAGTTTCACTGCTCGCCACGGTTCCCCTGACCGAGGAGCCCTGGCATCCACTCGAGGTCAACCACCTCTACGTCTTCCGCGGCGGAGAGGTGGTCGACCGGAGCGAGGCCGCCGAGCGGCCGACCGACAGGTCGGAGCTCGCCGACCACGACGCGACGACGCCGATGCACCCAGGGGCCGACCGGGCGCAGGCGCTCCAGGGGTAGCGCGTGGCGACGAGCGCCAGCCTCGCCGCCTCGTACGCCCGCTGGCGATCCTCGCCGCTCGGAGCCATCACCGAGCGCGTCGAGGAGCGCGTCGTCTTCGAGCTCGCCGGGCCGCTGCAGGGGCGCCGCCTGCTCGACGTGGGGACCGGCGACGGCACGTATGCGATCGAGGCCGCCCGGCGAGGCGCCGAGGTCACCGGCCTCGACGTCGATCAGGCGATGCTCGCGGCGGCGCGCGCGCGGTCGGCATCGGGCGGTGTCACGCTCACGCTGCGCGAGGGGCGCGCGGAGGCGCTGCCCTTCGAAGACGACGGGTTCGACGTCGTCCTCGCGGTGACGGTGCTGTGCTTCGCGGCCGATGCGACGACGGCCGTCCGCGAGATGGCGCGCGTGCTGCGCCCGGGCGGCCGCCTCGTGCTCGGGGAGCTCGGTCGCTTCAGCCTGTGGGCCGCCGAGCGCCGCGTGCGCGGATGGCTCGGGTCCGGCACCTGGCGACGCGCGCGTTTCTGGTCCCGCGCCGACCTCGCGACGCTCGCGCGCGAAGCCGGTCTGCACGCCGTCGAGGTGCGCGGCTCGGTCTTCTTCCCTCCGAGCCCCGTCGCCGCCCGGCTCGTCGCTCCGTTCGAGCCGACCCTGACCCGCATTCACGCTCCGGGCGCGGCGTTCCTCGCGCTCGCCGCCTACAAGCCCGAAGTTCGACCATGACCAACGACCCCATCTACCTGGACCACGACGCGACGACGCCCCTGCTTCCGGTGGTGGTCGACGCGCTTCCAGCTCGCAGACGTGCGCGCAGGCCTGGTCGCCGCGGTGACGATCCCGCTCTCGCGGCTCTTCGGGGTGACCGTGATGAACGCGCTCGGGCTGTCGGGCCTGATGAGCTTCGGCGCCCCGCCGCGCGAGCTCCCGACCGCCTCGCGTCGCTCCCTGTCGACGCGACGGACGACGTGTGAGGCGGTGCGCGGTGGCGGCGCACGATCTGCCGGACGAGCCGCAAACGTCTCCTCGCGATCGATGGGTGACGGCCGACTGCAGACGAGGTCGTGCGCGTCGGCCGCGAGCAGCTCGGTCCGTGGCTCGAAGCGCGGCCGCGCGCGCGGCGTCGAGGCCCGGCGACACGTCCGTAGTCGCAGACCGACGCGCGTCGCCTCGCCGACGCGCGCGCCGCGACCGATCGATGGTGACCCGCACGAACGTTGCAATGCGTCCGGTCGCAGGCACCCGTCGAAAGGGGGGCAGCATGAGACTGGAGTCGGGGCTCTTGCTCGGTGGTCGCTTTCGACTGGTCAACCGGCTGTCGCGCGGGCGCTTCGGCGAGCTGTGGCGCGGCGCCGACCGCGTGCCCTCGCGATGCGTCGCCATCCGCGTGATCCGTCCGCCCGACGACGACGCCCTCGCCGAGGCCTGGTTCGAGGAGCTGCGGGCTGCGAGCACGCTCGAACATCCGAACGTCGCGCGGATCCTCGCGTTCGGCCGCACCGAGGAGGCCGAGCCCCTCGGTTGGATCGCGTCGGAGCTCCTCGTCGGCGAAACGCTAAACGAACTGCTCGAGCGTCGCGGGACGTTGCCCACCGGCGGCGCGCTGCAGCTCTGCGCCGATCTCGCCGGCGCGCTCGCCGAGGCGCACGCGCGCGGCGTCGTCCACGGCGCGATCGAGCCGCGCTCGATCCTCCTCCATCGCCACCCCGACGGCGGGATCACGGCGAAGCTCGTCGATTTCGGCCGCGCGCGTTGGCTCGCCTCCCAGCCGAAGGCCGATCGCGCGCCTCGCGCGTACGACTGCCCGACGGCGGGGCCCGACGATCCGCGCCGGGACGTGTGGGCCCTCGGCATGCTCCTCGTTCGCTGCGTCAGCGGCCGACTCCCGCTGTCGGCGCAGACCGAGGCCGCGTTCCTCGCACAGGCGAGTCGCCTCGGGTACGCGCTCGAGACCCTGCTGGTCGATGAACGCGTTCGCCGCATCGCCATCGCGTGCCTGTCGCCCACGCGCGATCCGCGCCTCATCGTCGAGCGAGCCGCTGCGCGCCTCGACGCCGCCGATCTCGCGAGCCGCGCCCGGTCCGCAGCGTCGAGCACGCGAGGCGGTTGGAGCGCCTTCGAGCGCATGGTGCGCGTCCCCGACGTCTACCTGGACGCCAGACGATGGGGTGCCCTCGACCACTGGAAGACGATCCCCGGCATCGCCGACGTCCTCGACGCGCCGATGCCGAGCGCCGTCGCGCGGCGACCGGTCGGGATCCGCGCGACCCACGTCGGGGCCCACGAGGCCGAGGACGAGCAGCTCGTCTCGATCCCCTTGCCCGCAGATGAACAGCCTCCACGTCCGCCGTGGCCGAGCGACGACGTCCGGCCGACGCTCGACGAGCCGCTCGTCGATCTGCGACCTCCCTGGTGGCGGTGGCGCGCCCTCGCGGCTGCGTCGGTGATGGCGGCCGTCGCGATCGTCGTCGCCGCGTCGACGTCGCACGAGCGCACGAGCCTTCCGCGCGTGCCCACCGGTCTCGCGCGGGCGGAGGCGCGGGCAGAGGCGCTGACCGCGCCACCGCTTCCGTCTGCAGACGCTGCCGTGACGCTCGAGCCCCCCGTGCCTCCTGCCGCCGCCGCGCCTGCGACGGCCGTCGCGTGCCCCGACCCGACGAAGGCAGCGCAGCTCGTGATTTCGACGCCGAGCCGCGGCGGCGGCGCGAAGGCCACCGCGGTCGCGAACAGACCGGGATCGGCCGGGGCCGCGCCGATCCCGAAGAACGCGGGCATTCCGTTGTGGGAGGCCAAACCCACGAAGGAGAAGATCGAGAACCCCTACGAGTGAGGCCGGTCGCGAGGGTCATCCCGTCAGCGCACGGTGCGCCACCACGCGTGCAGGCGCGCGAGGGCGCGGCGGGTGTCGTCGACGTCGAGGACGTCGTGCGCCTCGCCGAGCATCGGCGCCACGAGCGGGAACGACGCGTCGCGCGCGTGACGCTCGAGCGTGAGGATCGGCTCGTCCCACGGGTGCAGGCCGAGGTCGAAGGTGCTCCAGTGGGTCATGTCAATCGAGAATGGTCGGGACAGACCGGGCGACGGCACCGCAGATCCGCGCACGACGGCGAGGCGTCGAGGTCGAAGGTCGGCTCGCTGTCCGGGTCGACCGCGTCGCCGCCGCCCGTCGCTTCGCTCTTCGTGGCGCCACCGTCGACCTCGAGCGGCGGGTCCTGATCGTCATCGGCCTTGTCCGCCGAGCCGGCCGAGCAGCCGAGGAGCAGACACAGAAGAGAAGGGAGGTGGTGCGGGCGCATGCGGTTGCGCGCGCGCGAACGCAATGGACGTGCCGCGCAAGAGCAGCGCGCGCGTGCGGCGGTTGCTCGGGATTCGTCGATTTCGACAACGTCGACGAACGGCGACGCA
This sequence comes from Deltaproteobacteria bacterium, assembly GCA_016182965.1. Lineage (GTDB taxonomy): Bacteria > Myxococcota_A > Polyangia > Polyangiales > JADJMO01 > JALHOE01. The sequence continues at coordinate 47,312 of JACPFM010000091.1, read as the reverse complement.
TCTCAAGGATGCAACACGCAGCGCGCGCTCGCATGACCCGGCTGCGACGGCCGGCGGTCGGGCGTTGTCGGGCCGCCGCGCACAGTTCACGGCACGCCTTCTGCTCGTCAACTGTCCTCTCGAGCGCCACGTCAGGGGGCCGACATGGTCGAGATGCGGATCAGCACGCCGCCGCGAGCGAGCTCTCCGAGCGCGCCGCCGGCGGCCTCCGCCCTGGACTTCGGCGCGCTCGTCGAGGTCGACGCGATCCTCGACGCGATCCCTCAACCGCTGCTGATCGTCGATCGCGACGGCGCCCTGGTGCAATGGAACCGCGCGGCCGCGGCGCTCGGCCTCGCGCGGCGCGAGGTGCCGCTCGGACAGTGGACCGAGGCGCTCGGGCTCTTTCGCGACGACGAGGAGACCCCGCTGCGCACCGAGGAGCTCCCCGTCTCTCGGGCGCTCGGCGGGATGACGTCCGAGGAGCTGAAGATCTTCGTCCGCAACGCGAAGACGCCGGCGGGCGTGCACCTCGCAGTCTCCGCGCGTCCGCTCCTCGACGCCGAAGGCCACCCGCGCGGCGCCGTGCTGAGCATGCGCGACATCGGAGAGGCTCGACGGTGGCACCACCTTGCGCGGCGCAGCGAAGAGCGCCTGCACACGTTGCTCAACACGACACCGAGCGTCGCGATCGAGACGTACGACCGGAAGGGTCGCGTCGTCACCTGGAACCGAGCCGCCGAGCGCATCTTCGGGTGGACGGCGCAGGAGGCGCTCGGCAAGACGCTCGATCAGCTCACCCTCGACGCCGAGAGCACCGCGGAGTTCGAGCGCATGCTGCAGCAGGTCGCGACCACCGGGGCGCCGACGCGACCCGTCGAGTGGACGTGCCGTCGGCCCGACGGCGACGAGGTCCGCATCTATTCGACGATCTTCGCGCTGCCCGCGCTGAATGGCGAGGTGGAGCTCATGTGCATGGACGTCGACGTGACGGCTCGCCATCAGGCCGAGCTCCGCCTCCGGAGGCACGCCTCGCAGGTCGAGGCCTCGGCGCTGTTCGCCGAGCGCCTCGAGGCCGCCGGCCTCGAGTGGAACTCGGTCATCGAGACCATCTGCCGCGCCGTCCGCGAGGTCACCGGCGACGGCTGCGCGGTGCTCCTGCCGACCGAGGACGCCGCGGCGTTCGACGGCTACACCGCGCGTCCAGGGGTCCCGGGCCTCGAGCACCGGCGCGTGAGCGCGCCCCACCTGCTCGATCGAGTGCTGGCCGGTCGACCCTCGACGCTGACCTGCACCGGCGTCGACGAGCTCCCCGCGCCGGCGGCGCTCGCGTGCGGCCTCGACGTCGGACTCAACGGGCCCTGCAGCATCGTCGCCGCGCCGCTGCAGCTCGGCCGCGAGGTCGCCGGCGTGCTCATGATCGGGCGGCGCGTCGACGCCGGCGGCTCGCACGATCCGGAGCGGGTGGCGCTCTGCACGGATCTCGCGCGGCGCGCGGGCATGGCGCTCGACAACGCGCGCCTCTACCGCGAGGCGGAGGACGCGCTGCGCATCCGCGAGGAGTTCCTGTCGGTCGCGTCGCACGAGCTACGGACGCCGGTGACCGCGCTCGAGCTCCAGCTCGAGCTGCTCCTGCGCATGCAGGCGAACGCGCGCGAGATCCCGCGCGATCGGCTGGAGCTCGCCCGCGCGCAGGTCCTCCGGCTCGCGCGCCACGTCGATCAGCTGCTCGACGTGTCGCGCATCAGCGCCGGGAGGCTGCAGCTCGACGTCGACCGCTTCGATCTCGGCGACGCCGCCCGGGAGATCGCGGCGCGCTTGCGCGATCAGGCGCGTCGCGTCGGCAGCACCATCGAGGTCTCGGTCGGCTGCGAGGCCGTCGGCGCCTGGGATCGCGGTCGGATCGAGCAGGTCCTCACGAACCTGGTGACCAACGCCATCAAGTACGGGCAGGGTCAGCCGATCGAGATCGACGTGCAGAGGTCCGACGAGTACGCGCGCGTCTCGGTGCACGACCACGGCATCGGCATCTCGCCCGACGATCAAGCGCGGGTGTTCGCGCAGTTCGAGCGCGCGGTGCCGCAGCGGCGATACGGCGGGCTCGGCCTCGGCCTGTGGATCGTCCGCCAGATCGTCGAGGCTCACGGCGGGACCGTGCGCGTCGACAGCACGCCCGGCGCCGGATCGACCTTCGTGGTCGAGCTGCCGCTGGTGCACACCGACGAGCAGCCCGCGAGCGCCGCCTCGTCCCGTGAGGCGACCGCGTGACGCACCGGCGCGATCACCGCTAGGCTGGCCGAACGTGACCCCCCGGCGCCGACACGTGCTGTTCGTCGACGACGACGAAGACCTGCGCGCCGTCATGCGCATCCTCCTCGACGAGGAGGGCTACGAGTTCCACGGCGCCGGGTCGATCGCCGAGGCCTCGGAGCTCTTGCGGACGACCACGCCCGACGTGCTCGTGCTCGACATGGTCGTCGGCTTCGGTTCCGGCACCACCATCCTCGACGAGCTCGCGGCGCGCCCCGATCCGCCCGTCACGGTCCTGATCAGTGGCCTCGTCGATCTGATCCCGATCGCCATGCTCTACGGCAACCTCCCGATCGTGCCCAAGCCGTTCGAGATCGAGCACCTCATGGCGGCGATCGACCTCGCGATCGACAAGAGCCGTCGGCCGCGGCGCGTCGCCCGCGCCTGATCACGGGCAGGCGCGCGGGCCCTCGCTCGCGAAGGCGAGACCGCCGGCGAAGAAGCGCCCGGAGGTCGTGCGCACGTTGACGCCGAGGCGCTCGAACGTCGGCGGGAGCCGCTCGATCGAGAGGAGCGGGCGCGCCTCGCCCCGGTCGTCGAGCACCTCGTCGCCGGCGACGAGCTCGCCGCAGGGACGCGGGCCGGTCGGGGTCAGGATCTCGTGGTCCGCGGTGACGTCGATCCAGCCGTCGAGGCGCACCCACGGGCCGCGCGTCCAGTGCGCGTCGAAACCGGTGCGATCGGCGGCGTGCGGCGCGAGGCGGGCGTCGACGCAGAAGCCGCAGATGCACGTCGTCTGGGTCTTGGTGAACAGCGCGGTCGCGTCGTAGTCGAGCGTCGACGGCGCGTTCAGCCAGCATCCGTCGGCGTAGTCGTCGGTGATGGTCCGCGCCACGCCGCTGCCCGTGTCGGAGTGTTTGGCCGGGGCGCCGAAGAGCAGCAGGACCTCGTGGCGTTCGAGCCCGACCGGGACGCGCGTCACATCGAGCACCGTGACGGTCTTGTCTCGCTTCAGGGGCTCGGCGGGGCGCAGGCCGCCCGCGGCCGTGATGCGCTGCACGGCGAGGAGCTTCCCGGCCGCGTCACGGGTGCGACGCAGCACCAGCTCCGCCTTGCCGAGCGGCTTGCCGAAGCGCGACTCGATGACGCGACCCGCTCCATCGAACGTGTCGCGGCGCACCGCGTCCTTGCCGATGGTCGTCTCGGCGACCGCGCCCGTCGCGCTCCACGTCACGCTCCAGCGCTCGCCGCCGCCGCGGCGTGCCCTCTCGAGCACGCGGCCGGCGGCGTCGACCTTGTAGTCGTGCTCCTGCTTGCTGCCGCTCGCGAACGTCACGGTCTTGGTCGCGAGACGGCCCGCGGCGTCGCGCCCGAAGACGCTCGTCGACCAGAGCGCGCCGTCGACGAAGGCGCGCTTCTCGACGAGGCCGTGCGCCCCGTACCAGAGCTTCCAGGTGACGCGTCCGTCGGGCCGGAAGACCACGTCGCGAAGCGCGCCGGCCGTGCGGACCTCGAGCCAACGGACCAGCGTCGCCGCCTCCGTCGCTGTGCGCTCGACGGACGGCTCCATGGTGATCGCCGAGTAGTCCTCGAAGTACCGCACGGCCGCGACGGGCGCCGGCGCCGCCGCGCTCGCGGCGTCGAGCGCCGCCGACGACGCGATCAGCGCAGCGGTGCGGAGCAGCCGGGCCACCCGAGCAGCATACCGCGGCCGCGCGAACCTTCATGCGCGCCCACTGAGCGCGCTACGCCCGGTCTTTGACCCCGTGCGCGCCGACGTGCTCGGCGCAGTGGGCGCAGCAGTACATCTTCCCCTGCACCTCGACGCCATGGCCGACGATGCGGCAGCGACAGTGCTCGCACAGCGGAGCGAGGCGATGGATCGCGCACTCGAACGAGTCGAAGGTGTGCGTCTGCCCGGAGATCGTCACCTGGAACGCCTTGTCGTATTCGTTTCCGCACACTTCGCATTGCTCGGCTGTCATGGGCTCTCCTTGATCTCGTCGGTTCGACCCTTCGTGGCTGCACCTGCACGGCTCACAGTCCGGGGCTGCAAGCAGAGGCTGCAAGCGAGGTGCCCCGACACCCGCAGGTGAGGTTTCGCGCGTCTTCGAAGCTCGCGGCGGCCTTTTCGCAGCGCAGCCGTGAACCGCAGGGAGAGCGCATCGCACGCGCAGTGCTGCGGTGCGTTGACGCGTCCCGCCTGGCCCTGCATCTTGTCCTCTGGTTTTCCCGGGGGGGGGGGTAGTACATGCGGGTGCGGGTGCTGGTCGTCGAGGACGACGAGGATCTCCGTGAGGTCTTGGGGGAGGTATTGAGGGCGTCGAACTTCGTCGTCGCGTCGGCGTCGACGTGGGAGGCGCAGGAGATCGCCACGCGCTGCGCACCCGAGGTGGTCCTCGTCGACACGTGCCTCGGCGAGCAGTACTGCGAGCGACTGCTCTCGCGGTTGACGTCGTCGTCGGACAGCCCACCCGGCATCGTGGTCTGCTCCGCGCGGCGGTCCGGGTGCAACACGTGCCAGTACGCCTCGGTCTTCATCCCGCGGCCCTTCGATCTCGACGCGCTCGTCTCGGCGCTGCTGCAGGCCCACCGACGGCGCGGACCGGACCTCGCGAAGGCGCGGCACCTGCCCGTCGTCGTCGAAGGCCACGACGCCCAAGGCAGCGACGATCGGCACAGCGCGCGCGCCGGCTGATCGCGTCTACTGCCGCGCTCGCGATAGCTCTGCCTTGGACCGCGAGGATGCGATCGCTCATGCGAGCGACCGCAGCGGTCGCGACCGCGCGCGAACGCTCTGCTACGTCGCCGCGCATGAGCATTCAGCGTCCGGCACGCCGCTCCTGGGCGGAGCCGTGGAAGGTCAAAGTCGTGGAGCCCCTGAAGATGACCACGCGCGCCGAGCGCGAGAGGGCCATCGTCGAGGCCGGGTACAACACGTTCCTGCTGCGCAGCGACGACGTGTACATCGATCTGCTCACCGACAGCGGCACCAGCGCGATGAGCGACTGGCAGTGGGCGGGCATGATGATGGGCGACGAGGCGTACGCGGGCAGCCGCAACTTCTACAACCTCGAGGAGACCATCCAGAAGTACTACGGCTTCAAGTACGTGGTGCCCACGCACCAGGGCCGCGGCGCGGAGAACCTGCTGTCGCAGATCGCGATCGAGCCGGGCGACTACGTGCCCGGCAACATGTACTTCACGACGACGCGCCTGCACCAGGAGCTGGCCGGCGGCACGTTCGTCGACGTCATCGTCCCCGAGGCGCACGACCCGCTGGACGAGCGCCCCTTCAAGGGCAACATCGACCTCGGCGCCCTCGAGGCGCTGATCAGCAAGGTCGGGGCCAAGAAGATCCCGTACGTCTGCGTGGCCGCGACCGTGAACATGGCCGGTGGTCAGCCGATCTCGATGGCCAACATGAAGGCCGTCCGCGAGCTCACCGACAAGCACGGCATCAAGATCTTCCTCGACGCGACGCGCGCGGTGGAGAACGCGTTCTTCATCAAGCAGCGCGAGCCCGGCTACCGCGACAAGTCCACCGCGGAGATCCTCCTCGAGTTCTGCTCGTACTCCGACGGCTGCACGATGAGCGGCAAGAAGGACGCGCTCGTCAACATCGGCGGCTGGCTCGCCCTCAACGACAAGGACATGTACGAGGAGGCGAGCAACCTCGTCGTCGTGTTCGAGGGCCTCCACACCTACGGCGGCATGGCCGGTCGCGACATGGAGGCCATGGCGCGCGGCATCGTCGAGAGCGTGCAGGACGATCACATGCGCGCGCGCATCGGCCAGGTCGAGTACCTCGGTCGCCGGCTGATGGACTGGGGCGTCCCCGTCGTGCGGCCGATCGGCGGCCACGCGGTCTACCTCGACGCCAAGGCGTTCTACCCGCAGCTGACGCAGGACCAGTTCCCCGCGCAGACGTTGGCCGCAGCGCTCTACGTCGACGCCGGCGTCCGCGCGATGGAGCGCGGCATCGTCTCGGCCGGCCGCGACAAGCAGACCGGCAAGCACCACTACCCGAAGCTCGAGCTCGTTCGACTGACCATCCCCCGCCGCGTCTACACGCAGGCGCACATGGACGTCGTCGCCGAGTCGGCCGCCTGCGTTTGGGACGATCGCGCGAAGGCGACCGGCCTACGCATGACCTACGAGCCGAAGTATCTGCGCTTCTTCCAGGCCCGCTTCGAGCCGCTCTGATCCGAGCGCCGGAGGCGAGCGCGCGATCTCCGCTCGCGACGGGCGGAGATCGCGCTGTCGGGTCGCGATTTCCCGCGACGAGAGCCGTCGGCTCGCATCGATCGGGGCTGCGCATGAGCGAAGCACGCCCGATTCGGGACGAAGACCAGCGCGTCGGCACCACCATCGACGACGCCTGGACGATCGAGCGAGCGATCGGCGTCGGCGCGACGGCCGTCGTGTACGCGGCGCGCCATCGCTCCGGGAACGTGGCGGCGATGAAGATCCTCCGCCGCGATCACCGCGACGATCTCGACGCCCTCGCGCGCTTCGTCCGCGAAGCGGAGGTCGCGCGCAAGATCCGCCACCCGTCGATCATCGAGGTGTGGGGCCTGTCGACGACCGACGACGGCGTGCCCGTGATCGTGATGGAGCTCCTCGAGGGCGAGACCCTATCGCAGCGTCTTCACCGGGGGCCGCAGCCGGTCGGCGCTGCGATCGCGCTCGGCATCGACATCCTCCGCGGCGTCGCCGCCTGCCACGCGCAGGGCGTGCTGCACCGCGATCTCAAGCCCTCGAACGTGTTCGTCACCACGGAGGGCGCGGCGAAGCTGCTCGATTTCGGCGTGGCGCGCGCGCGCGATCGCATCCCCACCTCGCGGCGCATGGCCATCGGGACGCCCGCGTTCATGGCGCCCGAGCAGGCGCGCGGCGGCGCGGTCGACGCGCGCGCCGACGTCTTCTGCGTCGGTGCGATCCTGCACACGCTGATCACCGGCACCCTTCCGCGACGCGGCGACGAAGAACGCGTGCTCGCCACCGCCGCGCGCGAAGGCGTGCGACCGCTGGCGCTGGCGGCGCCGGGGGTGCCGTTGGCGGTCGCCGAGGTCGTCGACAAGGCGCTGAGCTGGTCGCCGGAGTCGCGGTGGGAGTCGGCCACGGCGTTCGCCGACGCGCTCTCGGCGATCGATCTCACCGCCGTCGTCTCGCGCGAGCAGATCATCACGATCCCCTGCGTGCCGATCGCCATGAGCGCGCTGCAGCGCAACAGCACGGTGCCCGAGGTGCTGCCGCGCCGCCCCCCGACGCGCCTTCGCTAAATCAGCGGTCGCAATCGCGGGACACCGCCAAGCTGTCGCTCTGTCGGCTCGGTCGTCAGTCGTCAGTCGTCAGCCCAGCCGAACGGAGGACAGGGGAATTCTCAGTCTCGGCCTGACGACTGACGACTGATGACTGATGACCCAGTCCGCGCGGCCAGCCACAATCCGACGCCCGCAATTGCGCTGATTCAGTCGCTCCGCAGGTTCCAGCGCGGGGTCTCGCCGAGCCGCGGTCGTCCCTCGAGCTGCTCGTACGGCGCGAACCGCGCCTTGTATTCGAGCGACGCGCAGCCGCGCACGCGGTAGCCGAGGTAGACGTGCGGGCGTCGTTCGCGGCGCGCGTCCTCGACGCCGAGGACCACGTTGGCGATGCCCAGCGACAGACCGGCGTAGTCGGGATCGAAGAAGAAGAACACCGCGCTCGACGCGCGCGGCGTGACGTCCCACAGCCCTACGGCGACGAGCGCGCCGTCGTTCGCCGGGTCGCGGAAGGTGACCTCGCGGGCGCTCGGGTGCGGCCACGCGAAGTGGATGGCGTACCCCTCGAAGTCGATCGGGTTGGGCTCCCACCCGCGCACGCCCTCGCGGTGGGCGTGCCACTTCGCGTGCAGCGCCAGCCGCTCGTCGTCGACGCGAGGCCGAGCGACCACCCGCGACAGCGCGCTCGCGCGCTTCACCGCGCGCCGCTGGCTCTTCGACGGCGCGAAGCGATCGACCACGACGCGGATGGAGTCGCACGCGGTGCACGCCGCGCAGCGCGGCCGGAAGTACGTCGGACCGAAGCGGCGCCAGCCGCGCTCGAGGAGCACCTCGAGCTCGAGCGGCGAGACGTCATCGATGAGGAGCGTCTCGAGCCGGGCGCGCTCGCTCGGCAGGTACGAGCACCGGCGCGGGTCCTCGATGTGCCGTGCGAGGACCCTCATCGCACGGAGTGACCTCCGGCGTGTCGTTCTCGGTGCACCATCGCAATCAGGAAGCATACCCTGACCGCGCGCGTTGCACCCCGGCGCGCGAAACGTCATCCCTGTCGCGCGGCGAACCGCATCCGCCCGGCTCGCTCCGTCCGAACACCGTGTCTCGCCACACCGTCCAGAAGATCATCGGCTGGGTCCTCGTGCTCACGGCGCTCGGCCTCGGCGTGTTCGCGTGGCAGAAGTACGGCCGCGAGCGCGCGAACGCCGAGCCGCGCTTCCGCACCACCAAGGCCGAGAAGGGCCGGATCGCCTCGAAGGTGACCGCGACGGGTACGTTGTCGGCCCGCGTGACGGTGCAGGTCGGCAGCCAGGTGAGCGGCCGCATCGCCGAGCTCTTCGTCGACTTCAACTCGCCCGTCACCAAGGGAATGGTGCTGGCGAAGATCGACCCGCGCATGCTCCAGGCGGCGCTGCGGAAGGCGCGCGCGGCCGTCGCGCAGGCGTCGGCGTCGGTCGCGAAGGCCAAGGCGAACAACGAGCAGGCAGTCCGGGCGTTCGAGCGCGCCAAGAACCTCAAGGCGCAAGGCCTCATGGGCCAGGCCGACTACGATCTGGCAGAGACGGCGGTGAACGCGACCAAAGCAGACATCGCCGTGGCCCAGGCGCAGCTCGAGGCCGCGAGCGCCTCGGCGAACGAGGCCGACGTCAACCTCGGGTTCACCACCATCATCTCGCCGATCGACGGCATCGTCCTGTCGCGCGCCATCGACGTCGGGCAGACGGTCGCCGCGTCGCTGCAGTCGCCGACGCTGTTCACGATCGCCAAGGACCTCCGCTCGATCCAGGTCGACACGTTCGTCGCCGAGGCCGACGTCGGCAAGCTGACCAAGGGCATGGAGGCGACGTTCACCGTCGACGCGTACCCCGGCATCCGCTTCCGCGGCACGATCCGCGAGGTCCGCAACGCCGCGCAGACGGTGCAGAACGTGGTGACCTACGACGCCGTGCTCGACGTGCAGAACGACGAGCTGAAGCTGAAGCCCGGCATGACCGCCAACGTCACCTTCGTCTGGGCCGAGAAGAACGACGTCCTCAAGATCCCGAACGCCGCGCTTCGCTTCCGCCCGCCGCCCGAGGCGCTGTCGCCGCCCGGCTCCGGGTCCGGTCGCCGCCGCGGCCCCAGCGCGGGGGGCTCCGCGTCGGCGGCGCCGTCCGCGTTCGATCCGTCGGATCCCACGCGCCGCACGGTGTGGGTCTTGCGCGACGGCGCGCCGCATCCGGTGCGGGTCGAGGTCGGCGTGACCGACGGCACCAGCACCGAGGTCGTGTCCGGCAGGTTGGAGCCGGGCGACGAGGTGATCACCGAGTACGTCGCGCCCGCCGACGGCGCGCCCGCGGCGGCCACGGGCTCGGCGCGTCTGCCCGGCACCGGCGGCGGCGGCGGCGGCCGCGGCGGGCGGATGTTCTGACGACCATGGCGTCCGAGCCGCTCGTCCGCGTCGAGGATCTGGTCAAGATCTATCGCATGGGCGGCCAGGAGCTGCGCGCGCTCGACGGCGTGTCGCTCTCCATCGAGCTCGGCGACTTCGTCGCGATCATGGGCGCGTCCGGCTCCGGCAAGTCGACGATGATGAACGTGATCGGCTGCCTCGACCGCCCGACCTCCGGGCGCTACTTCCTCGAAGGGCGCGACGTCGCGCGTATGTCGGTCAACCAGCTCGCCGAGGTGCGCAACCGGCAGCTCGGGTTCGTCTTCCAGAGCTTCAACCTGCTCGCGCGCACCAGCGCGCTCGAGAACGTCGAGCTGCCGATGATCTACGCCGGCGTCCCCGCGCGTGAGCGGCACGCGCGCGCCGCCGAGGCCCTGCGCCGCGTCGGCCTCGGCGAGCGCCTCGATCACACCCCGGCGCAGCTCTCCGGCGGCCAGCAGCAGCGCGTGGCGATCGCCCGCGCGCTCGTCGGTCGCCCGAAGGTGATCCTCGCCGACGAGCCGACCGGCGCGCTCGACTCGAGGACCAGCGTGGAGGTGATGGCGCTGCTGCAAGAGCTCGGGCGCGAGGGGATCACCATCGTGCTCGTCACCCACGAGCCCGACATCGCGTCCTACGCGAGCCGGGTGCTGACCATGCGCGACGGTCGGCTCCTCTCCGACGTGCGCCAGACGCCGCACGTGGCTGCGGTGACGCAGGTGACCGAAGGCGCGGAGGCAACCGCATGAACCCGCTGCAGACGCTCCGCATCGCGCTCCGCGCGCTCACGCGCAACAAGATGCGCTCGTTCCTCACCATGCTCGGCGTGATCATCGGCGTCGGCGCGGTGATCGCGATGGTGGCCATCGGCGAGGGCGCCAAGGCGCGCGTCGAGGCGTCCTTCGCCGCGATGGGCACCAACCTCTTGATCATCATGCCCGGCGCGTCGACCTCGGGCGGCGCGATGGGCGGCTTCGGCTCGGCGCCCACGCTGACCTGGGACGATCTGCGCGCCATCCAGACCGAGGTGCCGACGGTGCGCGCCGCGGCGCCGGCGCTTCGCTCCAACGCGCAGATGGTCAGCGAGGAGCAGAACTGGTCGACCGGAATCGTCGGCACCACGCCCGACTACTTCGTCGCGCGAAACTGGCCGGTCGAGCGCGGCACCGCCATCTCGCAATCGGACGTCGACGTGGGCACGAAGGTGGTGGTGCTGGGCGCGACGGTCGCCGCCCGCCTCTACGGCGCCTCCAGCGATCCCATCGGCCAGACGGTGCGCATCAAGAACATCCCCTTCGAGGTCATCGGCGTCGCCGCCAAGAAGGGCCAGTCGCCGACCGGGCAGGACTACGACGACACCGCGTTCATCCCGGTCACCACCTTCCAGCAGAAGATCCAGGGCGGGCTGCAGAAGTACATGACCGGCACGATCTTCGTCGCCGCGCAGCCCGGCGAGGTGCAGAAGGCGCAGACCGACGTCACCGTCCTCTTGCGCGACCGCCACCACCTGATGCCCGGTCAGGACGACGATTTCTCCATCCGCAACCTCGCCGAGATCGCCGGCGCGCAAGCGGAGGGCACCAAGACGCTGACCACGCTCCTGGCCAGCGTCGCCGCGGTGTCGCTGCTGGTCGGCGGCATCGGCATCATGAACATCATGCTGGTGAGCGTGACCGAGCGCACCCGCGAGATCGGCGTGCGCATGGCCATCGGCGCCAAGCCGCGCCACATCCTCGCGCAGTTCCTCACCGAGGCGCTCACGCTGTCGATGTTCGGCGGCATGCTCGGCGTGATCCTCGGCACCTGGGCCGCCGGCTACCTCGCGTCGCAGTTCGGCTGGCCGACGCTGGTGCGGCCCGACATCACGATCATCGCGGTGGGGTTCAGCGCGGGCGTCGGCATCGTCTTCGGGCTGTACCCGGCGCGGAAGGCGTCGCAGCTCGATCCGATCCAGGCGCTCAGGTTCGAGTGATCACCCGCCGCGCTCCGACATACTGAAGAGCGTGAGCCGCCGGCCCCGCGAGGGATGGTGACTCCGCTTGTGCGCCACGGCGTCGCGGACCAGAGCCGACAGCTGCTCGAAGCCCGACGTGCGCGCGGCCTCGCGTAGCGGCACCCCGGCGCCCTCGTAGAGGCACCCGCGAAGGCGCCCGTCCACCGTCAGTCGCAGGCGGTTGCACGCGTCGCAGAACGGCTCCGTGTCCGACGCGATGACGCCGAAGACCACGCCGTGGTCGGTCACGAAGCGCGACGCAGGATCGCTCGGCCGCAGCCGGATGAGCGGTCGCGCACCGACCCGCGCGCGCACCGCCGTGACGATCTCGCGCCCGGAGACGAACGACTCGCGTGCGTATGCGATCGCGCTCCCCGTGTTCATCAGCTCGATGAACCGGACCTCGACGCGGTGCACCCGTGACCACTCGAGGAACTCGAGCAGCTCGTCGTCGTTGCGCCCGCGCTGCACCACCACATTCAGCTTCACCTCCGCGAGCACCTCGCGCGCATCGAGCACGCCGTCGAGCACCCGCGCGACGTCCCCCTCCCCCATCAGCGTGCGGTATCGGGACGGATCGAGCGTATCGACGTGGACGGTCGCGCGTGAGAGCCCGGCACGCGCGAGGGCGCGCAGCCGCGTCGACAGCAGCAGGCCGTTGGTCGTCACCGCCAGGTCTGCGCGCGGGAGGCCGACGCGCACAGCGGACAAGACGTCTTCGAGATCCGTCCGCAGGAGCGGCTCGCCCCCGGTGAAACGGACCTTCTCGACGCCGAGCTCCGCGAACACCGGCGCGAGGCGCGCGTAGTCGGCCGGCGACAGCCACGACCCACGGTCGACGAAGGGCGTGAGCAGTCCCGGCCGACAGTACCCGCACCGGTGCGGGCACCGATCGATGACGCTGAGGCGCAGCGTGCGCATCACTGCAGGACGGGGAGGCTGCCGCAGCGCATCTCGCGCTCCTGCTCGCCGTCTCCGAAGTAGTCGAGCGGCGCGGGCACGACGCCGAGCGCCGTGCACTCGCGAGCAACGAGATCGGCGCACCAGGACAGGAGCGGCCCGTACACGGAGCACTCCTGGAGCTTCGGGCGCGCGACGATCGCCGGCACGAAGCTGCCGAGGTGGTCGGCGAGGAACTTCCTGCGCCCGTCCTCTACGATCTCGGTCCCCTCTACGTCACCGGTCTCCGCGAGCCAGCGCTGCTTCGACAGCAGCATCGCGTAGAACTCGAGCTCGACGGCGAGGTGATCGAGCATCTCGTGAACGTCGACGTCATCGAGCTCGAGCGCGAACGCCCGGTAGAAGCCGGCGATGTCGGCGAGGTCGTTGCCCTTCCTCATGCCGCGCATGCGGCCATACTCGGTCTCGTAGAGCGAGACGCGGTCCTTTCCCTGCTCGAAGACCTCGAGCCAGGTCGAGCGCAGGGTGTCCCAGCCGTGCTCGGCGACGAAGCGCACGATCGGGCCGACGCCCGGGTGATCGACGAGCACGGCGAACGTGGCGGTGGCGGTCGCCTCGACCTCTGCGTCGGGGTACGCGGCGAGCATCGAGGCGAGCGCGAAGTCACGGGCGATGAACGAGTCCATGTCGAGCCCTCACTGGATGCGGACCGGGGTCCACTGCATGGTCACGCACTTGCGTGAGCCGACCTCGCCCTTGCCGCCCTGCCAGACGGCGAAGGCCACGTTGCCCTCGGCGCCCAGCTTCAGCGACGAGTAGCCCGGGATGGCGAGCGGGCGCACGATGACGAGCGTCCATTCGCCGTTGGCCCAAGCCCCCTTCGCCGTCGCGCCGTGGCCGACGACGACGGACGACGTCGAGTAGCCCTCGGCGAGGATCTCGTCGACGCTGACCTTCTGGTACGCCTGCGGGTTGCCCTCGATGACGGCCGGCAGGAAGGCCTCGGCCGCGGACGGGTTGCCCGGCGCCTCCTTGTACTCGTGCGGGTACATGTCGACCGATTGGTTCGGGTACAGCTGCTTGACCGTCGGCTTGCCCTGCTCCTCGTCACGCTGGTACTGCGCGCGCCAGTGAAACAGGTGCACGGGCATGCCCTGGCCGCCCATCATCACGGGCGGCGTCGGGCCGTCCTTGACGGGGAACTCCAGCGCGAGGCCGTCGGAGTATTCGCCGAGCCGACCGGCCTCGCTCTTGTCTGCGTCTTTCCAGCGCAGCCGGAACGCCGCGCGCTCGCCGTCGTGCACGGCCTGCACGACGATGGTCTCGGTCGTGGTGGTCTCGGGCCGCGGCGCGATCATCGGCTGCGCGAGCATCTTGACCAGCCCCTCCGGCGTGTCCTTCCAGTAAGCCGCGTCGGGATCGGGCTTCGACAGGTCGGCGGACACCTTCGAGACCACGAGCGTCTTGAGCGGCTCGGGCTTCGACGGAGCCGACTTGGAGCACGCCGGCGACGTAGAGATTGAGAGGGCGAGCACCAGCGCACCCAGCCAGGTCGTCGTTCGGTTCATGACCCTTTCCTCCCTCACGGCGTGTTGTTGCGGATCGCGCCGATCTTGGCGTCGTACGCAGCTCGCTCGATGACGGCCTCGACCACGGGTACGCGGACGATCTCGGCGCCGGCCTCGTCGAACCCGGCGGCGACCCCCTTGTCGACGGCGAACCGATGGATGATCCGATCGCTGCTGCCGATGAGACAGAGCAGCCCGTGGGCGACGGGATCGTCGGCGAGCTTCTTGTACTTCTCGATCGCCGCCTCGACCTTCGGCCCGAACATCTGCTTGAGGTACTCGCGATCGGCGTGGATCGGCGGGATGTAGTAGATGTTCGGCTCGGTGCCGAACTGCGGGTAGTACGGCAGCGCGAGCCCGAGCTTGTGCACGAGGAAGTCGATCGGGTTGTCGTCGCGCGCCTTGCCCTCCGGACTGACGAAGCCCATCACGCGGATCTTGCCGATGCAGTTGACGACGCACTGCGGCTGGATTCCCTGCTCGACGGCCGGATAGCAGCCCACGCACTTCTCGCTGGTGCGCGTGTGCGGGTTGTACATCGACTTCTTGTACGGGCAGGCGCGCACGCACTCGCCGTAGCCCTTGCAGCGGGTCTGATCGATGAGGACGATGCCGTCCTCCGGCCGCTTGTAGATGGCCTTGCGCGGGCAGGCGGCGAGGCACGCCGGGTACGTGCAGTGCGCGCAGGTGCGCGGAAGGTAGAAGAACCACTTGTCGTGCGGCAGCGCGCCGATGTGCCCCCCGCCCTCGACCTTCGCGCCCGCGCAGTCGTCCTCACCGACGTTCGGGTACATCCAGTCCTCGTCGGTCGGCGCAAAGTGCAGGACGCGCTCGTGCGCGGGCGACGCCTCGATCAACGTCTTGCCCAGGTACTCGCCCTTCTCGCTCCACTCCTGTCGCCCGAGCTTCTCGAGCACCCGGAGATCCCACGCGAGAGGGTAGCCGCCGTACGGCTTGCTCTCGACGTTGTTCCAGAACATGTACTCCTGGCCCTTGCCGCTGGTCCAGGTGGTCTTGCACGCGAGCGTGCACGTCTGGCAGGCGATGCACTTGTTGAGATCGAAGATGATCGCCCACTGCTTCTTGGGGCGGCTCTCGTCGTACGGGTATTCGACTTCTCGCTTCAGGTGCCAGTTCTTCACTTTCGACATGGGTGCGCCTTTCTCACTTCACGCCGACGAACCGGCCCGCGAGGTACGTCTTCATCGATTCGCTCTCGTACGTCGGTCGGAACCCGAGCGCCGCCGGGCGCCACAGCCCCGTTCCGCCGACCGCGCCCTGCTCGGCCTTGGTGATCTTGACGAACGCCTCGCGCGGCGCGCCGACCGGGCAGTGAACGTCCGCAAGGAACCCCTTCATGATCGTCTGGCCATACATGTCCTTGTGGACGAGGGACTCGGTCATCAGCGTCGGCTTCAACCACGCGCGCGTGGCGCTCTGGTGCGAGCCGTAGCGGTACATCGCCTGGTAGTTGGTGTGTGGGCTCTTCGCGAGACCGTCGTCGCGCGTCTCGTGCCCCTTCATGCTGCCGTACGTGGCGCCGTACATGTTGTGCCACGTCCGTGCGACATAGCGTGGCGTACCAGGGTAGAAGCGCACGCGCAGCAAGAGCCGCGAGAGCCTGGCCGCCTCGGTGCCCGGCTTCATGCCGCGGAACGGGCGATCCTCCGGATCGGCGTCGACGTACACGTAGTCGCCGTCGTCGAGCTTCATGTCGCGCGCGTCGGCCGGGTTGATGTCCATGTAGCCCTCGGTGACCGAGGGCAGCCGCTTGTCGTGGCGGTAGACGTCGCCGAACGGCCCGAAGAGGACGCCCGTGAAGTCGGTGTCGACCGGGGTGGTGTGCGCGCCGTGGCGGTACTTCGGCGTGTGGTAGATGTGCTTGTACCCCTGCGCCATGAGCGGATGCTTGGTCGCCATCAGGGCGTCGACCGTCAGCATGACGTGGCGAACCTGACGCGTCTCGGTCGACAGGTCCTCCTTCTTGAGGCCGTAGGCCTCCGGCTGCTTCGGGCGCAGCGCCGGGTGCGGCGCGGCGACGATGACGTTCGGCTCGTAGAAGGTCGAGTCGATCGGCTCGCGGTGGACGACGAGGTTCTCGCCGCTGTCGACGAACTCCGGCTCCGGCCGGTAGAACTCGAGGCGCCCCGACTTGGTGTGCCACGGCTGCTCGCTCTTGGCCTGCTCGTACGACGAAGCGCGCGGATAGGTCCGCGTGTGCACGAGCGCCGGGACGCCCTGCGCCGCCTTCTCGTGCAGGTCCTTGATCTTGTAGCCCTTGAGCGCAAACGATGCGTCGACGATTCGCTGGAGGTACTCGTCGACGTTGTCCTCGTCGACGAACTTCCAGGTGTCGGCGAAGCGCTGATCATCATAGACCTTGCCCAGCGCCTTGCTCACCCCGGCGATGATCTCGATATCGGCCTTGGTGTCGAAGATGCGTTTGAGCGGGGTCTTCGGGTAGAGCTGCACGAACGGGTTCGTGCAGCTGGCGGTCATGTCGATGTGCTTGAACTCCGCCCATGAGTCGCACGCGAAGACGATGTCGGAGTACTCGCACGACGCCGTCCACCACCAGTCGCTGAACGCGATGAACTCGATGTTCGGGAGCGTGTTGTGGACGACGTCGAAGTGCCACTTCACGTTGCCGATGACCGAGTTGCTGTTGTTGAGCCACATCGCCTTGGTCGGCGTCGGCAGGTGACCCTTGCCGGTGAACAGCGTGTTGCCGCGGCGTAGCGGTCGGTCGCCGTAGTTGTAGTAGTGGAGCGACTCGTAGTGCAGGTACTTCTTCGTCGCGACCTTCCCGCCGGCGTCGAGCTGCAGCGCGAAGGGGTCCTCGGTGGCGAAGGTGGGCATGCCGCCGAAGATGGCGACGCGGTAGTTGCCCGCGTAGCTGCCGACGTTGCCGCCCGGGAAGCCCAGGTTGCGGGTGAGCGCGGCGACCAGGAGGATCGCGCGGTCCTTCAGGTCGGAGTTGAAGAACTGGTTCGGGCCCATGCCCGTCGCGAAGAGGGTCTTCTCGGGGTTCTTCGCGATCTGCTCGGCGAGCGCCTCGGTCGCCTTCGCGGGCGCGCCGGTGATCCTCTCGGTCTGCGCAGGGGTCATGTTGGCGTCGAGATACTCGGCGAGGAGCGAGAGGCCGGTGCGGACCTCGACCTCGGACCCACCCTTCAGCTTTACCTTCTGCGTCGCGCGCAGGTCGGGCGCGAGGCCGCGCTTGTCGAATGCGTCGCCCACGTCGTCGCGGGTGATCGCGACGGGCTTCTTGGACTTGCCGTCCCAGATCACGAACGGCTGCATCTCCGCGAGGATCGCCTCGGGCGCGAGCTGCTTCTTGTGCTGCAAGCCGGGCGGCGGCTTCTCGCCCTTCTTGAGGACCGTGACGTTGGTCGGCGGCTTGGCCGCGAGCGGCGGGTCGAGCTCCTCGGGGCGCAACGGCTGCAGCGTGTCCATGCGGACGAGGAACGGCAGGTCGGTGTTCTTCGCGACCCACTGGGCGTCGAAGAGGCTCTTGGCGACGATCACCTGCGCGAGCCCGAGGGCGAACGCCGGGTCGGTGCCCGGCCGGATGACCACGACCTCATCCGCCTTGCTCGCCGTCGCGCTGTACTCGACGGTGATCGCGACGACCTTGGTGCCCTTCAAGCGCGCCTCGGTCAGCCAATGGCTGTCAGGCATCTTGGTCGTGATCCAGTTCATGCCCCAGACGAGGCAGAGCTTGGAGTGCTCGACCGCGAACAGGTCGAAGTCGTTGGTCTGCGAGCCGGTCACCATCGGGTGGCCGGGCGGCAGATCGGTGTGCCACGAGTAGCTGTCCCAGCCGCGCGCCCCGATCGCTTTCTCCGGCCCGACGCCGCGGATCTTCGCGTCGGCGAGCGCCATCATGTTGGCGAACCGGTAGAGGCCGAAGATGCGCGTCGCGCCGAGGAAGGCCATGCCGCCGCGCAACTTGAACGTCTGGGTGCCAGCCTCCTCGAGCGCCTCGACCATCGCGTGGTCGTAGCCCTGCGCCTCGAGCCGCTTCTTACCGGCCTCGCCGGAGTAGGTGCGGCTGATGTTGTCGATCGCCTTGGCGGCATACGCGTACGCCTCGTCCCACGTGGCGCGCAACCACTGGTCCTTGCCGCGCTGGAGGTACTTCGGATCGGGCTTGCCCGTCGTCGCGTCACGCGGGAAGCCGGCGTCGGCCCACTCCTTGAAGCCCTTGCGGATCATCGGCGCCTTCACGCGGCGATCGCCGTAGATGCGGCGGACGAGCGCGAGGCCCTTCTGGCAGAGGCGCGGATCCCAGCGCGCGGAGGCTCTGTTGCCGTCGAGGTCCTCCGCCTTGCCGTACCCGTAGGTCGGCCCGATGCGCACCACCACGTCGTTCTTGACGTACGCGCGCAGCAGGCAATTGTGCGTGTCGTTCGGCGCGCAGAGGAAGACGAACGTCGAGTCCGGCTTGAAGATGTTGCGATACGTGCGCTCCCAGTCGCGATTCGGGTAGCTGGCGAGGGGATTGTCGATCGTCGTCGGCTTGAGGAACCGCAGCGGCGCCGCGCCGGCCGAGGCCGCGCCGGTGATCGAGGCCGTGATCAGCCCCTGCAGGAAGAAACGGCGCGTGTGCCTCTCGTGGTCTTGGTCAGACATTCACCCTCCCGAGCGATGGGCCGACGGGCCCTGGCGGAAAAATCGCGCAAGACGCCACGTATTTCGCGGCGTGTATATGACGCTTGTCAGCGCTCACACGGCAGCGAGGACTGCGCGATCCGTCACCTCGCGGACCGAGAGGTGCGGCAGGAGCCGACGCACGCTGCGCTCGACGAGCGCGGATACCGAGAAGTCACCGGCCAGGTCGCGACGCCGCACGCGGTAGTGCAGGACCGACTCGTTGATCCCGAGGAAGTCGAGATCGATCGAGCTGTCGAAGGCTCTCGCGAGCCGGTGCACCGCCGCGAGCGCGTCCCGCGCGTCGTCGGGGATGGGGCCGAAACGTCGCGGGCTCAGAGGGTCGACGTGGAACACGTCGACGCAGCGCTCGTTGCCCCCGCCTCGGCTCTCGTGGCGCGCGGTGATCACGCCACCGGTGACGCCGAGCACCAGTCCTTGGATCGCCTCACGCCAATACGAGCAGACTCGGCCGTTGTGCGGCGATGAGCAGCCTTCGCGCAGGAGCGTCAGCGCAGGATCTGCACCGGGCACCGCGAACACGCCGTCGAGGCACGGCGAATCGAGCTCCGGCAGCACGCCGGGGAGATCGGCCAGCGAAAGAGTTGCGCCGTAGAACCGCGCGAACCCTTCTCCGAGCGCCAGGCAGTTCTCGAACACGCGGCGCTCGATCTTCGGTGAGTCAGCTTCGGCGAGCGCCCGTGCCAGCAGAGTCTCCTCGGATTCGGCCTCATTCGCGTCGGCGAGCACCGCGCGGAGCGCCGCGCGCCGTGCGTGACGAAAACGTGCGGCGAGGTCGGAGATCTCCTCTGGCGAAAAGGCTGCGCCGGACACGGCGCGGCCGCAACGCAAACAGCGCGCCACCACGCAAATCGCGCACAGCACGACAAGTCACTTCCCGCAGCGCGCGCCGCTTGCGCAAGGTGCGCAGGATTAGCGCGTACCAATACGGAGCGATCGATTGTGGAACGTATCGTATCCTTAGGTTCGCTTGGTGGCCTCACCCGGAGGCCGTGCTCGGAGCTTGGCGCCCATGACCAGCGACAGAGCGAACAGCACCGCCGGCCACGCCGAGGCGGAGGCCCGCGGCGCCGTGCACGCGCAGCCGTCGGCCGTGCCGGTGCGGACCGTCGGCATCTCGTCGGCCGTGAGGCACTCCTGCGGCGCGCTCGGTTCGCACCAGAAGCTGGTCTCGACCTCCGGCGTCACCAGGGTCGGTCCGTTCGCGACCCGAACGCGCAGCGAGAGGCGGGGGCTCGCGCTCGCACCGGGGCACTGCGCCTCGAGCGCTCCCAAGGCGGAGCCAAGACGGATGCCGCCCCACCCCGCGCGAAAATCGCCCGCCGGCTCACCGTAGACGAGGAGCTGGCCCTTGCTGACCGCGAGGAACGAGACCACCGCCCCGTCGGCGTCGAAGGAGACGGTGCGATCGACCGTCCACCTTCCGGGCACGTCACTGCAGGTCGCCTTGAGCGGCCCGATCACCAGCTCGCCCGCGCGGGTCGGCAGCGGGCGCGCCGGGCCGGCCGTGAACGACTCCTTCCGGTCCACGGCGCACTGATCGCTCCACTGCACCGTGTAGCGCTCGCCCTCCCGCAACGGCGCGTCGATCGCGAGCACCATGTCGTCGGTGCCGTCAGCGATCAACCGTGTCGCGACCGCTGTGCCAGCCTGATCCGTCAGCGACACCTTTGTCAGCAGGGCGGTTCGCCCGTCGGGGAACGGCAGCCCGGGGACGTTGGCGGGCAGCACCGCGGCGAGCGCGGGTCGCGTCCAGGCGCACGTCGTCCCGCCGTCGACGGGATATTCGGCGCGCGCAGGAGCGGCGACGAGCGTCGTGGCGACCGCGAACGAAGCCAAGAAGAAGCCGCGCATGCCTCCCCGCGAGCATGAGCCATGCCGGCGCCCCTGCCCGTGCGCATGCCCGTGCGCGTGCGCGTGCGCGTGCGCCTGCGCGTTCGCGTGCGCGTTCGCGTTCGCGTTCGCGTTCGCGTTCGCGTTCGCGTTCGCGTCTACGATCGCCGATCGACGTCGAGGCTCAGGTAGGTCGTGTCCTTCAGCCCGCGCTCGTACTCCGCGAGCAGGCGCATGCCCTCGGTCGGCTTGAGGCGATCCTGCTTGATCGTCGCGTCGACCTGCTGCTTCACGCGAGACGCGAGATCGGGCGTCTCGTACTGGGTCATCTTGAGGACCTCGGCGATCGTGTTCCCCGAGATCGTCTCCTCGAGGTAGTAGCCGCACTCCTCGTCCTCGTCGAGGAACACGTGGACCTCGTTCACGCGGCCGAAGAGGTTGTGGATGTCGCCCATGATGTCCTGGTAGGCGCCCGCCAGGAAGATGCCGAGGTAGTAGGGGCCGGCCTGCGCATCGAGCGCGTGCAGCGGCAGCGTGTCGCGCTCCGGCTTGTCGGCGTCGATGAACTTGGCGACCTTGCCGTCGGAGTCGCAGGTGATGTCGACGAGCGTCGACTCCATCGTCGGCTTCTCGTTGAGGCGGTGGATCGGCGCGACCGGGAACAGCGCGCCGAACGCCCAGTGATCGAGCAGCGACTGGAACACCGAGAAGTTGCAGATGTGCTGGTTGTACAGCCGCTGGTCGATGTCGACGAGATCGTCGGGCACCTGGCTGCGATCGAGCTTGGCGATGATCTCGCGGATGTTCTCGGTGGTCTGCCAGAACACCGTCTCGACGTGCGCCTTGACGTCGAGCTCGAGCAGCCCGACCTCGAAGAGCTTGTCGGCCTCCTCCTTCACCTGGAGCAGGTCGTGCCACGTCTCGTTGAGCGTGCGCTCGTTGAGCGCCTCCTTGATCTCGTTGATCGAGCGGATCAGCTTGTGATCGGAGGCCTGCGGGGCGAAGTCGCGCGCGGTGCGCTCGACGGCGCCGAACGCCTCGACGACGAGCACCGCGTGGTGCGCGACGACCGCGCGACCCGACTCGCTGACGATGTGCGGGTGCGGCACGCGCTCTTCGTCGCAGATGTCGGCGACGTTCCAGATGATGTCGCGCGCGTACTCCTCGACCGAGTAGTTCATCGAGGCGTCGGAGGTCGAGCGCGAGCCGTCGTAGTCGACCGCGAGGCCGCCACCGACGTCGAGGTACTCGACGGGGTGGCCGAGGCGACGGAGCTTCGCGTAGTAGCGGGCGGCCTCGCGCACGGCGCGCTTGACGATGAGGATGTCAGGGACCTGCGAGCCGACGTGGAAGTGGACGAGCTTGAAGGCGTTGCTCATCCCGTTCTCGCGCAGGATGGCCGCCGCCTCGAGGATCTCGCTCGTGGTGAGGCCGAACTTGGCGCGCTCGCCGCCCGACTCCGCCCACTTGCCGGCGCCCTTGGCCTGGAGGCGCACGCGGACGCCGATCTCGGGCTCGACGCCGATCTCCTTGGCGATGCGCACGATGGCGCGGACCTCGGAGAGCTTCTCGGCGATGAGGATGACCTTCTTGCCGAGCTTGCGGCCGAGCAGGGCGATGCGGATGAACGCGTCGTCCTTGTAGCCGTTGCAGACGATGAGCGACTCGTTGTCGGTATGGACGGCGAGGCCGGCGAAGATCTCGGGCTTGCTCCCGACCTCGATGCCGTAATGGAAGGGGCGGCCCGCTTCGAGGATCTCGCCGACGACCTCGCGCAGCTGGTTGACCTTGATCGGGAACACCCCGCGGTAGCTGCCGCGGTACTTGTTCTCGACGATCGCGCGGTTGAACGCCTCGTTCAGGACGCGCACGCGGTGGTGCAGCATGTCCTGGAAGCGGATGATCAGCGGCGCGCGGAGCCCCTCGTCGCGGATGGCGGCGCGCACCACGTCGTGCAGCACGACCTTGCCGCCGCGGGACTGCAGCGGGGCGACGGTGACGTTCCCTTCGTCGTTGACGTCGAAGTACCCGCCTCCCCAGCGGTCGATCATGTACAGCCGTTTGGCGTCGTTGACGCTCCACGCCTTCTCCTCGTGCGCAGAGTCGTTGGCGGGCGGGTGCTCGAGTGCATCAGCGACGGTGCGTTCGTTCAAGGTGGGGCGCTCCTGCGGCGCAATGATTGAGAACTCGGCCCCCGCGTCAAGTGACGCGCCACGACTTTCCGCGCGAGGCGCACGCGCGACGAGGTGAGGTCCAGTGTCCGCGGGGTGGCGCCCGCCGCGCGCGCCCCCGCCGCGCGCCGTCGGCGGCACCGCGAACGCCACCCGGGGGGGGATGCCTCCGGCGCCGCGCGCGCCCTCCACGGGCGCCTCCGGGCGCGTCGGCGCCGGTCGGGCGCCGCCCCGACCGGACCTGGCAGCAATGACAGCATCGGATTTCCGGCGCGACGATGCGACAATCGGCGCGTGCACGACCGGAAGCTCGTGCTCGTGATGGTCGGCCTGCCCGCTCGAGGCAAGACCCACCTCGCGCGCAAGCTGGCTCGCTACCTCTCCTGGCTCGGACATCGCACCCGCGTCTTCAACGTGGGCAGCTACAGACGCGCTCGCCTCGGCGCGGCGCAGCCCGCGTCGTTCTTCGATCCGGACAACCCCGACGGCCTCGAGGCGCGCCGGCGCGTCGCCGGGGAAGCGATCGAGGACATGCTCCACTGGCTCCGCGGCGACGGCGCCGTCGGGATCTACGACGCCACCAACACCGCCCGCACCCAGCGCGCGCTGGTCGCGGCCCGCTGCCAGGCGGTCGGGGTCGAGGTCATCTTCGTCGAGTCCATCTGCGACGACCCCGAGGTGATCGAGGCGAACATCCGGCAGACCAAGCTGATGTCGCCGGACTACGACGGCATGGATCCGGAGGCCGCCGCCGACGATTTCCGCGCCCGAATCGCGCACTACCAGCGGGTCTACGAGCCGGTCGCCGACGACGAGGGCAGCTACGTCAAGCTGATCGACCTCGGCGAGAAGCTCGTCGCGCACCGCGTGGAGGGGCACCTCCAGAGCCGGCTCGTGTCGTTCCTGCTGAACACGCACGCCAGCCAGCGCGTGGTGTGGCTCACCCGGCACGGCGAGAGCCTCTACAACCTCGCCGGGCGCATCGGCGGCAACCCCGATCTGAGCACCCGCGGCGAGGGCTACGCGCGCGCGCTCGCCCGCTTCCTCGAGAAGCGCGCCGAGGGGGACGATCCGACGCCGGTCGTGTGGACGAGCACGCTCAAGCGCTCGATCCAGACGGCCCGGCACACCGCCTGGGACAAGTTCTCGCTGCGCGCGCTCGACGAGATCCACGCCGGTAGCTGCGAGGGGATGACCTACCAGGAGATCGAGAAGCAGATGCCCGACGAGTACCAGGCCCGCGCGCGCGACAAGCTGCGCTACCGGTACCCGCGCGGCGAGTCGTACGAAGACGTGATCCAGCGGCTCGAGCCGGTGATCATCGATCTCGAGCGGCAGGTGCGCCCCGTCCTGCTCGTCGGCCACAACGCGGTGGTGCGCGCGCTCTACGCGTACTTCATGAACTGGCCGCCGGAGGTCTGCCCGCACCTCGACGTGCCGCTGCACACCCTGATCGAGCTGTCGCCGACCGCGTACGGCTGCGAGGAGCGGAGGTTCGCGCTCGAGCCGGCGCCCTGAGGCGTGACCGCGGCCGTCAACCGGCCGACGCGCGGACCGGCGAGATCGGACCGTGACGCAGCCAGCCCGTCCGGAGCAGCCACGACTGCGGGCGCGATAGAGGAGGTGGTCCGGTGCCGGCGGTGAAGGTCGGGCGCCTCACCGGGGACCGGAAGTGCTCGAACGTGGCGCCGGACGAGAACGGGTCGACCTCGATGCCGACCCGCCCGGCCTGCGCGCTGTGCTTCACGTGATTCAAGAGCACGTAGGCGATCGCGCGGTGCACCTCGCGCGGGGAGCGGAGGATGCGCGCGTGGTAGCGATCGCCGAGCACGCGCCCGCCGCCGC
The DNA here is from genome assembly GCA_016182965.1 of Deltaproteobacteria bacterium. GTDB lineage: Bacteria > Myxococcota_A > Polyangia > Polyangiales > JADJMO01 > JALHOE01. The sequence continues at coordinate 22,431 of JACPFM010000091.1, read as the reverse complement.
GCCCCATCATCGCGTTCACGCGCCGGGCGAGGCGCACGCCGAACCCCTGCATGCGTCGCGAGAGCGAGCGGTCGCTGTCGGCCTCGATGACGAGGTGGAGGTGGTTTCCCTGCACCGAGAAGTGCACCACGCGCAGCGCGCCGCGGTCACGCTCGGCGGCGAGCGCCTGCTCGACGCAGCGGAAGCCGCGCTGGCTGCGGAGGTTCCATACCCCCTTGGCCATGCGAACGGTGACGTGGAGCGGCGTGGGCCTGCCACCGAACCGAGGCCGGGCCCCGTGCGACACGCGCGTCGAGCGCGCAGGACGCCCCGCGCCCTTCCGCGCGCCGCCGTGGCGGTGCATCGGCAGATCGAGCTGAACGGGTCGCGCGCGCCGTCGCATCTTGAATACGGCACATATCACGTCCGCCTCGAAGAAACCAGCGCAAACGCACGCACCAAGGTCTCCGGTCGCCAAGGTCCTGCAGCGTGCCCGAGCGGCGTCGACGCGTCGTCCTCGCGCCCTCGCCGTCGATGACCACGTCCGCCCCTCGCCTCCTCCTCCGCGTTGGCGAGTCCGCCGCCTGCGCTGCGTCGCCCCCGCGTTCGCGTTCGCCGCCGCGTTCGCGTCCGCCCCCGCGTTCGCGTGCGCGTTCCGTTCGCGTTCGCGTGCGCGTTCGCGTCCGCGTTCGCCCCCGCGTTCGCGTTCGCGTCCCGCCCGCGCTTCTCGCGCTCGCGCCCGCCCGACGCGCTCCTCTCGCGCGCTTTCTTGCGTTTGCGCCGAGCATGCACGCGTGGACCGTGCCGTCGCCCTCCCTACACTCCCCGCATGCCCCGCCGTCCGCTCGCCCTCGCGGTCGCCCTCCTCCTCGGTTCGTGCGGCGGCGAAGACGGCGCGAGCGCGCCGGCGAACGACGTCCCCGATGCGACACCCGATGTCGCTGATGGCGCGCCCGGCGCCGCCGACGCGGCGCCCGACACCGCGATCGACGCCGCGCCGGTGCCGTTCTCCGAGAAGCTCTCCGCTATGGACCTCTACGAAGACCTCGCGAAGAAGACGATCCACCCGCGGAACACCGAGTTCCGACCGCGCTTCGAGCTGTGGTCCGACGGCGCGGAGAAGCGTCGATGGATCGCCCTCCCCAAGGGCTCGAAGATCGACTCGAGCGACATGGACCACTGGGTCTTCCCGGTGGGCACGCGCGTGTGGAAGGAGTTCGCGCGCGGCGAAAAGCGGCTCGAGACGCGCCTGGTCGAGAAGACGGGCGAGGACTCGTTCCGGATGGGCACCTATCTGTGGAACGACGCGCAGACCGAGGCGACGTGGTCGACCGTCGGCGCGAACGACGTCCTCGGCACGACGCACGACGTCCCGAGCGAGACTTCCTGCCATCGCTGCCACGAGGGCGAGCCGGGGCGCGTGCTCGGGTTCTCGGCGATCCAGCTGGCCGGGGCGCCCGGCCCGACGACGCTCGCCTCGGTGACTGCGTGGCTCACCGTCGCACCGCCGGCCGGCGTGGGCGTGCCCGGCGACGCGACCGAGTCGGCGGCGCTCGGCTACCTCCACGCCAACTGCGGCAGCTGCCACAACCCGAACGACACGCTCACCTTCGTCGCTGCCGGCAGCGAGCTGCGGCTCAACGTAGGCGAGCGCGAGGTCGGAAAGACGAAGCTCTTCCTCACGAACGTCAACGTGAAGACCGAGCGCTTCACCTCCATCCCCTACCGGATCGCCGGAGGCGACACCGCGAGCTCCGCAATCCACATACGGATGAACCGCAGGGATGGTTCGGCGATGCCGATGCTCGGGACCGAGCAGGTCGACCCGAGCGGACTTGCCGCGGTGAAGGCGTGGATCGACACCCTGCCGGCCCCGTGAGCGCTCGATGACCGACATGACGAAGATCGCTGGCCGATCGCTGGCGGGGGGGCCCCCGCATTGCGCAAAACGCACGAATTGCGCGGAAGAGCCGAGCTGCCCCAGCGGACGCGCAGCGCTTATTTCTCGCGCCACACCACCGCAACCGCGGCAGGTTGCCGCGGGCCCGCGGCATTCTGATCCTTGAACCGGGAGGGCCCGAGCGTCCAAAACCCGCGGCGTGGAAGCACCTCACCCTGGGCAGGGTCCCGGCGGCGCCGAAGGCGTCCCCGTTTCCGAAGAGGGCGAACAGGACATCCGTCGCTGGAACTTCCCGCGATGGACCAACAAGACACCGGCGATCGTCCTGGGGCTCGTCCTCGTGGGCGCGGTCGGTGCCGGCGCCGCCCTCACCTACTACGGCACCGACAAGCACTTCTCGGTCGGTTATCAGCCGACCCAACCCGTCGACTACAGCCACAAGCTGCACGCCGGCGACATGGCCATCGACTGTCGCTACTGCCACGTGAACGTCGAGCGCGCGGCGGCGGCGACCGTCCCGCCGACGCAGATCTGCATGAACTGTCACTGGAAGGTGAAAGCCGACAGCGACAAGCTCCTGCCGATCCGCGAGAGCTGGGCGTCGGGCAAGCCGGTCGCGTGGGTGCAGATCCACCGCCTCCCCGATTACGTCTACTTCGATCACAGCGCCCACGTCACCGTGGGCATCGGCTGCTCGACCTGCCACGGGCGCGTCGACCAGATGCCGAAGGTGATCCAGACGCAGCCCCTCACGATGGGCTGGTGCCTCGATTGCCATCGTCAGCCGGCCAACCACCTGCGCGATCCGGCCGACGTCACCAAGATGGATTGGAAGCCGAAGGAGGACGCGCCGGTGATCGCCGCGGGTCCCGCCGATGGCTACTACGCCAGGCGCTTCCAGGACCCGCCCACCACCAAGACCGGCCGGAAGATCTCTCCGCCGCTCCACTGCTCCGGGTGCCACCGATGAAGCGTCTTCCCGTCATCTACTCCGACTCGAGCGAGCCGGGGCGTTCTCCCAAGAGCTACTGGCGTAGCCTCGGCGAGCAGCAGAACGATCCCGAGTTCCACGACGCCGCCCACCGGGAGTTCCCCGAGGGCGCGAGCGAGATGTCGCCCGAGGAGGGCGAGGTCTCGCGCCGCAACTTCCTCACCGTGATGGGCGCGTCGATCGCGCTCGCCGGTCTGGCCGCGTGCCGAAGGCCCGAGGAGCACATCGTCCCGTACGCGCGTCCGCCGGAGGAGCTGATCCCGGGCAAGCCGCTCTACTACGCGACCTCCGTCTCGCTGTACGGCACCGCCATGGGCGTGCTCGTCGAGAGCCACGAGGGTCGTCCGACGAAGATCGAGGGCAACCCGCGCCACCCGGAGAGCCTCGGAGCGACCACCACGTTCCTCCAGGCGATGGTCCTCGACATGTACGACCCCGATCGCAGCGGGGCCCCGCACGAGAAGGCCGCGGCCGGCGGCGCGCTCCAGAAGCGCACCTGGGACGACGCGAACAAGGCGCTCCGCGATCTCGCCGCGAAGGTCGCCGGCAACGGCGGCAAGGGCCTCGCGATCGTCACCGAGGCGCACCGCTCGCCGACGCTTTCGCTCGCGCTCGCCGACCTCAAGAAGAAGCTGCCCGAGGCGCGCATCGTCCGCTACGAGCCCTTCGCGCGCAGCAACGCGCACGAGGGCCACAAGCTCGCCTTCGGCCGCCCGCTCGGGGCAGTGCACGCGCTCGACAAGGCGATGGTCATCGCCACCTTCGACAGCGACGCGTTCTACGCCGAGTCGAGCCCGATCAAGAACGCGCGCCAGTGGGCCGCAAACCGCGATCCGGAGGGCGGCCGGCCCCTCAACCGCATGTACGCGGTCGAGAGCGTCCACAGCGTGACCGGCGCCAACGCCGATCACCGCCTGCGCGCGACCAGCCGCGACGTCGGCCAGGCGCTGCTCGCCGTCGCGCAGAAGGTCGGCGTCGTCGGGGCCGCGCCGAGCGCGCCGCTCGCGCCGAACGCGCAGAAGTTCGTCGACGCGCTCGCCGCAGACCTCCTCGCCAACCGGGGCAAGTCGGTGGTGATGGTCGGCGACCGCCAGCCGCCGGTGATGCACGCCGTCGGCGCGGCCATCAACAAGGCGCTCGGCAACGACGCGGTCGTCTCCTACGTGGCGCCGTTCGACGACACGAGCGCGGCCGGTCCGAAGGCGATCGTCGAGCTCGCGAAGGCGATCGAGGCGAAGCAGGTCGACACCGTGGTGCTCCTCGGCGGCAACCCGGCGTTCAACGCGCCGGCCGACGCGGGCTTCGCCAAGGCGCTCGCCGCCGCTCCGACGAGCGTCCACCTCTCGACGCACCTCGACGAGACGTCGGCGCTCTGCACCTGGCACCTGAACCGCACGCACTTCCTCGAGGCCTGGGACGACACCCGCGCCGAGGACGGCACCTACGCGATCGTGCAGCCGCTGATCGCGCCGCTGTACGACGGCAGGACCGACGCGGAGATCGTCCGCGCGCTCATCGGCGACGTTCGCAAGCCGTACGAGCTGGTGCGCGAGTCCTTCGCCAAGGCGACCGCGGGCGACGAGGCGGCCTGGAAGCGCGCGCTCCACGACGGCTTCGTCGCGAACACCGCGCTCAAGCCCGAGGCCGACGCGCCCGACGTGGGCGCGATCGTCAACCAGGTCAAGGCGCTGCCGGCGGCCGCGGGGCTCGAGGTCACCTTCCTCCCCGACGGTCACGCCTACGACGGCCGCTTCGCCAACAACGGCTGGCTCCTCGAGCTGCCCGAGGCGATGACCAAGCTGACCTGGGGCTCGAGCGTGTGGGTCTCCGCCGCCACGGCGAAGGAGCTCGCGGTCAAGGAGGGCGACACGCTCACCGTCACGGTCGACGGCGTCGCCGTCACGCTGCCGGTGGTCATCGCCCCCGGTCAGGCCGACAAGTCGCTGGCCGTGATGCTCGGTCTCGGCCGCAAGAAGGCGGGCCGCGTCGGCGACGGCGTCGGCATCGACACCTTCCCGGCGTTCAAGAGCGCGCTCGGGTTCGTCGCCGGCTGCACCGCGGTCCGCGGCCCGACGCCGACCGACATCCCCAAGACGGCCTCGATGGACCCGAACATCCTGTCGCGCACGCAGGAGCACTTCAACATGGAGGGCCGCCCGATCGTGCGCGAGACGACGCCGACCGAGTACGCGTCCGATCCCCAGGTCATCAAGAAGATGACCCCGCCGGGGCCGCCGCTCGAGTCGCTCTGGTACGACCACAAGGTCGACGGCCACAAGTGGGGCATGACCATCGACCTCGGCGCGTGCATCGGCTGCAACGCGTGCATGGTCGCCTGTCAGGCCGAGAACAACGTCCCGGTGGTCGGCGTGCTCGGCGTGCGCAAGTCGCGCGAGATGCACTGGCTGCGCATCGACCGCTACTTCGAGGGCACGCCCGACGATCCGCGCTCGGTCACCATGCCGCTGATGTGTCAGCAGTGCGAGACCGCGCCCTGCGAACAGGTCTGCCCGGTCGGCGCGACGATGCACAGCCCCGAGGGGCTCAATGACATGTCGTACAACCGCTGCATCGGCACGCGGTACTGCGCGAACAACTGCCCCTACAAGGTCCGGCGCTTCAACTTCTTCAACTACTCGAGGAACTTCGTCGGCACCCAGCAGATGCAGCTGAACCCGAACGTCAGCGTGCGCGCGCGCGGCGTGATGGAGAAGTGCACCTGGTGCGTGCAGCGCATCAACGAGGCGAAGATCGACGCGAAGAAGAACGAGGCCGACGGCCGCGTGCGCGACGGCGCCATCGTCACCGCCTGCCAGCAGGCGTGCCCGACGCGGGCCATCGTCTTCGGCGACTACAACGACCGCGAGAGCATGGTGAGCAAGAAGGCGAACCTGCCGCGCTCCTACGCGCTGCTCGCCGAGTTCAACTTCCGCCCCCGCCTGCAGTACCTGGCGAAGGTCCGCAACCCGAACCCGGCGCTCGAGCCGGCCAAGCCGGCCGCGGCCGGCGGTCACGGCGCCGCCGCGGCCGGTCACGCCGGTGAGCCCCCCCACGCACCCGCAGCGCCGGAAGGCGCGGCTCCCCCAGCGCCGGAAGGCGCGGCTCACAACAAAAACGGAGAGCACAAGTGAGCGCCGCAACGCCCGAACGCGTGGTCACCATCCCGCGCGACGCGGACAACACGCTGATGACGATCGAGCGGCCGCCGCTCGTCCTCGGCAAGCAGTCGTTCCACGCCGTCACCGACGCGGTGAGCGAGGTCGTCGAGCAGAAGACCCCGAAGGGCTGGCTGTTCGTCACCGCCATCGCGCTCTTCGGCGCGCTGATCCTCCTCGGCTCGCTGACCGACCTGGTCGGCGTCGGCATCGGCGAGTGGGGCCTCAATCACCCGGTCGGCTGGGCCTGGGACATCACCGGGTTCGTCTTCTGGATCGGCATCGGCCACGCCGGCACGCTCATCAGCGCCATCCTCTTCCTGTTCCGGCAGAAGTGGCGCACGAGCATCAACCGCGCGGCCGAGGCGATGACGCTGTTCGCGGTCGCCGCGGCGCTCATCTACCCCGGCTTCCACGTCGGTCGAATCTGGTTCGCGTACTGGATGCTCCCGCTCCCGAATCAGATGCAGATGTGGCCGAACTTCAAGAGCCCGCTGCTCTGGGACGTGTTCGCCGTCTCGACGTACGGCACCGTCTCGCTGCTCTTCTGGTTCCTCGGTCTGGTCCCCGACCTCGCCACGCTGCGTGACCGGTCGACCACCAAGATGCGGAAGATCGTCTACGGCTTCCTCGCTCTCGGCTGGCGCGGCTCGCACCGCCACTGGCTGACGTACGAGAAGGCCTACCTGATCCTCGCCGGGCTCAGCACCCCGCTGGTGCTCTCGGTGCACACGATCGTGTCGTTCGACTTCGCGGTCTCGGTGCTCCCCGGCTGGCACACCACGATCTTCCCGCCGTACTTCGTCGCCGGCGCCGTGTTCTCCGGCTTCGCGATGGTCGTCACGTTGATGGTGCTGGTGCGCAAGGCCTACGGCCTCGAGCACCTGATCACGATTCGGCACCTCGAGAACATGTGCAAGATCATCCTCGCGACCGGGTCCATGGTTGGATACGCGTACGGGATGGAGTTCTTCATGGCCTGGTACTCGGGCAACGTCTACGAGCGGTTCACGTTCATCAACCGCGCGTTCGGCCCGTACTCCTGGGCGTACTGGACGATGATGACGTGCAACGTCTTCACGCCGCAGCTCTTCTGGTTCCGCAAGATCCGCACGTCGATCCCGATCATGTTCGTCATGTCGATCTTCGTGAACATCGGCATGTGGTTCGAGCGCTTCGTGATCATCGCGACCTCGCTGCACCGCGACTTCCTCCCCTCGTCGTGGGGCTACATGCGGCCGCAGCTGGTCGACTTCACGACCTTCATCGGCACCTTCGGCCTGTTCCTCACGCTGTTCCTGCTCTTCATCCGGTTCCTGCCCGGCATCGCGATGAGCGAGGTCAAGGGCGTGATGCCCCAGGCCAACCCGCACCCGCACGACGAAGAGCACGGCCACGAGGCCCTGAGCGGCGCGGTCACCCACAAGACGGAGGCGGCCCATGGCTGATCCGAAGAGCAGCAGCACGGCCGCGCCGGCCCACGTCGCCAACGTCGCCGCCGTCGTCGCGTGGTTCCAGACGCCCGCCGACCTCTACCACGCGTGCGAGCACCTGCGCGATCAGGGCTACCGCGACTTCGACGCCCACACGCCGTTCCCGGTGCACGGCCTCGAGAAGGCGATGGGCCTCAGGCCGACGGTGCTCCCGTGGGTCGTGCTCGTCGCCGGCGCCACCGGCCTCGCCACCGCGGTGCTGATGCAGTGGTGGATGGGCGCCTGGGACTACCCCTGGAACATCTCGGGCAAGCCGCCGTTCGCGCTGCAGTCGTCGGTCCCGATCATCTTCGAGCTCACCGTGCTCTTCTCCGCGTTCGGCGCGTTCTTCGGCACCTGGGCGCTCTGCCGCCTGCCGAAGCCGTTCGATCCGGTCATGCAGCACCCCTCGTTCTACCGGGCGAGCGACGATCGCTTCTTCCTCTCGGTCGAGGCGAAGGACCCGAAGTTCGACGTCAACAAGGTCAAGGCGGCGCTCGAGAAGCTCGGCGCGCACGAGGTCGTGGAGGTTTCGCCGTGAGCGCCTTCGAGCACTCCTGGTTCGCGTTGGCGCTCGCACTGGCCGCCACGAGCGGCTGCCGCGGTCAGCCCAGCGAGGACCCGCCGTTCCACCTCATCCCCGACATGGATCACCAGCCGAAGTTCAAGGCGCAGGCCGAGAACCCGTTCTTCGTCGACGGCCGCGCGATGCGGCCGCTCGTTCCGGGCACCCTCGCGCAGGGACAGCTGCACGAGGACCAGGCGATGTACGCCGGCAAGAACGAAGGCGGCGCCTTCCTCCCCCGCGCGCCGATGCCCGTCGACGAGAAGGTGCTCTCGCGCGGCGAGCAGCGCTTCAACATCTTCTGCGCGCCCTGTCACGACAAGGCCGGCTCCGGCAAGGGGCTGGTCGTCCAGCACGGCTACCCGCTGCCGACCAACCTCGCGTCCGAGCACACGCGCGGGCTGCCCGACGGCGAGCTCTTCGACATCGCTTCCAACGGCGTGCGGAACATGCCCGGCTACCGCACCCAGATTCCGGCGGCCGATCGGTGGGCGATCGTCGCCTGGGTGCGCGTGCTCCAGCGCTCGCAGGCGGGGAAGCTCGACGACGTGCCGGCCGACAAGAAGGGCTCCATCGAGCCGGAGAGCGCGACGCCATGAGCAAGCAATCCGACAACGTGACGCGAGACGTCGAGCGTCTCCCCGAGGCGACCGCCAAGAAGCTGAACGGCCTCGCCCTGGTGCTGCTCGTCGTGGGCCTCGCGGGCGGAGCGGCCGGATACGCGATGGACGCCAAGGCGTTCCCCTCGTCGTACCTCGTCGCGTTCATGTGGCTCGTCACGATGGGCCTCGGCGGCCTGTTCTTCGTGCTCATCCAGCACGTCACGCGCGCCGGCTGGTCGGTCGCGCCGAGGCGCCACGCCGAGTGGCTCAGCTCCGTGCTCGTCGCGGGCGCGGTGATGTTCCTGCCGCTCATCGCCTTCGCCCACGGCATCTGGGAGCACTGGATGGGCGAGCACGGCAAGCACGACCCGCTCATCGTGGCGAAGTCGGCCTACCTGAACCCCACATTCTTCTACATCCGCGCGGTCATCTACTTCGCGATCTGGATCGGGCTGACCGTCTGGTTCACCAAGGGCAGCGCGAAGCTCGACGAGCGGCGCGACGACGGGATCATCGAGAAGATGCAGGCGCGGAGCGCGCCGAGCCTCTTCCTCTTCGGGTTCTCGCTCACCTTCGCGGCGTTCGACTGGCTGATGTCGCTCGACCCGCACTGGTACTCGACGATCTACGGCGTCTACATCTTCGCCGGCGCGGTCACCTCTTCGCTGTCGGTGCTCGCCCTGATCAACATCCGACTGCAGGGCGCGCGCCTGCTCAACCGCGTGAGCACCGTCGAGCACCGCCACGATCTCGGCAAGCTGCTCTTCGGCTTCACGGTGTTCTTCGCCTACATCGGCTTCTCGCAGTACTTCCTCATCTGGTACGCGAACATCCCCGAGGAGACGATCTTCTACAAGCACCGCTGGACGGGCTCCTGGCAGACCATCAGCCTGCTGATCCTCTTCGGCCACTTCGTCCTCCCCTTCCTCGTGCTGCTCTCGCGGCACGCGAAGCGCAGCTCGCTCGTCCTCGGCGCGTCGGCGGTGTGGATGATCTTCATGCACTGGATCGACATCTACTGGCTGGTGAAGCCGAACTTCGATCACCACGGCGCGCACTTCGGCATCGCCGACGTGGGCACGCTGCTCCTCGCCCTCGGCGTCGGCGCGTTCGTCCTCGCCCGCCGCGCCACCGGCACGCCGCTGTTCCCCCTCCACGATCCGCGCGTCGCCGAGGCGATGCGCGTGGAGAACCTCTGATCCATGGCCACCGAACACGACACCGAGCACGAGAAGCCGGAGGGCGAGACCACGGCGGGAGCCGCGCGCGAGCCCGGAACGCCCGTTCTCACGGGGACGCCCGCGTCCGACGACGAGACGGCCGAGCCGGCGATCGCCGAGATCGACCGCGTCAACGTCGGCGTCATCGCGGTCATCACCTTCGCCATCGTCACCGTGACGGTCGGCGTGGTGATCGGCGTCCACCAGTTCTTCGGCGAGCTGGTGCGCGGCGAGGTCGCCAAGAAGCAGCTCGAGTGGGAGGACCCCCGCAAGCGCGAGCTCGTCGCCGTCGAGACGGCCGCGCTCTCGCGCTACCAGTACGTCAGCCAGAAGGACGGCGTGGTCCGCGTCCCGCTGGCCCGCGCGCGCGAGCTGGTGCTCGCCGAGTACTCGAAGCCGTACGTGCCGCCGCCCCCGAAGCCGGAGCCCGCGCCGGCGCCTGAAGGCTCGGCCGCTCCGGCGGGATCGGCCGCACCGGATGCCTCCGCGTCCGCTTCGGCCTCGGTCGCTCCGTCGGCGTCGGCGCCTCCGGCCGCATCGGTCGCGCCCTCGGCGTCATCTCACGGGTCCGCGGCGCCCCACCACTGAGCCTCGCTCCACCGACTCCGTACCGACTCCGTACTGACCTCCGTACTGACCTCCGTACTGACTCCGATAGGAAGATGCAGTGAACCTTCGCTCCTCGATCCCGGCGGCGGCGCTCCTCGCGTCGCTCGTGCTCGCCCCCGCGAGCGCGCCGGCGTTCCCGCAGGAGCCCTCCAAGACCGGCATCGCCGTCAACACCGTCCCGAGGCCGCTCGAAGGGATCGAGATCGTCGACAAGCGCGGGACGCAGCTGCCCAAGGACCTGCGCTTCCGCGATCAGGAGGGCCGCGAGGTCACCCTCGGCGCCTACTTCTCCGACGAGGCCGCAGGCGGCGGCAAGCCGGTCATCCTGGTGATGGCCTACTACGAGTGCCCGATGCTCTGCACGGTCACGCTGAACGGCCTCAACGCCGGGCTGCGCGACCTCGCGTGGAAGCCGGGCAAGGAGTTCCGCGTCCTCACCGTCAGCTTCGACACCCGGCGCGACACGCCGGCCGCCGCGAAGGCGAAGCGCGAGACGTACCTGAAGGCGTACGGCCGTCCGGTCGACGAGCGCGGCTGGGACTTCCTCGTGGGCGACGAGCAGAACGTCGTCGCCCTCGCGAAGGCGATCGGCTTCGGCTACCGCTGGGACGACAAGACCGAGCAGTTCGCGCACGCCGCGGGCGCGTTCGTCTTCGGGCCCGACGGCAAGCTGTCGAACACGCTGCTCGGCATCCAGTTCCCGGAGCGCGATCTCCGTCTCGCGATCACCGAGGCCTCGCAAGGCAAGCTCGGCTCCGCGTGGGATCGGGTCATGCTGCTCTGTTACCACTACGACCCGAACGAGCACTCCTACGTGCTCGCCGGGAAGCAATTCATGAAAGCAGGCGGCACGCTGTCCGCCCTCGCCCTCGGCGCATTCCTCGTCCGCCTCTGGCGGCGCGAGCTGCGCAAACCGCAGGACCCTCCGCCCACGGACGTCGCATGATCGGCCCCAAAGTAGCAATCGATTCCTTCTGGCTCCCGAAGCAGTCGTCGACGCTCGCGCCGCAGGTCGACTTCGCCTGGGATTTCGTGCTGTACACCAGCACGATCTTCTTCCTGCTCCTGATGATCCCGACGTTCTACTTCGTCATGAAGTACCGCCGGAAGAAGGAGGGCGAGGTCACCAGCGCCATCGACCACAGCACGCGCATCGAGGTCGTCTGGACGGTGATTCCGCTGTTCGTCCTCATCGCGCTGTTCTTCGTCGGCCTCACGCCGTACGTGAACGCGTCGGTCGCGCCGGCCAACGCCCTCGAGGTGCAGGTCACCGCGCAGAAGTGGAGCTGGTCGTTCCGCTACCCGAACGGCACGACCTCGCCGGGGAAGCTGATCGTCCCCAAGGGCAAGCCGGTGCGCCTGGTGATGAGCGCCACCGACGTCCTCCACTCGTTCTACGTCGCGGAGTTCCGCGTCAAGCAGGACGCGATCCCCGGCCAGTACACCTCGCTGTGGTTCGAGCCGACCCAGACCGGCGACTATGTCGTGCAGTGCGCCGAGTACTGCGGCGCGCCCGAAGGCGACATCCCCTCGGACAAGCCGGGCGGCCACTCCGACATGCTCGCGACGGTGCAGGTCGTCGAGGAGCAGGCGTTCAAGGACTGGCTCGAGACGGGCGGCGAGGACAAGAGCGTCCCGCCCGCCGAGCGCGGCAAGAAGCTGTTCGCTCAGTGGGGCTGCAGCGCGTGTCACTCCCTCGACGGCACCAAGCTCGCCGGCCCCACGCTCAAGGGAGCGTTCGGCCGCGAAGAGGAGCTGGCCGACGGGAGCAAGGTCAAGATCGACGAGAACTACATCTCCGAGTCGATCCTCAACCCGAACGCCAAGGTCGTGAAGGGCTTCGCGCCCATCATGCCGGTCTTCCAGGGTCAGCTGCAGCAGCCGCAGGTCGAAGCGCTGATCGCGTTCATCAAGGAGCAGAAGTAACCATGGCTGTCGCCGTCCCCGGCGCCGGGACCGAGAAGCACGAGCACGGCTCGCCTCCCGGATCGAACTACCTCAACGCGCAGTCGGGCGTGTGGTCATGGCTGACCACGGTCGACCACAAGCGCATCGGCATCATGTACCTGGTGAGCACGCTGATCGCGTTCGCGCTCGGCGGGTTCTTCGCGATCCTCGTGCGCCTCGAGTTGTTCACGCCGCGGAAGACGATCATGTCGCCGCACATGTACAACCAGGCGTTCACGCTGCACGGCGCGATCATGGTGTTCCTCTTCATCATCCCGAGCATCCCGGGGTCGTTGGGGAACTTCTTCCTGCCGATCATGATCGGCGCGAAGGACGTCGCCTTCCCTAAGCTGAACCTGCTCTCGCTGTACCTGTACTGGATCGGCGCGCTCTTCGCGCTGTCGTCGCTGGTGCTCGGCGGCCTCGAGACCGGGTGGACCTTCTACGTGCCCTACTCGTCGACCACGAGCGGCGCGGTCATCGCGGTCACCTTCGGCGCGTTCATCCTCGGGTTCAGCTCGATCCTCACCGGCCTGAACTTCATCGTCACGATGCACAAGCTGCGGGCGCCCGGCGTGGGCTGGTACCGCATGCCGCTGTTCCTCTGGGCGACGTACTCGACCGCGGTGGTGCAGCTCCTGGCGACGCCGGTGCTCGCGATCACGCTCCTGCTCCTCATCGTCGAGCGCGCCTTCCATATCGGCATCTTCGACCCGGCGCTCGGCGGCGACGCGGTGCTGTTCCAGCACTTCTTCTGGTTCTACAGCCACCCGGCGGTCTACATCATGATCCTCCCGGGCTTCGGCCTGATCAGCGAGATCATCGCGACGCACTCGCACCGGAAGATCTTCGGCTACAAGGCGATCGCCTTCTCCTCGCTGGCCATCGCGCTCATCGGCTTCCTCGTGTGGGGTCACCACATGTTCGTCGCCGGTCAGTCCGAGCTCGCGGCCGTCATCTTCAGCTTCCTCACGTTCCTGGTCGCCATCCCGACGGGCGTGAAGATGTTCAACTGGATCTCGACGCTGTGGCGCGGGTCGATCTCGCTGCGCACGCCGATGGTCTACGCGATCGTCTTCCTGTTCCTCTTCGCGATCGGCGGGCTCACCGGGCTGTTCCTCGGCATGCTCGGCACCGACATGCACCTCCACGACACGTACTTCGTGGTGGCGCACTTCCACTACGTGATGATGGGCGGCACCGTGATCGCGTTCACCGGCGCGCTCCACCACTGGTGGCCGAAGATGACCGGCCGCATGTACAACGAGACGCTCGGTCGGGTCTCGGCGGTGACGATGTTCATCGGCTTCAACATGACCTTCTTCAGCCAGTTCATCCTGGGCAGCCGAGGCATGCCGCGCCGGTACTACAACTACCTCGACCAGTACCAGCCGCTGCACCAGTTCTCGACGGTCGGGTCGTGGGTGATCGGCCTCGCGTTCCTCTTCGTCCTCTACAACCTGCTCGCGTCGCTCCGCTCGGGCGCGAAGGCTCCCGACAACCCCTGGGGCGGCATGAGCCTCGAGTGGCAGACGGCGACGCCGCCTCCCACCGAGAACTTCCTCACGACGCCGAAGGTCCTCCACGGGCCGTACGACTACTCCAACGATCCGAAGGGAACGGGAGGCTCGGATTCATGAGCGCCGTCACGCACGACGCCGGCCACACGGCCGGCCACGACTCGCCGATCGGGCCGCCCGATCCGTCGAAGCACTCGCCCGACTTCGACGTCGCGCACCACTTCGACACGGCCGACCAGCAGTTCGACGCCGGGCGAATGGGCATCTGGCTGTTCCTGGTCACCGAGATCCTCTTCTTCGGCGGCCTGTTCTGCGCGTTCTTCATCTTCCGTAGCTGGTACCTCGAGTCGTTCGTCGAGGCGCACCACCACCTCGACAAGGTCATGGGAGCCATCAACACGATGGTCCTGATCTTCAGCTCGCTGACGATGGCGCTCGCCGTCCGCAGCGCGCAGGTGAACGACAAGAAGAAGACGGTCGCGTTCCTCGCGGTGACGCTCCTCTGCGCCGCGGCCTTCCTCGTGGTGAAGTACTTCGAGTACACCCACAAGATCCACGAGGGGCTGCTGCCCGGGAAGTGGTTCGCCGGGCACGGCTTCCACACCGCGCACCCGGGGATGTTCTTCTCGGTCTACTTCATGATGACCGGGATCCACGGCCTCCACGTGGTCATCGGCATCGGCCTGATCCTCTGGATCCTCATCCGCGCCAACCGCGGCGAGTTCTCGCAGCGCTACTACGCGCCGGTCGAAGGCGTCGGCCTCTACTGGCACCTCGTCGACCTGGTCTGGATCTACCTCTTCCCCCTGCTCTACCTGGTGGGCTGAAACCAATGTCGGACCACGCTTCGCACGGGCACCGCCACACGCCCGACCACACTCCGCACGTCACCCCGCTCTGGGTGTACCTCGCCACGTGGGGCACGCTCGTCGTGCTCACCGCGATCACCGTCGGCGCGAGCTACATCGACATCGGCGGCGGCAACCTGATCGTCGCGCTGGTCATCGCCACCATCAAGGCCGGCGTCGTGGCCGCGATGTTCATGCACCTGCTGCACGACCAGCGCTACCACACGATGATCCTGCTGAGCGGCGCGCTCTTCCTCCTGATCTTCATCGGCTTCACGATGTTCGACACCGAGTACCGCGGTCGCGCCGACGCGATCGAGGGGGAGCGCGCGGCGGACATCACCAAGCCGTTCGACGGCACCAAGTCGCTCGCCGCGATGAAGGCGAAGTGGAAGGGCGCGGGCGCCGCGGCGTCCATGACCCCGCCGCAGTTCACGTCGACGGCGCCCACCGCCGCGGCCGCCGGCGGCGACAAGGCCAAGGACAGCGCCGCCGCTGCCGTCGGCTCGGTGCACGCCGAGACGCCCGGCGCCACGTCGTCGGCGTCCGCCGCCCCGTCGGTCTCCGCTGCCCCGGCGCCCGCTGCCCCGGCGGCGTCCGCGCCCGCGTCGGCTTCGGCGCCGCCCGGCTCGGCGTCCGCCGCGCCGCACGGCTCCGCGCACGCCCACTGACGTTCGGGTCGAGCCGAGGCTCGACAGTCGACGACGCGCCCGGGCCCCCGGGCGCTCGTCTTTTTGTGCACGAGACCCCACGTCGAGGGGGCGCCGCTCGCCCGGGGTTGCGCGCCCCCAGGCGGACGGCCATTCTCCAGCGCCCCGATCGCGGCGCTGGCCGCCTCGACGATCCGCCAATGCTCGAGTCCGTCGCCCGCCGCCGTGTCGTCTGGCTCGCCGGGCATCGGCCGTTCCTGGGCGCGCCGGTCATCGAGGGCCTCATCGGCCTGCGGTGGATCGCCGTCGCCGGCATGCTCACGACGACCATGGTCGCGCGGCGGTTCGTCCCCGGCATCGAGCTCGCGCCGATCCTCGTCGTGCTCGCGATCACGGCGTCGACGAACTTCGTCTGGCTGCAGGTCCGGAGCGGCGACAACGACGAAGCGGGCGTGCGCCGCACCGTCGCGCAGCTCGGAGGCGACGTCGTGCTGCTCGGCGCCGTCCTCTGGTTCTCGGGCGGCATCGAGAACCCGTTCGCCATCTTCCTCACCTTCCAGGTGGCGCTGGCGGCGCTCCTCTGCGGCGGCGCGGCCGCCGTCGGCATCGCGCTCCTCGCCGTCGCGGTGTCCGCCGTGCTCTCGTTCGCGCCGCACATGCGGTGGGAGACCGCGACGGTCTCGGTGCTGCAGCTGATGCGCGTCGGCCGGCTCACCTCGATCGTCGGCGTGGCCGCCTTCCTCGGCGTCGCCGGATATCTGTGGCGGCAGCGCCTCGAGGAGCTGCGCGCCGAGAGCACGCGCAACGAGCGGTTCGTGGTCCTGGGCCGCCTGCTCGGCGGCATGGCGCACGAGCTGAACACGCCGCTCGCCACGATCGTGGTGGCGAGCGACGAGCTCAACGAGCTCGGCCGCGGTCAGAGCGAAGAGATCGGGCGCCTGTCGCAGACCATCTCCCACGAGGCCAAGCGCGCGAGCAACGTCATCTCGCTGCTCCGCGGGCAGCTGCGCGACGTGGCCAAGGCCGAGCCGGTCGACGTCTCGGCGATCCTCGAGGAGCTCATCGAGGAGGAGGCCAAGGCCAACCACTTCGAGGGCACCCTCCGGATGTACGTCCCGCCCGGGCTGGTCGCGTGGTGCATCCCGGCGGCGCTGCGGCAGATCATCGCCAACGTCGTGAAGAACGCCGTCGAGGCCATCGGCGATCGCGACGAGGGCACCATCGACGTGACGGCGCGCCTCGAAGGGCCGCGGGTGGTGATCGAGATCTGCGACAACGGGTGCGGCATCGCCCCGGAGGACCTCCCCCACCTCGGCGAGCCCTTCCTCACGACCAAGGAGTCGACGGGCGGGACGGGCCTCGGCCTGTACGTGTCGTCGCTGCTCGCCGAGCGGATGATGGCCCACCTGCAGATCGAAGGTCACGTCGACTGGGGCACGCGCGTGACCTTGAGCCTCCGCGCCGCCGATTCCGTCCCCGACTCGGCGCGCGAAGCCGAGTCCCTCGAGAGGGTCGTTCCGGATGCGTAACATCGAGACCGCGCTGCTGGTCGACGACGACCACGCGTTCCGCACGACGTTGCAGTCGGCGTTTCGCCGCCGCGGCATCCGCACACGCACGGCGGCCACGGTGCAGGAGGGCCTCATCCTGCTCGAGGACGAGCCGGTCGATCTCGTCGTCCTCGATCATCGCTTGCCGCAGGCCGACGGCTTGAGCGCGATCACCCGCTACCGCGACGCCTGCCCCGGCGCGGTGATCGTGATGCTCACCGGGCACGGCGACATCCCCCTCGCGGTGGTCGCCATGCGCCGCGGCGCCGATCTGTTCCTCACCAAGCCGATCGAGGTCGATCGTCTGCTCACCGAGGCCAAGGCGGTGAGCGTCGTCGACAAGGCGGAGGGGCGCACCTCCGCGCCGACGCTCAACCTCGAGGAGATCGAGCGCGACGCCATCTCGCGCGCGATGCGCCAGAGCGGCGGCGTGGTCACCGAGGCGGCGAAGCTGCCCGGCATCGACCGGCGCACGTTGCAGCGGAAGCTGCGGCGGATGGATTAGGTCGACGCGCGGGCGCGCGGCTCAGCCGCCCGACGGATGCCGGAGCTCGGTGCAGTCGAACATCGCCGAAGCCCGATACCGCGCCCCCTGCACTGGCGGATCGAGCAGCGAGATGGACCGCATGCAGTTCAAGGCGTACTGCGCGCGCGTGATCTCGGAGATCGCGTCGTTCGCTTCGGCGTAGCTGTTCCACTCCAGATCGACCTTGCACGAGGTCGTCTTGCAGTGGACTCCCAGCACCGTCGCCCTGGCGCTCGTGGCGACCTCGGCGAAGTCGGTCCGGAGGCTCTTCTCGGCGCCCGGCGCCCACGACGCGTCGACCCCCTGCGCCTCGTGCGCGGCGAGTCGGCTATGGATCTCGGCGAGGCCCTTGGTCTTCAGCTCTTCTGCCGAGAGCCCGGGGAGGTCTTGCTGCGCAGCGGTCCGCGGAGGTGCCGTGGCCGACGCCGCGAGCGCCGCCACGGCCGACTCCACCGCGGCGAGGCGCGCCGGATCGAGCGAGGGTGACACGACCTGCACTGTCGTCAATGCAGCAGGCGGCGTTGCCGGCGGCGGAACCGCGGCGGGCGCGCCCGCTGGCCGAAGCACCGTCGACACGGCGAGGGCGCCGCCCACGCCCGCCACGCCACCGGCGATCGCGCCCGCCAACACGAGCAACACGCGCGAGTCCATCACCAGCTATCCGCGTACCAGGCGACCAGCTCCGCCGCCGCCGAGCTCGCCGTCTTGTCGATGCGGAGGAAGCGGACGAAGGGGAAGCCGAACAGGCCGACGGCCGAGCGATCGACCATGAAGCTGGAGTACGTGTCGCCGCTCGATGCGGGCGCCATCCCCCAAGCTCCGCACGACTCGGTGCTCGTGTAGACGTTGCGGTTGCACGCCTGCGCACCGACGTTGCTGCCGTTCGAGATCGCGTACCTGTCGCGGTAGTACACGCCGATGTGGGTCACCTCGTATCGGGTGAACGACGAGTCGTCGCTCATGTTGTCGCCCCACTGGTAGTTCCGATACTTGGCGTTCGAAGCCAACGGGTACGCCAAGGTCGCGCTCACCACCGCCGTCGCCGCGAAGGCGATCGCGGTCCTCGTTGCCGTCTTCATCGCTGCCTCCTCATGCCCGCCCGCGCGGGCGCACTTTGATCAGAACTCGACGCGCACGGGTTTCCGGTGGATCCCATCCGCGACCTTCCCGAACCGCCCCTTCTGCTGGCGGCCCCAGCACCAGACCGTGCCGTCGTCCTTCACCGCGCACGCAGCGCGATCCGTCGCGGAGACGCTCACCGCGCCGGTGATGCCGAGGACCTCGCGCGGGGTGGCGCTCCGCGCGACCTCGGTTCCGTCGCCGAGCTCGCCGTTCGCGTTCGTGCCCCAGCAGAAGACCTTCCCGGCGTTGAGGCCGCAGTTGAAGCCCTCGCCGGCCGCGAGGCTCGGGGAGGTCCACGGAATGTCGATGGGCACCACGACCTTGGTTCCGTACACGGTCGGGTCGAGCCCGCACTGGCCCGCGTCATTCGTACCCCAACACGCCCAGACGCCGGTCGTCCTCGCGCGCATGCACGCGTGGTTACCGCCGACGACGACGTCCGTCGCCTCGCGATCGGAGACCTTCTCCGGTATCGAGGCAAATGAGTACGACGTCAGCAGCTTGCCCCAGCAGTACACCTTCCGTATTTCGCTGCCGTCATCGCCGAGCGCGCAGGTCGTCCAGCCGCTCGCCGACACCTTGCGGGCGCGGAGCACGCTGGCGGTCGGCCAGTCGTTGGGCGCCTTCACGAAGGGCGCGCCCGTCGCCGGCGAGCCCTGGCCCAGGGCGCCCGACGTATCGCGGCCTACACAGCGGACCTCGCCATGCGGCGCGGGCGTCCAGCAGACGTGTTCGGCACCGACGCCGATCGAGCCGATGCCGATGTCCTTGGCCGGTGCCCACGGCTCGGCACGCTTCACCGGGTAGTCGAGCCCGACCGTTCCCCACATCCAATCGCTGGTGCCAATCCGGACGTGCGTGGAGCCGGGCCCCACGGCGAGCGCGTTCGTGGTGCCCAGCGCCCACGGGCCGTCGCGCCGCTGGACGGGCGCGGGCACCGGGTCCGAGGCGATGAACTCTCGGCCGAGCTCGCTCTTTGCGTTGTCGCCCCAGCACCAGACGTCGTCGATCGTGCCGATCTTCACCCGTGCGCACGCGTGCGAGGGCGAGACCGCGACCTCGAGCGCCTTCACGCACTCCGTCGAGGTCACTAGCGGGCTACCGACGCCGGCGCCGCCTGGGATCGTCGCCGTCGCGCAACGCGCGTTGGCGCACGTGTTGCCGCAGGCGCCGCAGTGCGCACCATCGGACTTCGTGTCGACGCACTTGCCGTCGCACACGTCCGGCGTAGCGCTCGGGCACGCGCACGTGCCCTCGGCGCAGCTCGCGCCCTTCGCGCACGCGACGCCGCACGAACCGCAGTTGGCGGGGTCGTGAGCCACGTCTACGCAGGCGGCACCGCACCGGACCGCGCCCGCAGCGCAGCTCAGCGTGCAAACGCCACCGCTGCACACGAGGCCGGGCTCGCACGCCGTGTCGCACGCGCCGCAGTGACCAGGGTCCCAGCGCAGATCGCGGCAAGAGCCCGAACACGCGACGAGCTCGGGCGGGCACGCCAGCCGACACGCGCCCTCGTCACAGACCTCACCGTCCGCGCAAGCGCGATCGCACGCGCCACAGTGCGCCGGATCGCGCTTCGTGTCGACGCAGCGACCAGAGCACGAGGCCGTGCCGTTCGGACACGCCGGCGCGCCCTCGTCGGATCCGGCATCACCCACGCTCGCCTCGTCGACCGATGCCGCGTCGGTGGGGCTCGACGGGTTCGGGTCGCCGATCCGCGACCCGCAGCCGGATGCGATCGCCGCGAGGGCGAACGCCAGAACACCAGCACGATGTCCGTTCACTTCGAGCCTCCCGCCGCGAACTCGATACGCACGGGCTTGCGATGCACGCCCTCGGCGGCCGGTCCGAGCCGCCCGGTCTTCTGCCGGCCCCAGCACCAGATGGTGCCGTCGCCCTTCAGCGCACAGGCAGCGCCGTCGGTCGCCGACACGTCGACGGCGCCGGTGATGCCGAACACCTCGCGCGGCTTGGCGCTGTACGCGTCGGTAGTGCCGTCGCCGAGCTGCCCGTCGCCGTTGTCGCCCCAGCAGAAGACCTTGCCCCCGTCGAGACCGCAGTTGAACCCGGCACCGGCCACCAGACGCGGAGAAGACCAGGTGGTGTCGAGCGTCCCGTCGGCCGAAACGCCGTGGAGCGCGGGATCGAGACCACACTGTCCGCGATCGTTCTTCCCCCAGCACGTCCACCGGCCCGAGACGGACGAACGGAGGCAGCCGTGATCGGCGCCGACCGCAACGTCGGTGGCGCGGTGCGAGGTGATCCGGAGGGGCACCGGCCGAGACACGTCCGGCGACCAGAAATCACGGCCCCAGCAGTACACTCCGCCGACGTCGGAGAAGTCTTCGACGGCACAGGTCCTGTCGCCCATCACCGAGAGCTTCTTGGCCTTGAGCGGGTAGCCGTCGGCGCGCCAGACCAACGGGTAGTACGTGCCAGCAGCGCCCTGCCCGAGCTGTCCGTAGGAGTTGTTCCCGCGGCACCCCACAACGCCATCCGAGGCCGCCGCGCACGCGTGGTCTCGGCCGATCGCCATGACCTGCGCAGCGCCGCCGGACCAACCGGGCCCGGACCAAGGTGTCGCCCGCGGCGCCTCGGTTAGGCTCGACATGACGAGGCCGCTGCCCCACGCCCGCCACTCCGTGTACGACGACGTCGGCCCGACCGCGAGAAGTGGCGTGAACCCGATCGACCACGGACCGTCGGCACGCTGCACGGGTGCGGCCACGGGATCCGACGCCACGAACTCGCGACCGAGCTGGTGCTTCGCGTTGTCGCCCCAGCACCACACGTCGTCGATCGTGCCGATCTGCACCCTCGCACAGCCGTGCGACGGCCCGATCGCGACGGCGAGGGCACGCACGCAGCCGGTCGCGACGATGGGAGGCGCCGAGCCCCCGGATGAATCGGGGAGCCGCGCCGTCGCGCACCGCGCGTTCACGCACGCGTTCCCGCACGCCCCGCAGTGCAACGGGCTCGTCTTCTTGTCGACGCACGTCGCGTCGCACACGTCCGGCGTCGTCGTCGGGCACGCGCACGCGCCCTCGACGCACGTCGCCCCCTTCGCGCACGCGACGGCGCATGCGCCGCAGTTCGCCGGATCGTGCCGCACGTCGACGCACGCATCGCCGCAGCGGGTCGTCCCGCCCGCGCAGCTGAACGAGCAGACGCCCTCGGTGCACACGTGCCCGGGCTCGCACGCGTGATCGCACCCGCCGCAGTGCGCAGGATCCCAGCGCACGTCGCGGCAGCTCCCGCGGCAGACCGTGCGGTCCTTCGGGCACGACGAGCGGCACGTGCCCTCGTCACAGACCTCGGCGGCGGAGCAGGCATGATCGCAGGCGCCGCAGTGGGCGGGGTGGTGGGCGGTGTCGATGCAGCTCATCAAGCAGCGACGCAAGTCGCTCGGACACGATGGAAACGCGCTGTCGTCGTGATCGGGCGCGGAGGTGTCCTGCGTCTCGGCCGCGTCTGGTGGGGCGGTTTCGCCGTACGTTTGACGAGCCATATCGCCGTCGCAGCCATTAAGCACCGCGATCAATGCGATTGCCAGCCAGTCAACGCGCCTATTCAAGTTCATGACGCTGGCCACACTTGCAGAACGCTCGAGTTGTAGACCGCAGGAAAACGCGCTCTTCACCGAAAGGCGGGCTGCATGATCGTGGCCCGGCGTGACGCAGCCGGGCGCGCCGCCTGCTCGCGAGACGCCCACCCGATCTCGCAGGTGCAGGCGGCGTGACGGGCGATCGATCGACGGGGAGATGCGCTGACCCAT
>JACPFM010000090.1 GCA_016182965.1 Deltaproteobacteria bacterium | reverse complement strand
GTACGCGAGCTGGGTTTAAAACGTCGTGAGACAGTTTGGTCCCTATCTGCCGTGGGCGCAGGAAACTTGAGAGGAGCTATCCATAGTACGAGAGGACCTGGATGGACTCGCCTCTAGTGATCCGGTTGTTCCGCCAGGAGCATCGCCGGGTAGCTATGCGGGGAACGGATAACCGCTGAAAGCATCTAAGCGGGAAGCCGGCCTCAAGATTAGGTTTCCCGGGCGCAAGCCCCTAAAGACCCCTCGTAGACCACGAGGTTGATAGGCTGGAGGTGGAAGCGTAGCGATACGCGGAGCTGACCAGTACTAATCGGTCGTGCGGCTTGGCCTACCTCTAAGGAACGTTTACGAACTCGTACGCGGCGCTGGAGCTGCGAACGAAACTTGCGACGGCAACAGATGTTGCGACGGCGCTTGGAAGCAGCCCATGATTTTCCGGTGGCGATCTCGAGGAGGCCACACCCGATCCCATCCCGAACTCGGAAGTTAAGCTCCTCGGAGCCGATGGTACTGCAGGGGAAGCTCTGTGGGAGAGTAGGACACCGCCGGGATTATTTCCCCAAGACCCCCGAACGCGTCGCGTTCGGGGGTTTTGCTTTTTGTCTCGCTTCGGCCCGACGGCATCGCGCCTGGCCGCGAGGCGTTGTCCTGATGCGCGTCCATGGGCCCTGAACGCTCGCTCGCTCGCGGAAGGCTCGCGGGGTACCCTGCGCGCGTGCGCGGTCGCCGGCTGCTTTGGGCGCTCGCGGGGCTCGTCGTCGTGGCGGTGGTCGTCGCGACGCTGGCGGCTCCGGCCGTGGTGCGTGCGAAGGCGATCGCCTCGGCGCGCGCGCGCGGCGTCGAGCTGCAGGTCGGTCGGGTGCGGCTCGGGTGGTTCCGCGCGGAGCTCGGCGAGGTGCGCGCGACGCTCGAGGGGGCTCGCGAGCTCACCATCGAGGCGCGGAGCGTCGTCGCGCGTGTCGGCTTCTCCGGCGTGGGCGACGTCGAGGCCCGAGGCGTCGCCGTGTCGGCCGACGGCGATCCGGCGACCATTCGTCGCTCGCTCGAGGCCTGGCGCGCGCGTCATCCGTCCCCCGCAGCCACGACCTCGGGCGGCGGCGGGCGCACGTACACCGTCCACGAGCTCACCGCGCGCTGGCGCGTCCTCGGCGTCGAGCCGGCCTCCGCCGCGGTCCGCGAGATCGTGGTCAGCGGCGGCCGGATCATCGTGCGCGGGGGCGACGCGACCTTGAAGCTCCCGGTGGCCGAGGTGCGCGCCGCCGGCGTCGACACCGAGATCGCCCGCGCCGACGGCCGGCTCGGCGCCTTCTCCGCCGCGACGGTCGCCCTGCAGCTCGAGCCCTCGATCGCGGGTACCGTCGGGGCCGCCGCGACGATCCCGCTGGCCTGGTCCGACGAGCCGGCGGAGGCACCCCCCTCGGAGAAGCCCGCTGCCCCTTCGTTCGCCGCCGCGCCGGCGTCTGCCGATCCGTGGTCGCTCCTCGCGCGGGTGCGTGGGCCGATGGAGAGGCTGCTCGCGCGGTTCGAGAGCGGCGTCGAGATCAAGATCGCCGAGATCACCATCTCGGCGAAGCAGGCCGCCCTCGGGCCGTGGTCGGCGCGCGCGGTGCTGGGCGCCGACGCCGTGGCGTTCGAGCTCGATCCGGGCGAGAAGGCAGGCCGCAAGCCGCTCGTCCTCCGCGCGCTCGTCCCGCGCGATCGCGGCAAGTGGACCGCGGAGCTGAAGATGGGGCCCGCGACGCTCGCGGAGCTCGGCGTCGCCGAGGGCACGCTGGGGCTCGCCGACGTCGCCACCGCCTCGGTCGAGGCGCGAGGCTCGATCGAGCTCGACCCGCAAGAGAAGACCTTCGCCGCCGACGGCGCGCTCACCCTCAAGGGCGCCTCGATCAACGACGCGCGCATCGCCGACGGCCCCGTCCAGGGCATCGACGTCGGGGCGCGCGGCGTCCTCGCCTCGAAGGGCGATCTCCGCACCTGGACGCTCACCGGCGGCTCGATCGAGCTCGGGAAGGTTCGCCTCGATCTCGAGGGCGGCTTCGAGTCGATCGACCTGAAGGATGGCAAGCGCGGGCCGCGGCTGTGGGCCTCCTGGTCGGTCCCGACGGTCGCCTGCGGCGACGCGCTCTCGTCGATGCCCAAGGGTCTCCTGCCGAAGCTCGAGGGCATGGAGATGCAGGGGACCTTCGGCGCTCGCGGACGCGTCGGCTTCGACGCGCGGCTCCCCGACAAGACGGAGGTCGATCTCTTCCTCGATCAGAAGTGCCGCATCACCAAGGTGCCGCCGGCGCTGTCGGTCGACCGCTTCAAGGAGCCGTTCGAGCTTCGCGTCTACGATCCGAAGGGCAACCCGAAGACCGCGCGGTTCGGCCCGGGCACCCCGGAGTGGGTCTCCTCCGAGAAGCTCTCGCCGTACGTCGTCGACGCGCTGATGGTCTGCGAGGACGGCGCGTTCTTCGCGCACAACGGCTTCTCGGCCGGCGCGATCCGCAACGCGATCATCGCCAACATCAAGGCGGGCAAGTTCGCCCTCGGCGCGAGCACCATCACGATGCAGCTCACGAAGAACGTCTTCCTCGACCGTCGCAAGCAGCTGTCGCGCAAGCTGCAGGAGGCGGTGCTCACGGCCTGGCTCGAGCAGGCGATGAGCAAGAGCGAGCTGCTCGAGCTCTACGTGAACGTGATCGAGTACGGGCCGAACCTCTACGGCATCGGCCCGGCGTCGTGGCACTGGTTCGGCCGGCCGGCGTCCGATCTCGATCCCGCGGAGGCGACGTTCCTCATCTCGCTGCTGCCGTCGCCGGTGAAGCGGCACTTCATGTGGGACAAGGGCGCGCCGAGCGAGGGCTACCTCCAGTACGTGCGGGCGTTGCTCAAGGAGGAGCGCGCGCGCGGCAAGCTCGACGAGGACGAGTACCAGGCCGCGATCGCCAGTCCGCTGAAGTTCCACAAGCCGGGCGATCCGGCGCCGCCGCCGCACGCGATCCAGCCGGTCAAGGGGCCGATCGACAAGTCCGGCGCCGACGACGCCGCGTTCGATCCGGGCGGGCTGTCACCGCCGGCGGAGTGAGCCTCAGGGGCAGACGAGCGACAGGCACGGGTGCGCGTACGCCTTCGCGGCCTCGGCGTGCAGCTCGTCCCACGCGCTGCCCGCGTCTCCCTGCGCGGCGGCGGCGGCGCGCCCGGCGTCCTCGACCTTGTCGAGCCACTGGCCGAGCCACGCCCGGTGCGCGTGGAGCATCGCCTCGACGGCCTTGTCGTCGGCCGCCTTGGGCGGGCAGTGCGGCGGCGACAGGCGGTAGATGTCCTCACGCAGACGGGCGACGTCCGTCGCGAAGACCTTGAAGCGCGCGCGGCAGGTCGGCTCGACGAGCAGGCAGCCGATCGGGATCGCGCCGGCGAGCTCCTCGATGCCCGCGTGGATCTTCTCGATGCTCGCGGCGGCGGCCGCGCGCTTCGCTTCGCCGGCGGTCGACACGGTGATCGCGAACGTCGGGCGATCGGCCGGCGGCTTCACCGGCGGAGTCGGGCGCGGCGGCTCGGGTGTGGACGCGACCGCCTTCGCCTCCGTGGACGGCACCGCCTTCGCGTCGGTGCGCGCCGGCTCGCGGCTGCAGCCGGTCGTCAGCATCAGCGCGGCGCTGACGAAGCGCGCGCGCCTTCGGAGGATCTCGTCGCGTGACATGGCTTCAGTAGTTGGCGACGTACGGTTCCACCGTCGACATCACGCAGAACCATGCGCCGCCGAGCTTCGACATGTCTTCCTTGTCGGCGTCGGCGAGGACCTTGAAGACCTTGCCGAGGTCCTTGTTCGACACCTTGTACTCGTAGCGGAGCCCGTCGTCGAAGGACTCGATCTTCGTGCGCTCGACCGACTCGGCGAGCATGTCGTACGGCGTCTTGTCGAAGCACTTGTCGGCGGCGCTCTTGAAGTACTTCTCCTTCTTCTTGACCAGCTCCTCGCCGTCCTTGAACTGCTCGAGCTTCTTCTTGCCCTTCTCGGGGTCGTAGTGGGTCTCGACGGTGAGCACCGTGTCGCTCGAGCCGATCTTCAGCTTGCTCTCGCCGTACGCGCCGTCGTAGCTCGGGGCCTCCTTGGCGCGGTAGATCACCACGTGCTCGCCCTTGTCGGCGCCGTAGGTCTTCGAGCGGTCCTTCGCCTTGCGCACGCTCTTGACCGTCTTCTTGTCGGGGCTGATGGCCAGGACGCGCGAGTCGACGAGCGTGCCGTAGACGGGCTCGTTCTTGCTGCCCTTCAGCTCCGCGGTGCACTTGAGCATGCGCAGGCCGTCGTCATCCTCGAGCTTGCAGGCGTCTTCGTCCTTCACCGCCGTCTCGACGGCCTCCTTGATGCCCTGCAGGACGTCGCCCTTGCGGAAGGTGCCGCCGACGACGAGCAGCATCTTCGAGTAGTCGTTGCCGAACCCCTTGTCGTCGGGATCGCGCGGCGGGACGCAGAAGGCGAGCTCACGGATGCTGGTCGGCTGCACGCCGTTCTTCTCGAGCGCCGCGAGCGCCTTCTCGAAGCGCTCCTTGTCCTTCTTGCTCTTGTTCGAGACCTCGTCCTCGGCGAGATCCTTCGCGTTCTTCAGGCCCTTCTCGAGGTTCGAGCGCACCGGATCGCTGGTGACGATGCCGGCGATGTCTACGTAGTACAGCTCGGCGCAGTCCTCCGGCAGGTGCTCGAGCACGAGCCCGCGGCTGTAGGAGTTGCGATAGAGCATCAGGCCGATGACGCCGAGCACGATTACGCCGAGCGCGACGCCGCCGCCGATGATCGCGACCTTGGGGACGCCGCCCTTGCCGCCGGCGGACGGAGCGGCGCCGAACGGCGAGGGCGCGCCGGCCTGCGACGGCGAGGCGCCGAACGGCGAGGGCGCGCCGGCCTGCGAGCCCAGCGGCGAAGGCGCGCCGGCCTGCGAGGGCGCGCCGGGGATCGACGGGAACGACGTCGACGTGGCGGGCAGCGCCGCGGAGGTGGAGGGCTCGCCGAGCTTGTCCTTCACCTCGGGCAGGTCCTTCGCGGGGCTCCAGGTGGTCTCGCCCAGCCGCGCGACGTTGGAGGTCGGCGGCAGCTCCCCGGCCTTGATACGCCGGACGACCTCGTCGATCTCCAGGAGCTGCGGTTGATCCTTCCCCGGAACCATCACGTAGATCTGAGCCACGTCGCTGTCTCCTGAGCTGGATTCCTACCAGGCGGTAGATCGGTCGCGTCCGCTGCACGAGTGGAGACCGGCTCGGCCTTCAGGTCAACCTAACGTTGGGAGCGCGCCGCGGCCGGGGGCGTGGCCACGGCTGCGCCGCGAAAACCTGCGCGAAATCGCGGCGCTCCCCGCGCCTGTCGACGGTCGACCGGCGACTGTCTAGGGTGTCCGACCATGGCTCGCTTCATCGACGAGCTGCGGCGGACGCACCGCTGCGGCGAACTGCGCGGCACGGATGTGGGCAAAGAGGTCGTCCTCTTCGGCTGGGTCGACACCTACCGCGATCACGGCGGGTGCGTGTTCATCGACCTGCGCGATCGCGAGGGCGTCACCCAGCTGGTCTTCGATCCCAACAACCCGCCCGAGGGCTCGAACGTCGATCTCGAGCTCGTGAAGCAGGCCCACGAGATGGCCAACTCGATGCGCGGCGAGTGGGTCGTCGGCATCCGCGGCATCGTCCGGTCGCGCGGCAAGAACGTGAACCCGAAGATGCCGACCGGCGAGATCGAGATCGGCGTCATCGAGGCGGTGGTGTTCAACAAGGCCGAGACTCCGCCCTTCCCCGTGCGCGACGACCTCGCGACGAAGGAGGAGGTGCGGCTGCAGTATCGCTACATCGATCTGCGCCGCCCGAAGATGCAGCACATCTTCAAGGTCCGGCACCGCATCAACCAGGTCACCCGCAACTACTTCGACCAGGCCGGGTTCTTCGAGCTCGAGACGCCGTTCATGGTCAAGTACACGCCCGGCGGCGCGCGCAACTTCCTCGTGCCGTCGCGCCTGCAGCCCGGCTCGTTCTACGCGCTCGCCGAGAGCCCGCAGCTCTACAAGCAGCTGTTCATGGTCTCCGGCTTCGACCGGTACTTCCAGATCGTGAAGTGCTTCCGCGACGAGGACGGGCGCGTCGATCGCCACCCCGAGTTCACGCAGATCGACGTGGAGATGTCGTTCGTCAACCCGGCCGACGTCTTCAACGCGATGGAGGGGCTCATCTTCCGCATCTGGAGGGAGGTCCTCGGGATCGATCTGAAGGAGAAGTACCCGTCGGGGCACTTCCCGCACATGAAGTTCGATGAGTCGATGCGCAAGTACGGCAACGACAAGCCGGACATGCGGTTCGACATGCCGCACACCGATCTCACCGAGCTGGTGATCGACCACGACGGCGGCGGCGTGCCCTTCTTCCAGGAGATCGCCGCCAAGTTCGCCGCCGGCAAGCTGCGGCGCGATCTGCCCGGCGAGATCGTAAAGGCGCTGGTGGTCCCGGCGTCCGCCGAGATGTCGCGCGCCGAGGTCGACAAGCTCGAGGGCTTCGTCAAGTCGATGGGCGCCAAGGGCCTCGCGCGCGCGAAGGTCGCCGAGGACGGCAGCTGGACGCAGTCTCCGTTCGGCAAGACCGCGACCAAGGAGTTCATCGCGGCCGTCAACGCGGCGTGCGGCGTCAAGACCGGCGATCTGCTCCTCTTCCAGTTCGGCAAGGAGGCGCTGGTCCAGACGGTGATGGCCAACCTCCGCGTGCACCTCGCGAAGAAGCAGGGGCTGATCCCGGAGTCCGGCCACGGCGGGAAGTTCGAGTTCCTCTGGGTCGTCGACCCGCCGCTGTTCGAGTGGGACGACGACGGCCACAAGTGGGTCGCCGCGCACCACGCGTTCACCCGTCCGCAGGAGGGCTCGCTCGAGTTCCTCGAGAAGGACCCGGGCAAGGTCCTCTGCTACCGCTACGACCTCGTGCTCAACGGCTTCGAGATCGGCGGCGGCTCGATCCGTCTCCACGATCCCGAGGTGCAGGCCCGCGTCTTCAAGGCGCTCGGCATCGACGAGGACGACGCGCGCGCGAAGTTCGGCTTCCTGCTCGACGCCCTCAAGCGCGGCGCGCCGCCGCACGGCGGCATCGCGCTCGGTATGGATCGCCTGACCATGCTGCTCTCGGGCACCGAGAGCCTGCGAGACGTCATCCCCTGGCCGAAGTCGCAGAAGGGCACCGACCTGCTGACCGACGCCCCGACGACGGTCACCAACGAGCAGCTCACCGAGGTGCACATCCGCGTCGTCGCGCCGCCGCCCTCCGACAAGGGAACGTCTGGCTGACGTGGCGAAGCCCCGTCATTTCCGTGCGTGGCCGCGCAGGCCGAGCGACGTCCCCGTCGTGCTGCGCGTCGCTCGCGGAGAGCGCCGGGCCCGATTGACCGACATCGGGCTCGGCGGCGCGGGGCTGCGCCTCGAAGAGCCGCTGGTCGCCGGCGCCGAGGTGGAGATCGTCCTCCACGCGCCGACGCGCTGGGATCCCCTGGTCCTGCCGGCCACGGTCGCCTGGGCCAAGGGGCACCGCGCGGGGGTCGCCTTCCGCCCGACGGCCGATCGCGACGTCTACGATCTGTTCGAAATGCTCGGCACCGCGGTGTTCGGGGCCTGAATTCGTGCCCGAAAGGGGCGCGGAGCGTGCGCGTCAAGAGAGCGCCACGTGCCCCGACCGGGTGTGATAGCTTCGCTCCGGCACATGGCGACCACGGCAAAGGCGGCGTCCCGCCCGGCTCCTTCGCGCGACTCGACGAAGAAGGCCGGCGCGACGACGAAGACGGGAGGTGCCGCCAAGCGCGGGGCGAAGGACGCCGGCGCGACCAAGGCACCGGCTGCGCGCGTGGTGAAGGCCGAGCCCTTCGAGCGCGAGGTCGTCGAGCGTCTCCGCGAGGAGGTGCAGGCGTCGCTGCGTCGCAAGTCGCCGACCGAGCGCAGGCTCGCCGGCGTGTCGCGCGCGCTGGCCGTGCACTCGCAGCTCGCGCGCGGCCTGCTGGCCGAGGCGGGCGACACGCTCGCGCAGAAGAAGGGCTTCGATCGCGAGCTCTTCATCGCGGCGGTGCGGGGCCTCGGCGAACTGGCCGACCGCCGCGCGATCCCGCTGGTCAAGGCCGGCGCGGAGCACGACGAGTCGGCGACCGCCGCCCTGTGCGCCGCTTCGTGGCTGTCCGATGCCTCGCTCGCGCCGGTGCTCAACAAGGCCGCGACGCAGCGCTCGGCGCACATCGCGTTCACCGCCGAGCTCGCGCGCGTCATTCGCGGCGAGTCGCCGGGCGCGCACCTCCGCGGCCTCGCGCCGAAGATCAAGGAGTCGCACCGCATCTCGCTCTGCGCCGAGGTCCTGGTGCCGGTCGCGCGCATCCCCAGGGTGCCGCCGGGCGTGCAGTACGCGCTCGAGGTCCTGCGCGACGCCGAGCGTCACCTCGGCCGGTGGTTGGTCATGGCGGAGGTCGCGGTGCACGGCGGCGATCTCAAGCCGATCCAGGAGGCGCGCGAGAAGTCGAACGAGGGCCCCGGCGGTGCGCGCGCCGCGTGGGCGTACGTCGCGTGGGCGCTCGATCAGTCGTCGCCGCCGCCGATCGCGCGGCCGACCACCGAGCTCGTCGCACGCCTGTCCGATCGACCGAGCGCCGATCGCGACACCAAGTTCCTCTTCCGCCTCGCGCACGCCGGCGTGAAGACCACCAAGCAGCTGCTCGAGACCTTCGCGCGCGAGCTGCCCAAGGGCGAGGACGACGACGCGGTGCGCGCCGCCTCGTACCTCTTGAAGGATCACGGCCGCGAGGACCTCGCCGCCCCGATCGTCGAGGTCGCCAAGAATGGCAAGCGCGACGAGCTGCGTGGCCTGGCGGTCGCGTGCCTCTGGGACGCGGGCAAGCGCGACCTCTCGCGCGAGCTCGCCAAGGAGCTCGTCGAGACCAAGGCGGGGCTGTTCTCCTCGGCTTGGGCTGCGCTCGTGCTGCTCGCCGACGCCGGGCGCATCCCGGCGAGCCAGCCGATCGCGCACGAGCCGGCGGTCCGCTGGATCCAGGCGGGCTGGCTCGAGTGACGCAGGGGCGCCGTGAGGCGGCTCCAACATGAATCTCCCGGCGCTCCGCCGCGTTCTCCAGCGGTGGGTGCGCGTTCCCCTGCGACGGCGGTCGTCGAGCGTTGGCGAGACTGGCTCGTCGCGCTGATCGTCGTGTTGGCGTTCGGCGCGCTGCCGGGCACCCGGCTCGTGCTCGTGCTGTTCCAGGACACGACCGTCGAGCCGGCGCCGCTCGACGTGCCCGACGCGGAGCGCCCCGGCGTCGCCGTCGTGCGCGTGATCGACGCCGAGAGCCGGCCGCTCGCGGGCGCCACGGTGCGCGCGCTCTACGTGCACGAGGGCACGGTGTACCTGGCGGCGCGCGCGGTGACCGCCGCCGAGGGCACCGCGCGCCTCGAGCGGCTGCCGATCGGGGCGCACTGGTTCGTCGCCGAGGCGATCGGCCGCGCCCGCGCGAGCACGCAGCGCTTCGTCGGCGCCGATCCGCTCTCCATCGAGCTGCGCCTCGGCGCCGAGCGACCGCTGGCGGTCGACGTGCGCGACGAGCTCGGCCGACCGATCGTGGGCGCCGAGATCGAGGTGCGCGGCGTCGATCCGCTGCCGCGCGGCTCGAAGACCGGCAAGGACGGCGTGGCGCGCGCGACCGGCATCGGCGCCGGACCGCTCTCGGTCACCGCCCGCGCGCCCGGCTTCGACACGGTGACGATCAACGTGCCGGCGAGCGACGTGCGCGCGAAGATCGTGCTGCGCAAGCTCGGCGCGCTCACCGTCGCGGTCGTCGATCGCGACGGGCACGCCGTCGACGGCGCCACCATCACGATCGCCGGCGGTCTCCTGGCGGTGCCGCGCGGCACCACGAGCGACAAGGGCGGCGCGGCGCGCATTGCGGGCCTCGCGAGCGGCAGCTACGATCTGCGCGCCACCAAGGGCGCGCTCGTCTCGCCGATCGAGATCGGCGTCGCGATCGGACGCGGCGGCGATGCCGCGGTGCGCCTGGTGCTCGGTCCGGGGCGGTGGGTCCGCGCGCGCACCGTCGACGACGACGGGCGGGTGATCGCCAAGGCCGACGTGGTGCTCGCCGAGGGCGGGCTGTCGCCGTTTCCCTTCCAGGGCGTGACCGACGCCAAGGGGGAGGTGACGCTCGGTCCGATCGCGCCCGGACCAGCGGCGATCGGCGCCCAGTCCGAGGGCTTCGTCCCGCGCGGACCGCTCTCGGTCACCGCCGACGATCCGATGGTCATCGTGCTGCGGCGCGCGGCCACGCTGGTCGGTGACGTGCGCGACGCGCGCGGCGTGCCGATCGACGGCGCGACGATCGAGGTGGTCGGCATCGATCTCGACGGGCTGCCCATCGCCGCGCGGCCGATCTCGCTCGGCTTCCGCGCGGCGCTGCTGGCGCGCGCGCAGGGCGCCGGGCGCACGCTCCTGCCGGTCGGTGAGCTCGGCGTCGTGCCCGGGCCGGTGCCGCCGATCCCGCGCGGTCCGATCGCGCTCGCCAAGGCGCCCGACGGCGCCGATCCGTGGGTCACGCGCGCCGACGGCACCTTCCGCGCGCACCCGGTGCCGCCAGGGCGCGTGCGCGCGATCGTGCGTCACCCCGCGTACGTCGAGGGGCTCTCGGCGGTGGTCGGCGTGCAGCCGGGCGGCGAGGCGAAGGTCTCGGTGGTGCTGGCCGCCGGCGGTCGCATCATCGGGCGGGTGAAGGACGAGAAGGGCTTCTCGGTGGGCGGCGCGTACGTCGAGATCGCGGCGCGCGCGGGCACGGCGGCGCGCGGCGTGCGCACCGCGTCCGATGGGGCGTTCGTGCTCGCCGCGGTGCCGGGGGAGGTCTCGTTGACGCTCTCGCCGCCCGATCGACCGCGCGACGTCGCGCTGCGCGTCGACGTGGACGTGCCGGAGGGCGGGACCAAGGAGATCGAGCTCGTGCTGCCGGCGCCGCGTCCGGCCACGCGCGTTCGCGTCCTCGACGATCGCCGCTATCCGATCAAGGGCGCGCAGGTCACCGTGTCGTCGCTCGACCCGCAGGCGCCGGTGAAGGTGACCGCGTTCACCGACGACAAGGGGCAGGCGGAGATCCCGCGCGTCGGCGGCTTGAAGGCGCAGGTCGAGGTGCAGGCGAGCGGCTTCGCGCTCTATCGCGTGACCCACTCCTCGCTCCCCGAGATCGTCGACGTCGAGCTCACCCAGGGCATCACCGTACGGGGCGTCCTCTACGCGCCGGGCGGGCGCGTGACCGTCGCCGCCGCGACGGTGTCGCTGCTCGGCGAAGGGGGGGTGCGACGGACGCTGACCAACGCGCAAGGCAAGTTCGAGCTCAGGGACGTGCCGCGCGGTGACGCGGTCGTCGAGGTGAGGGCGCCGGGCACGGCCGGCGCCCGGCGCGCGATCGTGGTGGCGATGACCGGCTCGCGGCCGGAGCTGGAGCTCGACCGCATCGAGCTCGGCGCCGCCGGCATCGTCGAAGGGGTGGTCCTCGACGAGAAGGGCAAGCCGGTGAGCGGCGCGCGGGTGGCGAAAGATCGCGCCCCGACGTACGTCCCGGCGGGCGGCGCGTTGCCCGGCGCCGCCATCACCGACGCGACGGGCGCCTTCAAGCTGGTCGACGTCGCCACCGGCGACGTGGAGATCGAGGCGTTCGCGGCCGACGTCGGCCGGGGACGCGTCGAGAAGGTGCGGGTCGACGAGGGACGCACCACCACCGGCGTGAAGATCGTCCTCCACGCGATCGGCGCCTCCTCGGGCGAGGGCCTTTCGCCGGGCGGCGTGGCGGTCACGTTGGCCGAGTCCGAGGGGCGGGTCATGGTGGCGGCGGTCGCACCGGGGTCCGAGGCGGAGCGCGCCGGCGTCCTCGAAGGAGACGAGATCGTCTCGGTCGACGGCGTTCCCGCGACGAGCATCGCCGCGGCGCGCGCGCGGCTCTCCGGACCGCTGGGCGCCGACGTGATCCTGATCGTCCGCAGGAAGGCCGGGGACCGGTCGGTGCGCGTCCCGCGTGAGGCCACCAAGCGCTGAAAGCGCTGAAGAGGCGCTGAAGAGGCGCTGAAGAGGCGTTCAGCGGGCCTCGCGACGTTTTCCTCGACACTGTGTTTCACCCGGAGCGCGCGACGGTGATAACGTTCGCGCGCCGCCCTGCCACCGCGGGGCTTCCACTTGGAGGCTGCTTCATGCGTCGCTCGCGATTGCTTGCACGGTTCGGTGTTTTCGCCCCGTTCGGAGCGGGCACCTTGTTCCTGGCTGCCTCCGCATTCGCACAGGGCGCGCCGCCTCCGCTGCCGCCCGCCGCGCCCGCGCCTGCGCCT
>JACPFM010000083.1:157782-164245 GCA_016182965.1 Deltaproteobacteria bacterium | reverse complement strand
CTTCACCGAGAGGGCAGTCTACAATGAGCGCGTGACCCTTCCGCCGTTCGACTTCGAATTCGAGTCGGTCGCGGCGCAGCTCAAGCCTGCCTGCCTGAAGGAGGAAGTCGAGCCCGCCGCCGTCGACGCGCTGCTCTCCAAGGCCGAGGCGCGCGGCCTCCGGGCCGAGGTGGTCCACCGCCACGGCCGCGATCGAGCGGGCGCCCACGCCGAGGGCGTGCGCTTCGCGACCGTCGCGATCGCCCGCGACGCCGAGGCGCTCGAGCGCGTGCTGCGCCTCCAGCGCGCGCATCGCCCCGGGGCGCAGGACACGCCCATCGCCGAGATGGGCGAGATGATGGGCTATCCGAGCTGCTGCGCGGCGGCCTTCGCGTCCCGCGACGACCGCGGCGACAACCTGGCGAACGAGAAGCTCCCCTTCCGCCGCGCTCCAGGCGCCGTGCTGTCGCCGCTGCTCCATCGCCTCTCGCGCGTGCGGGTCGTCTCCCACCACCTCTGCGCGCCCGACTGCCCGCGCTCGATCGAGCTCGCCACGCGCGTGCTCTCGCTGGCCGGCGACGCGTCCGCGGCGATCCTCGAGGTGCTCTCGCGGCCGGTGCTGTTCCTCTCGTACGAGCGGCGCTTCGAGCTCGTCGGCGAGTGGCAGGGCGATCGGTTCGTGTTCGAGCGGATGAGCCCGATCGCGGGCGAGCTGCCGGTGCACGGGGCGGGCGCGCTGCGGCTCGATCGCGAGGGCGTCACCTTCGAGGGCGCGCCCCGCATTTCGGCGAAGGAGCCGCTGCTGACGACGCCCGGGCACGCGATCGATCCCTCGGCGCTCGCGGCGATCGGCGGCCCGCTCGGCCTTCCGCCGGCGGCGCTCGAGCTGCCGCCGCAGCTTCGTCAGGGGGTACGCGCCGCGACGCTCACCGTCACCCGCGTCGAGCGCCTCGAGCGCGTTGAGGGCGCGTGGCGGCTGCACCTGCAGGCACCGTCGCGCTCGCTCACCGTCGTGCTGCGCGCGCACGCGGAGGGCCGGCCGTACGTCATCCGTCGTGGCCGCTGGGCGGTCGACGTCGCCGCGCCCGAGGCGCTCGCGCCCGAGGAGCGCGAGGCCGTCGCGGCGATCGTCCGCGCGCTCAGGCCGTGAGCGGCCGCCCGCCCGAGGCGGCTATACTGGCGCGCGGATGCGTTCGCAGCGGGTGTTCACCCATTTCCGGTGCAACCAGAACTGCGTCCACTGCACCTATCGCCGCGCGACCGACGACCCGCGCGTCATCGCCCGCCCGGCGCTGATCGCGAAGATCGACGAGGCGATCGCCGCAGGCGCGCGCGAGATCGTCTTCAGCGGCGGCGAGCCGACCATGCGCCGCGATCTTCCGGCCCTGCTCGCCCACGCGCGCGAACGCGGCGCGACGATCGTGCTCGAGACCAACGCCACGCTGATCGACGACCCGCTGGCCGTCGCGCTCGCCGCGGCCGGGCTCGGCGTCGCGCGCGTGCACCTGCCGATCGCGAGCGACGCGCTCGACGACCTCACGCGCGATCGCGGCGGGTCCGTCGCGGCGCGCGCGGGCCTGCTCGCGTTGTCGCGCGCCGGCGTGCCGATCGAGATCGCCGCGCCGGTCGTGCGCACGACCGCGTCGCACCTCGCGGACCTCCCCGGCGCGGCGCGGGCGCTCCTCGGCGACGGCCTCTCGCGGATCGTCGCCGCCGTGCCGACGCAGAGCCCCGACGAGTCCGAGCTCTTGACGTGGGACGAGGCGACGCGCGCGCTCACGGCGCTCGACGGCGCGTGCCGGCGACACGGGGTGCGCGTGCAGCTCGCCGAGGACTCGGGGCCGCCGCCGTGCGCGTTCCCCGCCCGCGCGCGGCCGCATCACCTCTACGCGCTCGCCCGCGGAGGCGCGAACGCGCAGGCGTTCGAGCACCTGCCGGGGTGCGCGCGCTGCACGGTGCGCGATCGCTGCCCCGGCGTCGCGCGCGAGTACCCGCACGCGGCGCCGCCTCTCGGTGGTCGGGAGCATCGAGGCGCAGGTCGAAAAGGAGCTCGTGCAGCGCAGCTTCTCGGGGCGCGGCGCCGAGGAGCGCCTCGTGCGGGTCAACTTCGCCTGCAATCAGGCCTGCGACTTCTGCTTCGTCTCCACCCACCTGCCGACGGCGCCGCTCGACGACGTCCGGCGTGCGATCGTCGAGGCCTCGGCCGACGGCAAGCGCGTGGTGCTCTCGGGCGGCGAGCCGGTCCTCAACCCGAAGCTCGTCGAGTACGTGCGGCTCGCCAAGGAGCACGCCGCCGGGCGCTGGCCGGTGGAGCTGCAGACCAACGCGGTGCTGCTCGACGATCGGGCGAAGGTCGACGCGCTGGTTCAGGCGGGGCTCGAGAGCGCCTTCGTCTCGCTCCACGGCAGCCGCGCCGAGATCAGCGACGTGGTGACCGGCGCGCCCGGGACCTTCGCGCGCACGGTGGTCGGCGTCGACAACCTCGTGCGCGCGGGCGTCGCGGTGATCCTCAACTTCGTCATCTGCACCGCGAACAAGGACGATCTGCCGAGCGTCGTCGAGCTGATCGCCGCGCGCTGGCCCGGCGTGCCGCTGAACATCTCGTTCGTCGCCCCCTCGACCGACGTCGTGCCGCGCGAGCGCTGGCTGATCCCCCGCTACGCCGACGCGATGCCCCACCTCGAGGAGGCGTTCGTGCGCGCCCGCGCCCTCTCCGTGCCGCTGACGGGCTTCGAGTCGATGTGCGGTCTGCCGCTTTGCCTCGTGCCCGAGCGCCTCGCCGACTTCCTCGACAAGGAGCCGATCCTCGAGGGCGGCGACGAGGGGGAGTTCATGCGGGCGCCGGCGTGCGAGGGCTGCGCGATCGCCAGCCGCTGCTGGGGCGTGCGGCGCGGCTACGCCGAGATCCACGGCACCGACGAGCTGCGCACCGTGAAGATGTGAGTCAGCGGTCGCCATCGTGGGACGCCGCCTGGCTGTCGCTCTGTCGGCCTGGTCGTGAGTCGTGAGTCGTCAGTCATCAGCCCAGCCGAACGACTGGAGAATTCTCGGTCTCGCGCTGACGACTGACGACTGATGACTGACGACCCAGTCCGCGCGGCCAGCCACGATCCGACCGTCCCGCAAATGCGACCGCTGATTCAGCTCCCCCGCGCGAGGTGCGCGACGAGCGCGCGGATCGCGAGCTTCTCGCGGCCTTCGAGGGTGGTCGGATCGTCCACGTCGATCGCCCACGCGCCGTAGCGGAGCGCGTACGGTCGGCCGTCGTGCGCGCGCACGCGGACGGCGCGCGCCGGCTCGAGCACCAGCGCGTGCGCCTCGGGCTCGGCGATGACGCGGAGGAGGCGCACGTCGCCGAGGCGCACCCCGGACCGCAGCGTGCTCGGCAACGGCGGCGGCGCCACCGGCGGCGTCAGCTCGGCCTCGTCTCCGGCGACGACCACGTCGTCGCCGAACGCGCGCGCGTTCAGCCCGCACGCTCGGTAGGCGCGCGCCAGCGCCTCGGCGCCCTCGGCGACTCGGCACCGACGCACGAGTCGGCCCCGCCGGGTCGCGATCAGCGAGAGCAGCGCGGCGTCGCCGGCGCGCCGCACGCCGAGCTCGTCGCCTTCGCGCGCCGCCTGCAAGAGCGGCAGCGGCGCGAGCTCCGGCGCCTCGGCGAGGCCCGGCGCGGCGAGCACGAGATCGAGGGCGGCGTCGAGCACGTCGGGCTCCGGCAGGCTGCGGTCGAGCGCGCCGAGCTGCGTCGCCGCGCGGAAGATCGCCTCCACCGACGGCTCGCGGAACCGCCACGGCGTGCTCGCGTCGTACCCCTGCTCGATCGCGCGATCGGTGCGCCCTTCGTCGAAGCTCGCGCACAGCAGCCCGTCGCGCTCGGCGAGCGCATGGAGCGGCGTGCGCGGTTGCAGCCGCAGCCGCGTGCGCAGCGCCTCGCTCCGCAGCTCGTCGAAGCGCACCTCGCGCATGACGCGGGCGTTCTCCCGCAGCGCCGCCGGCGTCGTCCACGGGGTGAACAGCACGACGCCGTGCGCGCGGTACTTGCGGAACTCGAAGGCGTCGGGGAACCGCGCGGCGAGCTCGCGCAGCTTGGCGATGGCCGCGACGTTCTGCTCGACCGACACGCCCTTGTTGAACAGCTCGAGGTGGAAGCCGTCGAAGCTCTCGAAGCCCACGAGGTACGCGTGGACCACGCTCCCCGTACGCCGCGCGGCCTCGATCGCCTCGACCAGCGCGGGCTCGTGCTCGAACAGCCAGTCGACGCGCGACTTGAACATCACCTCGAGCCCGTGCAGGGCCGGCTCGGCCTCGAGCGCGCGGAAGAAGGCCGGCAGCGTGGGGTGGGGGCGCTCGTCGACCAGCAGCACCTCGCGGACGTCGGGTCGCGCGGCGCGGATCGCCCGCGCCTGCCGAAGCCAGCTCTCGAGCACCGCGTGCTCCGGCGGCTGCGCGTAGGCGCCGATGTTGTCGAGGCAGAAGCTGCAGCCCTTGGTCTGGACCTCGCCGCGTTCGAGCGGAAGGTCGCGGAACGGCGCGCTCTTGCGCACGTCGGCGAGGAACGGGCAGCCGACCGCGGGGCCGCGGATGGTCGGGCGTCCGGTGGAGGCGACCGCCGGATCGGGCTCGACCAGGCGGAGCGAGCGGATCTCGGCCGCGCTCGCCGGCAGGCGCGCCGGCAGCGGCGCGCGCCCCTCGAGCAACTCGAGCAGGCCGTTGACGTCGACCACCGCGTCGAACGCGTCGTCGAGCGCCGACGGCCTGCTGCCGAGCCGCACCAGCCGCGCGCCGCCGCGCAGCGCGCCGCGGACCGAGTCGAGCAGGGCGCGGTCCCACGCGCGGAGGATCACCGCGACGTCGAGGTCGTGCCGCGCGACCCAGTCGCGGATCTCGGGCTCCCACTCCGCGGCCGTCCGCGCGCCGCGCGTGCTCCGCAGCACCGCCACCGATCGCCCGGCGGCGCGGAGCCGACCCTCGGCGGTGGCGAGCAGATCGTCTTCGACGAAATCGTCGTGCTGCGCGTGCAGCGCGAGGACGCCGACCGTCCCCGTGAGAGGGCTCACGAGACGACCGGGAGGCGGCGCTGGTTGACCGACGGCGGCGCGCCGCCCGCGCGCGCCGCCGCCTCGCCGAGCACGGCCATCCGCGCCGCGCGGATCTCCGGGAGCCACTCGGGACGCACCCGCTCGCTCCAGGCCGAGAGCGCGTCGACGTCGCGCACCACCTGCGCGACGACCTCCGGATCGCCGTAGAAGTCGAGACCGACGTGCTGCTCCGGGTTCAGCGCCATCAGCCGGATGCGCAGGTTGCGCCGGTGCGCGAACTCGGCGAACGCGACGAGCGTGGCCGACGACGCCGGCTGCACGACGAAGCTGAGGGTGATCCCGAACCAGCGGACGTGCGTGCGCCGCAGCTCGACGAGCGCGTCGATGTGCTCGTGCACCTGCGAGAGCGCGATGCCGCGCTGCACGCGCTCGTAGACCTCGGGCGTGCCGGCGTTGAGGCTGATGGTCACGTCGCCGAGCGGCGCGCGGGCCAGGCGCGCGCTCACCTTCGGCGTGAGCAGGCTCCCGTTGGTGACGAAGTCGATGGAGAGGTCGGGCGCATCGGCGGCGTCGAGCTCACCGAGGAACTTCACCACCCGCTGCTGCGCGAGCGGCTCTCCCCCGAGGAACGTCAGCGTCTGCAGCGTGGGGAGCAGCTCGGGCAGCTCGTCCCAGACGTGATCGGGCAGCTCGCGGCGCGGCGAGCGGCCGTGATCGCACATGATGCAGTCGTAGTTGCAGTAGGTGCTCGGACAGAGCGCCAGGCGCAGCGGCTTCGA
The DNA here is from genome assembly GCA_016182965.1 of Deltaproteobacteria bacterium. Classification (GTDB taxonomy): domain Bacteria; phylum Myxococcota_A; class Polyangia; order Polyangiales; family JADJMO01; genus JALHOE01. The sequence goes on along the minus strand of JACPFM010000083.1, from coordinate 158,448 downwards.
GCGCAGCACCTCGCGGCGCTCGGCGATCTCCTCCGCCATCAGCAGCTGGTTGTCGACGAACGGCCGCGAGCCGCGCTGGATGGTGAAGGCGCGCTCGTCGAACTTCCGGTCGTGGAGGCGCGAGCAGATCGGCAGGCAGAGATCGTCGAGCGGGCCGTCGGCGATGAGGCGGCGCGCGGCGCGGTAGCCCTCGCCGTTCCAGATCGAGAGCAGCGAGCCCTCGAACACGTTGCCGCGAGCGCCGCGGGTCCACGTCGAGCAGCACTGCCGCACGCGGCCGTCGGGGTCGACGACCTCCATCGTGGTCCACGGGCTCGTGCACACCACGTCGCGCGCGTCGCGCCGACGGACGATCGCGGCGGGCACGGGAAGGTGGGCGGCGCGGCGGCGAACCCACGGGAGCGTGAGATCGCGGACCGGTCGGAGCGCCGCGCGGCGCTCCTCGGCGACGGCGTCGCGGTCGCGGAACGCGCAGGGGCGCGCGAGGACGCAGCGCGCGCACGCCTCGAACGTCGCGTTCGGCTCCTCCTCGGCGCCGAGCGTCGCGCGGAAGACGTCCGGGCGCGACTCCCAGACCTCGGGCAGCGCGCACGGCGGCAGGTAGCCCGTCTCGGACAAGCGGTGCACCGAGAAGAAGAGGTTCCGCTCGGCGAGCAGGAGGCGCCC
>JACPFM010000083.1:0-157743 GCA_016182965.1 Deltaproteobacteria bacterium | reverse complement strand
GTCGACGGGCATCGGCACCTCGTCCTTGCCCCAGTCGCGGCGGACGATCTCGAGCCACACGTTTCGCGGAGCGAGCTTGCGCGCGAGCGGCGCCGCGATGGCGAACGTCTTCGGCCGCAGCAGCAGGCGCGCCTGCGTCGCGAGGCCCGCCTCCTCGGCGAGCCGCACCGCCTCCTCGCCGTCGCCCACGCGGAGCGCGCGGCGCATCGGCTCGCCGAGCGCCTCGATCATGACGACCACCCCACGCGCGCCCCACGCGGCGAGGTCTCGCACGACCGACCCGGCGGTGAACGCGGCGGCCGGCGCCTCGACCCACGCGCGCAGCTCGTCGCGCGCGCGGAGCCCCTCGAGCACCGATCGCAGCGGCGGCCAGCGCGTCGCGTCGCCGCCGCCGAGGACGACGTCGCCGCGCACCTCGGCGAGCTGCGCGAGCACCGCGGCTTCGTCGGCCGGCGCGCCGCCCGGTCGGCAGGCGACGCACGACGGACAGCGCGGCGCGCACTCGCTCATGACCTGTATGCGTCGCATCCCCGTCCTTCGGTCCCGAGCGCCCGGTCGGGCCCCGTGACCCGCTAGCGTAGTACGCCGCGGCGGAAGTTCATTCGCCGTTCGCCGAACAGCTTGCCCGAGGGCGCCGCCCGCGGGACGATGCACCGCGTGCGCAGTGCGACGCTCGAGGTCACGCGACGATGTGACCACTCCTGCGGCTTCTGCGCGAGCCCCGACGACGGCCGCGCCGATCCGCCGTTCACGCTGCTCACCCGGCTGATCGACGACGCCGCCACGGCCGGGGCCACCGAGGTGCGCATCTCCGGCGGAGATCCGCTGCGCCGGGCCGATCTCGAGCAGCTCGTCCGGCGCTGCGCCGAGCGCGGCTTCACCACCATCGAGGTCTACACGCCCGGCGTGCGCCTCCCGCCGCGGGTCGACGCGCTGATCGCCGCCGGCGTCACGCGCGTTGCGGTCCCCGTGGCGACGATGACGCCGACGACGCACCGCGAGCTGATCTCGCAGCGAACCCACCCCAAGCACGTGCTCGCCGGGATCGCCGCCGCCCTCCAGCGCGGGCTCGAGGTGGCGATCGACCTGCCGCTGTCGCCCGGGCTGCCGAGCGCGGCCGCGCGCATCGGCGGTCTGCACGCCGCGATGCCGGCGCTGAAGAGGTTCGTGCTGGTGCCCTCGCCCGGCTGTCTCGAAGGCCCCTGTCTCAAAGGCCAAGGGCAGGCGCTCGCGGAGGAGCTCGACGAGGCGGCGAGGCTCGCCGAGAAGCTCCGGATCGAGGTCGAGCTCTCCGAGCGCATCCCGCTGCCGCCGTGCGCGGTCGAGCTCTCGGGGCGCGCGCGCCGCCTGCTCTCGCGCGTGCTCCGCGAGCAGGAGGGCGCGCCCAACGAGGCGCACCCCGCGTGCGCGACCTGCGCGCTCGCCACCCGCTGCACCGCCTCCGCGACCTCCCTGTCGCGCGCGCTCGGCGGTCGCGCGCCCCTCGCGATCGCCGACGCGACGCCGTTCCTGAGGCCGGGCAAGAGCGCCGGCAGCCGCCTGCGCGTCCTCGGCGCGCGCGACGTCGAGAAGTTCTTCCACGTCGACTACGAGTACGGCGCCGAGGTCGATCGCCCGACCAGCCGCATCGGGATCATCTACCGCTGCAACCAGGTCTGCCGGTTCTGCGAGCTCGCCGACATGGACACCGACCTGCCGGCCGAGAGAGTGCGCGGCGCGCTCGACGAGGCGTTCGCGCGCGGCTCGCGGCGCGTGATCCTCACCGGCGGCGAGCCGACGCTATCGCCCGATCTGCTCGATCACGTGCGCTACGCCCGCTCGCTCGGGTTCGAGGAGATCGAGCTCCAGACCAACGCGGTGCTGCTCGAGCGAGGCGACCGGGCCCGTGCGCTGCGCGAGGCGGGGCTGACCAGCGCGCAGATCTCGCTGCACGGCCCCGACCCGGCGATCTCCGATCGCCTCACCGCCGCGCCGGGCACGCACGACAAGACGCTGCGCGGGGTCGACGCGCTCCTCGCGGCCGGCGTGCGCTGCCTGCTCAATCACCTCGTCTTCGTCGACAACGCGCCGCTGCTCGTCGACTTCGTGGAGCTGGTCGCCGCCCGCTGGGCGTCGCACCGCGAGCTGATCACCGTCCAGTTCCACTCGGTGCGCAACGAGTTCCCGAGCGTCGAGGAGGGGCGCGCGCACGTCGCGCGCTACCGCGACTACGCCCCGACGCGCCTCCGCGCCATCGATCGCGCGCGCGCGCTCGGCGTCCGCACCCACGATCTCCAAGACCCGACGGGCATCCCGTCGCTGTGCGTGCTCGGCGCCGACGAGTCGTACCTCGGGCCGATCCGCGCGCAGGTGGAGCGCCCGCGCCTGCACGCCTGGGAGACGGAGTGGATGACCCGCGTGCCGGCGTGCAGCGACTGCTCGCTCTCGCGCGCCTGCATGGGCGTGCCGCGCCACTACCTCGCCCTCCACGGGGCCGACGAGTTCCGCGCCCTGTAGGTCGGCGCGACCGACGTTCCGTGCGCGCGACGGCCGACCGGTTACACTGCCGAGCGCGTGGAGCCCGACCGCCAGATCGAGATCCAGCTCGGGCACATGTGCAACAACCGCTGCGTGTTCTGCGTCAGCGGGCAGCGCACCGAGCGGCGCGAGGCGCTGCCGCTGGCCGGCGATCCGGTCATCGAGAAGCTGCGCGAGGGCCGCGCCCGCGGGCTCCGCAAGCTCACGCTGCTCGGCGGCGAGCCGACCATCCAGCCCGAGTTCATGCGGGTGCTGCGCGCGGCGGTCGACCTCGCCTACGAGGAGATCGTCATCTTCACGAACGGCGCGAAGACGGCGCGCGCCTCGTTCGTCGACGAGATCCTCGAGACCGGCGGCAACTTCACCTTCCGCCTCTCGTTCCAGGGCGCCACCGCCCGCGCGCACGAGCGCACCACCAAGAAGCTCGGCTCGTTCGCGCGGCTGGTCGAGACCATGGGGAACCTGCGCGACCGCGGTCAGCGCATCACCGTGAACATGTGCGTCGTCCGATCGAACTTCGAGTCGGTCGCCGACTTCCCCGCGCTGCTGTTGCCGTACGGCGTCCAGCAGCTGCACCTCGACATGATCCGCCCGCTCGACGCGGGCGAGCGCACCGAGGACGAGATGCGCGCGATGCTGCCGCGCTACTCCGACCTCGTCCCGCACCTCGAGGCGATGGTCGCGGGGTTTCCCGCGGGCTTCGACGTCAACATCGGGAACCTGCCGTACTGCGTCGCGCCGGCCATCGCGCCGGTCATCCACCACGACGGCGAGACCACCTTCACCGTCTCGGTCGACGCGGGCGACGACCTGAGCGAGCCCTGGGACAAGTACCAGGTGAAGGCGCGCGACAAGGTGAAGCTCGAGCGCTGCCGCGAGTGCGTGTTCGACGACCGCTGCAGCGGCGTCTACGACACCTACCGTCGCATCCACGGCACCGCCGAGCTCCAGCCGGTCACCCGCGCGCGCCTGCCGCTCGTCGACCCGGAGCAGCGGCTGTTCACGCTGCACGCGGCGCCGCTCGTCGGTGCGCTCAGGGCCTTCGCGCCTTCGCCGCCGTTCTCGACGGCGAACGTCCACGTCGACACGCATGAGGAGCGCGTCACCGCGAGCTTCGCCCGGCAGGGCGGGGGCTCGCTGCACCTCGAGCTGCGGCGGCCCGGCGGCGGGGCGGCGAGCACCGACCGCTTCTCGCTGCACCTCGTCGCCGCGAGCGCCGTCGACGCCGCGGCGGTCGCGCTCCTCCGCGAGGTCTTCGCGCGGCTGTGCGCGGCGATCGAGGCGCGGGTGCACCACGGCGTCGGGCCCGACGCCGCGTTCCATGGGCCGGCGCGGGAGCTCACCGTCCGCGACCTCGATCCGCGCATCGGCGCGTGTCTCTCGCGGCTGCGCGACCACGCGCCCTTCGGCGCCCTGCGCTGGGAGGACGTCACCCTCGAGCGCGGCGGGCGGCAGGCGGCGGTCGCCCTCCGCCACGAGGACGGCACCGGCGTCACGCTGTCCTTCGCAATGGACGGAGCGCGCGTCCGCGGCAGCTACCGCCTCGATCGCGAGGTGACCGAGCCGCCGGCGTCGCTGGTCGAGGGCGTGCGGGCGGCGATGATGGCGCTGCGCGGCCTCGAGCGTTGAAGAGCCGCGGTGCCTCTGCGGGTGTCGCGTCGCTCCGCGCGCGCCGCGTCGCCTGCTCCCCATTCACGCGCGTAGCGGGGCGGGCCCCCGCGAAGGGGCCCGCCCGTTCCTCCCCCTGGCTACGTCTCCAGACTCGCCCGGCCGGTCGCTCGGCGGCGCCTCTCAGTTGAGGCCGGCGCGATCGTCTTCCATGTCGTCGACGACCTTGTTGCTCCACTTCTTCACCTTGTGGAGCAGGTAGGCGAAGGTCGTGTCCGGCGGCAGCGTGACCTTCGTCGTCGTCGTGCTGCTGCCGCTCGCCGCCACCTCGATCTGCAGCCCATTGGACGTGCCGCTCGCGGAGACGGAGCCGCCGGTGGTGACGGAGCTCGCGAGCTCGGCCTCCATCGCGACGTAGACCTCGCTCACTACGCGGCCGTCGCCGCCTTCCTTCTTGAGGTAGTCGCGCGAGTCGGTGGCGTGCTTGTTGAGCAGGTCCTTCAGATCGCCCTCGGCGATCGAGAACTTCACGAGGACGAGCTTGGCGCCCTTGGCCGCGTCGATGGTCAGGCTGCCCTTGCCGCCGCCCTTCTTGAGGAAGCTCACGCCTGCGCTGATGTCGGAGCTCGAGACCTTCGACCAGTCGACGGCGATGGGTCCCGTGATCTTGATCGGAACCTTGCCGAGCACGCCAGGGCTCAGGGTCTTCTCGATCGCGAGGTAGGGGATCTGGCCGACGGGCGTCTTCTTCTCGCCATAGGAGCCGAGCGCGATATCGGTGGCCTTGCCGCGGAAGAACCGCTGGCCGCCGTCGATGACCAGCGCACCCTTGGTCACTTTGACGTCTCCGGCAAAGGCAGGAAGCGCGTAGAGCGAGGCGGCGACGAGTGCGGCCACGGCGAGGCGGCCCGGGCGGACGATCTTCATCAGGAAGCTCCTTCGGTAAGGGTGGTGTGGACGAACACAGCAGACGACATGCCCAATGCCGGTGCGCCAGTTCGATCGAGCTCGCGCATCGGTGACATCGGTAGGACGTGCGCACAACTCCCCCACCGCCGAAAACCGGCGCGTTTTGTCTGAATTCGCGCGCGATCCACGATCGCCCCTGCGATCGCGATGAGGATGGCAGCGATCGACGGCCTCGTTTAAGGTCTAAAATCCCCGGCATGGACTCCACCCAGCAGACGGCGCGGCTCGCCGCGTCGCCGGCGTTGGTCTGGACGCTGACCCTGGTCCATCACCCGAAACCCTCGTCCATCGGGCGTCGCCTCGTCCTGGAGGACGGCCTGCCGGTCACGCTCGGCCGAGGGCTCGACGTGCTCGACGGACAGAGCGACAAGCGCCTCTCGCGCGCGCACGCCGCCGTGTCGGTCGCAGGCGACAGGGTCACCATCCGCGACACCGGGAGCCGCAACGGTACCTTCGTCGACGGCGAGTCGGTCGGCGAGGCGGAGCTGCGCGAAGGATCGATCGTCGGCGTGGGCAGCTCCCTGTTGCTCCTGCATCGCCGGCCGCCGTTCTTCGACCCGCCGCACAACCCGCGGGTGGCCGCGGTGTCTGCGGGCATGTCGGACGTGCTCGCGGAGGTCGCGCGCGCCGCGTCGAGAGTCGAGCCGGTCCTGCTGTTCGGCGAGACCGGCGTCGGCAAGGGACTCGTGGCCGAGGAGCTGCACCTCGCGAGCGGTCGCGGCGGCCCGTTCGTGACCGTGCACTGCGGCGCGGTGGGCGACGAGCGCCTGCACGCGCTGCTGTTCGGTGAGGGCGATTCGCCTGGCCTGCTCGAGAGCGCCGACGGCGGGACGCTGTTCCTCGACGGCGTCGACGACGCGCGGCCCGCGCTGCAGGCTGCGTTGCTGTCGTTCCTCGAACGGGGCGAGGTGCGTCGCGTGGGCGCCGCCCTCGGACGGGTGCTCGACGTGCAGGTGGTCTCGTCCGCGCGCGGCGGCGTCGCAGAGCTGGTCGGAGAGCGCCGCATTCGGCCCGATTTCGCCGCGCGGATCGGCGCGTGGCCGATCGAGCTCCCCCCGCTGCGCGCGCGCCGCGAGGACATCTGCGCGATCGCGGCGCGGGTGTTCGAGGGAGTCGAAGGGCGCCCCTGGCTGCATCGCGATCTCGCGTTGGCCCTGCTCCGATACGATTGGCCGGGCAACGTGCGTGAGCTGCTCTCGGTGCTGGGTCGCGTGCCGCTCGAGGGGGCCTTCGAGCTGCGGCTCGAGCCGCGCGTCGCCGCGATGCTCGCGGGCGGCGTCGAGCGGCCGGACGAGCTCGAACACGGTTACGTCGTCGACCGCGCCGGGAACTGGTTCGAGGTCCCCGGGCGAGGTCGGGTGTCGCTCGAACCACGCAAGCAGCTCGAGCGCATCTTGCGGGCGCTCGCTAACGCGCACGCGCGCGAGCCGGGGCGAGCCCTGTCGGTCGCCGAGCTGGTGGCCGCGGGGTGGCCCGGCGAGAAGGTCCTGCCGCGCGCGGGGGCCAGCCGGGTCTACGTGTCGATCGCCTCGCTTCGGAGAATGGGCCTGCGCGACGCGCTCGAACGCACGCCCGAGGGATATCGCCTCGACGCCCGCGTCCGCGCGGAGTGAGTCACGCGCAGGGGGCCTCGACCTCTGCGATGCGCTCTGGGCGCGCGATCCGGGCGCCCCGCAGGAAGAGGCTGGACCGCTCGCGGAGCGCGCGGCCCTCGTCTCCTCCGATCCGCGCGGCGAGTCGCTGCCGCGCGACCGCGCCGGTCAGCGCGAGCCCGACGCGATCGGCGATGACGATCGCCTCGCGCAGGGCGACGATCGCCGCGGCCTCCCTGCCTCGCAGCGCGGCGACTCCGGCGCGGAGCAGGAGGGCGCGGGCCCGCGCGTAGCCGACCTCCTCGCCCCACAAGCGCGCCGCGAGCCACTCGCACTCCGCGAGCGACGCGAGGCGATCCTTGCCCGCCGCGGCGCGCGCGAGGAGGAGCTTCCCGCGCGTCGCGCGCGAGAGGATCCGCGGTCGCTGCAGCCGCGCGAGGAGCGAGGTGCGCATCGCCCGCAGCTCGCCTCGCAGCCGGGTGAGCGTCGTCGACGCGTTGCCCTCGTAGAGATCGATCTCCGCGCGCCCCTCGATCTCGAGCCAGTGTTGGATGTGGAACCCGTCTCGCATCGGCGCCCATCGGCTGCTCTCGAGCGCGTCGCGGGCCCGATCCACGTCGCCGTCGCACAGCCACACCGACGCCGCGCCCCGTCGCAGCGTGGTCTCGAGGTAGCGATCACCGCGCCGACGTGCGTCGGCGAGGTCCTCCGGCAGGCGGGTTCGAAGCGTCTCGAGATCGCCGAGCAGCCGCAGGGTCAGCGCGCGAACGAGCTTCAGGCTGTCGAGCGCCCACCCGTTGCCCTGCGTGCGCTCCTGGAAGAACGCCTCGGCGCGGAGCAGGCCGTCGATCACGTTCGAGTGATCGAGCGCGAGCGCGTCGAGCACCGCCTCTGCCCCCGCGATCCACGCGTGCGCGGTCGGATCTCGGGCGACCTCCGCGAGCGCACGCGCGCGGTCGAGGAGCTCGCGCGGCCTGCGCCGCACGTCGACCGAGCCCCGGAAGATCGCCTCGGTGGCGAGCGCGACGGCCGCCCGCGTGGGATCGCCGAGGTCGAGCGCAGCGCGGAGCGACCGCGTGTTGTAGATCGCCGCGCGGAGGTTGTCGGCCATGCCGAGCCCCTGCGCGATCCCGCGGAACAGATCCGATCGCTCGGCGGCCAGCGGATCGACGGGGCCGACGCGCACGTCGAGGCCGCGGAGCGAAAGAGCGATCCGCTCGCGCACCAAGGACGCGACGGCGCCGAGCTGGCTGCGCGGCAGCGGGCGATCGATCGTCGCGAGGACCTCGTCGAGCGCCGCGCTGCCGCGGGCGATCTCGCCGCTCGCGAGCAAGAGCTCCCCCGCCCGCGCGCTGGCGCGGATCCGGCCCGGGCCCTCGATCCCGAGGTACACCTCCGCGGCCTCGACGCCGCGCTGTGCGTTGGCGAGCGCGGCGGCGAGGCGGAAGCGCACGTCGTCCCCGCGCTCGCCGAACGTCATGGCGTCACGCAACAGCAGGGCGGCCTGGTCGAACGCCAGGGCCTCCTCAGCGCGCGCGGCCGCAGCGAGGGTCGCGGCCCGCGCCGCCGCGTGATCTCCGGTGCCGGCGAGGTGGCGGGCGAGCGCGCGCGGCGCGTGCGCCTCGCTGGTCGACAGCGCGTCGACCCACGCGGCGTGGCAGGCGCGAAGCTCGTCGTCGGTGAGCGTCGCGAGCACCGCCTCGCGCACCCGGTCGTGGATCGGCTCGAACCCCCGAGCTGTAGCGCGCGCGAGGCGCTCTTGGCGAAGCGCCTCCGTCTCGCGCAGCGTGACGGTCAAGGGCAACCCCGCCGCCGCGGCCAGGAGGTTCACGGGCAACGGCGTGAACGCGACCCCGAGCAGCGCAAGGAGCCTCCTTTGGGTGGCTGCCAGCGCCGCGATCCGCAGGCCCAACAGGTGCTCGAGGCTCCGAGGGGGCTCTGCGTCGATCCGGCGCTCGCGAGCGTGGCCGGCGATCTCCTGGAGGAACATCGGGTGACCATCGGCGATCTCGAGCATCGCCTCGGCGCGCACGTCGAGCTCCCCACCGGCGTGATGTCGAAGGAGCGCCCGTGCCGAGCGAGCATCGAGCGGCGCGACCTCGAGGCGCGTCGCCGACCAGGGGAGCGGCCGTTCGTCTTCGCGCTGGGCCAACACGAACAGGCTCGGGGTCCGTACGAGCTCGCCGAGCAACGCGCGGCTGTCGCGATCGGCCCACTGGAAGTCGTCGACGAAGACGACCACCGATCCGCCCAGCGAGGCCAGCGTCGCGCGGAGGGCGGCGAAGGCGCGCCGGCGCACGGCGTCGGCGTCGACCGCCGCGTCGATGCGCGGCTCGCCCGCCGCGAGGACCGGGAACACCCGCGAGAGCGCCGCGTCGTGGACGTTCGCGCCCCGCGCGCGCAGCACCTTCGCGAGCTCGTCGACGACGCCGTCGAGGGCGTTGTACGGCACCGCCTCGCGGGGGTGGCAGCGCCCCTCGAGCACGACGCACCCACGCGCGCGAACGCTCGCGAGGAACGCGCGCACGAGGCTCGACTTGCCGATCCCCGAGGGGCCCTCGACGACGACGGTGCGTCCCTCCCTCGCGCTCTCGGCGAACGCGAGCTCCAGCGCGGCCAGCTCGCGTTCGCGACCGAGCAGGGGCGGGTTGCGCGGCTCGATCTCGGCTCGGACGAGGCCTTCCGGGACCGTCCGAGCTGCCGGCTCGCGCGCGAGCAGCGACGAACAGAGCTCGACGCCGGTGATCGCCTGGAAGACGATCACGCCGAGCGCGTACCAGTCCGCGGCGGGCCCGGCGTCGCCGACCGCCTGCTCGGGCGCGGCGTACGCCGCGGTCCCCTCGAAGGAGCGGGACTCGCCGGCCTCGCGTTCGTCGCGCACGAGGCCGTAGTCGAGGATCGAGAGGTGGCCATCCTCGCGGACGAGGACGTTCGAGGGCTTCAGATCCCGGTGAAGCTTGCCATGCGCGTGCAGCGCGGCGATCCCCGCGGCGAGCTGCGCGAGCGCGTCGCGCAGCCGCCCCTCGTCGAACGCGGCTCGGGGGCGCAGCTGGACGGTCGCCGCTCCGTGCAGCGCCGCGGTCGTGGGGGCGTCGATCGCGCACGAGCTGAACGCGCCGGCGCTCGGAGCGGCCGCATCGCGGCGGATCCAGGAGACGACGTCGACGCCCTCCACGAGCTCCATGGTGAAGAAGCAGCGTGACTCGTCGACGAACAGATCGTACAGGGGGAGCAGGTTCGGGTGCGCGACGTCGGCGAGCGCGCGGAACTCCTGCTTCAGACGGAGCTGCGATCCCGCCCCGGGGTGACGCAGGGTCTTCAGCGCCACCTCGTGACCGCGCTCGCGATCGTGGGCGCGGTAGACGACGCCCCCTCCTCCGGCGCCGAGGCGGCCGCGGATCTCGAAGCGGGGATGGAGCGGCTCGTCGACCACGCGGTCCCGAGCATCGTACGCGACGGACAGCGCCGAGGTGAGCCGACCCGACGCCTCGCGTGCCGGCTACGCGAAGTGCCGGTTCCACCGGTCGAGCTCGTCGAGCACCGCGCGGCCGACCGGGGTCGGATCGGCGTGGGCGAGCAGGACCTCCATGCCCTCGCGGTTCTTCGCCACGATCTGCGCGAAGCGCTCGGCGAAGCCGGCGTTGCGGCTCAGCGGATCGTCGGCCTCGCGCATCGCCTCGTAGAGGCGCGCCACCGGGATGAACGCGTGCACCGCGAGCAAGACGCCGTGCAGCGGCCGCGGATCGGGGCGCACCGGCGACTTGTAGAGGGGCGCGTAGGCGTTGTGCAGCACCTCGTCGAGCTCGAAGAGCGCGTTGATCTTGTTGTGCGAGAACTCGTGCACCACCGCCTCGGTCATGGTCATCGGCTGCGGGTGCAGCGTGAGGTAGATGGTGCCGATCGCCTCGCGGTACGAGGCCGACAGGTGCGACTCGGCGTCGAAGCCGACCGGCACGAACTGCTGCACGAACAGATCGTGCTCGGCGCGCAGGTCGGGCAGGTGCCGGCCGATGCGATCGAGCGCGTCGCGCAGCGCGTCGCACCACGCCGAGGGCTCGCGGCCGCCGAGGTCGATGCGGTTGCCGGCCTTGTCGGGGTGCGCCTCGAACATCGACAGCGGGTTGTTGTCCTCGAGCGCGAGGACGATCGAGTCGGTGACGCGGTGGAAGGGCCGCCGCACGACCACGCCGCCTTCGTCTTGCGCGATCGCCTGCGCGATCGCGCCGCGCAGGTCCACCCGATGGCCGGCGAGCTCCACCGAGCCGTCGCGACAGACGACCCCGGCGCCCGGCGGCGGGTGGATCACGACGCCGGCGGCCAGCGACACGATCTTCGCTGGAGCGCGCTCGAGCCGCAGCTCGGAGCGGAGCGCGCCCATCGCGGCGAGCTCGATCGCGATCGTCGCGATCAGCTCGACGGTGAGCGCGGGGTCGGCGTCGGGCAGTCGTGCGCATCGCACGAGCGCACCCACGTTCGGTCGGCGCAACAGGCTGCCGAGGACGGCCTGCCGGTCCGGCACGGCCGTGAGCGCCGCGTTGAGCGCGGTCACGTCGCGGCGAACCGCGGCGTCGTCGTGCGGTCGACGCAGCACGTCGCGCACATCGCCGAACAGCCGGCCGATCGCGCGCGAGAGCACGGTGCGCGCCGTCGTGGAGCCCGGTCGCGGGAGGGTGATGTCGCCGGGCGGATCGAGCGGCGCGCCGATGGCCACGCGCGCAGCCTACCACCGCGTGTCATACTCCGCTCGATGCGCGACGGCTTCGAGTGGCTCGAGATCGCGCTCGACTACCGCTGCAACCTCCGCTGCCTCGGCTGTCGCGCGTGCGACGGCGGCGACGAGCGGCTCGCGGCGGCCGATGCGCTCGCCATCCTGCGCGGCGCCCGCGCCCGCGGCGTCGCCAAGCTGTGGATCGGCGGCGGCGAGCCGACGCTCCGCCCCGAGCTCCCCAAGCTGATCGCCGCCGCCCGCTCGCTCGGGTTCGAGCGCGTGCTGCTCCAGACCAACGGGCTGCGCCTCGCGTACGCGAGCTACGCGGCGGCGATCGTCGACGCCGGGCTCACCGACGTCAGCTTCAACGTGAAGAGCCTCCGCGCCGAGGTGAACGACGCGTTGACCCGAACCGAGGGCAGTCAGGCGCTCCTGCTCGAGGGCATCGCCAACGTCGCCGCCGTCGCGCGCGGGCAGGGCGTGCGCCTCGCGGCGGACGTGCTCCTCTGCCGCGACACCGCGCCCGACCTCGCCGAGACCGTGCGCGCCTTCGCGGCGCGGGGGATCACCCGCTTCACCCTCTGGCTCCTCTCGGCTGCAGATAGCGACGATCCCGAGGTCGCGCGGGCGGTACCTCGGCTCGACCAACTGACCGGTCCGATCGCCGACGCCGGCCGGGTCGCCGACGCGCTCGGGGTCGAGCTCGTCTCGCTGCACACGCCGCCGTGCACCCTCGCGCCATCGGACCGCCCGCGCTACCTGCCGGCGCGCTCGCTTCGGCTGCTGGTCGTCGATCCCTCCGGCCGGTCGTTCCCGCTCGAATCTTCGCCGTTCGAGGGCGGCGTCTACCCCGAACCCTGCCGCGCCTGCCCGGTCCGAGAATCGTGCGGCGGTGCGCGCGCGGACTACCTTCGACTGCACGGAGACGACGCGTTAAACCCCCCAGGGACCTGATTGCACCCCCCCGGGGCGATGCCGTACGGTGAACGACCTATGACTGAAGTCACGGGAGACCAGGGAATTCCTGCGGACGTCGTGGAGCACCACCTCGATCGCGGCGCGGTGTCGCTGCGCGTCGACTCCGCGCTCTACCCGCTAGAGGCGATCTACGCCGCAGCGTACGTGTTCATCGATCGCTGCTACGTGTTCCTCGATCGAGTGGCCGAGGGCAAGGTCCGCGTGACCCTCTCGCCGAAGGGCGCTCCGTACGACGCCGCCGCCGCGCGCGAGGTCGTCGGCGAGTTCGCCAACGAGCTGCTCTCGTGCGCGTGGCGCGCGCAGATCACGCGCGAGAGCCGCGCGACGATCGAGGCGGTCACCGCGCAGGCGCTGTCGGGCGCGCGCGGCGCGCCGTCGCTCGACGATCTCGAGGCGTTCGACTTCTCCGACGAGGCGTTCGACGACCCGCTCGGCATCGCCATGTCGTGGGAGGAGAAGTACGCCAAGAACAAGAAGGACGCGTCCAAGACAGAGCCGAAGCCCGAGGAGCCGAAGGCCGAAGGGGGAGTCGAGCCTTGATCGAGCTGCGGTTTCATCGCGAGCTCTACGACGGCAACGCCGTCGACGAGGCGATCAAGTCGTTCGATCGGTTCGCCACGCTCGAGCGCGCCGAGGAGCCCTCGTGCTTCGTCGTGCGCGTGACGGCGAAGGACGAAGCGCGCGAGCGAAAGGTCGCCAACGAGCTCGGCAACTTCGCCCTCGGCCTCACCATCCGCTCCGGTAGCACGCTCGGGGGCTCGGAATGAACCTGCTCCAGCTTCGTCGTCGCAGCAGCACGTTCGCGCTGCCGTTCAATCATCGTGTCGTCGGCGGCAAGGTGCTCATCACCAACACCGAGGGCGCGTTCCTCCTGCTCACGCCCGCGGAGTTCGAGCGGTTCGCCGAGGGCAACGTCGATCGCGCCTCCGAGCTGTTCACCCGCCTCAAGGAGCGCAACTTCATCCGCGGCGAAGAGAACCGCGAGTCGATGATCCAGCGCATCCGCACCCGAAAGAGCTTCCTCTCGTTCGGGCCGAACCTGCACATCATCGTCGTCACGCTCCGCTGCAACGAGACCTGCGTCTACTGCCACGCGTCTCGCGCCGGCATGGACGCGGTGCAGACGGACCTGACCAAGGAGCTGGCCGAGAAGACCGTCGACCAGATCCTCAAGACCACCAACCCGAACGTCACCATCGAGTTCCAGGGCGGCGAGCCTTTGGTGAACTTCGAGGTGGTCAAGCACACCATCGAGTACGCGCTCGAGGCCAACAAGAAGGTCGGCAAGCAGCTCGAGTTCACGATGGTGTCGAACCTGTCGCTGATGGACGAGGACAAGCTCGCCTATCTCGTCGGCAAGAAGGTGCAGATCTGCACCAGCATCGACGGCCCCGAGCACCTGCACGACAAGCAGCGCAAGCTCCCGAAGCTCTCGGCGCACCAGAAGGCGAGCTACTGGATCAAGCGCATCAACGACGAGTACGAGCGCATGGGGCTCGACACGTCGCTCTATCACGTCGAGGCGCTGCTCACGACGACGCGCGACACGCTGCCGCTCTGGAAGGAGGTCGTCGACACGTACGTGTCGCTCGGCTGCAAGGCGCTGTTCCTGCGGCCGGTCGATCCGTTCGGGTTCGCCGAGAAGACCGGCGGGCGGGTCGAGTACCCGCGCACCGAGTACCTCCAGTTCTATCGCCAGGCGACCGACTACATGCTCGAGCTGAACAAGCAGGGCGTGCAGATCCTCGAGCGCTTCGCCGCCATCTTCCTCACGAAGATCCTCGGCGGCGAGGACCCGAACTTCCTCGACATCCGCAACCCGTGCGGCGCCGGGATCGGGCAGGTCGCCTACAACTACGACGGCAAGATCTTCACCTGCGACGAAGGTCGCATGGTGCACGAGATGGGCGACAGCACCTTCCTCATCGGAGACGTCACGACGAGCACCTACCGCGACCTCATGGGACACGAGACCGTCCGGGCCCTGGCGCTCGCGTCGAACCTCGAGGCCCAGCCGGATTGCGTCAACTGCACCTACCAGCCGTATTGCGGCGTGTGCCCCGTGCATAACCACCGCACCCAGGGCACGATCTTCGGCCGGATGCGCGAGAGCACCCTCTGCGCCGTCCACAAAGGCATCCAGGATTATCTATTTGAGAAACTGGGGGCCGGCGACCCGCAGACGCTCGAGACCTTCAAGAAGTGGACGACGGTCCGTGACCGGACCCACTTCCTCCAATCGTGCGCCGTCTGAAGGTTGCGGGACGAGGCGGCCTCGACCTTGTATACTGACCCGTGTTGCCAGCCACTGAGCTGGGGAGGATTCGATGGCCGAGGACGATGTTGACGATCTCCCGACCTTCAAGCGCGACGTGAGAGGCATGCTCTCGGGCACCGAGCGTCGCATCTCGGGGAAGGCCCTCGATGCCTCCGAGCGCGCAGGCAAGGCACCCGCCGGAGACGCGAAGTTCTTCGGGCAGCACTGCTCGCACGGCTCGCACGGCTCGCACGGGTCGCACGGCTCGCACGGGTCGCACGGCTCGCACGGGTCGCACGGCTCGCACGGGTCGCACGGCTCGCACGGCTCGCACGGCAGCTGGTGACACGATCGCCGTGTGACGGCCGAGGTGCGGGAATCGCCCGCGCCCGCTGCTAGAGTCACCGCAACGTGGCGCTCTCGATCGGATTCGTCCTCCCGTTCGGCGAGCTCTCCGAGAGCTTCTTCCCCGACACGTTGCTCGCGCAGCTGTGCGCCGACGCGCGCCGCGCCGGTCATCGCGCCGACCTCGTGCGTGTCTACTTCGATGGTCACGACCAGGAGGTCGATCGATCCATCGGCGCACGCCTGCGCGCGTGGCTCGCCGAGCGCGAGGTCGACGTCATCGTCGCCGAGCGCGTCGTCGACATGGCTCCATTGCGGGCGCACCTCGCGGCCGCCTCGCACCGACGGGTGGTGCTGGTCTCGCGCGGCGACTCGTTCGATCCGATCGACGGCGTCGACCTCGTCGTCGGCGCTGATCCCGGGGTCACCCGCTCCGGCGAGACCCGGCGATCGCCGGCGGTCGGCGAGATCGCGCTCGCGTTCGAGCGGGTCCTCGAGGCGCTCGCCGACGGGCTCGATCCGACGCGGGTGCCCGGCGTCGGTCGCGTCGTCGAGGGCCGCCTGATCGTCGACGCGCCGCTCGAACGCCCCGTCCGCAGGCCGCCGTTCGACGCGGTGGTCGAGATGGACGTCATCGCGGCAGGCGAACCGCCGCCGATCACGCGCAAGACGCTGTTCGGAAACGTCGGCTGTCCCTACGCGGCCGACCCCATGACGACGCCCCACTTCCAGGGTGTGCGCCTGCCCACCACGCGCCCCATCGCGAGGCTCGGCTGCGCGTTCTGCTCGCTCGGAGGCGACTACGAGAAGCGTCCGGAGGCGGAGGTCGTCGCGCGTACGCTCGAACAGGCGACGTTCTGGGCCGAGCGCGCGCCCACCGTTCGCGAGCTCGTGCTCTCCGATCAGTACTCGCTGCGCTACCTCGCGGCCCTGATGAACGCTGCGCGCGGGCTGCGGCCGATGCGCTGGCTCTTCGCGGCGCGCTCCGACGCGTTCGTGCGCGAGCTCTCGACCGTGCGGGCCGCGGTCGACGCGGCCGCGGCGGCCGGACACACCCTCGAGGTGTACCTCACCGGGTTCGAGTCGTTCAGCGACGCCGAGCTGCTCCGCTACAACAAGGGCGTCACCGTCGCCGAGCAGATCGCCGCCATCGCGTCCATGCGCGCGCTCGCGCGCGAGCGCCCCGAGGCGTTCGCGTACGCCGCGGCGCGCGGGCACAGCCTGATCCTGTGGAGCCCCTGGACCACGCCCGAGGAGCTGCGGGAGAGCGTCGACGTGCTCCGCGCCGAGGGGCTCTCGGAGCTGTTCCACGAGATGGGGCGCAACCGCCTCCGGCTCTACCGCGATCTGCCCATCTTCTACGCGGCCGAGCGCGACGGCGCGCTGCTCGAAGAGTGGGAGTCGGGCGACGAAGGGGTCGCCCGGGCGAAGGGATACAACGCCGAGCACCCGTGGCGCTTCCTCGACCCTCGAACCAGGGTCGCGCACGGCGTCGCGCGTGCGCTGCGCGAGAGGCTCGGCATGGCCACCGAGCTCGCGCAGCTCACGGCGGCTGCGGAGCTCGCCGTGTCCGCGCCGCCCGACGCCGACGCGGAGCAGGCTCGCGCGCGCGCGCTCGCTGGCGTCGACGCGCTCGAGCGAGCGCTCGCCGGGGGCGCGCGCGCCGCCGCGACCGAGCGCGCGGCGGTCGTCCGCCTGACCGGCTCGTGCAACAACGGATGCCTCTCCTGCCCCAACCGCGATCGTCACCTCGATTCGTCGGAGCGCGCGGCGCGCGCGCGCATCGAGGAGGCTCGGAGTCAGGGCGGGCCGGTGGTGCTCGCCGGCCGCGAGCCGACGTTGCACCCCGCGTTCCTCGAGCTGGTGCGCGCGGCGGCGGGCAGCGATCGGCGCGCGGTCGCGATCGTGAGCAACGGCCGGAGGTTCGCCTCCTCGGCGTTCGCGCGCGCGGCGGTCGAGGCCGGGTTGACCCGCGCCAGCGTCAAGATGTTCGGAGCCGACGCGTCCACCGCCGACGCGATCGCGCGTGATGCGGGCGCGCACGCGCAGGCGCTCGCCGGCATGCGCAACCTGCGCGCCGCCGGCGTCCGCTCGCTCGAGGTGCGCGCGCCGCTGCACGCGCAGAACCTGGCGACGCTCGAGACGCTGCCAGAGGTGGCGCGCCGCGCGGGAGCGACGCACCTGCGCGTCGAGGCCGCGCTCGACGCGGTGGGCCTCGCGAACCTCGAGGCTGCGGCGCGCGCCGTCGAGGCGCTCTCGTCGGCTTGCGCGCGCGTCGGCCTGTCGCTCGAGAGCAGCCCGCTCGCCGCGGGGACCTCACTCTTCGATCGCGTCGCCGTGTGACACGGGCGTCAGCTCCCCCCAGCCGCGCCGCCGGAGGTAGTTGCGCCACACGCCCTCGCAGTGCGCGTCGTATCGGCAGCGCGCGCACTCCGCGCGCTTCTCACGCGTGGCATGATCGAGGTCGTCTCGCGTGAGCACGACCAGCTTGCGGCCGTGGCTCTCCTCGGCGCGTGCGTCGACGTCGACGCCGTCGAGGATCGCCTTCTCGGCGACGTCGTAGTGCAGGTGCTTCTCGACGAACCCGCGGTGGAAGTCGGGGATGCCCTCCGTCACGCACAGCGGGATGTCGACGAGGAACGCCGCCGGTCGCTGCTCGCCGACCTCGGCGAGGAACGCCCGGAAGCGCCTGGCGATCTCGGAGTACGCCGGGAAGATCTGCTCGAAGAAGGTGTTGGCGCGCCCGTTCGCCTGCATCACGTTGAACACGACCTGATCGACGCCGTGCTCGCGCAGGAACCGGTAGATCGGCAGCAGGTGCGGCAGGTTGCGCTCGGTGAGCACGGTCGAGGTGTGGAGCTGCACCCCGAAGCGCTTCAGGCGCGCGATGCTGTCGAGCCCGGCGACCGTCTGCTCGAAGCTGTCGGGCGTGCGCGTGAGCCCCTCGTGGAGCTTCTTCTCGTGTCCGTGGATCGACACGTAGAAGCGGTTCATGCCGTGCTTGGTGAGGTGCGCCGCGTACGCGAGCTGACTCAGCCGGCGTCCGTTGGTCATCACGCTCACGCGCGCATAGCCGAGCTCGCGCGCCCACGCGGCGAACTCCGGCAGCTCTGGACGCGTCGTCGGCTCGCCGGAGGTGAAGCAGACCTCCTCCGCGCCGCGGTGCCGCTCGAGCATCCAGCGCACGCGCTCGCCGGTCATCGCCGAGTTGTTCACGTAACGGCCGTCGCGGTCCTCCTCCATGCAGAAGACGCAGTTGTTGTTGCAGACGGCGCCGATGGAGATGTGCAGCCGCTCGTCGCGCGCCTCGATGCGTCGTTGGACGGAGCGCTCGGCTGGCTGCATCGCCGCTGAGTATTCCGGAAGTGCGCCGAGAGCGCCAACGGCGTAGCGTCAGGAGACCCGTGGACCTCGCCAACCGCTACGACGAGCTGCAGCGGGCGTTCGAGCGCGGCGATGACGCGCAGGCGAGCGCGGCTTTCCACGCGATCGTCGGGCTCCACCCCACCTCCGATCCGCTCCCGCCGGGGCCCTCGCCGGCGCGCACCGCGCTGCTCCGGCACGATCAGCCGCGCGCGATCGATCTGCGGGCGCTGCGCGCCGGCGCGCGCGACATCGCGAAATTCGAGGATCTCGCGTTCGACGACGCAGTGCGGCTCGAGCGCCGCCTGCGCGAGGACGGCCTCGCGGTGGTGCGCTCCGGGCCGTACGCTCGTCGCTACGACGTCGGGCTCACGGTGGGAGGCGGGGCGTCGGGCTCGGGACGATACGATGTCGTCGCCTCGCGCGGCGATCTCGCCGAGCGCTTCGTCGAGGCGGAGCGCGACCGATCGGCGGCCGGCACCAGGAGGGCGGGCGCGCTGCTCGGGTACCCGCCGTGCTGCGTCGAGCGCTTCATCACCATCGAGCGCACCGCCGCAGCGGAGCGCGAGGGCGTGAACGAAGTCGCGCTGCGCGCGTTCATCGACACGGCCGACGCCATCCCCTGGGAGCTCAACCCGTTGTCGCAGCACGCGCCGGTGGGGTTCTCGGTGTGCCGCGCGCGGTGTCCGGAGGCGCTCGCGTTCGCGCGTCGCCTGCTCGCCGTGCTCTCGGACGAGGAGCGCGCGGTCGTCCGCCGGGTGCTGATGCGCCCCCTGCTCTTGATGCGCCTGCCCTTGCTCTGGGCCTTCGACGGCGAGGCTCACGCCGACGGCTCGGTCCGCTTCGATCGCGTGGTGGTGCACGATCACGGCTTTCACGCGGCCCTCCAGGCGTGGGGCGCGCGGACCATCGGTGTCGCGCTCACGGCCGGATCGGAGGTCCGGCTGGACGACCGCACGCTCATCGTCGTCGGCGCCGAGCGTAGCTGGCAATGGCGGCTGGTCGCGCCGCGCGTGCCGCGCCTGCTGCGCTTCGTCGAGTCGTGAGACAATCCGACGTGATGCGCGTCCTGGTCGGTGGTCGTCGTGCGTGGCGGTGGAGCGCTGTCGGCGCGCTCCTCTTGGGAGCGGCCGCCGGGTCCGGCTGCCGCCGCGCGCCGCCGACGCCCGTCGGGGGCGCACGCGGTTGTTGGTCGACGCACGCCGACAGCACGAATTGCCTGGGCACGCGGGTCGTCTGCGGCGGCTCCGCGCCGTGCGCGCTGCCCTCGCCCAGCGCGAAGCCGCCGGCCGAGACGGGCGTGCTCTCCGGTGTCATCCAGGACGGCGACGGTGAGCCGCGCGCCGTGGGCGGCGCGGTCGTCCGGCTCTTCGGCGCGGGTGCGCGCCCAGAGGTGTACGAGACCGTGTCCGACGCGAACGGCTGGTACGGATTCGCCGTACCCAAGGGCACGACGACGCTCTACCGCGCCGATTTGGGCGACTACCTGGCCGAGCTTCACGCGGTCACCCTCGGCGCCGACGGGCTCACGATGGACCTCCAGGTGCGTCATGCCGCCTTCTTCGCGCGCTACCTCGAGCTCGCGGGGCGCAAATTCGACGCCGCACGCGGCATCGTGATCATCGAGCTCCTCGACGCGCCCCGCGGCGGCGTCGGTGCGCGCATCGAGCCGCGCGGCGACGCGCCATTCGTCTTCGACGCGCCGTTCGGGTCGCCGAAGATGCGCGCCGTCGACAGTGAGCGCCTGCTCGATGGCGGACACCACTTCATCGTCTACTCCAACGTGCCGCCCGGCGAGGTGACCCTCCAGCTACTCGACGGAGCGGGGCTCCGCTGCGAGCCGCTGGCGAAGCTCGACCGCTGGCCGGTCGGCCCGAGCTTGATTACGCAGATCGACGGGCGCTGCAGGCCGCTTTGACGGTCACCTATCGCACGGCGACGAACTCGCGATCCCCGGCGAGCGCCACGTAGCGTCGCTGCACCCCGTCGCACCAGGTCGCGCAGGTGCAGGCGCCGCAGGCGTCGACCCGCGCCGTCCATTCGTCGCGCTCGGGCGGCAGCACCTCCGCGGTGTCGAGATCGACGCGCGCATCGCGGATGTACGCCTCGAGCGCATGCGTCCGCAGCTCGCCGAGCAGACACGGCTGCAGGTGACGCGTGGCGATGGGCACGCCGAGCGTCTTCCCGAGCGCGATCGCCTCGCGCGCCGCAGCGGCCGCCTCGGCGGCGCGCGGCAGGATGGAGTTCTCGTTGCGATCGGCGCGCGCGAGCACCTTCATGCCGGCGAGGATCACGGGCACGGTGACGCCGTGACGCTCGGAGAGCTCGGCCACGCGTCGCACGTAACCGTCGAACGAGCCGAGGTTCGCGCGCGCGAGGACCGCGTAGAGGTACGTGTCGATGTCGGGTCGGGCGAGGAGGTTGTCGAACGCCTGCAGGAGCGCCGCCGCCGCTCGGCGCCCGCCGATGATCGAACCGAGCAGCTCCGGGTCGAAGGCATCGAGCGACAGGTGCACGATGGTGACGCCGTGACGCACGAGCTCGTCGACGAACTCGGGATCGGCGAGCCGCGCGCTCTTGGTGGTGAGGATCACCTCCTCGAACCCAGCGTCGCGCGCGGCCTTGCAGAGGTCGAGGAAGTCCTTGCGCTGCGCGGGCTCGCCCCCGAGCAACGCGACCTTCTTCAGCCCGTGCTGGCCCGCGGTGCGCAGCGCCGCGCGGAGCGAACCCTCGCTCTCGGTGCGCACCTCGTCGTCGTTCGCTCCGCGAGGGACGCAGCAGTACACGCAGTGCAGGGCGCACTCGCTCCCCACGTCGAGGTAGAACGACGGCGTGTAGCGCTCGACCAGGCGCGCGATGCCCGGCGGCGGCGCGCAGGGCGGCTCGGCCACCGCGCGGGTCACGTCGATCAGCCGACGCCGGATCACCGGGAGCTTCTCGCGCACCTCAGCGGTCCTCCGCCCGCACGCAGCGCAGACCCGTCAGGTACATGCCGACGCCGAGCTTGGGCTGCTCGAGCGACTGGTGGGCGCGCGCCCCGACCCGGAACGCCGCGGGGTCGGCGTCGAGCCAGGTGCCGCCTTTGAGCACGGGCTCGCCGCGATCGTCGATGGCCCACTCCGCGAGGCTACCGGCGAGATCGCACACGCCGAAGGGGCTGTTGCCCGAAGGGTAGCGGCACGGCGCCGTGAGGCCGGGCGCGCCGTCGCTCGGCCACGCCTGCTCCGCCGGAACCAGCGTGTAGTGGGGCAGCCCCGTCGCGGCCTTCTCTCCGAAATTTCCGCGCAGCGGATCGCCCTCGCGGGGGAGCTCGTCGCCCCAGGGATACGAACGGGTGGAGCTCGCGCGCGCGGCGCGCATCCACTCGGCCTCCGTGGGCAGGCGCATGCCGACGAAGCCGCAGTAGCTCCTGGCCGCGTCGAACGAGATGCACGGCGCCGGCCGCGAGGTGTCGCCGTCGAGCAGCCGAGCGCACTGGCTGTCGTGGTAACGCGCCTCGGGGCAGCGTCGCGCGGCGACGCACGCGTCGTACTCGCGGACGGTCACCTCGGCACGCTGGACCTCGAACCGGGCGACGTGCGCCGATCGGGGGGGCGCGTACCCGTCGGGCGCGCCGTCTCCGCCGAAGTCGCCGAGCCACACGCGCCCGGCAGGGACCGCGCAGGTCTCACCGCGCGCAGCCACTGCTCCGACGCTGCATGCGACGACCGGCGCGGGCTCGGTCCCGAGCAGGTCCGGTCGGTCGGCGAGCGAGCGATGTACGAGGCGATCGAGCGCCGGAGGCGGCAGGTGGAACGGCGTTCGCAGCGCGATCGGGGGCAGCGGTACGCCCCCGCGCGTGCGCACGAGCTCGGCGAGCGTCGCGAGCGCCGTCGGGTCGGCGTAGTGGATGTGCGTGTAGAAGGGAACGAGCTCGATGCCGGTCAAGGTGAGCCGCTCGAGCATGCGGCGAGCGGGCTCGCTCGGCTCGGACGCGCCCCAGATCGGGAAGCCGAAGAAGACGCGCTTCACGCCCTCGAGGCGGAGCTTCGGCAGCACGGCGTCGATCGTCGGCCCCGTCGCCTGCAGCTGCGGCATCGGTGCGTCGCCGACCCGCACGAACCGGGCGCCGAGGACGTTCGCGATCTCGCAGCCCGCGCGCGCCGTGTGTCCGCCGAAGCTGTGCGCGATGACGAGCACGCTGGGATCGCGTGCCGAGCGGTCGTCGGCGCGACACCCCGCTGCTGCCGTGCCGGCGTCGGCGGTCGTCTGCGGCGCGACGCGTCGCCCGTGGCGCTTGCAGCCGAGGGCCCCGACGAGCCCGACGAGGACGACCAGACGCATGTGCCTCGGGTTCAGCGATATCATGTCCTACACATTCCGCTCGTCGGCGAGCTGGAGGCCAATCAACGTGCACGCTCGGTCAGCGGCGACGCGAGCTCCCACTGCGGGTCGCCTCCGGTGACGTTGCGCAGCCGATCGGGCTCGAAGACCCCATTGCGTCCTTGCTCGTCGCGCACCGGCAGCGATCCCCTCGGGAAGCTCTCGAGCCGCGCCTGCGGCGCCTCGCCGGCGAGCATCGCCCGGCATCCGCTCCGCACGTAGGCGACGAAATCGTGCTCGAGGTCGAGCGTGCGGCTCGCGGGCGCGCCGCTCCTCGGCATCACCGCCTCTTGGACGCGGAGCACGAGATCGAAGGCGGAGTCCCGCGCGACGCCGTACCGGCGCTCGACGAACGTGGCGAGCTCGTCGAACAGCGGCGCCCAACCGCGCTCGTGGAAGCGCCCGAACGTCGCGACGGTCGAGCCGCACAGCTCGGGCGGCCACACCTCGAATAGCGGCCGCAGCAGCGCCGAGGCCTCGGGAAACGCGGAGGGATCGGCCCACACCGCCTCGGTGTGGTCGTGGATCACGTCGACCGCGCGGAGCCCGTGCGCCCACTGCAGGTGCATGAGCACGTAGCGCAGCACGCCCCAGTTGTGGTGGATGAGGAAGGCGCTGGCGAGGCGCCCCATCTCCCGCCACTCGGCCTCGGTGAAGGTGGCGGTCTCGACGATCGTCGAGGTGTCGTCGACGCGGATGCGGTTCTCGGCGACGTACGAGGGCTCCGCCATCGGGCTGTTGGGGAGCATGCGCGTCGGGAAGATCTGCGCGGCCTCCTGCCGCGCGAACACGAACTGCAGGTCGTTCTTCCACGCCGCCACCGTCTGACCGGGCAAGCCCATCATCAGGTGTACGCGCGAGGGGAGCCCCATCGCGCGGTAGACGTCGCTGAGCTCCTCGTACTTCTCCGGCTTGATGTTCGAACGGCGGACGACGCGGAGCGTGGCCGTGTCGGTGGTCTGGATCGAGATCGTCGGCTCGAAGGCGACGCCCGCGGCGTTCCAGAGCTCGAACGCCTCGGCCAGCAGCTTGGACCCGTTCTTCGTGTAGTTGGCGACGACCTCGCGCGGGTAGCCGAGGCGCCGACGCGTCTCGGCGATGACCCCGGCGACCTCGACGTCGCGCGCGAGGATCCCGAAGTTGGCGTCGCCGAGGAAGATGGCGTGGATCTGGTGGCGGCCGATCCACTCGAGCTCGGCGCGCACGCGCTCGATGGGGAACGTGCGGATCTTCTGCAGCGTCAGCGAGCCCCAGTCGCAGAACGTGCAGTTGTAGGGGCAGCCCCGGTTGGTCTCGAGCGTCGCCATCACGAGCTGCGTGGGGCGACCACGCTTCTCTCGCGCGCCGAGGACGCGATCGAAGTAACCCGAGAGGTACGGCGAGGTGACCGCGCCGAGATCGTCGATGCGCGGCCGGTCGTCGTTGCGCACGACCGCGCCCGACGCGTCGAGGAACGTCAGCCCGGGCACGCCGGACAGCGCGCGCGCCCGCTCGGCGGCCGACCCGTCGAACGCGTCGGCGAGCCTCCCGAGCAGCTCGCCGACGGCGAGCTCGCCCTCGCCGCGCAGCGTCACGTCCACGTGCGGCTGCTCACGGAGGAACGCGGCCGTGATCGGTGCGTGCTTCGGGGTGGACGGGCCGCCGTGGATCGTGACGCAGCGAGGATCGAGCGCCTTGACGGCCTGCGACGCGGCGAGGTTCGCGTCGACGTTCCAGATGTAGCTCGAGAACAACACGACGCCAGGGCCGTCGCGGCGCACGGCGCCCAGGAGATCGTCCTCCGAGAACAGCACCGGGTGCTCGAAGTCGTAGCGGCGGCGGCCCGGATCGGAGGTGCGCGCCGCCTCTGCTACGAGCCCGAGCGCGAGCGACAGGTAGAAGCCGTCGTCGTCGGCGCTCTGACGCACGACGCCCGTCGCGCGGCGCGGGCTCGGGTGGAAGGGATAGACGGGGATTGCGCGGCGCATCGGTCAGCAGCCCTGTAGCATGCGGTGTCCGGGCCCAATCGACCACGCGGCAGGCCGACGAGCTCCGCATTCGACGGCGCGCGCCCGCCGAATCATGCGTCGCCTCGTGACGGCACCGCCTGAGCCTGCGCCGGCGCGGCGCGGAAGTAAGCGAGGTCGGCGACGCCGCGCCGTCGCGGCTCGTCGTTCTCGTCGATCAAGAACACACGCGCGTCCTGCACGCGCAGATCGACGCGCAGGCGCACGCGCTCGCTCGTCGCGGGCGGGCGGAGCACCACGATACCTCGGGCGCCCACCGCGTCGACCCACGCCTGCGACGTCGGCGCCGCGCCGCGCGGCACGATCGCGATCGCGTCGGTGCCCGTGGGCAGCGGCGCGAGCCAGGCCTCGAGCGCGACCCCGCGATGATCGAGGCAGACCTCGAGGGGCGTCGCCGCCGCGACGACGCGCGCCGCCTCCACGATCGAGAGATCGCCCTGAAACCGAGCGCCCTCGCCCTCGCGACGCATGCGCCCACCCTCGAAGGCGACCGGCACCGCATCGAACGACAGCCCCGGCAAGGTCGGCAATCGATGCGCGCGCCACGAACGCTGGATCGTCTCGTGAAAGGGCAGGAGCGCGGGCGCGCTCGGCGGCGGCAGATCGTCGAGCCGATCGTCCACCTCGTCGAGAAAGCGGAACGGCGCGAGCAGGTGCGCGAGGGCGGGCGCCAGCAGCCGGGCGGCGTAGAAGGTCCACACGTCGGCCACCGCCGCGCGGACGGTGGCGAGCGACGTGGCGGCGCCGTCCGCCGGCCGCGTCATCGACCAGACGGCGCCCGAGCTCACCGAGACACGCTCGCTGCCTGGAGAGCCGAGGTCTTCGCGCAGCGCCGCCGTGTCGCGTCCGGCGGTCGCCCAGACGTCGAGGCGGAGGTTGCGTGACTGCGACACGCGCGCGGCGACGCGCCGCCAGGCCGCGCGCTCCTCCTCGAGGCGCGCGGGCGAGAGCGCAGGCACGTGCTCCTCGGGCGGAACCACGGAGATGGTCACCGGCGAGTCGAACGCGCGCTCGAGCGCGTCGAGCTCGTCGTCGCTCGGCGCGCGACACAGGTAGATGCCGATCGCGCTGCCGAACCGGTAGGGCCCGGCCGCCGCGATCGCGCCGATCATCTCGGAGATCCGTCGTGGCGACGGCTTGCCGACGATGAGCCGGAGGTTGCGTGAGCCGGCGCGCTCGGCGAGGTGGACGAGCGCCGCGGTTCGCTCGGGAGAGCGCCACAAGTACCCGCCGCCATAGGTGGAAGCGTGAGAGCCGTAACAGGTCGGGCACCGCAGTGGGCAGCCGCGCGCGACGATCACCGTGCGGCCGGGCGGGAAGGCGACGGCGTCGAGATCGGTGACGCGCGCGAGCGTCGGAAACCAATCGATCGTCACCGAGTCGGTGGCGTCGAGCTCCGCGTCCGTCATGCGCCGTCGCGGGGGCGGTGGCGCGCCCTTGGCGTGCACGTTCGGCAGCTCGCCCGGCGCGCGGCCTTCGCGCAGGGCCGCGATCAACGCGGCGAAGCTGGTCTCGGCGTCGCCTCGGAAGACGTAGTCGATCTCGTAGGCCTCGAGCAGCTCCTCGGCGAGGTGCGCGGCCGCGATGCCGCCGACGACGATGGGGACGTCGGCGGCGACGGCGCGCACGTGCCGAACCAGGCGCTCGAAGCCGGTGAGCGCCAGCGCCCAGTGCACGTCGATGCAAACGACCGCCGCCTCGCGGAGCTCATCGTCCGTCACCTCGAACGCGTAGCGCCCGCGCTTCGGCGCCGGGATCGCGTTCATGCAAGCGATCGCGCCCGCTGGGATCACCAGATCGTTGAGGTGTCCCCACGGGTGAACGTAGAGGACGAGCGAGCGGCCCTCGCGCGCCATGCTCAGTCCCGCTCCGCGCGCACCTTGCGGATGATGTCCTCGACGGGAACGAACACCGGGCTCAGCTCCGCGAGATCGTAGTGCTCGCCGAGCTCGAAGAGCCCGCCGCAGATCGCGTCGAGCGAGCAGTGCTTGCACGCCTCCGCCTTCGGGTGGCGGAAGTCCGTCTGGCGGATGGTCCCCTTCTCGTCGAGGAAGTGGACGATGCGCTCCTCGCTCTTGACGATCTTGCGCGTCTCGGTCGAGCAGTGCGCGAACTCGGTCATGTAGCAGAGCGGCACGCGCTCGACCCGGAAGGTGCGGCCCGTCTTGTGGAGGTAGCGCATCGCGCGCGCCAGGGAGAGCTCGAAATCGGCGAGCCGGTGCGCGGTGTCGCGGTTGGTCTCGGCGCGCCCCATCGACGGGTCGAGGTTGTTCCACACGAAGTGGCCGAGGAAGGGGAAGCGCCCGGTGAAGTACTTGACGTTCTCGTCGAGGTGGTCGGCGTTGAACTTGTTGATGACGGTGTTGATGTTGACCGTCGCCGACACCTGACCGAGCCGCTCCAGCGCCTTCATCGCGAGGTCGAAGCTCCCGCGCACGCCGGTGATGAAGTCTTCGAGGTCCTCGCGGCAGGAGTGGAGGCTGACGTGGAAGTGGCGCAGCCCCGCGTCGACGTAGCGCGCCGCCAGCTCCGGATCGGAGCCGAGGCGCGAGCCGTTGGTGATCATCCGGACGTGCAGCCCCTTGTCGACCGCGTAGCGGGTGATCTCGGGGATGAGGTCGGAGAGCGACGGCTCGCCGCCGGTGAGGATCACGCCGAAGTAGCCGCGCGCCGCGAAGTCGTCGATCTCGCGCTTGGCGGTCTCGAGGTCGAGCATGTACCCCGACGACGGGTTCGAGCAGAAGCGGCAGTACTGGTTGCAGTGCCGCACGACCTGCATGTAGCCGAGGTTCGCCATGACTACTCCGTAGGCTCTCCGTCGGCGTACAGCGCGGGGAAGATCTCGCGCAGCGCATCGGCCGCGCGGCGCCCCGCGGAGCGCGGGACCTCGGCGCGCGCCGGCGTCACCTTGCCGAGCATCGGCAGCGCGACGCGCGCCCGCGCAGGCGAAGGATGGACCTCGCTCGTGTCGGCCGGCGCGGCCTCGCCGACGCCGACGAACATCGCGGCGAGCGCCTCCTCGCGCGGGGCGCGCAGGACGGGCTCGCACGGCGACAGCTCGTCGCCGTCGAAGCGCGCGAGGTAGCGCGGATCGACGCCCGAGCAGTCGGACCGCGCCGCGCACGACGCGCACGGCTCGCCGTACCCACGCGGCTCCTCGGGCAGCGCGTGACGCGCGAACGGGCCGAGCACGCACAGCGGCGCGCCGCGGACGAACGCCGGCAGCCGCACGCGCTCGGCGACGCTGAGCGCGTGGAGCGCGAACGGCATCGCCACGCCGAGGCGCGGCATCACGCGATCGAAGGCCAGCGCCGCGCGGCCGCGCGCGTGCGGGACCGCGAGGCACCACGCGGACGCGCGGCGGCTCGCGAGCAGGCTCACGAGATCGCCGAGCCCGCGCGCGTTGGAGCGCGTGAGCACGGTCGTCACCGCGACGACGAGCCCCGACGCGCGCGCCGCGGCGAGCGTGCCGAGGGCGGCCGCGAAGCTGCCGGGCACCGACGTGTGATAGTCGTGCGCCGCCGGCGACGGACCGTGGATCGAGAGGTGGACGTCGGTGAGTCCCGCGTCGGCGAGCAGGCGCACGAGCGACGCGCGCGCCAGCCGACGACCGTTCGTCTGGACGCCGATCGCGCGGAAGCCCTCGTCGCGCGCGGCGGCGATGATGTCGGGGAGCTCGGGGTGGAGCGTCGGCTCGCCGCCGACGAACGTCACCGCGTCGTGATCGCGGCGCGCGCGCGCGAGGTCGTCCCGGACGTCGGCGAGCGGACGCGGCGGCTCGGCGTCGAGCCCGCCCTGGGCGCAGAACACACACGCGTTGTCGCACGTGCGTCCGAGCCGGACGGCTGCTCGGTCGAGACTGCGAGGACTCACAAAACCTAGGCGAGGTGAGCGCGCTCGGACATGGTCAGCAGCTCGACCGGCAGGGTCGCGCCCTCGTGGACGCGGCGCCGCAGCGCGCTGGCGAGGGTCATCGCGCCGAGGCCGGCGATCTCGTCGGTCGACGTGGCACCGTCGCCGCCGTTGCGCAGGTACACGGCGACCGCGGAGGTCTCGCCGATCGCGCGCGTGTCGTCGGCCGGATCGTGACGGAGGACGTCGGCGACGAACGCGACACCGGACGACGCACGCATCTTGATCGGGATGCCGCCGCGGTGCATCGGCTCGACCGCGACGACCTCGTAGTCGCCGAGCTTCGCGCCGGGCGCGATGTCGCCGAGGAACGCGACGACGGCCGGTGACGCAACGTGCGCCGCGGCCTCGTCGGCGTTCGCGATGGGCGCGGCCTGCGTCGTCGGAGTGGACGCCGTGCGCGCGCCGATCGTGAGCAGCGCCAAGCCCGACGACCCGACGGCCATGGCCTGCAGAACCTCACGTCGGGTGGCGTCCTTACGAGATGTCATCGTGCCTCCCACGAACGGTCTCGAGCTCGTTGTTGCTCAACGAGTCTACGGGGCCGATCCGATCCCGACAAGCTCCTGGCGTTCGAGACGTGTCGTCGAGCGCCGGGTCGAACGCCGGCGAGACGCGCTCGGCGTTCGGCTGCGCCGAGCCGTGAAGGCGACGCACTCACATGACCCCCTACGCGTCGCCACGCATCATGCAGCGCGTCGTCGCCGCCGGCCGTCTCACGGTCGGATCGCCGTCGCCGAACGGACGCCGCCGCCGGCCGTCTGGTCCTTGCCTAGTCGAGGGAACTCGTGCACGTTTGGAGCGGGGCTTTTCACGTGCTCCGCCTCTTCTAACGTGCTCCGCCTCCTCCAGGAAGGTCTCAGCATGGCGCGTTCGCTCAGTCTGCACCGCCTCTTTGCGCGGGCCTCGATGGTCGTTGCGACCGGCGCCGTGGCCTTCGGGTGCGCCACCGGCGACGGCACCGAAGAGACCCAGCTGCCGTACGACGCCAGCACCGAGACCGGTCTGGACGACACCGGAGCCGAGGACGCCAGCATCGATCTCGGCGTCGACTCGGGCGGCGACGGCGCCACCGACACCGGTTCGGGCGGCTGCAAGACCAACGCGGACTGCGCCGGCGATCCGAAGGGCAAGTTCTGCCTCGTGAGCACCGACGGCGGGAAGTCGTTCTGCGTGCCGTGCCTCCCTCCGCCGTTCGACGAGTGCGGGCCGGGCACCTTCTGCAACGACACGACGTACACGTGCGAGACGGGCTGCAAGACGACGGCGGACTGCAAGCCCGGCGGTGGCGACGCGGGCGCCGACGGCGGAGCCGACGCCGCAGACGACGCGGCCGAGACCGGCGCCGCCGAGACCGGCGTGTCGCTCGTCTGCGATTCGATCAAGCATCGTTGCGTCGGCTGCGTCGCCGATCCGGACTGCCCGTCGGGCTTCCTGTGCGATCGGCCGAGCGGGACGTGCGTTCCCGGCTGCACCACGACCCACCCGTGCCCCACCGACAAGGACTGCTGCAGCGGTAGCTGCGTCGACACCAAGAAGGACGCGAAGCACTGCGGCGCGTGCGGCAACAGCTGCCCCACGCCGACGAACGCTTCGGCTGGATGCTCGGCGGGCGTGTGCGGCATCGGCACCTGCAACAGCGGCTACGGCGACTGCAACTCCAGCGCGTCCGACGGCTGCGAGGTCAACCTCCTGGCCAACAAGGACAACTGCGGCGCGTGCGGCACCGTCTGCGCATTGGCGAACGCGACCGCCGCGTGCACCGCGGGCGCGTGCACCATCGCGACCTGCAACGGCGGCTACGACGACTGCGACAAGATCGCGAGCACGGGCTGCGAGACGAGCCTGAAGACCGAGTCCAACTGCGGCGTGTGCGGCAAGCTGTGCACCATCCCGAACGGCACCGGCTCGTGCTCGACGGGCACCTGCCTCGTCAGCGGCTGCTCGACCGGCTACGGCGACTGCGACGGCCTTCCTGCGAACGGCTGCGAGAGCAACGTCGCGGGCGGCACCCCCGGCCCGGGCAACACGATCCTCAACTGCGGCACCTGCGGCACCAGCTGCGCGGTCGTGAACGGCACGCCGATCTGCGCGGCCGGCAGCTGCAAGGTCGGCGCGTGCACCGCGCCGTACGCGGACTGCAACAGCACCTACTCCGACGGTTGCGAGAGCAACACGACGATCGACACGTCCAACTGCGGCGGCTGCGGAAAGGTCTGCAGCTCCGTGGGCGGCACGGCGTCGTGCGCTGCCAGCACCTGCAGCATCGCGTGCACCCCCGGCCGCGGCAACTGCGACGGCAACGCCGCCAACGGCTGCGAGGTCGACCTCACGAGCGACAAGAACAACTGCAACGCGTGCGGCGCCGTCTGCGCGACGTCGTCGTCGGTCACGAGCACGACCTGCACTCCGAGCGGGACCACCGGCAGCTGCGCGGTCGCGGCCTGCGCGTCCGGCGCCTACGATCGCGACAAGCTGTTCTCCAACGGCTGCGAGTGCCTCGCGGACTCGGTCGGCAACACCTGTAGCGCGGCGCTCGATGTCGGCACCATCGCGATCGGCCCGGGGACCACGACCCGGACTGGGAACCTAGCGGGAGACGGTGACACCGACGAGGACTGGTACAAGATCGCCTTCCAAACCGCAGCCGACTGCAACTACTCGCCGAGCATTACGCTGTCCACCAGCGACGCTAGCGCGAAGATGCAGGTCTTCACGAGCTGCACCGGGTCGTCCCCGACCGGCTTCTTCACCTGCGGCGGAGGGCCCGAGCCCGCCAACACGAACGCGGGTCTCGACTCGTGGAAGTTCAATTTCGGTGGCGGCTGCGAAGAAGCACGGCCGCCTCCCGGCGCCGATCCGACGCCGGCCACCGGCTCGTTCATCACCACCCCCACCACCGTCTGGGTCCGCGTCTACCGCGCGAAGCCGGCCAGCAGCTGCTACCCCTACACGCTCACGATCGGGAACTGAGCGAACGCATGGCGCTCGGGCGCGACGCGGAGTTCGGCGCGCCCACGCCGTAGCCGTTCGGTTTCGACTCGCCACGAGGAAGAGGACATGCGCCGATCGGTGTTCTTCGTGCTCGTGTCAGGGATGGCGGCCTGCTCGCCCGGCGCCACCAAGGATTCGGCGGCGCCGGTCGATTCCGGCTTCAACCTCGACACCGATCTCAATCCCGAGGGCGGCATCTTCGATCCGACCAAGGACAACGACGGCGACGGCTATCTGTTCGCCGACGACTGCGACGATCGGAACCCCGAGGTGAACCCCGGCGCCTTCGACCTCCCCGGCGACGCCATCGACAACGACTGCAACGGCAAGGTCGACGACGCCGACGACTGCCAAGACGCGTCCCTGAAGCTCGAGAGCTGGAACCCGTACGAGTTCGCCCAGGCCCTCGGCCTCTGCCGCTTCACCAAGGGAGACGCGACCGGCAAGGCGAAGACGTGGGGCGTCCTCGACGCGAAGCTGGTCCGCGCAGACGGCATCGGCGCGCCGGAGCGCGTGCAGTACGGCATCATGTCGAAGCTCGGCGGCTGGGTGACGCCGCGCGAAGGCGCGAACTTCGTCGTCCTGTCGAGCGGCACCGCGCGGCCGCCGAGCCACGCCGATTGGGTCGCGCCGCGGGATCCGTCGTTCATCACGAGCAGCGTCGTGGTGCCGCCCGCGGGCTGGCCGCGGAACACGGCCGGGTGCCCGGCGCCGTTCGACAAGACCGCGAACGACAGCGTCAACCTGAGGCTGACGATCCGCGTTCCGACGAACGCCAAGGCGTTCTCGTTCGACTTCGACTTCTACTCCTCCGAGTACATCACCTACGCCTGCAGCGCGTACAACGACACGTTCGTCGCGATCCTGCAGACCTCCGTGGCGATGAACCCGAGCTTCGGCGGCAACGTGGCCGTCGACGGCCTCGGCAACCCGATCAACGTCAACAGCGGGTTCTTCGAGGTCTGCTCGCCGGGGACCGCCGCGTCGGGGACCAAGTACCCGTGCCCCAAGGGCATCACCGAGCTCCAGGGCACCGGGTTCTGGAACGACGCGTCGCCTCAGGATCACGGCGCGACGTCATGGCTGCAGTCGAAGGCCCCGGTCGCACCCGGCGAGACCATCACGATTCAGTTCATGATCTGGGACACCGGCGACCACGCCCTCGACTCGTCGGTGCTCATCGACAACTGGAAGTGGGACGTGAAGCCCACGACCGGACCGGATACGGCGCGCCCGCGGTGACGCGGCCGCGACGCGGTGCTGCGGCGTTCACCACATCAGTGTGACTGGGGTGGCGGAGAGCAGCCCTGTCGCGCCGGTGCCAAGCTCGCCAACGATATTGGAGCCCCACCCGCGAAGGGTTGTCGGGTCCACTATCGCGAACGTGTGGGTGTTGCCGACCGAGATCGACAATATACCGGTCAGGCCCGTCACCGTGACGGGGCTCCGGCGAACGATAGTCGTTCCGTCCCCCAGCTCGCCATGTTCGTTGTTACCCCAGCAACGGATGAATCCGGCGACAAGTGCGCACGTGAAAGCAAATCCGGCGGCAATTGAGGTCGCGCCGCTCAGGCCAGCGACGGCGACCGGCGTCGCAAGCGAGTTGGTGGTCGTGCCATTCCCAAGCTGTCCGAGCGAGTTGTCTCCGCAGCACTGCACCGATCCGTCAGCCAATCGCGTGCACGTGTGAGCGCTTCCCGCAGCGATCTCGACCGCCGCAGCGCCTGGCCATCGCACCGGCGTCGATCGGGCGGTGGTCGTGCCATCGCACAGGCCGCCACCGTTGTAGCCCCAACACCAGACGCCGCCATCCGACGCCCGCAGCGCGCACATTCGGTCCGTGTTCGCCGAGATCGCCGTGATGCCTGTGAGGCCACTCACAGCGGTGGGCACAGTGCGCGTGACCGTCGTCCCGTCTCCAACAGTGCCCCACGTGTTGAAGCCCCAGCACCGCACCGCACCATCGATCATTCGGGCGCAAGTCGTTTCGGTACCCGTCGCAATCTCAGCGACCGGGCCAAGGCCAGGCACGGTCGTCGGGGAACCCCGATCGACGGTCGTTCCGTCTCCCAGCTGCCCGTAGGCGTTAGAGCCCCAGCATCGGACCGTGCCATCGGCTGAACGTGCGCAAGCGTGACCGACACCGAGATCGAGCTGGACGGCGTCGGCCAGTCCGGGAACAGCCTTTGGAGTGGGCGAGGTGGTGAGCCAACTGGAGCCCCAGCAGCGGACCGTCCCATCCGACATGAGTGCGCACGACGTCGCGCGCGACACGACCTTCTTCACGGTCAGGCAAGCATTCCCTGCGCAATCTATCGCGCAGCTCGTCTCGGTGACGAACCCCGTCCGGCCCGCATTGCAGATCTCGACGGCCTTGGTCCCGCAGCGTCTGTCACCCACCGCGCATGCCGGCGCCTTGCAGCTCGAGCCGGAGCAGAGCTCGGGCGTCGCGCACGTCTCGGCGGCCTTCCACGACGCGCCGTACTCGTCGCAGACCTCGCGGATCGCGCCGCTGCATCTCGTGGCGCCCGGGAGGCAGTACGTGCACCGCTTCGCCCCGTCGTCACATACCGAGCCCGAGGGACAGGTCGCGACCGTCGACCACGAGCCATCGGTGCAGCGCCGCAGGTCGGCGCCGAAACACCCCAGCGCGCCCGAGCCGCACGCGCCGACGTCGACGGCGGCATCGCCATCAGGAGCGCCATCTCCGGAGCTCGTTTCGGCGACGGCTGCGTCGTCGTCGGGCCGATCTCCATCGACGCCACCCTCGCTCGTGAAGGTCGCGTCGTCTGCGTCGGACCCTGCGTCCGGGGTCGCGATCGGGACGTCCTCGATCTCGCGAAACAGCGCGCAGCTCGGCACGATGAGGAGCGCGAGCAGAGGGAACGCGCATGCCGCGCGGCGGATCACCGGGTTCCGTTTCATGTACATGGGTTCGACCACGAGGGGCCGCCGGTTGCGCGGCTCGGCATCCAGGGTGCAACGCCCGCGGGCCCAAGGCAACTCGCGTGCCGCCCGAGGCGCAGCGGCCCCGGCGTGATTGCGGAACCCTCACGCCTCCGGATCGACCCGACCGGGTTGAGAGACCGCGCTGTCGTCGTCGATTCGCGGAGCCAGCGGCGACCGCCGCGCCCTCGCGCGCACCGCGAGGCCGAGCCAGATCGCCGAGGCCAGCGTCATCAGCGCGCCCGGACCGAGCACGAACCAGGTCGAGCCGTCGCGGAAGCTCCTCAGCGCGCTCGACCCGACGACGATCATGAACAGCTCCCACGCCGCGGAGAGCCCGCCGATCGTCGCGGCCAGGACCAGGTTGATCGTCGACCCGAGGCGCCGCTGCAGCTGCACCGCGGCGACCAGCGAGCCGATGATCGCCGCGAGCGCGACGGGGAACAGGGCGACCCAGGTCAGCACGGCCGCGGCGCCGATCGCCAGCGCTCCCTCTGCTCCGCTCGGGTGGATCACGGCCG
The DNA here is from genome assembly GCA_016182965.1 of Deltaproteobacteria bacterium. Lineage (GTDB taxonomy): Bacteria > Myxococcota_A > Polyangia > Polyangiales > JADJMO01 > JALHOE01. The sequence continues at coordinate 122,665 of JACPFM010000083.1, read as the reverse complement.
GCACGATAGCGCTAAAGTGCGCCGCATGACGAACCACGCGCGCTTCACCGTCGACTGCGACGTGCTCCCGCAGTTCACCGCCGCGTACCTGCGCGTCGCCGGCGACGAGGCGGCCTTCATCGAGACGCACACCGCCCACGCGGTGCCGCGCCTGATGCGCGCGCTCGACGAGCAGGGGCTGCGTCCCGAGCAGGTGCGCTGGGTCGTCGTCACGCACGCGCACCTCGACCACGCCGCCGGCGCGTCGGCGGTGATCGCGCGCTGCCCGAACGCGACCCTGCTCGCGCACCCGCGCGCCGCGCGCCACCTCGTCGATCCGAGCCGGCTCGTGGCGAGCGCGACGAGCGTGTACGGCGCCGCGCGCTTCGCCGAGCTCTACGGCACGATCGACCCGATCCCGGCCGATCGGGTGCGCGCGCTCGACGACGGGGAGACCTTCGCGCTCGGCGACGCGACGTTGCGGGTGCACCACACCGCGGGTCACGCCAAGCACCACTTCATCGTCGACGATCCGGCGATCGACACCGTTTACACCGGCGACACGTTCGGCCTCGTCTATCCGGCGCTGCAGCGCGTACGCGTGCACGGCGCGCGTCTGCCAGTCGTGCGGTTCGCCATCGCCACCACCAGCCCGACCGACTTCGACCCCGACGAGGCGAGGAAGAGCGTCGACAAGATCCTCTCGCTCGGCCGCGGCGCCGCGTGCCTCACGCACTTCGACGAGATCCGCGATCTCGACGAGGTCGCGGCGCAGCTGCGCGGCTGGATCGATCGCTCCGAGGCGCTCCTGCGCCGCGTCGCGGCGGGCGAGGAGGTCGACGTCGCGGCCGAGCTGAGGCGCGCGATCGCCGACGACACCGCGGCGCGCGGTCTCGTGCTGACCGACGCCGACTGGAAGCTGCTCGCGACCGACATCGAGCTCAACGCGCAGGGCATCGTCTTCGCGGCGAAGAAGCGGTAGCGCTGGACCGTCGTCGCGCTCGGCGGAAGGAGCGGCAGCCATCCACGCGCGGGTCATGCCGCGCTGCGCGATCCGTCGCCGGCGCAGCCGCAGCGTGGCCTCGTTTGCACGCCGAATCGGCCGCGCGAGCCGCGTCATGGCGGCATGTCGCGTGCTCCTGGCCCCACGGGGTCTGCCGGACCCGTGCACGTGCCACCACTCACCCGATCACCCTCGGAAGGACCGACATGCACTTGCCGGATTTCGTCGTGCTCTCGCACCTGCGCTGGGGCTTCGTCCTGCAGCGCCCGCAGCACCTGATGACCCGCTTCGCGCGCAGCCGCCGCGTGTTCTTCGTGGAGGAGCCGATCTTCCACGACGGCCCGCCGCGCATGAAGGTGACCGAGCCGGCGCCGAACGTGTTCGTCGCGGTGCCCTTGCTGCCGCATCACCACTCGCACGCCGAGAACATCGCAGAGCAGCGTCGCCTCCTCGACGAGCTCCTCGGCGAGCGCAGGGTCCATCAGCCGATCGCGTGGTTCTACACGCCGATGGCGATGCCGTTCGCGCGGCACCTCGCGGCGAGCGCGGTGATCTGGGACTGCATGGACGAGCTGTCGCACTTCGCGTTCGCGCCGAAGGAGCTGGTCGACCTCGAGCGCGAGCTGCTCGCGCACGCCGACCTCGTGTTCACCGGCGGTCACTCGCTCTACGAGGCCAAGCGCGATCGCCACCACTCGGTGCACGCGTTCCCGAGCAGCGTCGACGCCGAGCACTTCGCGGCCGCGCGCGGCCACCGACGCGATCCGGTGGATCAGGCCTCGCTCGGGCACCCTCGCCTCGGGTTCTACGGCGTGGTCGACGAGCGCTTCGACACCGAGCTGGTCGCCGCCGTCGCCGACGCCCGCCCGGACTGGAACCTCGTCGTCGTCGGACCGGTCGCGAAGATCGATCCGAGGTCGCTCCCGCGGCGCGCGAACATCCGCTGGATCGGGCAGCGCGGGTACGCCGAGCTGCCGGCCTACCTGTCCGGCTGGGACGTCGCGATCATGCCCTTCGCGCTCAACGACGCGACGAAGTACATCAGCCCGACCAAGACGCTCGAGTTCCTCGCCGGCGGCAAGCCGGTGGTCTCCACGCCGATCCGCGACGTGGTCCGCCCCTACGGCGAGCACGCCGTCGTGCGCATCGCCGGCACGCCCGACGAGTTCGTGGCCGCCTGCGCCGCGGCGCTCTCGGAGGACGCGGGCGAGCGGATCGCGCGCGCCGACGCGGTGCTGTCGCAGACCTCGTGGGACCGCACCCACGCCCGCATGGCCGCGCTCATCGACGAGGTCTGCGAGCGCCGACGCGGCCGCCACGATCACCCGAACCACCCGAGGGAGGCCGCGTGTTCGACCATCTAGTGGTGGGAGCCGGCTTCGCCGGCGCGGTCGTCGCCGAGCGTCTCGCGTCGCAGCTCGGCAAGAAGGTCCTGATCATCGACAAGCGGCCGCACATCGGCGGCAACGCCTACGACCGCCTCGACGAGGCCGGGATCCTCATCCACGAGTACGGCCCGCACATCTTCCACACCGGCAGCGCGCGCATCTTCCAGTACCTCTCGCAGTTCACCGCGTGGCGCCCGTACGAGCACCGCGTGATCGCGTCGGTCGACGGCAAGCTCGTGCCGTTCCCCATCAACGTCGACACCGTGAACGTCCTCTACGGGACCGACCTGAACGAGGAGGAGGTCGAGGCGCTGTTCCGCGATCGCGCCGAGCCGATCGCGCACCCCAAGACCTCGGAGGACGCGGTCGTCTCGAAGATCGGCCGCGAGCTCTACGAGAAGTTCTTCCGCGGCTACACGCGGAAGATGTGGGGGCTCGACCCGTCGGAGCTCGACGCCTCGGTCGCCGCGCGCGTGCCCGCCCGCACCAACCGCGACGATCGGTACTTCACCGACGAGTTCCAGGCGATGCCCCTCGAGGGCTTCACCAGGATGTTCGAGCGGATGCTCGCGCACCCGAACATCACCGTCCGCCTGAAGACCGACTACCGCGAGATCGACGCCGGCGAGTACCGGGAGATGATCTACACCGGGCCGGTCGACGCGTTCTTCGATCACCGCTTCGGCAAGCTGCCGTATCGGTCGATCGACTTCCGGTTCGAGACGCACGACGTGCCGGTGTTCCAGCCGGGCGCGGTGGTGAACTACCCGAACGACCACGACTACACGCGCATCACCGAGTTCAAGTACCTGACCGGCCAGGTGCACGACAAGACGACCGTCGTCTACGAGTACCCCACGGCGGACGGCGATCCGTACTACCCGGTGCCGCGCCCGGAGAACGCCGAGCTCTATCGCAAGTACAAGGAGCTCGCCGATCAGACGCCGCACGTGCGCTTCGTCGGCCGCCTCGCGACGTACCGCTACTACAACATGGACCAGGTCGTCGGGCAGGCGCTCGCCACCTTCGACCAGATCGCCAGGAGCCGGCCGTCGCTCGAGATCAGCGACATCGATCGGCGCGTGTCCGACGTCGACCTCGGTCCGGCCGACGCGCTGCAGCCGCCCAAGCGCGGTCGCAAGAGCGCCGCCGCCTGAGCCTTTATGGCGCGCAAGCACCTCACCCAATTCGGACGCGCGACGGGCGTTCCGCCGCCCCCGCCGCGCGCCGCCGGCGCGTCGGGCCGTGGCTATCCGCGCCCGATGCTCGAGCGTGACGACTGGACCTCGCTCGACGGCGCGTGGGACTTCGCGATCGATCACGACGCGGCGCTTCGCCTGCCGGACGAGGTGCAGTGGGGGCGGCCGATCGAGGTGCCGTTCTCGCCGGAGACCGCGAGGAGCGGCATCGGAGACACCGGCCTCTACCGGGCGTGCTGGTATCGGCGCGCGTTCGAGGCGCCGGCGCTCCCGGCGGGGCAGCGGCTGATCCTGCACCTCGGCGCGGTCGACCACGAGGCCATGGTGTGGGTCGACGGCGGGCTCGCCGCGGTCCACGAGGGCGGCTACACGCCGTTCTCCGCCGACGTCACCGACCTGCTCGCCGCGCGCGCGAAGGCGCACGAGATCGTCGTACGCGCGTTCGACGATCCCGGCGATCTCGCCAAGCCGCGCGGCAAGCAGGACTGGCAGATCGATCCGCACTCCATCTGGTACCCGCGCACGACCGGGATCTGGCAGTCGGTGTGGCTCGAGCGCGTCTCGCCGGTGCGCATCGAGCAGCTGCGCTGGAGCTGCAACCTCGAGCGGTGGGAGATCGGCGTCGACGTCCGCATCGCCGGCGCGCACCCGGGCCCCCTTCGCCTGCGGGTGACGTTGCAGAGCGACGATCTCGTCCTGGTCGACGACAGCTACACCGTCGTCGCGTCCGAGGTGCACCGCGCCATCGTGCTCTCGGACCCGGGCATCGACGACTTCCGCAACGAGCTCCTGTGGCACCCCTCGTCGCCCAAGCTGATCGACGCCTTCCTCGAGCTCGTCAGCGACGAAGGCGCGGTGCTCGATCGCGTGCGCAGCTACACGGCCATCCGATCGATCGCGGTCGACGGTGGACGCTTCCTGCTCAACGGGCGGCCGTACCCGCTGCGCATGGTGCTCGATCAGGGCTACTGGCCGGACACCGGGCTCACCGCCCCGAGCGACGACGCGCTCCGCCGCGACGTCGAGCTCACCAAGGCGATGGGCTTCAACGCCGCCCGCAAGCACCAGAAGATCGAGGACCCGCGCTACCTCTACTGGGCCGATCGGCTCGGGCTGCTGGTGTGGGAGGAGATGCCGAGCGCCTACCGCTTCACCCGCACCTCGGTCGCGCGGCTCACGCGCGAGTGGATCGAGGTGATCGAGCGCGACGCGAGTCACCCCTGCATCATCGCGTGGGTCCCGTTCAACGAGTCGTGGGGCGTGCCGAACCTGCCGGAGAACGCGGCGGAGCGGCACTACGTCGAGACGCTCTACCACCTCACCAAGACGATGGACCCGTCGCGCCCGGTGGTCGGCAACGACGGCTGGGAGTCGGTCGCCACCGATCTGATCGGCATCCACGACTACGACGACGATCCGGCGCGCATCCGGCGCCGCTACGAGACGCACGAGGTGCTCCCGCGCCTCCTGAAGCGCGAGCGACCGGGCGGGCGCGCGCTGATGCTGAAGGGCAACGGCGCGAGCGAGCACCCGATCATCCTCTCGGAGTTCGGCGGCATCGCCCTCGCCCGGCCGGGCACGTGGGGCTACACCGCCGCGCCGAACACGCGGGAGCTCGCGCGTCGCTACCGCGCGCTGCTCGACGCGGTCAACGGCGTCGAGCTGCTCGCGGGGTTCTGCTATACGCAGTTCGCCGACACCTGGCAGGAGGCGAACGGCCTCCTCTACGCCGACCGCACGCCGAAGTTCCCGCTCGACGAGATGTGCGCGGCGACGCGCGGCGCGCGCGTGGTGATCGACCTCGATCCGGCGGCGCGCGGCGAGCGGGAGGCGGCGCCGTGACCTTGCACGTGCGGCGCATGACCAAGCCCGACGGCCGCGCGCTCGTCCTCTACGGGCACGCGCCGATCGACGAAGGCATCGCGCCGGTCGCGCCGCTCGGCGACGGCGGTCCGCCGAACCCGCACCTGCGCTGGCACCCGCTGCGCTGCGAGTGGATCGCCTACGCCGGCCACCGCCAGCTCCGCACCTTCCTCCCGACGGAGGACCCGCTCGCGCGCACGGTCGATCCCGAGAACCCGACCGAGCTGCCGCCCGGCGAGTACGACGTCGCGGTGTTCGAGAACCGTTTCCCGACGTTCCACGGCGCCGCGCACGACCCGCCGTCGGTGATGGTGAGCACGCTGCCGGCGCGCGGGACCGCGGAGGTGGTGGTGTTCACGCACGACGCCAGAGGCTCGCTCGGCGCGCTGCCGTTGTGGCACCTCGAGCTGCTCGTCGACGTGTGGGCCGATCGCACGCGCGAGCTCGGCCTCCGCGACGACGTGCAGTACGTCTTCCCGTTCGAGAACCGCGGCGTCGAGGTGGGCGTGACGCTGCACCACCCGCACGGCCAGATCTACGCCTATCCCTTCGTGCCGCCGCTCGCCGCGCGCGAGCTCGCCGCGCAGCGCGAGTACTGGGAGAACCACGGGCGCGGGCTGCTCGAGGACCACCTCGCGCGCGAGATCGAGGACGAGGTGCGGATCGTGCACCTCGAGGAGCACGCCGTCGCGTTGATCCCGGTGTTCGCCCGCTACGCCTACGAGGTGTGGATCGCGCCGCGCCGCGCAGCGCCCACGCTCGTCGAGCTCTCGCGCGAGGAGCGCCGCGCCTTCGCGCGCACGCTCGGCACCGTGCTCCGCAAGCTCGACGCGCTGTGGGGCCGGCCGTTCCCTTACGTGATGGCGTTCCACCAGGCCCCGACCGACGGGGCCCCGCACCCGGAGGCTCACCTGCACGTCGAGATCTACCCCGCCTACCGCATGCCGGGCCGCTTGAAGTACCTCGCGGGGAGCGAGCTCGGCGCCGGCGTCTTCACCGCCGACACGCTGCCCGAGACCAAGGCCGCCGAGCTGCGCGGCGCATCGATCGCGCCGGTCGAGGGGGAGGCGCCGTGACCGTCCCGCGCGAGGTCGTCGCCGACGCGCCGGGGCGCGTGAACCTCCTCGGCGAGCACACCGACTACAACGACGGGTTCGTGCTGCCGATGGCCATCCCGCAGCGCACGCGGGTGACGCTCGTCCTGCGCGACGACCGGTGGGTGAGCGTCCACAGCGCGCAGATGAACGACGAGGAGCGGAGCTATCAGCTCGGCGGCGAGCGGCGGCAGGGCGCGTTCGTCGACTACGTGCAGGGCGTCACCGCCATGTTCGCCGAGGACGGGCACGCGCTGGCCGGCTTCGATCTCTCGATCACCTCCGAGGTGCCGATCGGCGGCGGGCTGTCGTCGAGCGCGGCGCTGATGGTGGCGGTCGCGCGCGCGATCCGCGCCGCGTTCGAGATCGACCTCGACGATCTCGCGATCGCGAAGCTCGCGCACCGCGCGGAGACCGGCTTCGTCGGCGCGCCGGTCGGGCTGCTCGACCCCATCGCGTGCAGCCTCGCCGACGAGCGGCACGCGCTGTTCGTCGACACCCGCTCGCTCGCGCTCGAGAAGGTCGCGCTCCCCGAGAGCGTCGAGCTCGTGATCGTCGACTCCGGCATCGCGCACGATCACGCGACCGGCGACTACCGGGTGCGCCGCGCCGAGTGCACGCGCGCGGCGGAGCTGCTCTCGGTGCGCGCGCTGCGCGACGTCGCGGACCCGGCCGCCCTCGACGCGCTGCCCGATCCGCTCCGCGCTCGCGCGCGACACGTCCTGTCGGAGAACGCGCGGGTGCACGAGGGCGTCGCGGCGATGCGCCGCGGCGACGTCGCGCGGCTGGGGCAGCTGTTTCTCGCCTCCCACGCCTCGATGCGCGACGACTTCGCGGTCTCCACGCCCGACGTCGACGCGCTGGTGGAGCTCGCCGCCGCCGACCCGGCGATCCTCGGTGCGCGGCTGACCGGCGGCGGCTTCGGCGGCGCGATCGTCGCGCTTGCGAGGGTCGGAGAGGCGCGCGCCGCCGGAGAGCGCGTGGTCGAGCAGTACAGGCGAAAGACGGGGAGGCCCGGGCGTCTGCTCGTGCCGTCCGAGTGATCGGCCGAGCCGAGAAGGGAGCGAGCCGGAAATGCGACGAATCGAGGTCTGGGGCGGCGTCGAGTGCACGGTCAACCGCGTGGGCGACGTGTACCTCGATCAGCTCGAGCTGTCGGGTCATCGCGGTCGCCTCGACGATCTCGATCGGCTCGCCTCGCTCGGCATCGCCGCGTTGCGCTACCCGGTCATCTGGGAGATCACCGCGCCGGACGGGGCCGACCGCGCCGACTTCCACTTCGCCGACGAGCGCCTCGGCCGGCTGCGTCAGCTCGGCGTCGACCCCATCGTCACGCTGGTGCACCACGGGAGCGGCCCGCGGCACACCAGCATCGTCGACGAGAGCTTCGTCGACGGTCTCTCGGCCTTCGCGCGCGCCGTCGCCGAGCGCTACCCGTGGGTGAAGCGGTGGACGCCGGTGAACGAGCCGCTCACCACCGCGCGCTTCTCGACGCTCTACGGCCACTGGTACCCGCACCAGCGCGACGAGGGCACCTTCTTCCGCGCGACGCTGACCGAGTGCCTCGCGATCGCGCGCGCGATGGAGCAGATCCGCGCGGTCATCCCCGACGCGGAGCTGATCCAGACCGAGGACGTGGCGCACGTCTTCTCCACCGATCACCTGCGCTACCAGGCGGAGTACGAGAACGAGCGACGCTGGCTGAGCCTCGATCTGCTGACGGGCCGCGTGGTGCCCGGGCACTGGTTCTTCCAGCGGATGCTGAACGCCGGCGTCGAGGAGCGCGCCCTCCGCGCGATGAGCGAGCGGCCGTGCGCGCCGGACGTGGTCGGCCTCAACTACTACATGACCAGCGATCGCCTCCTCGACGAGCGCGTCGATCGCTACCCGCCGCACCTCCACGGCGGCAACGGGCGCGAGGCCTACGCCGACGTCGAGGCGGTGCGCGTGCTGCCCGACGGCGTGGTCGGCCACCGCCGATCGCTGCTCGAGGCGTGGGAGCGCTACCGACTGCCCGTCGCCATCACCGAGCTGCACCTCGGCTGCACGCGCGACGAGCAGCTGCGGTGGATGGACGAGGCCTGGAAGGGTGCGCACGAGGCGGCCGACGAGGGCGCCGACGTGCGCGCGATCACGGTCTGGTCGCTGTTCGGCGCCTTCGGCTGGGACACGCTGGTCACTCGCGCCGGTCGCTACGAGCCGGGCGCGTTCGACGTGCGCGGCGGCACCCCGCGCCCGACCGCGATCGCCTGGGCGACGCGCGATCTCGCGACGAAGGGGGAGATCGCGCACCCCGCGGTCGTCGGCGTCCCGTGGTGGCGGCGCCCGGAGCGCCTTCAGTTCCCGCGCGACGGCGGCGAGATCGACGGACCGATGAGCGCCTCGCCGCGCGGGCGACCGATCCTGATCGTCGGCGCGGGCGGCACGCTCGGCCGCGGGTTCGTCGCGGCCTGCGAGCTGCGCGGGCTGCACGCGGTGGGCCGCAAGCGCGGCGAGCTCGACGTCACCGACCGCGCCGCCCTCGCGCGCGCGCTCGACGAGCTACGGCCGTGGGCGGTGGTGAACGCGGCCGGTTACGTGCGCGTCGACGACGCGGAGCACGAGCCGGGCCGCTGCTTCCGCGTCAACGCCGAGGCGGCGGCGCTCCTCGCCGAGGAGTGCTGCGCGCGGGACCTCCCGCTGCTCACGTACTCCACCGATCTCGTGTTCGACGGCGCGCAGCGGCGGCCGTACCGCGAGAGCGACGGAGTCCGCCCGCTCTCGGTGTACGGCCGGAGCAAGGTCGAGGCCGAGCGGCGCGTGTCCGAGATCTGCTCCCGCGCGCTGATCATCCGCACCAGCGCGTTCTTCGGGCCCGACGACCAGGCGAACTTCGTGACGATCGCCCTGCGGGCGCTCGCCGCCGGCGAGTCGTTCCGCGCCGCCGCCGACGCGGTCGTCTCGCCGACCTACGTGCCCGATCTCGTGCACGCCTCGCTCGATCTGCTGATCGACGGCGCGCACGGGACCTTCCACCTCGCCAACGCCGGCGAGACCACCTGGGCGAAGCTCGCCGCGCGCGCCGCGCAGCTCGCCGACGTCTCGACGCGCGCGCTGGTCGCCGTGCCGACCGCGCAGCTCGGGCTCCGGGCGGCGCGGCCGCTCTACAGCGCGCTCGGCAGCGCGCGCGGCGCGTCGCTGCCCGAGCTGGAGGACGCCCTCGCGCGGTACCTGCGCGAGCGCGCGGCGTGAGGGGGGACCATGGCCGATCTCGTCCTCACCGACGTCGAGAAGCACTACGGCGACGTCGCCGCGCTCCGCGGCGTGTCGCTCGACGTAGAGAGCGGTGACTTCGTCGCGTTCGTCGGTCCGTCGGGCTGCGGCAAGTCGACGCTCCTCCGCTCGATCGCGGGGCTGGAGTCGATCACCTCGGGCGAGATCCGCATCGGCGGCGAGCGCGCCGATCTAAAGGCGCCCGGCGATCGCGGCGTCGCCATGGTCTTCCAGGCGTTCGCGCTCTACCCGCACATGACCGCGCGCGAGAACCTGGCGTTCGGCCTGCGCAACATCGGGCTCCCCAAGGACGAGATCGCGCGGCGCATCGGCGAGGCGGCGCGCATCCTCAAGATCGAGCCGCTCCTCGAGCGGCGCCCGGGCGCGATGTCCGGCGGGCAGCGCCAGCGCATCGCCATCGGCCGGGCCATCGTGAAGGAGCCGAAGCTCTTCCTCTTCGACGAGCCGCTCTCGAGCCTCGACGCGGCGCTGCGCGTGGAGATGCGCAGCGAGATCGTGCGGCTGCACCAGCGGCTCGGCAGCACCATGGTCTACGTCACCCACGATCAGGTCGAGGCGATGACCATGGCGACGCACATCGTCGTGCTCAACGCGGGGCGCGTGGAGCAGGTCGGCACGCCGCTCGAGCTCTATCGCTCGCCGTGCAACGTGTTCGTCGCGCGCTTCCTCGGCTCGCCGCCGATGAACGTCCTGCCGGCGGAGGTCGAGAAGAACGGCGGTGCGCGCGCCGAGCTGCGCGCCGCCGACGCGACCATCGCCGTCGACCGTGCGATCCCCGTCGGGACCAGGCTGTTTGTCGGCGTGCGCCCGGAGGACCTGCACCTCGCCGACGACGGGCCGTTCCGCGGCGAGGTGCAGGTGGTCGAGCGCCTCGGACACCGCTCGCTCGTCCACCTCTCGCGCGGCGATCAGACGCTGGTCGCCGAGTGCCCGGGCGACGTGCCCGTCCACGTCGGCGAGCAGATCGCCGTCGCGCCGCGGGAGCGCTCCTTCCACCTGTTCGACGAGGCCGGGCTCGCCATCGGCGGCGGGTGACGCGACAGGAGGTGACGCCATGCGGTCGAACCGGATCGGTCTGCTCTTCGTCGCGCCGTTCCTCCTGCCGTTCCTGATCTTCGTGGTGTACCCGCTGCTGCGCAGCGTCTGGTTCAGCCTCCACAAGTGGGACCTGCTCGGGACCGAGAAGGCGTTCGTCGGCGTCGGGAACTACCGCCTGCTCGCCGCCGATCCGTTCTTCTGGTCGGCGCTCCGCAACACGCTGCTCTTCACGTTCATGGCGGTGCCCGCGCTGGTGATCACCGGCCTCGCGCTCGCGCTGGTCCTCGAGAGGCCGCTCCGGCTGTACGCGGGCCTTCGCGCGGTGTTCTTCGCCTCCAGCGTCTTCTCGGTCAGCGTCGTCACGCTGATCTGGCAGGTGGTGCTCGATCCGCGGCGGGGCCTGCTGGCCAAGGCGGTCGAGGTAGACGTGCTCTCGAACCGCTGGCTGGCCATGCCGGCGATCGTGGTGACCACGGTGTGGTGGGGCGTCGGCTTCCCGATGGTGCTCTTCCTCGCCGGCCTGCAGCAGATCCCGCGCGCGGTGTACGAGGCGGCGCAGCTCGATCACGCGAGCCGCTGGGCGGTGCTGCGGCGCATCACGCTGCCGGCGCTCGCCCGCACGACGCTCCTGGTCGTGGTGATGGAGTTCATCATGCAGTTCCAGATCTTCGGTCAGGTGCTGCTGCTCACCGGGGGCGGCCCGTCGAGCTCGACGCGCGTTCTGGTGATGTACCTCTACGAGTCGGCGTTCCGCGACTGGCAGCTCGGCTACGCGTCGGCGGTCGCCAACCTCTTGTTCATCGCGATGGCGGTCGCCTCGTTCTTCCAGCTGCGGCTCGGGGCGCCGAGGGAGGCGACCTGATGGGCAAGAAGCTCCGTCCGGTCCCGGTCGAGGTCATCGCGATCACCCTGGTGGCCGTCCTGTGGATGCTGCCGATGCTGTGGATCACCGCGCTCTCGCTGCAGCCCAACCGCGCGCTGCTCCGCGCGACGCCGCTCATCCCGACGCAGGTCACCGGCGAGAACTACGCCCGGCTGTTCGCGGTGTCGGAGGTCCCGCGCTGGCTCCTCAACAGCGCGATCGTCGCGCTGGCGATCACGCTGCTCACGCTCATCCTCTCGTCGCTCGCCGGGTACGCCTTCGCGCGCATCGCCTTCCCCGGGCGCAAGGCGGTGTTCGCGCTCGTCATGGCCGGCATGATGATCCCGGAGCAGGCGCTGCTCTTGCCGTGGCACGAGATGTTCGCCTCGACCCACCTGCACAACACGCACGCCGCGCTCGTCCTCCCGCGCATCTCCGGCGCGTTCGGCGTGTTCCTGATGACGCAGTTCTTCAAGGGCATCCCGCGCGAGATCGAGGAGGCCGCGGAGCTCGACAACGCCGGTCGCTTCCGAACGTTCATCACGATCATGCTGCCGCTCGCGCGGCCGGCGCTGACCACCCTCGGCATCTTCACGTTCCTCGGGGCGTGGAACGATTTCTTCTGGCCGATGGTCTCGGCCACGCGCACCGAGATGTACACGATCACCATCGGCCTCGCGTCGCTGCAGGGGAACTTCGCCCAGTCGGAGGGGCTCGGGTTCCTCATGGCCACGGTCATCTTCGCCAGCCTGCCGGTGATCGTGCTGTACGTGATCTTCCAGCGGCACATCGTGCGCGGCGTCGCCGGAGGGCTCGGCGCGTGACCGGTCGGCGCGTGATCGGGCGGCGCGCCTTCCTCGCGAGCGCGACCGCCGCGCTCGGCTCGGCGATCGCGACGTCGTGCGGGCGGCGCGGCGTGCCCTCGCACGCGGGCATCGACGTGTTCCGCACCTTCGGTGCGTGCAGCGACGCGTACGGCGGGGTGACCGATCTATCGAAGGCGCGCGGCGAGTGCGGCGTCATCCAGGTGCTGTTCAACCAGTTCGCCGCGCGGCACGCCGGCGTGCGCACGGTGAACGTGCCGTGGGGCGCCTATTACGATCGGCTCGGCGCCGCCTTCGCGGCCGACGCGGCGCCCGACGTCGCGCTCATGCACGCGAGCGTGCTGCCCGATTTCGTCAGCCGCGGGCTGTTGTTCCCCATCGACGACGTGCCGGGCGTCCGGCTCGACGATCTGGTCGCTCCGGCGCGCGACGCGGTCTCCTTCGACGGGCGCGCGATGGCCCTGCCGTTCGACGCGCACGGCCTGCTCTGGCACGTGAACGTCGATCTGCTGGCGGCCGCGGGCCTTTTCGACGGCGGCAGGCCGGTCCTCCCGAGCTCGCCGGCGTCGCTCCTCGAGCACGCCGAGCGCGTACGCAGCGCCACCGGCAAGCGGTACTTCGCGATCCCCTCCACCGCCGATCCGATGCCGGTGTGGATCTGGCAATCGTGGGTGTGGCAGCAGGGCGCGGATCTGCTGTCGCCGGACGGCAGCCAGGTGACCATCGACACGCCGGCGGCGCGGGTCTCGCTCGGCCTCCTTTCGTCGCTGTTCGAGCGCGGGCACGCGCGGCCGATCGACTACGCGGGCGCCGAGCAGGTGTTCCTCGCCGGCGACGCGGCGGTGACCCTCAACGGCACCTGGCTGGTCGACGTGCACGACGCCGAGACGCGCGACGAGACCTCCGGGCTGCGCCGGCTCGCCGTGATGACGCCGCCGCGCATCTTCGACCACGAGGCCGCGTGGATGGACCACCACGTGTGGGCGCTGCCGCGCGCGCGGGGCCGCTACGCGCCGAGCCCGGTGGCGATGGCGCTCCTCGCGCACCTCTTCGAGAACGGCGGCGCGTGGGCCCGCACGGGGCACCTGCCGACGCGCCGCACGGTGCTGACCAGCGCGGAGTTCCGCGCGCTCCCGCACCGCGGCACCTACGCGCGCACCAGCGAGATCGCCCGCTCGCTCCCGCGGGTCGAGCGCCGCCGCGCCATCCAGGCGATACTCGGCGACGAGCTCAACGCGGTCTGGCTCGTCGGCCGCGATCCCGCGCGCGCGTTGAAGAGCGCCGAGCGCCGCGTCCGGCGCGTGTTGGCGATGGGCACCTGAAGGGGACACCGATGCTCACCCGCGACGTCGCCTACTTCGGTCACCAGAAGAACCTCCGCCTCGACAACGGGCGGGTCGAGCTGATCCTCGCGACCGAGTTCGGCCCGCGCGTCCTGCGCTACGCGATGATCGGCGGCTCGAACGTGCTCGGCGAGGTGCCTCCGAGCGTGCAGGGCAACGACACGCCGTTCGGTGACGAGTGGCACCTCTACGGCGGGCACCGGCTGTGGTACGCGCCCGAGGGCGATCCGCGCTCGTACTGGCCTGACAACGCGCCGGTGCGCGCCGACATCGTGCGCGAGCGGGTGACGCTGGTGCAGGACGTCGAGCCGCACACGCAGCTCGAGAAGTCGATCACCGTGGAGCTCGCGCCGACGGGCACCAAGGTGTCGCTGACGCACACGCTGACCAACCGCGGCGCCTTCGAGGTGGAGCTCGCGCCGTGGGCGCTGACGGTGATGGCGCGCGGCGGCCGCGCGATCCTCGCGCACCCGCCGTACGTCCCGCACCCGACCGCGCTCGCGCCGGCGCGGCCGCTGGTCTTGTGGCCGTACACCCGCATGGCCGATCCGCGGTGGACCTGGGGCGATCGCCTGATCTTCCTGCGTCACGGCGCGGGCGACGCGCAGAAGCTCGGTGTGTACGACCCCGAGGGGTTCATCGCGTACGAGCTCGACGGGATGCTCTTCGTCAAGCGCCACGAGCCGCGCCCCGGACCGCACGCGGACTTCGGGACGAACGTGCAGACGTTCACCAACGAGCTGATCCTCGAGCTCGAGACGCTCGGCCCGCTCGCGCGCGTGCCGCCAGGCGGCGCGGTGGTGCATCGCGAGGAGTGGTTCCTCTTCGACGACGTGAGGCTCGAGGGGACCGAGAAGGAATGCGAGCTGGCGCTGCGGAACGCGCTTTCGCGCTGCGCGTGAGCGACACGAGCGCGGCCAGCGCGGCCGGGGCGGAGCGCCAGGCTGCTGCTGCCGACGCGCGCCCGCCTCTTCCGGTCGCGATGACAGGAGCGTGTCACCGGAGGGATGCGTGCGCTGCACATTCCGGCGGCAGAGCCGTCGGCATCGACCCTGCACCACCCCGGTGAGCGCCAGCACCGCCGGGCAACATGAACGTCGCGATCATCTCGACCTGCGCATTGCCGACGCCGCCCAGGGCGTACGGCGGGACCGAGCTCGTAGCCGCCGAGCTCGCGCACGGGCTCACCGAGCTCGGCCACGACGTGGTCGTGTACGCGACCGGTGACTCGGCGCCGCACGGCAGGCTGCGATGGATCGAGCCGCGTCCGGTGTGGCCGCCGAACGAGGCCGCCGAGGCCCGGCACGCTCGCTTCGCGTTCGACGATCTGGCGGCGCACACCTCCGATGTCGTGCACGTGCAGGACTCGGCGGCGCTGCCGTTCCACCGCGACGTCGGGGCGCCGTGCGTCCTGACCCTTCATCATCGGCGCGACGACAGGATCCTCCAGTCGTGCATGCGGTTCCCAGAGGTCGCGTTCGTCGCCATCTCGCGTCGCCAGGCGGAGCTCCACCGCGAGCTCCCCGTCGCGCGGGTCATCCACCACGGCGTCGATCCGTCGCGCTACCCGTTCGGTCCGGGCGACGGAGGCTACGTCGCGTTCCTCGGCCGGTTCGCGCCCGAGAAGGCGCCGCACCTCGCGATGGACGCCGCGCTGCGCGCCGAGGTTCCGCTGCGCCTCGGCGGCGACGCACACGCGGTGGCGCGTCGGTACTTCGAGCAGGAGGTGGCGCCGCGGCTCTCGCGCCACGCGCGCGAGCTGCAGTGGCTCGGCGAGCTCGCTCACGATCCGAAGGTGGAGCTCCTCCGCGGCGCGCGCGCGCTGTTGATGCCGCTCGAGTGGGAGGAGCCCTTCGGTCTCGTCATGATCGAGGCGATGCTCGTGGGCACGCCGGTGCTCGCCTTCCCGCGCGGCAGCGCGCCGGAGGTCGTGGACGAAGGCGTCACCGGCTGCCTCGTGCGTGACGTCGCCGAGATGGCGCAGCGGATCCGCGCCGTCGACGCCATCGATCGCGGGCGCTGCCGCCGGCGCGCGGCCGAGCGCTTCTCCTACCTGCGCATGGCGCGCGATCACGTCGCCCTCTACGAAGAGCTGATCGCCCGCTCGCCGCGCGGACGGAGATCGCGCCCTTCCCTCGCCGGAGCCCCCAATGCACGCACCCTCTGAGCTGCTGCCGCACCAGGACGGCGAGCGCCCGTCGATCCTCGAGCTGGCCTCCGCCCGCGACGTCGACACGTTGGTGCGCGCCCGCGGCGGCTCGTTCCTCGTCACCAACCTCCAAGGGAACGTCGCCCCGGCCGGCGCGCGCGAGCTCGGGCTGTTCGACGGCGACACGCGCTACCTCTCGTTCTACGAGCTGCGCGTCGGCTCCGGCGACGTCGTGTACCTCTCGGCCGAGACGTCGGTCTCCCCGTACAACCAGATCGATCTGATGCTCTCGGGTCTGGAGCGCGAGGCGGTGCTCGGCGATCCCCAGAACTTCCTGCACATCCGCCGCCGCCAGCTCCTCGACGACGGCTTCATGGAGGACCTCGCCTTCACCAACTACCTCCGGCGCGAGGTCACGCTCGACGTGCGCATCGGCTTCGACGCCGACTTCGCCGACATGTTCGAGGTGCGCGGCCTCAAGCGTCCGCGGCGAGGCGTGCTGCGCCTGCCGGTCGTCGAGGCCGCGCGGGTCGTGCACACCTATCGCGGCCTCGACAACGTCGAGTATCGCAGCGCGATCTCCTTCTCCCCGGTGCCGCTGCGCATCAGCGCGCACGAGGCGACCTTCGAGCTGGTGCTCCCCCCCGGGCAGACGACCTCGGTCGAGATCCGCGTCGCGCCCGACCGCGAAGGCAGGCGCACGCGCGCGGTGACCGGCTCGTTCCGCGAGCGCGTCGCCGGCGTGGAGGGCGAGGCTGCCCGGTTTCGCGAGCGCTCGGCGGCATTCCGCTGCGACGACGCCGTCCTCCAGCAGACGCTCGATCGCTCGGCGGCCGACCTGTACTCGCTGCGGCTGCCGCACGGCGAACACGGCGTGCTCGCCGCCGGCATCCCGTGGTTCGCCGCGCCGTTCGGGCGCGACTCGCTCATCGCGTCCTACGAGGCGCTGCCGTTCAACCCCGATCTCGCCGCGGACTCGCTGCGTTACCTCGCGCGACACCAGGGCAAGCGCGAGAACTCGTTCACCGAGGAGGAGCCGGGCAAGATCCTCCACGAGCTACGCTTCGGCGAGGTCACGCGCACCGGCGAGATGCCGCACACGCCGTACTACGGGAGCATCGACTCGACGCCGCTCTTCGTGATCGTCGCCGACGCCTACTACCGGGTCACCGGCGACGTCGCGACCATCCGCGCGCTGCGCGACGCGATCGGCGACGCGCTGCACTGGATCGACGTGCAGAGCGACGAGGGCAGGAAATTCGTCAGCTACCAGAAGCGCACGCCGCGCGGCCTCGACAACCAGGGCTGGAAGGACTCGTGGGACTCGGTGGTCGACGCCGACGGCACGCTCGGCGAGCCGCCGATCGCGCTCTGCGAGGTGCAGGGGTACTGCGTCGACGCGTACTCGCGCGCGAGCCGCCTGTTCGCCGCGCTCGGGGAGCACGAGCGCGCCGCCGCGCTAGCCGCCCGCGCGAGGCGCCTCCGCGACAAGATCGAGGAGGAGCTCTGGATCGAGGCCGACGGCCTCTACGCCTACGCCGTCGACGGCCGCGGGCGGAGGTTGCGGACGTTGGTCTCGAACCTCGGACACCTCCTGTGGTCGCGCGTGCCCAGCGAGGAGCGCGCCGTCCGCGTGGCCGAGGCGCTGATGTCGCCGGAGTCGTTCTGCGGCTACGGCATCCGCACGCTCGCGAGCGGTCAGACGTCCTTCAACCCGCTGAGCTACCACAACGGCACGGTGTGGCCGCACGACAACGCGCTCATCGCCAAGGGCTTCGCCAACTACCGCCTGCACGATCGCACGGCCGACCTCTTCGCCGGCCTCCACGCGGCCTGCGACGCGTTCCGCGACCGCCGCATCCCCGAGCTGTTCTGCGGCATGGACCGCCGCGCCGGCGTGCTCGTGCGCTACCCGGTCGCGTGCAGCCCGCAGGCGTGGTCGGCCGCGGCTCCGTACCTCTTCCTGCAGGCGACCCTGGGCATCCACTTCGACGCCGGAAACCGCGAGCTCATGATCCGCGATCCGCGGCTGCCGCCGACCGTCGGTGAGCTCTCGATCGAGAACATGCGCGTCGGCGACTCGCGGGTCTCGATGCGCTTCGTGCGCGCGGCCGACCGTTGCCACGTCGAGGACTTGCACGTGACGGGCCCGCCGCTCCGCGTGCTGATCGATATCTCGACCGGCTCGTGAGCCGTTCGTCCGGCTGATCGATCGTAGCCATTGGATTGTGCGGAAGCGGAACGTTTCCGGCGTTCCGCTCCCCACCACGGCACCATCGGAGAGCGTATCGACGCGCGCTCGCTCGCGGCGGCCTCTGCCGTGCAAACAGGACATGAGATCGATCTCTTCGCGCGGCTCATGACGCTTTCGGTGCATCGACATCGATGCACCCGTCGATGAAGATGAATCGCAAATGCCCTACTTACGACGACGCCGCGCCGTGCGGACGGCGCGCTCTTCGTACTTCGGCGGGTTCGACGCCCACGCGACGGCCGCCGAGCACGGCGCGCTCGCCGGAGGCGCGCTGATCGACGAGCTCGACGAGCTCGATCCGGTGCCGCCGATCGCCGGCGACATCACGCGCTCGTTCTGGGGGCGCGCCTGGTGCGCCAACCTCGAGTCCCACGGCGAATGGGCCGAGCGCATGCCGCGCGGCCGCAGCTACGTGCGTAACGGGTCGGTGCTCGATCTTCGTGTCTCCCGCGGCCGCGTCGACGCGCGCGTGCAGGGCACCTTCCTGTACTTCGTCTCCATCCGCGTCGAGCGAGTGGGCAAGCTCCACTGGCGCAACCTCATCGCGGCGTCGCGTGGAGACGTACGGTCGCCCTCCGCGCTGCTCGCGGGCGCGGTGCCGCGGCAAGTGCTCGAGGCGCTGTGCCACCGCGATCGCGGGGTGTTGCCCGCGCCGCACGAGATCGCCTTCACCTGCTCGTGCCCGGAGCGCGTCGCGATGTGCAAGCACGTCGCCGCCACGCTGTACGGCGTGGGCGCGCGGCTCGACGAGCGGCCCGAGCTGCTGTTCTTGCTGCGTTCCGTCGATCACCGCGCGCTGGTCGATCTCTCGGCCGACGGCGACGCGGCGCCCGTCGACCCGACGGTGCTCGACGCGGCGGCGATCGAGGAGATGCTCGGCATCCAGGTCGACGCCGACCGGGTGCTCTCGACGCGCGCCGAGAACGCGCTGCCGTCGACGACCCTCCCCGTCGCGACCTCGCAGATCACCCGGCAGATCAGCCGGAAGAGGAGCGCCGCGACGGCGCGCAAGAGCGCCGCTCCGCCGAAGGGCTCCGCGCGCGCGAAGAAATCGACGACCCCGAAGAAGCCGGCGCCCAAGCGCCGCACGCTCGACACGCTCGAGCAGGCGATGCGCGACGCCATCGCCAGCGCGTTCCTGCCGCCCAAGCGCCGGCGCTGACGTAGCGTTCAGCGAAGCAGCGCGGCCAGGCCGCTCGCGCGCGCGACGCGGCGATCGAGCGCGTCGCGGAGCTCCGCCTCGGCTCCGAGCCACGCGAGCTGGTTCTTCGCGCGGGTCACGCCCGTGTAGACCAGCTCCCGCGTCTGGATGGGCGACGCGCGCCCGGCGAGCACCAGCGACACCCGATCGAACTGCGAGCCCTGCGACTTGTGCACCGTCATGGCCAGCGCGCCTTCGTGCGGCGGCAGTCGCGACAGATCGACGGCGCGGACCTCGCCGGGGCGCTCGTCGGGGAACACCGCCGCGATGCGGTCTGCGGTGGGCAGCACCACGCCGACGTCGCCGTTCATCAGCTTCACGTCGTAGGCGTTCTCGGTGATGAGGATGGGGCGGCCGATCCAGTGTCGCTGGCCTTCGCGCGCGCCCCATCTCTCGGCAAGGAACGCGCGCACCCGCGCGGCGAGCGCCTTCTCGACGCCGGAGACGCCGAGCGGCCCGCGGCGATGCACGGCGAGCACGCGGTGACGATCGAGCGCGTCGAGGATGGCGCGCTGCACGCGCGGATCGTGGAGCGTGCGCGCGTAGTGGCCGGACGGCAGCTGGTGCTCTCTGAGCAGCTCCGCGTACCCCGGGAGGCGCCGCTTGCCGCCGGCCTCGAGCGCGTCGAACCCGTGCGTGTAGGGCCTGGCGAGCGCGTCGAGCTGCGCCTCGGTCGGGCGCGCGCCGTAGGCGCCGGGCTCCGGGGCGCCGAGCCACTGCACGCGCTCGCCGGGGCAGCGCTCGCCCTCGGCGCGCGCGCGGTTCATGAACACGTCGACCGCGCGCGGCGAGCGGGCCGCCGGATCGGCCGGGACGTCGCGCATGCTCGTCGCGTAGCTCTGGAGGCACGCGGCGATGAGCGCCACGTCGGGTGCGCTCGAGAACCGCCTCGAGCGGGTGAAGGCCTGCACGTTGCTCGCGAGCGGCCCGCTCGCGCCGTCGCCCACCAGATCGGCGAGCACGCAGCCCGCCTCGACGCTCGCCAGCTGATCGCGATCGCCGAGGAGCACGAGGCGCGCCTCGGCCGGCACCGCCTCGACCAGCCGCCGCATGTTCGCGAGATCGACCATCGAGACCTCGTCGACGACGATCACGTCGGCGGGGATGGGGTGCTTCGGACCGTGCCGCGTGGTGCCGTCGGGGCGCACGCCGACCAGCCGGTGCAGCGTCATCGAGTCGAGCGTCTGAAGGACCGTGCGCACGCCCTCGTCGACCTCGAGGCGCGGCGTCGCGCCGGCCGCCGTGGCCTCGCGGATCGCCTCGCGCATGCGCACCGCGGCCTTCCCGGTGGGCGCGGCGAGCGCGATGACCAGCGGCCGCTCGCCTCCCCGGCGGGCGCCGGTAGGTGCTCGCCGATCGGACAGGAGCGCGGCGAGCAGGCGGGTGATGGAGAAGGTCTTGCCGGTGCCCGGGCCGCCGATCACGATGGCCAGGCGCTGCGACGCCGCGAGTCGCACCGCGCGCGCGCTCTCGCCGCCGGGCTCGTCGGGGAAGAGGCGCCCGAGCGTCGCGTCGAGGTCGGGGAGCTGCGCCTCGGGCGGCACCAGCGCGCGCGCGCGGCCCCGCAGCGCATCGGCGACCAGCTCCTGCTCGTGGAACATGCGCCGCGTCAGCAGCAGCGTCGCGTCGCCGAGCTCCTGGCGGACGAACGGGCGATCGCGATCGGCGGGGCCGCCGACCAGCGGCGACTCGGCCGTGCGTCGCTGCCAGCCGGCCGCCTCGGGCCAGGGGAGCGACTCGGCGAGCGCGGGCTCGACGTCGTCTTCGTCGTCGACGAAGCGCGTGCCCCGGACGAGGCGCTCGTCGTCGAGCTGCTTCGCCACCGCGCCGAGATCGACGCCGGCGTGCCCGGTGCGCGGCGCGCGCACGGCGAACGCGAGGCCGAGCATGCGCTCCGCGTCGCGCTCGCCGAAGCGGGGCGAGACGAGGTCGACCGCGTGCACGTCGGCCCACGAGAGCACGCCCTGATCGAGGAAGGGCTGCGCGCGCTTCAGGAAGGCGCTCATCGGGTCACCTCCGCCGGCGGACAGAGCGCCTCGTCGAGCGCCTCGATGACCTGCTTGGACCAGCGATCGCCGAGCACGCCGAGGCAGCGGCCCGTCGAAGGATCGCGGGGCGTCTCGGGCCCGGACATGCCGCGGAGGAACAGGTAGAGGTAGCCGCCGACGTGCGCGTCGTAGTCGTAGCCGCGCAGGCGCGCCTTCAAGTGGCGATGCAGCGCCAGCGTGTAGAGCAGCGCCTGCAGCGGGTAGCCCGCGGTGGCCATCTCCCAGTCGAGCCACGCGCCCGCGTAGTGGCCCGGCGCCGAGGTGCCGATGCGGTTGGTCTTGTAATCGGCGAGGAAGTACCGCCCGCCGGCGCGGAACACGAGATCGATCGAGCCGGTGAGGACGCCGACCATGCTGCCGATCAGCGCGCGGCCGGCGTCGCGGCGCGAACGCTGGTAGGCGACCCACCGCGACGCGCGGCCCTCGGCGGCGAGGATCGCGTCGTAGACCTTGCGCGGATCGACGCAGCCGGGGCGGCGCTCGAGGGACTCGCGATCGTGCGGGCCGCCCTCGCGACGGAAGGCGGTGCCGTCGCCGAGGCGCAGATCGAAGGAGAGCTCGTCGAGGCGATCGGCGCTCGAGAGCCGACGCAGCGTGAGCCCCGGCGGCAGGCCCCGCATCGGGTCGCCTTCGCGCGTCGAGTCGCGCGCAGGACCGCGCGCGGTGTCGAGCGGCGTGTCGAGCAGGCGCGGGAGCATGGCCTCGAGCTCGCGCGCGTGATCGCTGTCGTCGCCGAAGCCGAGGCGCGCGCCGAGCGTGCGGACGAGCGCCGCCGCGGGGCGGCCGCATTTCGCGGCGCCGGTCGTGAAGTCGAGCTCCTCGAACACGCCGTGGACCCAGGTGCCGTACTCGGTGCCGCGCCCGAGGGAGAGGCGCGCGAGATCGGGGAACGTCTCGAGCGGCGGGCGCTCGATGCTCACCTCGTCGACGCGCGCGCGCGCCTCGTCGTCGAGCGTGGGCAGCGGATCGGCGGCGACCTTCTCGTTGCGATCGGGCGCGGCGCTGCCGGCGGCGAGGCCGCTGTAGCTGGTGACCAGCCACGGGCCGACGATCGACGCCCGATCGGCGGGCCAGGCGGCGGCGTGCAGCTCGGCGGCGATCTCGGCCGGCGCCTCCCAGCTCGCCGGCGCGCCGAGCGGACCCTCGGCCGTCCACGCGAACGCGCCGTCGGAGGTCTGCGCGAGATCGTCGAGCCGCTGCTGCGCCGTCGTCCATGGTCGGGCGCCGGCGCTCGCGGCGTCGCCGTTGCCGAACGTCGGCATGGTCGAGTCGTCGAGCCCGCTCCGCGCGCGGTCGCGCATCAGCAGGCGGCCGAGCGGCGTCGCGCTGGTCGCCCTGCCGTCGCCGCCGACCGGCCCGTACCACGCGATGGTGCGGTGCTTGGCGCGGGTGAGCGCGACGTAGAGCTTGCGGAGGCCCTCGCGGCGCTGCTCGCCGCGCCACCGCGTGTAGGCGGCGGCACGGCCCGCCGTGCCCTTGACGTGCACGTCGAGCGTGGTGCCGCTCTCGTCGCGCAGCGTGAGGGGCTCGCCCTGATCGATCTCGCGCCGCGCCGACCAACCGAAGGGCAGGAGCACGATCGGGTACTCGAGGCCCTTGCTCACGTGGACGGTCTCGATCTTCACCGCGCGCGCGTCGCTCTCGAGGCGCTGCGCGTAGGTCTCGTCGTTGGTCTCGGCCTCGGCGCGGAGCCAGGTGGCGAGCGCGGCGGGCCCGCAGCGGCGCGAGCGCTCCTCGACGTGGAGCAGCTCGAACAGGTGGCGCAGATCGGTGGCGTGCCGCTCGCCGTCGGGCATGGAGAGCACGCGCGCGTACACGCCGCAGTCGGTCGCCTCGCGATCGAACGTGCGCGCGAAGCCGTGGCGCGGCCAGCGCTCGGCGGCGTCGCGCAGGCGCTCGGTCCACGCGTTCCAGTCGCGGACCTGCACCTTCGCCGCCTCCGCCTCGGCGCGCGCCTCGTCGCCGCGCTCGGCCACCGCGAGCGCCCAGGCGAGCTCCGGACCCGTCCACCCGAAGAGCGGCGTGACCACGGCCGTGCGCGCCTCGCGATCGCGCCCGGCGCCGGCCGCCGCGTCGAGCCAGGCGGCGAGCCAGCGCGCGACGCCGGTGGCGAACACCGAGCCCTTCGACGCCGCGACCGACGGGATGCCGACCCGCTGGAACGCCTTGCGGACCTCCTGCGCCTCGTCGTGGCTGTTGACCAGCACGGCCACGTCGGCGGGCTCGACGCGGCGCTCCTTGCCGTCGCACGCCGCGTGCGCGCCTCGATCGTCGACGATCGCGCCGCGCGCGCCTTCGAGCCAGGCGACCGCCTCGCGCGCGGCGAGGCGCGCGGCGAGCGCGTTGTCCTTGGAGGTCAGGCGCGCGCCGGCCGCCCCGCCGTCGACGCGGGCGTCGAGCCACCGCACCTCGAGCCCCGGCCCGCCCGGCGAGAGCCGGTTCGGCCGCTTCGCCTGCACCTCGACGTAGTCGATGTGGCTCTGATCGAAGGCGCCGGAGCCCTGACGCCACAGGTGGTTCATCGCCGCGACGGTGCGCGGATCGGAGCGCCAGTTGTGGACCATGGTGTAGCGCCGATCGTCGACGACCCCGCCCTTGGCCTTCAGGTACACGTGCACGTCGGCGCCGCGGAACGCGTAGATCGCCTGCTTCGGATCGCCGATGAGGAACAGGCGACGGTGGCGGTGGAACGCCGCCTCGATGACCGTCCACTGCGCGTCGTCGGTGTCTTGGAACTCGTCGACGAAGACCGCGTGGAACCGCTCGCGGATGCGCGCGGCGAGCGGGCTCTGCTCGCCGCCCTCGCCGGCGATGCGCTCGGCGAGGCGCGAGAGCATGGCGTCGAAGGTGAGGGCGCGCCGCCGGGTGATCTCGCGCTCGACGCGCTCGCGCGCGTTGCGCGCGAACCACGCGAGCGGCGCGAAGGTGCCGAAGAAGGCCTCGTGCTCCTCGCAGAAGGCGTCGAACGCCTCGATGAGCCGGAAGTAGGGACGGGTGTAGAGCTCGCCCTTGCCCTTCCACGCGCCGCTCAGCGCCTCGACGCGCAGCCTTCGGAACGCGGTCGCCTCCTTGTTGGTGAGCAGCGCGCCCTCGTCGAGCCAGGCGCCGACGTCGCGCAGCGAGACGTCGAGCAGCTTGCCGGTGATCGCCCGTCCGTTGAAGCGGCCGGCGTCGACGTCGGCGCGCAGGGCGGCGAACGCCGCTGCTCCCTCGTGCCAGCGCGCGCGCATGACGCGCGCCGCCTCGCAGAACGCGCTCACCCGCGCGAGGTCGTCGAGCATCGCGCTGCCGCCCGCCGGCGACACCGTCGGCGCGGACGCGGCGCCCATCGCGTTGGCGGCCCTGAGGAGGAGCTCGCGGCGCACGCCGGCCGCGGCGAAGACGGCGATCTCGTCGACCGAGGCGCGCGCGTAGAGCGTGGCCAGGGTGTCGTCGACGATCTGCTCGACGATCTCGCTCGCGTCGGAGAGGAGCTCGAGCTCGGGATCCTGCCCGGAGTCGAAGGCGAGCTCCTGCAACATGCGCTGCGCGAAGCCGTGGATGGTGGAGATGGGCGCGACGTCGAACGCCCGAAGCGCGAGCTCGAGGCGCGTGATCATCGGATCGGCGCGACCGAGCGACAGCAGGTGCTGGACGATCGTGTCGTCGGTCTTGGCCGCAGGAGCGCGCAGGGCGGCGAGCGCGTCGCGCAGGCGCGCGCGGATGCGGTCGCGCAGCTCGGTGGTCGCCGCGTTGGTGAAGGTGATCGCGAGGACGCGATCGACCGGGACGCCGTGCTCGGCGACCAGGCGCAGGAACAGCCCGGAGATCTGGTAGGTCTTGCCGGTGCCGGCGCTCGCCTCGAGGAGCCAGGTGGTGCGCTCGGGGAGATCGCTCGTCTCGTTCCACGGGCGCGCGGTCATGCTTCGCTCCTCGCGTCGAGCAGCGGGCCCCACACGGCCTCGGCGTTCTCGAGGAGCGTCTCGGCGAGGTCGCCGAGGTCTTCGATCGAGAGGTGACCGAAGAGCGCCGACACCCACGGATCGGTCACGTCGCCGCGCATGAACGGCGCGCCCTCCCAGCGCTCGCGCGTGTCGAGGACGACGGTGCGCGCGGGGAGCTGCGGGTGGTCGCGCCGGCCGGCGAGCGCGTGGCACGACAGGCTCGGGAACAAGAGGAGCGGCCCGCGGCGCGCGGCCTTCCAGGCGAAGACGAGCGCGCGCAGGTGCGTGCGCGCCGCTTCGGCGGCGGGCGCGCGCAGCTCGAAGGTGGTGTTGCAGCCGACGACCCACGCCGCGCGCACGGCGCGATCGGACGCGCAGGCGACCAGCAGCGTGATCCAGCCGATCAGCTGGCTGCGCAGGTTCGGCTTCTTGCTGGCGGTCGTCCACACGAGGTCGCGCCGGTCGCCGACGGCGCGCACGTCGGTGGCGATCGCGCTCAGGGTGACGCCGTCGACCTCGCACGCGAGCTGGAGCTCCTCGACCGGCCCGCCCGCCAGCCGCTCGGCCCGCTCCCGCGCCGATCGCGCGTCGCGCATGCAGTCCTCGAGCGCCTTGCGACCGCCCGCCTGCAGCGGGAGGACGCCCTCGGCGCGCAGGCGCGCCTCGATGGAGTCGACGGTGACCTCTTTGTGTCGTTCGAGGGCGCGCAGGGCACGCTCGCGGATGGACCAGACCTCCAGCGTGTCGTGCTCGATCGGCTCGCGATCGGGGACCGCGGCGTCTTCGGCCTCGAGCGCGAGGCGGAGGCGCTTGCCGAGCAGCTCCTTCTGCGGGCTCGTGAGGGCGAAGGCGAGCTGCTCGGCGGAGAGGGAATCGGCGGCGTTCTCTTCTTCTGGCCACGTCGCGTCGAGCGGGGTCGCGCCGAGGCCGAACACCGTGCGCTCGCCGCGCATCGCGGTGGCGGCGTCGACCCACAGTCGATCGAACGGGCGGCGGCGCTCGTCGGCGAAGAGGTCGACGCTCCACGGCTGGAGCGGGTGACGCACCAGCAGATCGTCGGGTTTGCCGCCGACCGCGGCGGCGACGACCTCGAGCAGCTCGCTGGCGACCACCGACAGCGGCGCGTGCGCGCCGCGCTTCGGCTCGAAGCCGGTGCCGAAGAGCAGCAGCGCGTCGCGCGCGCAGAGCACCGCCTCGAGGAAGAGGTGGCGATCGACCGTGCGCCGGTCGTACTCGCCGTAGCGGGCGGCGGCGAACGGGTCCCACGCGGGCGCCCGGCCGGCGCGCGGGAAGGCGCCGTCGTCGAGGCCGACCATGGCGACCACGCGGAACGGCACCGAGCGCATCGGCTCGAGCGCGCACACGGTCACCGCGCCGGTGACCGGACGATCGCCGTGCTGCGGCAGATCGAAGGCGCCGCGCGCGAGGGCGGTGATCGCCGAGCGATCGAGCTCGAGGCCCGCGCCGGCGCCCTCGGGGAGCAGCTCGTCGAGGGTCTCGTCGACCTGCACCCGCAGCCACGCCGCGTTGCCCTCGACGAGGGTGAGGTCGTCGAGGAGCGCGCGCAGGCGACCGCGCCAGGCGTCGATCGAGGCGGGACCGGCGACGCGATCGCGCACCGACTCGAGGGTGCGGCACGCCTGCGCGAGGCGGCCGAACCGCTCGACCCGATCGCGCGTGGCGACCTCGAGCGGGGCGGCAGGGCCGAGGCCGTCGCCCGACAGGACGATGAGGCCGCCCTCGTCGTGCATGAGGACGCCGAGCGCGAGCCGCTCGAGGCCGAAGCGCACGGTGTTCTGATCGAGCTCCGGCTGATCGTGGAGCTTGCGATCGGCGGCGCTCCACGCCCAGCGGATGCCCGAGTCGACGATCATGCCGCGGAGATCGCCGAGATCGTCGTCGTCGAGCCCGAACCGCGCGCGCACCGGGCGCAACGCGAGGAGATCGAGGAGGCGCGAGGCGGTGACCCGCTCGTCGGCGAGCTCGAGCGCCTGGAGGAGCGCGTCGGCCACCGGGTTGGTCGCGCGGAGGCCGAGATCGGCGATGTGCAGCGGGATCGACGGGGTGCCCTCGCTCTTGCGCGCGAACACCGCCGCGAGGAGCGGCGCGTACGTGGCGACGTCGGGCGTCATGACGAGGACGTGCCGCGGCTCGAGGGTCGGATCGGCGGCGAAGCGACGGAGCAGCTCGTCGCGCAGCGCCTCGCACTGACGGAGCGGCCCGTGGCACGCGTGCACCTCGAGCGAGGCGCAGCCCGCGTGCGCGCGCCACGCGCCGGGCTCGGGGTTGTCGGCGGCCTCGTCGATCCACCCGTGCAGGAGGCCGAGCAGCGTCGAGGGAGGCGGCGGCTTCCCCGGGGGGTTGGGCTCGCGGTATTCGGTGTCTTCGAGCCACAGCTGCAGGTCGCGGCTCGGCGCGCCGTTGGCGGCGAGCATCAGGTTGCGCCGATCGAGCTCGGCGAGGCAGGCGTGGATCTCGTCTTCGGTGCGGGCGACGCGCAGCGCGGCGAGCACCGTGCGGCGGCTGCGGATGTCTTCCCACCACTCCGACGACGGCGCGAGGGCGAAGACGTGCAGGTCGACGTGACGCGCGAGCGCCGCGAGCCGCTGCTTGTCGCCGGGGCGCAGCGTGGAGAGGCCGAACACGATCAGCGAGCGGCCGCTCGCTGAAGGCGGTAGCGCGCGCAGCGAGGCGAGGCGCTGGGCCGGGGAGGGCTCGTCGATCTCGGCGTGGAGATCGGAGAGCAGCGCGGCGAGCCACGCGTGCTCGGCTGGAGGTGCCTTCTTGCCGCCGACTCTGCCCTCGAGGCGACCGCGCGCCTCGGGCGCGACCCAGGCGAGGGCGTCGTCGGGACGATCGTGCAGCAGGCGCTCGAGGGTGCCCGAGACCTCTTGCGCGAACGCGAGCTCGCGCGCGCGCACGCAGCCTTCGCCGTCGCCGAGGTAGCGCCGCACCCGATCGAACGCCGGCTCGTGCAGGCGCGCGCGCATGCGCGAGAGCACCCGCGTCGTGAGGGTGGCGCCCGTCCAGGCGTCGCTCGTCTTCGTGGCCGGCGCGTCGCCGAGCAGCGCGCGCGAGGTCTCTTCGAACGCGCTGCGCGGGAAGAGGAAGTCGATCTGCGCGACGCTCCCGAGCAGGGTGGCCAGCTCGTGGCGCAGCCAGCGCTCCATGCCGCGGCTGCCGACGACGATGGGCACCGCCGCGAACGGATCGTCGGGCCACGACCCAGCCAGCAGCGCCGCGAGCTCGCGCACGAGATCTTCGACGCGCTGGCTGCGGTAGGCGTGGAGGGTCATCGCGGGTCGCTCCGGAGAATCAGAGCCGGGCCACGTGGAACGCGTCGCCGAGCGCGCGGCGGGCGACGTCGACCAGGTGCTCGTGGTGGGTGAAGAACAGCACCTGGGTGCGGCGCGCGAGCTCCGAAAGCACGCGGAAGGCCGCGCCGGCGCGCTCGTCGTCGAAGTGGGCGAGCAGATCGTCGGCGACGAACGGCAGCGGCGCCGCGCCCTCGAGGTGCTTCTCGAGCGCCGCGATGCGCAGCGAGAGGAACAGCTGATCGGCCGTGCCGGTGCTCATGCCGTCGACCGACACCCCCGAGCCGTCGCGGCGGACGCCGGCGAGGCGCGGTTGGTCCTTGTCGTCGTACTCGACGACCAGCCGCTCGAGCTCGCCGAGCGTCAGCGTGGCGAACAGCTCGCTCGCGCGCGCGAGGAGCGGCCCCTGCTTCTCGCGGCGATAGCGCTCGATGGCCCAGCGGAGTAGCTCGCGCGCGGTCTTCACCCGCACGTAGCGCTCGATGGCCTCGCTCATCTTCGCGACCGCCTCGCTGCGCTGCGACGCGGCGGTCGCGGCGTCGGCCTGGCCGGCGATCTTCTCGTGCGCGCGGCGGGCGTCGGCGAGGGCGACCGCCAGGTCCTTCTGGGTGTGCGACAGCGCGCGGAGCTCCTCGTCGAGCGAGGCGAGTCGATCGTCGATGACCGCCGGGTCGGTCTCGGAGCCCGCTTCGTCGTCGAGCTCGTCGAGGGAGCGGCCGTCGCCGATCTCGACGAGGTGCTGCTCGGCCGCGCGCAGATCGTCTTCGGCCTTGCGGCGGCGATCGGAGCGCTCGACGGCGACGTGCAGCGCGGAGATCTCGGCGAGGTCGGCGGCGTCGAGCAGGGGACGGAGCCTCGCCTCGGCCTCGGCGCGCGCGGCGCGGGCGTCGTGCCGTGCGACCTCGCACTTCGCGACGTCGTTCGCGGCCGCGACGTGCGTGCGCTGCGCCTCGTCGGCGCGCGCGACGCGCTGGACGAGCTCGGGGACGACCTCCATCGCGTCGCGACCGGCGAGCTCGGGGGCGACGGCGAGCGAGAGCCGCCCGACCTCTGCGGCGAACGCCGTGAGCTCGCGGCGCATGGTGGCGATGCGCCGGGTCTCGATCGCGTCGATCTCGGCGAGCTTGGCGCCGAGCTCGCGGAGGAGCGAGAGCGCCTGGCCGGCGACCTCCGGCTCTTTCACGCGGCCGAGGCCGAGCTCGGCGACCTGCGTGGCGAACGCGACGCGCCAGCCCTCGACCGCGCGCTCGGCCTCGTCGCGCGCGCGCTCGAGCTCGGGGATGGAGCGGTCGACGTCGGCGAGCTGCTCGATCAGCTGCGCCTGCCGCAGGCGCGCGCCTTCGAGCCCCGCGGCCGACTCGGTGGCGAGCCGCACCAGGCCGGCGAAGGTGCGCCCGTCGGTCGCCGCGCCGATGGCCGTCAGCGTGGCGCGCAGCTCGTCGGTCGCCGCGGCGACCTCTGCGTCTGCGCCGCGAGATCGAGCACGTGGGCGCGCGCGTGCACCCACGCGCGGAGGGCCGCCGGCGTGTCGAGCGCGACGCCGAGCCCGCGCTGCAGGGCGACGAGCGCGCGTCTGGCGTCGTCGCGCGCCTCGTCGTGCTCGCGGAGGCGCGCGTCGAGCGACGCGAGGTGCTGGTCGCCGAGCTCGATGTCGGCGCGGATCTTCTGCAGCTCGACCGAGGCCTCGGCCGCGTCGAAGCGGCGAACGGCGAGCGCGTCGGCCTCGGCGACGAGGCGACTCAGCTCGTCGACCTCGGCTTCGCGCGGCGGGGCGCCGGCCGCGATGGACGCGCGCAGCCCGCTCCACCGCTCGTCGCGCACGGCGCGCGCGCCGGCGAGCTCGTCGGCGGTGACGGGGCGCGCGTCGCGCCGCACCTGGCGCTCCTCGAGGCGACGCTGATCGAGGAGGCCGGACGCGGTGCTCCGCTCGGCCCGCGCCTGATCGCGCGCTTGATCGATGCGCGCGAGGCGGCTCGCGATGGCCTCGATCTCTTCGTCGGGCGGCGGCACGACGGCGCGGAGGGCCTCGACGTCGCCCGTCCACGGGGCGAGCTGCTTGCGCGCCGAGTCGACCTTCTTCGACAGCGCCTTGGCCGGATCGGCGAGGCGCTGCCGCGCCCGGTCGGCGTCGCCCAGCTTGCGCGCGCGCTCGAGCGCGTCGACGAGGGCGTCGGGCGGGCCGCCGTCGCGCGAGGGATCGCGGTCGGACGCGAGGCGGTTGCGTTCGGCGACCCTGTCGGCGAGCGCCTTGGCGGCCGCGTCGCGCTCGCGGAGCAGCTTCTCGTGGCCGGCGATGAGGCGCCCGAGCTCCTGCTGCGCGAGCTCGGAGGGCATGTGGGCGCGCAGGTCGTCGAGCGAGCCGCGCCCCCAGCCGAGCCGTCCGGCGAGGTCTTCGACCTCGCTGGTGAGCAGGTGCACCTCGGTGATGCAGTTGCCGATCTCGCCGGGGTGGCTCTTGAGCTGCTGGCGACGCTCGCCCGCGGCGCGGATGTCGGCCGCGTGCGAGAGGAGCTTGTCGTCGACGACGGCCGCGTCGCGGGTGGCCGCCGCCTGCGCGACGTCGCGGGCGAGCCGCTCGAGATCGGCGTCGGCGAGGGCGATCTTCGCCGTCGCGTCTTGCAGATCGCGGGCGGCGCTGCTCGGGAGCAGCGCGACGTTCGCGAGCGCGACGACGTCGTCGAGGAGCTTGCGCCGGCGTGCGAGCGCCGGGGAGACGCGCTTGATGCGCTCGAGCCTCGAGCGCTCGCGGACCAGCGTCGCGTGGCGCTGCGCCGCCCGGTCGACCTCGCCCCTGGCCTCGTCGACCGCCGCCTCGGCGCGATGGAAGTCCTGCGCGCGGACGACGCCCTCTTTGAAGGACTTGTCGGCGGCCTCGAGCTGGTCGTGCGCGGTGTAGTAGGCGCGGGTGCCGCTCTTTCGGGGAGCCCACAGCTGCTCGAGCTCGCGGTCGAGCTCGTCGAGGACCTCGCCGAAGCGCGCGAGGCCGCCGCTCGCCTGGAACAGCATGCGGCCGATGTCGTCTTTCGCGTCGAGGAGCTGGCGGCCGCCCTCGGCGAGCGCCTCGAGATCGAGGCTGAACATGCGCTCGAAGAACGCGCGGTCGGCGGCGCCGAGGAAGGGGGCGAGCGCGCCGTCGCCGAGGGGCTGGCCGTCTTCGCCGAGGAGCGTGTTCTTGTTGCCTTTGCGGCGCTGGATGACGAGGCGGCGCTCGCCGCGCTCGAGGACCGCGCCGATGCGCATGGACTGGTAGTCGTGGAGGAACGCGTACGGCGTGCGCGTGTCGATGCCGAACAAGAGCTCGGAGAGCCCCGCGCGCGTGGTCGACTTGCCCGCCTCGTTGCGCCCGACCACGAGGTGCAGATCGACCTCGCCCGCGGGCAGGTCGAGCGACCGGTCGGTGAAGCGACCGTACCGGGTGAGGTCGAGCCGGGCGATGCGCATCGGTCACGCCCCCGAGACGCGCGCGACGAGCGCGGGACCGACCTGCTCGACGACGTCGCGCAGGCGCTTCTCGCGGATGGCGGAGATGAGCGGGTCGTCGCTCGCGCGCACCTCGGGCGCGAGCTTGAGGAGCATGTCGCCGAGCTCCTTGTCGAGGGTGGACATGAACTCGGGGTCTTCGGCGGCCTCGTGGAGGATGGCGCGCAGCTCGGCGACGGCGTCGCCGCGGGCGGCCAGGTCGTCGTCGGACCAGGCGGGGGTGGTGTCGACGCGGAGCTTCTCGATCCACACGCGGTCGACGCCGAGCTCGAAGGCCTTGGACTGCAGCTCGGCGCGCACGTGCTGCTCGCGCCCGAACAGCTCGCCGTGCGCCGCGGTGCGGCCGTGGAGGGTGACGCGCGCGGCGACGGGACGCCCGTCGGCGAGGCTCTCGACGCGGCCGAGCGCGACGTCGGCCCGGGCGAGCACCTCGCCGAGGGTCTCGCACCCTTCGACGTCGACGCGGACGTGCTCCCAACGCAGCACGTCGGCCAGGACGCGGGACACCGAGAGGACGGCGTCGCCCTCGGCGGTGACCAGCACGGCGCCGCGCGGGCCCGTCTCGCGCGCGTGGCGGCCCTGGAGGTTGCCGGGGAAGACGACCCACGGCGCTTCGCACACGACCTCGTGCTCGTGCACGTGGCCGAGCGCCCAGTAGGCGTAGCCGCGGCTGCGCAGATCGTCGACGTCGCACGGCGCGTAGCTCTCGTGCCCTTCGCGCCCGGCGAGGGCGGTGTGCAGCACGCCGATGTTCAGCCAGCCGGCGCGCGGCTCGGGGTAGTGCTTGACCAGGTTGTCGCTGACGGCGCGCTGCCGGAAGCTCTGGCCGTGCAGGGCGACGCGGAGGTCGTCGAGCGCGATGGTGTCGGGCTTGCGCGACTCGAAGACGCGGACGTTGTCGGGGAGGCGGAGGCGCGCGCTGATCTCGCTCTCGGCGTCGTGGTTGCCGTGGAGGACGACGGCGCGGATGTCGGCGTGGCGGAGCCGGGCCATCTGGTTGGCGAAGAAGAGGCCGGTGTTGAAGTCCTTCCACGTGCCGTCGTAGAGGTCGCCGGCGATGACCATGAAGTCGACGTCTTCGGAGATGGCGGTGTCGACCAGGCCCTCGAAGGCGCGGCGGGTGGCGGTGCGCAGGAGGTCGACGGGCGCGCCGGCGTAGGCGCTCAACCCGGTGAGCGGGCTGTCGAGATGGATGTCGGCAGCGTGAATGAAGCGGATGGACATCGAGCGCAGGGGGCATGTTGCATCCGCAGGATCGATCCAACAAGGCCCGTTCCGCGGGCGGCGGACATATTCTGTCCCTCCCGACGACGTCGCGCCCCGCGTCGTGCGGACACGTTGTGGAAGGAGTGTGGAAGGACCGTTCCTGCGCGGAAGCGACGCCTCTCGTCGCCTGCCGGCACGTGCCGGGAACGTCCGCGGCGGACGCCGGCATCTCCGGATCGCGAGCGCGTGACGACATCGCGATAAAACACTGAATTGATATCCATATGCATCGTAGGCGTGCGCCGCGCGCGCACGCCGACCGCCGCCTGCGCACGACGGTGCGACCCCGGGACCTCGCCGGCGCGTGCCGCCTGGGTCGGCGGTGGGCTCTCCGGCCGTGCTCTGCGTTGGCGGGCTGATTTCTTCAGCCTGCAGGGGCTCGGGGGGCTGATTTCTTCAGCCCGCGGACGCGGAGCACGATTTCGCGATCGCACGCCCGGCCGGCGCGGAGCGTCGTGTTCCGAGACGACGCTCCTGCTTGCCCCCGTTCGCGCGCGCGTTCACGCTGGTGCGGACGGGAGACCGCGTGGCCTTCGACTTCGACGGCTTCGAGCAGTGGCTCCGCGACCACAAGCAGGTTCGCGAGGAGCATCTGTTCGCCTACCGCCAGGGCGCCGAGCGCATCCTCGCCGTCGCCGGTGACCGCCCGCCGCGTCGCGCGCACGTCGACGAGGCGATCCGTCGCGAGATCGAGGCCGGCGCCACCACGAAGGCGGCGAAGAACCTGCACACCATCGGCGACGCGCTGCTCGCGTACCTCGTCGCGCGTCCGATGGCGCCGCGGGTCGTCGAGCGGGCCGAGCCGGACGAGCCGGACGAGCCCGGCCACGAGGGCCGCCGCCTCGCGCCGATCGTGATCGGCATCCTCGGCGCGCTGGCGTTGGTCATCGCCGTCGTGCTGCTCGTCCGCCGCCGCGAGGCCCGCCCGGCGGTCGCGCGCGGGCTCGCGACGCTGACGCTGCGCGACGGCACCAAG
Organism: Deltaproteobacteria bacterium; assembly: GCA_016182965.1. Taxonomy (GTDB): domain Bacteria; phylum Myxococcota_A; class Polyangia; order Polyangiales; family JADJMO01; genus JALHOE01. The sequence continues at coordinate 88,188 of JACPFM010000083.1, read as the reverse complement.
TGCGCGGTGCAGGGCATCTCCTTCCAGTACGAGTACCACTGGACGCCCGGCCCCCAGAAGATGCCGGGCGGCGTCATGATCACCGTGGTCGGCAAGGTGAACAGCGTCCGCGAGAAAGCGGCGGAGCTGTACGCGCTCTCCGGGGCGACGACCGAGACGTTCTCGCAGGCGAACCTGCGCGAGATCCGCTTCTTCGCCGGCGACGACGCCAACCCAGACGACGTGACCGAGATCGAGATCCACACCCGCGACGGCCAGCGCCACAATTTCCCGGCGGGCGCGCGGTACCTGCTGCTGGGCGACGGGACCCGCATCTGGACGAGCGGCAAGATCGAACGCTGGCGCACGCCGGAGGTGGCGCTGCTCCTGCAGGCGCCAGGCTGCCCGGCGCCGTACGTCAGCCTGTCGGACAAGCACCACGGACCGAGCACGTTCCCGGTCCGCCTCGAGGTGCACCCGTGAGGCGCGCGCTCCTGCTCGTGGCCCTGGCGATCGCGGGCTGCCAGTCGCGCGAGGCCTCGCTGCGCGACGCGGTGCGCGCCGAGCTCGCCGCGTACGAGGGCAGCCAGGATCGCTACGACATCGTCGGCTGCTCGGTCGCGCCGCTCGCGGGCGAGGACCGGCAGCGGTTCGTGCAGGAGTACATCTTCGAGGACAAGGACGGCGAGCTCGGGACCTGCGAGGTGAGCTTCCACTTCGCGAACTTCCCGACGCCGAGCTCGCCGCGTCCCGTCACGGGCAAGCTGCGCTTCGTGTGGCTGCGCAACTCCAGCAAGTGGGCGCGCTTCCGCTGATCGGTCCCCGTCGTCCGTCGTCTCCTCATCTCGACTGACGACTGACGACTGACGACTGACGACTGATGACCGAGGCCCCCCGGCCATTGACGGCGGCCCGCCGGGAGACCATCGTCATCCTACGATGAAAGCGACCTCGTGCGGTCCCACCAACGTGGAGCGCGATCTCCGTCCGGTCGAGGGCGACGAGGCCGACGAAGAGCTCGCGACCCTGGCGAAGGCGCTCGGCCATCCGGCGCGCGTGCAGATCGTGCGGCTCCTGGTCCGCCGGACCTCGTGCGTGTGCGGCGACATCGTCGACGAGCTGCCGCTCGCGCAGTCGACCGTCTCCCAGCACCTCAAGGTGCTCAAGGAGGCCGGCCTCATCAAGGGCGAGGTCGACGGGCCTCGCGTTTGCTACTGCATCGAGCCCCGCGCGCTGCGTCGCCTCAAGGTGCTGGTCGCCGGCCTCTGATCGAGGAGCACACCCGAGCCATGTCCGCCCATCATCCCGGCGTCGCCGGCAAGCTCTCGTTCCTCGACCGGTTCCTCACGCTGTGGATCTTCCTGGCGATGGGGCTCGGCATCGCGCTCGGCCTCTGGGTGCCCGCGTTCGCGACGGGCCTGCAGAAGATGAGCGTCGGCACCACCTCGCTGCCGATCGCCGTGGGGCTCATCGTGATGATGTACCCGCCGCTCGCGAAGGTCCGCTACGAGGAGCTCGGGCAGGTCTTTCGCAACAAGCGCATCCTCGCGCTGTCGCTGGTGCAGAACTGGGTCGTCGGTCCGGTGCTGATGTTCGCGCTGGCGGTGATCTTCCTCCGCGACAAGCCCGAGTACATGCTCGGGCTCATCCTCATCGGCCTCGCGCGGTGCATCGCGATGGTCATCGTGTGGAACGATCTCGCCAAGGGCGACACCGAGTACTGCGCGGGGCTCGTCGCGTTCAACTCGATCTTCCAGGTCCTGTTCTTCTCGATCTACGCGTACTTCTTCGCCACCCTCCTGCCGACCTGGCTCGGGCTGAAGGGCGTGGTGGTCGCGATCACCATCGGCGAGATCGCCAAGAGCGTCGCCATCTACCTCGGCGTGCCGTTCGCCGCGGGGTTCCTCACCCGCCGCGTGCTCGTCTCGGCCAAGGGCCTCGAATGGTACCAGACGAGGTTCGTCCCGCGAATCAGCCCGCTGACGCTCGTCGCGCTCTTGTTCACCATCGTGGTGATGTTCTCGCTCAAGGGCGAGACCATCGTGCAGCTCCCGCTCGACGTGCTGCGCATCGCGCTGCCGCTGCTCGTCTACTTCCTCTTGATGTTCGCGGTGTCGTTCTGGATGGCCAAGCGGTTCCGCGCGGACTACAGCCGCTCGGCCACGCTGTCGTTCACCGCCGCGTCGAACAACTTCGAGCTCGCGATCGCCGTCGCGGTGGCCACCTTCGGCATCCACAGCGGCGCCGCGCTCGCCGCGGTCATCGGGCCGCTGGTCGAGGTGCCGGTGCTCATCGGTTTGGTGAACGTCGCGCTGTGGATCCAGCGGAGGTACTACCCCGCGCTCGAGGTGGTGCCGGCGCCGTGCGCCACGCCCGCCCAAGGCGCGACCTGAGCCGTCCGAGCGCACAGATTGCGTCGGCCAGCGCGCAGAAATTATCGTCAGATAACGATGTATAGGTCGCCGCGGCGGGACTAACCTTCGTTCTTGGCATCGACGATACACGATGCCATGGAGCGCGATGCCCACCGTGAAGCAGCTCGCCGCCGCCGTCCTCGTCGTCGGGGTGATCGGCGTTCCCCTCTGGCTCAAACGCACCGAGCCGGTCACCGCCGATCGGGCGTCGACGACGCAGGCCGCGTCCGCGAAGACGACCAAGGCGCCGCTGCCGAAGCTCGTCGATCTCGGCACCCGCACCTGCGTGCCGTGCAAGGCGATGCTGGTCGTGCTCGACGAGCTCGATCGCACCTACGCCGGTCAGCTCGCCATCGAGTTCATCAACGTGCAGGAGCAGCCGCGGCTCGCCGAGGAGTGGGGCGTCGAGATCATCCCGACGCAGGTCTTCGTCGGGAGCGATGGCCGCGAGCTGTATCGTCACACCGGCTATCTCTCGACCAAGGACATCGTCGAGAGGTGGCGCGCGCTCGGCTACCCGCTCCAGCCGCCGAACAGGTGACGCCGTGCAGGAGCTCTTCGTCCGCTTCGGCGCGTCGCTCGAGGGTGCGCTGCCGATCGCGCTCGCGGCGGCGCTCGTCTGGGGCGTGCTCAGCGTGCTCCTCAGCCCGTGTCACCTCGCGACCATCCCGCTCGTCGTCGGGTACGTGAGCGGCGCCGGGCCCGACCTGCCCCGCCGCCGCGCCGTCGCGCTCTCCGGCGCGTTCGCGGGCGGCATGTTCCTCTCGCTCGCGCTGATCGGCGGCGTGGTGGCGCTCGCCGGTCAGGCCCTCGTCCGCTACCGCGCGTGGGCGAGCGTCGGGACGGCGATCGTCATGGTCGTCGCGGGGCTGCACCTGCTCGATCTGATCGCGCTCCCGGGGCTGAAGCCGTGGGCGCCCGCGCGCAAGGGCGTGCTCGCCGCGGTGCTCGCCGGGTTGTTCGTCGGCGTCGGCCTCGGCCCGTGCACGCTCGGGTTCGTCGCCCCGGTGCTCGGCCTGGTGCTCGGCGCCTCCACCACCCACGCCGCGTTCGGCTGGGCGATCCTCGTCGCCTTCGCGATCGGGCACTGCGGCGTCGTCGGCGGCGCAGGCGCGTCGACCGCGCTCGTCCAGCGGTACGTCGCGTGGAGCGCGCGCGGGGCGGGGCTGTTCAAGAAGGTGTGCGGCGCGCTGGTCCTGATCGGCGCCGCGTTGCTCGTCTACGGGGCATGAGATGGTCCCCTCGGCTTCGACACCGCGGCGTCGCGTCGTCCTCGAGCTCAGGGACGTGCCGCGGCGTCACCCGCGCGCGTTCCTCGTCGTGTTCGCGGCGGCGTGGCTCACGCTCTATCGGTCGCTCCTGCCGCTGTCGACCGCGCTGGTCGATCGGTTGCCGGTCGCGAAGGACGGCCACCTCGCCGAGTCGCTGCGGTTCTTCTTCTACGACACGCCGAAGGTGCTGCTGCTGTTGACCGGCGTCGTCCTCGCGATGGGGATCGTCAACACGTACTTCACCGCGGCGCGCACCCGCGCGCTCCTCGCCGGGCGCCGCGAGGGCGTGGGCAACGTCCTCGCCGCGACCCTCGGCGTCGTCACGCCGTTCTGCTCCTGCTCGGCGGTGCCGCTGTTCATCGGCTTCGTGCAGGCGGGCGTCCCGCTCGGCGTGACGTTCTCGTTCCTCGTCTCGGCGCCGATGGTCAACGAGGTCGCGCTCGCGATGCTCTTCGCGATGTTCGGCTTCAGGGTCGCCGCGCTCTACCTCGCGCTCGGCCTCTCGATCGCCATCCTCAGCGGGTGGATCATCGGACGCCTGCGCCTCGAGCACCTCCTCGAGGCCTGGGTGCGAGACATGCCCAAGGTGCAGGCCACCGCCGACGGCGAGCGGCCGTCGTTCGCCGAGCGGCTCGACGCGGGGTTCGCCTCGGTGCGCGAGATCGTCGGGAAGGTGTGGCCGTACGTGCTCGTCGGCATCGCCGTCGGCGCGGGCATCCACGGCTACGTCCCGACCGAGCTCGTCGCCGGCATCATGGGCCGCAGCGCGTGGTGGACGGTGCCGATCGCCGTGATGATCGGCGTGCCGATGTACTCGAACGCCGCCGGGATCATCCCGGTGGTCTCCGCGCTGCTCTCGAAGGGCGCCGCGCTCGGGACGGCGCTCGCCTTCATGATGAGCGTCGTCGCGCTCTCGCTTCCGGAGGTGGTCATCCTCCGCAAGGTGCTCCGGCCGAAGCTCATCGCCGTGTTCGTCGGCGTGGTGGCCGCCGGGATCGTGATCGTCGGCGCGGTGTTCAACGCCGTGCTGTGAGAGGAGCCGCGATGAAGAACGTGAAGGTGCTCGGCACCGGGTGTCCCAAGTGCAAGGCGACCCTGCGGATGGTCGAGGAGGTCGCGCGCCAGAAGGGCGTCGAGATCGAGCTCGTCAAGGTCGAGGACTTGCGCGAGATCATGACGTACGGGATCGTCGCGACCCCGGGTGTCGTGATCGACGGCAAGGTCGTGCACGCGGGCGGCGTGCCCGCCCGCGACAAGGTCGCGAGCTGGCTCTGAAAGGCCCTCCGATCGCCATACGCACGAGCCTGCCGGTTTCGCCGGGCCGGCGCAGCCGTGCTAGCGTCCGGGGGCGATGTCGACCGGTTGGCGATGGCTTCTGCCCGCTCTGAGCGTCGTGTGCGGATGCACGGTGTTCAACGACATGGATGGCTACGCCGGGGGCTCGAGCCTCGACGCGAGCGGGGTCGACACCGCGCTGCCCGACACCTCGGCGCCCGACACGGCGATCGCCGACGGCGGCAAGGACTCGGGGACCGACACGCGCGCCGACACGCTCGTCGCCGACACGCTCGTGGCCGACACGTTCGTGGCCGACACGTTCGTCGCCGACACGTTCGTGGCCGATACGTTCGTGGCCGATACGTTCGTCGCCGATACGTCGGTGACCGACACGTTCGTCGCCGACACGGCGGACACGTCCGTGACCGACGCGCCCGTGGGTTGCCACCTCGTGATCAACGAGGTGCAGACGCGCGGCACCTCGGGCTACGACGAGTTCGTCGAGATCTACAACCCGTGCGACGTCGACGTGCCGATCACCGGCTGGAAGCTGGCATATCGGCCGTCGGCCGGCGGCACCAGCGACACGAACCTCGTGACGTTCCCCGCCGGCGCCAAGGTCGTCGCCAAGGGGTTCGTCCTCGCGGTCAACGTGAGCGGCCTCTTCGCCGGCGAGGCGTCGCCCGTCGTCGCCGATTTCACCTTCACCTCCGGCGTGGCCGACGACGGCTCGGTCGGCCTGCGCGACAACACCGGGGCGCTGGTCGACTCGGTCGGCTGGGGCACCGCCGCGGCGACCAACCCCTTCGTCGAGACGGCCGCCGCGCTCGGCCCGGCGTCGGGCGCGTCGATCTCGCGCGTGCCGGCCGGCAAGGACACGAACAACAACTCGGCGGATTTCGTGAAGACGACGCCGTCGACGCCGAAGAGCTGAGCGGCGACCAAGCCCGAACCAACCCCGATTCGGGAGGAGTTGGAATCCCGAGCAGTCACCAACCCCGGTTCGGGAGGAGTTGGAATCCCGAGCAGTCACCAACCCCGGTTCGGGAGAAGTTGGAATCCCGAGCAGTCACCAACCCCGGTTCGGGAAGAGCTCGAATCCCCAGCCTGGAAGGCTGGGGCAGGGATCGTATCGACCGAAGCCCGCCGGCGGCGGGCTCCGAGTCCGCAGGTGCCGCACGGCGCGCACGGGCGAGACGATGCGCCTCATGGTCGAGCAGGCGACGAGGGCGGTTCGGCGTTCGTCAGGCCCTCGTCGATCCGCCAACATGATGGCTGCGAGTGTTCGTGGCGTGTTCGCTGGCGCTCGATGTAGTCGCGAAGTGGATCGAGATCGCGTCGGTGGACGGACTCCGCGAAGTAGCCGCGCTGCCATCGGAAGGGCCCGGACGCGTTCAGCGCGTGCGACGACACGCCCTTCAGCCCCTGCACCAGATCGGCGATCGAGATCGTCGCGTCGTAGCGGACCAGGACGTGAACGTGATCGCCTGACGCGGCGTACGCCAGCACCTCGCATCGCAGCTGCAAGGCCTTCGCGCGGATCGCGCGATCCGCTCGTGTCTCCCAGTCCGGCGTGAGGACGGCCGACCGCCGGTGCGGCGACCACACGAGGTGAACGAACAACCAGCAGACCGAATGGGCTCCAGTGGGCGCGTGGTCCATGAGGATGATTCGGCATGGGGCGGCGGTTGGTTGCGCGGGCTCCGCCGGCGGTCACGCTGCGGGCCGCCGGCGGCCGCCGGGCGATCCGCCGGCGCCGCCGGTCTCCAGGCGCGCATTTCTCGGCGGAACTCGTCGGCACGCGGTCTGCTAGGTCGGCGGCGATGGCCACCGTCTCCTTCGATCGAGGCACGCTCCGCATCGACGGCGATCCCGGCGGGTTCGACTTCGTGCGCTACGACGCGCGCACAGGCTTCCATCGCGCGCCCGCCCATCGGTACCGCGAGCTGCTCGGCGCCGTCGACGATCGCGTCGCGGGCAGCCTGCTGGTTCCGAAGGCGCCGATCACCGCGCCGACGCTGCGCCCCTACCAGCAGCAGGCGATCGACTCGTTCGAGACGTTCGGGCGGCGCGGCGTGGTCGTCCTGCCCACCGGCAGCGGCAAGACCCGCGTCGCCTGCGCGGCCATCGCGCGCGCCGGCTGCAGCGCGCTCGTCCTCGTGCCGACGCGCGCGCTCCTCGAGCAGTGGCGCGCGGTGATCGCAACGATGTACCCGGGTCCGATCGGCGTGGTCGGAGACGGCGAGCTCTCGATCGAGCCGATCACGGTGATGACCTTCGAGAGCGCGTACCGGCGGCTCGACGCGTACGGCCACCGGTTCGGGATGCTGGTCGTCGACGAGGCGCATCACTTCGCCTCGGGGCTCCGGGCCGAGGCCCTCGAGATGTGCGTCGCGCCGGTGCGGCTCGGGCTCACCGCCACGCCGCCCGATCCCGACTCTCCCGGCGAGCGGCGGCTGCGCGATCTGCTCGGACCGGTGGTGTGCGAGCTCGGCATCGACGATCTCGCCGGCAAGCACCTCGCCGATTTCGACATCGTCCGCGTGCACGTCGCGCTCGCGCCCGACGAGCGCGCCGCCTACGAGCGCGACATCGCTCCGTACGAGGAGCTGCGGCGCGAGATCCGTCGGGTGAACCCGAACGCCGACTTCCAGGCGATCATCGGCTCCATCGCGCGCGTGCCGGGCGGCCGCGACGTCCTCGCCGCGATGCAGCGCGCGACGAAGCTCGCGGGGTTCCCGCGCGCCAAGCGCGACGTCGTGCTGACGCTCGCCACGCGCCACTGGCCCGAGCGCGTGCTCGCGTTCACCGCGGTCGCCGAGGACGCCTATGCGATCGGCGAGGACCTGCTCGTGCCGGTGATCACCGCCGAGACCGCGCGCGAGGAGCGCGAGGAGGTCCTCGCGCGGTTCTCCGCCGGCGAGGTGCGCATGATCGCGAGCGCGCGCGTGCTCAACGAGGGCATCGACGTACCGGCGGCGAGCGTCGCGATCATCGCCGGCGGCGCGCTCGGCGCGCGCGAGCACACGCAGCGCATCGGCCGCATCCTGCGCCCGCAGGAGGGCAAGCGCGCGATCGCCTACGAGCTCGTCACCCTCGACACCATCGACGAAGCGCGCACCCGCGCGAAGAGGAGGCGCCTTGCTGCCCGCACATCTGCTGCCGCTCGCTGAGGTCGAGGGGCTCGCGACGCCGCGCTATCTCACCGCGCGCGACGAGGTCTGGATCCGCGCCGTCCTCGACGTGTTCGACGCCTTCGTCGGGCGGACGATCCGGGCGCGCGACGCGCAGCTGCCCCAGCGCGTGCGCGCGCTCGCGCGCCAGCACGGCGTCGCCGACAAGATCGCCGAGGGCGTCACGGCGGTGCTGATGAAGAAGACCAGGAGCGAGATCGTCGCGGCGGTCGAGCCCCGCGCGGCCCGACGGATCGTCTTCCCGTGCGCCGCCGAGGACCTGCGGCCCGATCGCGCGGCGGCCCTCGCGCGCGCGGCGGCCCTGCTCGGCGTGGCGCCCGACGCGATCTCGTCGAGCCTCTTCGCCGATCGAACGGCGGCGCGCGTGATCACCGCCGGCCCGTCGATCTCGGCGTCCGACGCGGTCGAGGCGTACAACCTCGCGCTGGTGCAGGGGATCCTCCTCCGGAGCGAGAAGGTGATCGCCCACGTCCGCGAGCACGTGCGCGCGGTGGTGCGCTTCGCCAAGCTCTCCGGCCTCCTGTGCACGTATGCCGTCGACGAGCACGGCACCCGCCTCGACGTGTCCGGTCCGCTCGCGGTGCTCCGCCACACCACCAAATACGGCAACGCGCTCGCCTCGTTCTTCCCGGCCGTGCTGTCGACGCCCGGGTTCCGCATGCACGCGCGGTGTCTGCTCGCCGGCGAGCCGGTCACCGTGCGGGTCGACGCGGCCGACCGGATCGCCCGCACCCACGCCCTCCCGCGCGACGCCGACAGCAAGCTCGAGCGCGTCCTCGCGCGCGACGTGCGCCGGCTCGATCGCGGGTGGACGCTCCGGCGCGAGACCGAGGCGATCCGCGTCGGCCAGCGGGTGTTCTTCCCCGACTTCACGCTCTCGCGCGATGGCGCGTCGGTGCTCGTCGAGGTGGTCGGGTTCTACACGCCCGAGTACCTGCGATCGAAGCTCGAGGCGCTACGGGCCGCCCCCTCCGAGCGGCTGATCGTCTGCATCGACGAGTCGCTCGCGTGCGCCGACGGCGAGGTGCCGGGGACGGTGATCCGGTTCAAGCGGAAGATCGACGCGGCCGAGCTGCTCGATCGGGCGGAGCAGCTGATTGGGCGATCGTCGACCCCTGCGCCGTCGTGAGCTCGGGGTGGACAACCCGCGGCCGTCGCGCGTGAAATGGTCCCCATGCGCCTCGCGCCGCTCCTGCTCCTCGCACCGCTCGGTCTGCCCGCCTTCGGGGTCTCGTGCGGCGCGCCGGCGACGCGTGCGACCGCTCCGGTCGCAGCGGCGTCTACGAGCACCTCGCCGGCGAGACGCCCTGCGTGGGTCGTGGTCGATCCGTTCGCGATCCTGCGCGAGCAGCCCGACGACGCGTCGGTGGGCATGCGCGCCGAGGTCTCCCCGTCGAAGGCGTCTGCGCTCCTCGACGACGACACCGCCTACGCCCTGTTCCTCGCCGGCGAGGAGCGGGGCGACTTCGTGGGCCTCCAGACCGTGGCCGAGGGTCCCCACGGCTACTCGTGCACGTACCCGCCGGAGGCGCTCGGCCCGTTCGCGGTGACGCTATGGGTGCATAGGTCGGGGCTCGCCACGGTGACCACGCGCCGCGTTCGCGCGCAATACGGCGACGGCACCGCGGTCACGCTCGCGACCGGCGTGGTGCTGCACGGCGGCGCCGACGGTCTCCGGGTCCACGTCGATCCGCCGCTCGTCTCGAAGGTCGCCGTGCCGGCCGACGCGTCGGGCACGAGCTTCTTCGCGCAGCGTGGCTTCGACGCGGAGGGCGCGCACTCGATCGGCCTGATCTCCGGGAGCTTCGTGCTCGCCGGAAAGGAGTGGGACTCCGACGTGCTCGAGGGCTACCGCCACGTCTACGCGCGTCACCCGACGCCGAGCGGACCGCTCTTCACCATGCGCACGCCGTGCGTGCAATACGAGGTGCGCGCCAAGGGCGAGCTCGACGAGGACTTCGGTCTCGGCGGCCTCGGCATGCTCGGCGGGGGAGCCGGGAGCGACTGCAGCCACGCACCGGCGGGCGCGCCGGTCTACTTCCGGTCGGGGCAGCAGGCCGGCGTCACGCGATGGCCCCTGCGATTGCCCGAGCTGGTCGACGGCGATCGTGCCTGCTGGAGGCGCGCGCTCGGCTCCACCTCGGCCGGGCAGGAGACCGGTGCGGTCCGCAACTGGGTCGAGCTCTGCATGCGCTTGAAAGACGCCGTGATGGGGACGTGCCCGCTGGAGTGACGAGTCGGCGTCGAAGCTATGCTCTCCCGATGGCGCTCGTCGAACCGACGCACGTGACGACGAAGGACGGTCGCACCGCGGTCATCCGCAACGCGACCGAAGACGACGCGCAGGCGTTGCTCGACGACCTGCGCGACTTCGTCGAAGACGGCGAGGGGCAGGTGCTCGTACCCGGTGAGCTCGCGCCGACGCTCGATGAGGAGCGCGCGTGGATCCGCGGGCAGAACGACGACTCGAACAAGCTGCTGCTGGTCGTGGAGATCGGCGGCGCGATCGTCGGCAACCTCACGTTCGCGACGTCTCCACGGCGGCGGATCGCGCACACCGGGACGTTCGGGGTCGGGTTGGCGCGCGAGGCGCGCGGCATCGGGATCGGCACCGCCCTGGTGACGCGGCTCCTCGCGTGGGCAGCCGATCATCCGACGATCGAGAAGGTGAACCTGCGTGTGCTCGCGACCAACGCGCGGGCGATCGCGATGTACCGGAAGCTCGGGTTCGTGGAGGAGGGCAGGCTGGTCCGGGAGATCCGGTACGAGGACGGGACGTACTGCGACGACGTGTCGATGGCGCGGTTCGTTCGACGAGCGGGGTAGAAAACCCGCAACCGCCGCCGGGCCGCCGTCGACCTGGGGCATGTCCCACCCGCGAGCCTCCGAAAACACCCGCTCACAGCTCCGGATGATCGCGTCCTCGGCGGTCGTCCTCGCCTCGATCCTCTGCGCCGAGCGCGCCTCGGCGTGCGCGAGCGACACCGAGTGCAAGGGCGACCGCGTCTGCGACGCCGGTCTGTGCGTCGATCCCAAGCCCGCCGCCGCGAGGCCGAAGCCCGAGGCCACGCAGACGTTCGTGCGGACGCCGGCCGACGTCGCGCCGCGCACCCCGCGCGTGGTCGACGTCGCGCCGGCCACGAAGAACGCCGTCGAACCGGCGACCTCACCGTGGCAGGGCGCGAAGGCGCCGGTGCGCGTCGCGATCACCCTGGTCGGGGGCGACAGTCGGCGCCAGTCCGAGAACCTCCTCTTTGGAACCGGCTTCGGCCTGCAGCTCGGGTATACCACGCGCTCCGGCTTCTACCTCGGCGTGCACTGGCACGAGCACCTGGAAAACAAGGCGGGGGCCACGGGTTACACCAAGGAGCTCGGGCTGATCGACGGGCACGCGAGCGGTCGTTCGAGCTACTACCTCGTCGACCTGGGCGGTCACATCCGCGTCGCGAGCTGGCTCACCGTGCGCCTGACCGCGGGGGTCGGCTTGGTGCGCGCGTCAGAGAAGGTGACGGTGACCTCGCCTCGCTTCGATCCCGTGTGGGAGAAGCGCGAGAGGGTAGGCTTCGCCCTCCAGCCGAAGTTGGCGATCATGGTCCGGCCGTCACCGGGCTGGTACTTCGGCCCGCAGCTCGCGACCACGACCGCAGCGCTCGATGGGTCGTTCCGACTCGGCGCCGTAGAGACGCTTGGCGCGATCGGATGGGTGCTCTGAGACGAGATACGATCCCACGCAACCGCGCCCCCGTCCCGGTCGACCTTCCGACATGGACTTCGGAACTACCTACAACTGGTGTGACCGCCTCTGTGAACGCTGCCCGCAGGCCTCGTCCTGCGCCGTGGTTCGACGCATCGAGCAGCGCGCGTGGGTGCATCGCGCGAACGGGAGGGATCCCGACTCGCCCGAGGCCTTCGCGATGGACCTCGACGAAGAGACGGCGCGCGCGCTGCGGATGGCGCAGGACGTGGCGCGCGAGGAGGGGATCGATCTCGCCGAGGTGCCCGAGCCGCCGTCGTCGCTCGACGCGCGTCGGGCCAGGAACGCGGTCCACGCGCTCGTCCGCGCGTCCGTCGCGCTCCGCGAGCCGGCGCACGCGCGTGGCCTCGCCGACCTGCACCACGACTTCGACGCGGCGGTCGTGCTCGTCGGGATGAAGGTCGCGCGCGTCACCCACTGCCTGCCCGAGTTCTTCGATTTCGACGCGGCGCCGAACCTCCTCGTCCTCGAGCGCGCGTTCGCCGACGCCCGCGCGCGGCTCGACGCGCTCGCCGCCGGCTGCGAAGACGCGGCGCCGGTGGTGGCCGCCTTCGACGAGCTCGCCTCGCTGCTCGCTCCGTTGCTCGCACGCGTGCGTCCCGAGCACCGCGCGCACCTCGCCGAGTGCATCGCGCGGGGCGAGGCGCCTTCGCCGTTCGTGCGGACGGTGTGACGCAGTTCGGGCCTATGCGGCGGGGCCGAGCAGCCGCTCGAGCGCGGCGCGGTGCATGGTGATCTCGTGCGCGTTGCGCGCGCGGAGCGCTTCGGCGAGCCACCGGCCGACGAGACACAGCTCGTAGACACGCACGTCCTCGGCGCACACCTCGCCCCCCGCGGCTCGGTACGCGCACACGAGCTTGTCGAGCCCCCGCGGGAGCTCGAACGGACGTCGCGCTCCGCGCGTGAGGATCGCGAGCTCGTACGCCGGATCGCCGCGCCGCGCGTACTCCCAGTCGATCACACCAGGCGGCTGGTCGGGGGCGATGAGGACGTTCTTGCCGAGGAGGTCACCGTGCACCAGCGACGCCGGCGTGTCCGGCGGGAGGTGATGCTCGATCCAGGCGTGGGCCACCGCCGCCAGCGGATCGTCCAGCTGACCGAAGACGCGCGCATCCGCCAGCGCGTGTGCGCGTCGCGTCGCGTGGCCCGGGAGGTCCGATGGCGGCTCGATTCGATGCACCGCGCCAGCGACGGACGCGAGCACGTCCCAGGGACGGACGGTCGGCTGCACGCCCGCGCGCATGTCGACGCCGACTCCGAGCAGCTCCTCCTCGACGAGCACGAGATCGTCCATCGAGACGATCGCCACCGGCCGAGGGACCCGGAACGGCAGGTCGAGCCGCGAGAGATGCGACAGGAGCCGTTGCTCGCGCATGACGCGATCGGGGAGGTCGGCGTCGGCGTCGTGCGCAGGAACGAGCGCCACGAATCCGGACGGATTCTCGCAGTCGACTTCGACGTCGGCACGGTACGCGTGCCGCGACAGCCCGCGGCCGAGATGGGTGACGCGGCCGACCTCGACGCGCGCGTCGCGGCCGACCGCGGCCCGAAGCGCACGCAGCATCGCGTCGCGCGCGATCGCCCAGCCGGCGCCGCTCCGACGCGCGTCCGCCACGAATTCCTCTCGGATCGGCTCGTACGGGACGCCGATAGGTAGGCCGCCCGCCGTGTAGTCGATGACGAGGTGCGGGCCGTCGGGATGATCGAACAGCTCGACGTCGTCGTCGCGCGGCTCGTCGAGCGAACGGCGGACCGGCGGACGCGGCGCTGCCGCCGGCCTTCGCTTGCGCGCCATGGACGGAGATCGCCGCGGATCGCCGAGCGCGTCAAACGGTGCGCCTCGAGGGCGGTGGCCGAGGGCTGGGCGAGCTCGGGCGCGGTCGATGGCGACCGGCTGAGCGTCGGGTTGCGGCCGCGTCGTCGCTCGACTCGACTCGACCCGTGCGCGTCGGTCGGAACGATCCGTGCCCGTGCGGCTCGGGCAAGAAGTACAAGAAGTGCTGCATCGACAGGATCGAGCCGGACGTCCCGCCGCCGCCGCCGCGTCCGGCCGCCGCCGCGCCCATCGCGGTGTGCGCGCCGGTCGTTCGCCCGCAGCTCGGCGAGCGGGGTCGCGCGCTCGCCGACGCTATCGAGCGCGCGGTGCGCGCGCTGCCCGAGGCCATCAGGCCCGTGGTGATCGACAAGATCACCGGCGCTCTCGACGAAGCGCACGACATCGAGCGCGCGGCGGCGGCGCTCGACGACGACGCGTGGCTGATGCAGCGCATCGGCGCGACGCCCGACGCCGCGCGCGTGGTGCTCGCGCTGCTCGCGCAGCGAACCTGGGATCGGGGCGATCTCCTTCGAGCGCTGTGCCTGCGCGTCCCCTCGGCGACTGGAGCGGCCGTCCGTGAGGCTGCGGCGCGGTGGCCGATCGTGTGGGCGCCCGGTCCGTCTCCCGATCGCGATCGGGTGTCGCTGCTCGCGCCGGTCCGCGAGCGGCTCGCGCCGATGCTCGCGCCGCAGCTCGCGGTTCGCTGGACTCCTTCTGCGAACCCGCAGAGGCCGGGGCTCGATCGGCTGCGGCTCGCGCTCGCCGCCCTCCCCGGCCTGGTCGCGCAGAAGAGCCCGAAGCTGACCCGCACCGGCACCCTGCACGCGCGCGAGGCGTCGCGGCTCGCGGCGCTCGTGCCGCCGTACGAGCTCGCGCTCGCGGTGCTGCGCGAGGCCGACGTCGTGCGTGCGGGCGAAGGCATCCTCGAGATCGATCCGACGCGCCTCCGCGCGGTCTCGCAGTCCGAGCTGGCCCGCGCGGCGATCGCGCGCATGGTCTCGGGTCCGTGCGAGAACGCGCTGCTCGAGATCGCGACCGCGGCCCCCGAGGGCGCGACGATCGCGCTCGGCGACGCGCTCCTCGCCGCCGCGCTCGGCGGGCGGGTGTCGATCGAGTCCGCGACGCACCACCTGCATCGCGGCGCGCTCGATCGCGACGAGGTCCTGTTCGTGCGCTCCTCCGACAACGCGCTCACGCTCTCGCGCGAGGCGCACGCGCTGCTCGGCGGTCGCGCCGGGGGCGAGGTCGCGAGCTTCGTGCAACCGAGCTTCGAGGTGATCCTCTCGGCGTCGGCGCCGTTCGAGCACGCGAAGATCGTGGGGCTCGCCGCCGAGCTCGTGCAGCTCGACGCGGTAGCGCGGCTGCGCCTCTGCAGGGACTCGGTCGTCGCGGCGTGCGTCCACGGCGTCTCGACCGACGAGATCCTCGCGTCGCTGCGCGCGATCGCCGCGCCGAAGCCGCTCCCGAAGACGGTCGAGACGGCCGTCGCCGAGTGGGCGGCCGGCTACGCGCCGGCGCGAGTCGCGACCGTGGAGCTCCTCGAGATCGACGGCGCGCCCGCGCTCGTCGATCGCGCGGTGCGCGCGCTCGCCGACGCCTCGCCCCGTCGCATCGCCCCCAACGCGATCGTGCTCGCGCGCAGGCCGACGGCCGGCGAGATCGTCGAGCTGCGGGCGCTCGGCGTCGGTGTCGTGCGCGACGCGTCCGGTCCTCGCGACGACGATCGCCAGCGGCCGCTCGTGCCCCGCGCGGCGCCCGCGCCGGCGTTGATCGAGACGACCTTCCCCCGCTCGGCGGTGGCCGCTGCGGTCTCGCCGGGGCGCGTCGCGAAGGAGGCGCGCGCGTCGCTCCCCGGCGCGCAGCTGACGGCCGAGATCGCGCGCGCGAAGCCGAACGAGCGGCCCGCGCCGCGGGTGCGCGACACTGCGCGGGTGCGCGAGGACGAGGACGAGGACCACCCTGCGTTCGGCGTCATCGCTGCCGCGGCCGCCGAGCTGGACCTGCGATGGCACCGTCGGCCCGACTGGCAGCGCGCGCTCGATCGGCTGGTGTCATCGCGCGAGCTCCATCGAGCGATGCGCGTGGACGCGCCGGCCACGCTCTCGGCGCTGATCCACGCGCAGTCGCCCGATCGGCTGGCGCTTTCGCTGGCGAAGATCGTCTGATCGAGGCGCCCGCGGCGCATCGTCGAGGGCGCGCGGCGCTCTTGCGGTCGGAGAGAGGCTTCCGGCCATGTCCCACGCCGAGCGAGGCGAAGGTTGCGTGACCGACCCGGCGTTCCCCTCGCCCCGGCCGAGGCGGTATGGTGCGCTCGGATGTCAACGAAGCCGCCGAGCGCCGACGACCTCCTCGCGGGACGCGCGCAGCCGACGGCGTCTTCTCTGCTGCGCTGCATCCACGAGATCAACCCAACCGCCCGCGGTCTGTCCAGGCGCGAGGAAGAGCGGCGGTACGCGCTCAAGGCCCGGCTGCAGAGCCTGCTCGTGCGGCACCACGCCGACGATCTCGACGTCGAGGTCGACGCGCGCGATCGACGGCTGGTCGTGCTCCGGCATCGTCACCTCGACGTCGACGCGTGCCACGCGGCGCTCGAAGCGCTCGACGACGACGCGCGGTCGACGATCCAACGAATGCTCGACCTCGGCCCAGACGAGCCACCGCTTTCGCCCGACTCCTCGCGCGGGAGGCGCGCGGCGCCGTCGAGGCAGGCGTCGTCCGGCCCCCTCGACGACGCCGCCGCGGCGATCGAGGCCTTCGACTACGAGGCGGCGCGCGATCTGCTCGAGCGCGCGTGCGCCGCGCGACCCGACGACACGCGCGCTGCGGCCATGCTGATCGAGCTCCTCGTCGACACCCTGGCGGATGACGAAGGCGCGCTCGCGCACACGTGGTCGAAGGAGGCGCGGCGAGATGGGCGGGTGCGCGCGAGGCTCGCGGTCGCGACCGCGCGCAAGGCGCTCGGCGCCGACGATCTCGACGCGGCGGCGCGCGCCGTTCGCGACATCGAGCCCGGCGTGATCGACGAGCTCCTCGCGGGCGTCCGGGAGGACCTCGCCCGGCGCCGAGGCGTGCTCCAGCGCGCCGAAGAGGCGTCGCTCCTCCGCGATGTCTCCGCGGAGAACGACGCATCGGCAGCGCTCGCCGCCGCGCAGCGCGTGCTCGCCCGGTTCCCCGACAGCACGGAGGCGCGGCGCCGCGCGCGCGCCGCGTCGAACGCGATCGTCGATCGCGAGGTCGAGGCCCTGCGTGCGCGCGCGGAGGCGGCGCACGCGGAGGGCGATTCGGGTCGCGCCCTCGCGGCGTACCGCGAGGCCGCCTCACGCGCGGCGCAACGGCCCGATGCGGCCGCGGCGCACGCAGATCTCGCGGAGCGAGCGCGGGAGATCGAGCGATCGATGGCCGATGCGGCGCGCGCATCCGAGATCGACCGCGTCGTCGCGCTGCTCTCCTCTCGGCCGGACGTCGAGGGGCTCATGCGCCACCTCGCGCTCGACGACGCGGCGCGCGCGCTGGTGCGCGTCCGTGCGCCCTCGAACATCCTCGACCGGCTCGAGGCGATGGCCGGTGCGCGCTCGTCCCCGAGAGCGAGGGCCGAGGCGTCGCTCGCGCTCGACGAGGCGCTGAGGATCTCGGCGACCGATCCCCACCGTGCGGCCGCGCTGATCGCGCCGCACCGCGCGCCGCTCGCCGGTCAGCTCGACGCGGAGGCCGTCTTCGCGGCGGCGGCTGCGGCCGAGCGCACGCGGCGGGCGCTCGTCGCGGAGGCGCTCGTCGAAGAAGCGCGTGCGCTCGTCGCGGAGGGCCGAGCGGACGACGCCGTTCGGGTGCTCGACCGCATCGAGCAGACGCATCTCACGAGCGGCGATCGGACCGCGGCGTCGCGCCGCACCGTCGAGGCACTGCGCGCGGAGGTCTCTCGCTCGGTGGAGCGCGCTCGGCTCCGGGCCACGCTCGCGGGCGCGGTCCGCGACGGACGGCCGGCGACCGCCAGGAGCGCGATCGCGTCGCTCGTCGAGCTCGGCTCGGCGGCGGGAGACTTCGACGGTGAGCGTGCGGCACTCGCCGAGCGGATGGCCAGGGACTTCCAGGTCGTCGACGAGCGCGGGCCGGCGCCGCTCGGTGCCTTGCGTCCCCTCGAGCAGGCACATCTCGGCGACGATCCGGCCTTCCTCGCCGCCGCGATCGGCGACGACGCGCGCCCGCACGTGGCGCACGTCGAGGCGCACGGTCGGTGGATCTTCATCGCGATCGTCGATGTCCTCCGTCGCGAGATCGTGCGTCGCGTTCGCGTTCGCGTGCCGATCACGATGACCGTGCACTCGGCGGCGTGGGACGGCCGCGCCATGGTCGTTGCCGGCGAAGGTATCCTCGCGTTGCACCTCGACCCCTACGGGCCGGGCGATGCGACCATCGACGCGTGGTTCGACACATCGAACGCCTTCGGGGTCGGCGAGCGGCTGCGGCTCGAGAAGACGCTCGTCGCGCCCGATCTGCGACACGTCTGGGTACAGCTGCGCGACGAGGGGTTCCGCGAGCAGACGACGGTCTTCGATCTCTCCGCGGAGCGCACGGTGCGCGAGCTCCGCGGCCGAACAGTTCAGGCGATGTCCGGCCAACCACCGCGCATCTCGTCCATCGTCGAGCGGGGGCTCGTGGTCCACGACGCGCGCGGCGTGCAGCTGCTCCGCATCGAGGGGAGCGGCTTCAGCGAAGCGGCGCCGCTGCCGTCCGGGCGCGGCCTCGTCCTCGTGCGCGGCAGCCACGAGGACCTCGGTCCGCTCGAGCTCTTCATCCGTCGCGACGCCAACGCGAGTGGGCCGCGCGACGCCGTCGCCGAGCGGGTCGCGGTCATCGAGGGAAGCTCCGCGACGCGCATGCGGGTCCTCGCGACCGCCTCCGACCGGGTCGTCCTCGTGTACCACGACGACGATCTCGCGGCGCATGTCGCCGTGTTCCGGGAGGAGGACGAGGCGCTCGTCCCCGTCGTGCGCGCGAGCGCGCCCGGCGACGCGCCCCCGGTCGTCGATCGACTCGGCCGCTGGGCCTTCCTCTGGTGGCCCACCTCCGAGGGGCCATCGCTCGTCGAGGCGAGCGCTGCTGCGTTCCCACCGAGCGTCAACGGGCTCTCCAACAGCGTCATCGCGAGCCTGCACAACCCGCTCTGCTTGATGCACCGCGACGATCCGTCGCTCGAACGCGTGCAGCGCGCGCTGCTCGAGGGAGACGCGAGCGGCGCGCGCGAGGCCCTGGAACAGACCGCGGTCTTCGGCCGGCCGCCCGAGGAGCGCACGCACATCGAGCACCTGCGCGCGCTCGCCGGCTTGCTCGACGACGATCCCGCGGAGGCCGAGGCGGTGCTCGCGCGGCTCGGTGATGCGCCGCGGCTCCACTGCGTGTTCGGCCTCGAGGCGCTCGGCCACCTGATCGCCGCGATGAGGGGCTCGCCCGGCGCGAACCCGACGCTGGTCGCCACGCTGCACGCGCTGCAGGTCGCCGACGAGGCGCTCGCGCGCGGGGATTTCGCCGGCGCACTCGCGGCGCTCGATGCGCGCGACGTGTCCGCGCGCGCGGATCTCCAGGCGCTCGGCCGTCGCGTGAGCGCGCACCTCGGCCTCGAGGACGCGGAGCGGCCGCCCTCGTTCGAGGCGCACCGCGCCGCCGCGGCGCTTCGGGCGACGCTCGACGCGCGCGAGCTGCGGTCGCTCCCCGTGGCGAAGGCGACTTGGCCGCTGTCGCGGATCGCAGCCGTCGCTGCGCGCGCGGAGCGGTGGCTGCGCTGAGGCAACGCGGCTCGGCCGAGGAATGAAGCCCGGTCGCAACGATCCCACCCCCTGCGGCAGCGGCAACAAGTTCAAGACGTGAGTTCGTCGAGCGCGAAAGCCGGCCCGCGGCAGGTGCGCGCCGAGCATGTCGCGCGCGTCGGACCAGGCGAGCGCGTTCCCTGCCGAGCGCATCGATGATACCGACGGCAGGCGATGGCTCGACGTCAACCACGGCTCACGAAGCGAGAGATGAAGGCAGCGGCAGGCTCGGCGCTCGAGTCCGCCGATCGCGTTCGTAAAATCGCGATGCAGCACGGACTGTCGCCCGAGCAAGTGCTGGTCGGCGGCTTCCCCGGCATGCGGGACATGAGCGACGTCCTCATCGAGTGGGCCGCGCCGCTCCTCGAGCCTCTGAAGGATGCCTCCATGCAAGGCTTCCAGAACGCGGTCTCGCTCGCGAGCTTCATCTGGAACGCGGCGTCGCGTCCCGAGCGCACGGCCCCCGAGGTCGCGGCGGCCATCGTGCAGAGACTCCGCGAGATCGACGCTTCGCTCGGCGACGGGCTGCTCCCGATGATCGAGCAACTGGTCACAGGCCGACGCCGGGACTACGCCACGGATCCTCGCCGCATCTGGAAGGCGGAGGTGCTCGAGAGGGGCAGCGTTCGGTGGGTCGACGTCGTGCCGGCCGCGCCTCGCAGCACGCGCGAGGGCGCTGCCCGAAGCTCCTGATCCGCCGGCGCGCACACGTCGCGAGTGGCGCGGGCGCTTCCCGACGGCGCGCCGCCGTGTCATGCCGAGCGCGATGGACGAAGCGAGGCTCCTCGAGAAGCTCCGCGCGATCGAGGCCCTGTTCGCGGGCGCGACGACCGACGGCGAGCGAGTCGCGGCGGGCGAGGCGCGCAAGCGCATCCAGCAGCGCCTCGCCGCCGTGGCCGAGGCCGATCCGCCGGTGGAGTATCGGTTCAGCGTCGGCGACGGTTGGTCGCGCAAGCTGCTCCTCGCGCTCCTGCGGCGATACGACATCAAGCCGTATCGCTACCGAGGGCAGCGCCGGACGACGATCGTGGCGAAGGTGTCGGAGCGCTTCGTGCGTGAGACGCTCTGGCCGGAGTTCGAGCAGCTCAGCGCCGTGCTCCACCGCCACCTCGACGAGGTCACCTCGCGCATCATCGCGACCGCCATCCACGAGGACGCCGGCGACGAAGCGGAGGTCGCGGGGACGCCGCTGCTCGGCAAGGGCGGGGGCTGAGGAGCACGCATGGCACGACGACAACCACGAGCCACCAAGAGAGAACGCCAGGCGCGGGCCGGCCTGGCGAACCCCGATCGCGTCCGCGAGATCGCCGAGCAGGCTGGTCTGGCGCCGGACGGAGTGCTGCTCGGGGGTGTGCCCGGATGGCCGAAGCTGAGCGAGGTCTTCCTCGAATGGGCTGCGCCGTTGCTCGAGCCCCTCAAGCACGAGTCGTTGAGCGCGTTCACGAACGCCCTCTCGCTGGCCGGCGAAATCTGGAACGCCGCGTCGGAGCCCGAGCCCGGCGACGCCGAGGTCGCGGACGAGTTCGTACAGTGGCTCGGTGCGATCGATCCAGAGACCGCGGAGGGCCTGCGTCCACTGATCGAAGACATGGTCACGAGTCGACGCGACGACTACGCGTCGGACCCTCGCTTCGTGTTGAAGACCGAGGCACGCGATCGAGGCGACAGGCGGCACGTCGACGTCGTATCGGTCATGCCGGGCAGCGTGGTCGAACGCAGGTTGACGTCTCGTCCTCGCGCGCCGCGCCAGCCGTCGTGCATCGCGACCGCCTACGCGTCGCCCAAGACCTCCGCGAGCGAGCCGGCGTCGAGCACGCGCTCGGCCCAGCGTTCGACGTCGCCGGATGTGGCGGCGTTCACGCGTGCGACGACGGACTCGGGGAGAACGCCGAATCGCGCGGTCAACAGGCGCAACAGGACCGCGCGCTCGCCCTCGAGCCGCCCCTCTCGTCGCCCCTCTTGTCGCCCCTCTTGTCGCCCTTCTTGTCGCCCTTGCAGGCGGCCTTCCTCGCGCAGTCTGTCTGCGGCCGTAGTCATTGCGTCCCTCACCTCTTCACCGATGGCGGCGAGCACGATCTGCTGGAGCTCGTCGACTTGGACGTGGCAGACCTCCCAAATGTAGCGCAGCACGGCCAAGAGCGCCGTGGCGCCGTCGGCCGCGCGCTCGACCTCGCGGAAGACATGAGCCCAGCGCCCGAGCTTGCGCAGGAGCTCGCCGGGCTTGCGGGCGTCACGCAGGCACCAGAGCACGGCGC
This sequence comes from Deltaproteobacteria bacterium, assembly GCA_016182965.1. Lineage (GTDB taxonomy): Bacteria > Myxococcota_A > Polyangia > Polyangiales > JADJMO01 > JALHOE01. The sequence goes on along the minus strand of JACPFM010000083.1, from coordinate 66,426 downwards.
GGCCGAGCGCGGTCATCGCGCGGGACTGCAGCGCCGCGTCGCTCTGCAAGGTGAGATCGTCGAGCACGAAGCGCAGCCGCGGCACGTGCTCGCCGAGCGCATCGCGCACCTCGGCGGGGATGTCGAGGAGCTCTTCGATCGCGACTGCGGCTGTCCAGCCGGTGTCGCCGTGGTGGACGACGATGGGCACGATCACCGGCAAGCTTCGCGCATCGCGGTGATCGGCGAGCCAGCCGTCCCAGATGCGCACCATGTAGCGCACGACGCGGAACGCCATGAGCGGATCGACGGTGCTCTGGTGCTCGAGCAACAGGTAGAGGAGCGCGGGGCGCCCTGCGAGCTGCGCGGAGAAGAGCAGATCGGCGTGCGTGTCGGCGAGCGCCTCGTCGACGAAGCTGCCGGGGCACGCCGTCAGCGTGGAGAAGTCGAGCCGCTCGACGAGCGCCGCCGGCAGCACGGAGCGGAGCTCGCCGGCCGCGTGCGCGACCTGCGAGAACGCGTGCTTGAAGAGGGCGTCGTGCGGGTTCTTCGACATGACGGGCCCGATGCGATGCAGCACCGGTAACGCACGCGCGCGGTCGTGGCGACCGGCGTTCATCGGGCAGTGACGAACAATGTCCGCGCTCGCGCGGTGCACGGCTCCGAGCTCACGCTCGTCGAACGGGCTCTTGGAAGAAGCGCACCACGGCGAGGACGCCGCAGGGCAGCGAGAGCGAGACCATCGCCATCGCCAGGTACAGCACGCGGGGAATCCACGGGCACATCCCGGCGCTCGGCTCGCGATGACAGGCGCTCGCGAGGAACCCGCCCAGCTGGAGGAACCACCACCAGAGCGCCGCGCCGAGCACGAAGAGCGCGATCGCCGCTACTGCGAACGTCCGGCTGCGGATGCGAGGTTCACGGAAGACCGGCGTCGGCCTCCCGCAGCGTCGGGGTCACGAGGGGGCTCGTCGCACCCGGCGTCGCGCACTTGTCCACGATCTCGGCCACCGTCGTATGACAGTCGTTGAACGGTGGCACCCACGGGCCGGTCGAGGAGATCGGGTCCATGCGGGAAGGTCGACGCTCGGGGCCCGGCGGTTGCGCGGAAACGGTCGGCGGAGCGCCCGGCGTCTCCGGCGTCCTCTCTCCTCGGAGCACGGCCGGATTTGGACGGCGCGCGCTACTCGCCCACCGCAGCGAGGACGGCTGCGACGACATCGGTCCCGAGACGACAGCCGTTGGCGATCATGTCGTCGATGATCGGTCGAAGCTCCCGAACGAACCCACGACGCCTCGCCTCGGCCAGCACGCCGAGGCTGCCGCGCACCGTGAGGCCGAGCCGGCGAGCCACGCGATCGAAGAGGAGATCGAGCAGGCGCAGCTGATGAATGCCGGCGAGCGCGATGATCGGCGTCGTGTTGGTGACCGCTACGAGCGGGTCCACGGTGCGACCTCGTCGGCGACGTCGGACGGCGACCAATCGCTCCACGCGCGACGGGTACGGATGCGCGCCAGTTCTCCGAGTTGGTAGGCCTCCGTGGCGCGACCGGCGAGCGCCTCGACGCGGCGCGCGCCGTTGATGGCGCGAAACGCCCAGCGGGTCAGCTCCTCGAGAGGTGCATCGAGGACTGCGAGCGCTACCAGCACGTCGAGCTGGAAGCGCGCGACGGCCCGCTCTTCATCGGTGAACGACGTGATACCGGACTCGATGGACTCGCCCCAGACGCGCACGAGGTCGTCGAGCAGGGACGGTGAGACCCTCCCGAGCGAGGCCCACAGCGTCTCGGTGACGACGCCGTACCGGTGGACCGCCTGCTGGATGTGGCGCAGCGCCAGCTTTCGGTCGGCCTCGGCGGCGTCGAGCTCCTTCTGGACCAGGCCCGCGAGGCTCGCGTGCAGCTGGCCTCGGATGACGTCGAGGAACGCCATGCCGAGCACCCTCAGAGAGCGGAGCCCGAACCGGGCGAGCCGTGCGAGCGCGACGCTCTCTTCGGCGGAACCCTCGGCAGGCGGCGCCTTGCGAACGTCATCGACGAGCTGGCGGCCCTCGCGCTGCAATGCGCGCCATTCCGCCGGCTCTGCGGCGACGCCCGCGAGCGGTTCGTTCGGAATGGAGGCGGGGAGGCCCATGCCCAGGAGCGTAGCATTCGCCGATCCGCCGCGGTGCTCCCGCACCGGCGGGTGCATCGACCCCGACCGTCTCGAGCGTCGAGGCCGTGTCGAGGTCAGGCGACGGAGTACTCGACTGCATGGGCGAGGTGTAAGACCTCAACCGCGTGTCCGCAGGCGTTGGCGGTCTGACAATGTCCGGAGCGAGGAGCGGCGACGTGCGCCCGGGGCTGCTCAGCCGCCGCGCTGCAGAAACTCCGTGAGCCGGACGGCGTCGCGCGCCGCGTGCCCCTCGACGTACAGCCTGATCCTCCGCGTCTGATTCCCCGCCCCCTTCGCCCCCGGCTCCCGCCCGATCTTCGCCTGCGCGCTGCTGATCGACCGGCGCAGCGCCTCGACGTCGTCGATCACCACCGGATAGACGCCGAGCTGCAGCCGCCGCTGTTCCCGCGGGAGCTCCGCGGTCGTCTTCGTCTCGAGCTCCGCGTCCGCGAGCCGGAGGCCGGCGGCCTTCAGCCGCTCGAGGATGAGGCCGAGGCCGCGCGTGTAGTCGCCGCGCGCCTCGAGGACGACGGAGAGCCCTTCCGGGTGCGGCTCGACCCGGAAGCGCGCGTTCAGCGGGCGGCCGGCCTCGTGGACGATCTGCACGGCACCCGCCGAGAGGAGCAGCTTGGCGACCCTCCACGCCGAAAGCGCCCACTGCGTGTCGAGCCAGCGCGTCGAGCCCTTCGGCGTGCCCTCGAGGTAGCGCAGACGGTTCACGCGCTCCTCGTCGAGGACGCCGCCGCTCCGTTCGACGTCGTCGTCGGCGGCGATCACCCACCCGAGATCGACGAGCGACACCGTGCGCGGCTCGAAGTCCCCTTCGATGCGCAAGCCGCCGCGCGGCGCCGGGCCCGCGATGCGCGCGCGCGCTCCGCCCGGCTTCTCGATCGAGCGGTCCGGGAGCGCGAGGAGCGCGTCGCACGCCTCCTGCGCACGTGAGAGCGCGCCCTCGGGGAGGCGCTTCGAGACCTCCCGTCCTTCGCCCCACTGCTTCCACGTCGCGTAGTCGGTGCTCGGGACGATCCACGCGTCCTCGTCCCACCGGCCGATCCCGAGGTAGCGGTACGCGTCGCCCGTCCTGGCGAGCACGAACGCGGTCTCGCCCGGGCGGCGCGCGATCGCGAACCGCACGCGATCGGGCGCGACGAGCATGCCGGGCCGATCGACGAACACGAACAGGTGCCCGCCGTGCCGCCCCGACGTCGCGGAGACCTCGACCCCGAACGCCTCGCTCGGATCGCTCACCAGCGTCCCCACCGCCGGCGCGAGATCCTCCGGGCGCACCGCGCCCTCGAGGCGCGCGATCGGCACGACGTCGGCGCTCGCGCGGATCGTCGGCCCGTCCGGGTTGTCGGAGGTGAGCCACCACCCGTCGTCGCGCCTCTTCAGCCGCTTGATCTGATAGAGCCCGCCGCTCGAATCGCCGGGCACCTGCGCGAGGATCACGCGGTTGACCAGCGCGTCGGCCGTCGCGCCGCGGACGTACTTCATGATCGCCCAGTCGCCGTCGTGGAGCGGCGCGTCGCCGCCGTCCATCGAGGTGCCGGAGACGCGCACCGCGAACAGCTCGCGATCGTCCTCGTCGATCGGGAGCAGGATCGGCTCGGCCTCCGGCGCCTCCTGATCCTCGCGGGCGTGCCCGGCGGCGGCGCGCAGATCGGGGTAGGCGACGATCGCGCGGCGGGGGATCGCGACGACGTTGGTGCGCCCCGGCTCGATCCACAGGCCGTCGGGGCTCGCGAAGAAGCGGACCTCGAAGCTCGTCCCCGGCTGCCCCGCGCGCGGCCCGAACCAGCGGCGCAGCAGATCGGGCAGGCGGTTGGCCTGCGTGCCGGCCGGGCGCGCGACGTTGCAGTACTCCTTCGCCATGCGGAACTGCCACACGCTGCCGTCCGACAGGCGCACGTCGGTCTCGCCCTCGGGCACCTCGCCGTGCTTGCGCGAGGGGAGCTTGAGGATCGGATCGCGCTGGTTCCACGTCACCTTGCAGACGAACCCCTCGGCGCTCACGCCCCACCGCTTGCGCGCGCGGTACTGCGCGAGGCGGTAGTCGACGAGCTCGCGGATCATCTTCGCGAGCGCGTCGTGCTGGCCGAAGGATGCCGTGAGAACGAGGCGATCGCCCTCCACGCGGAACCACACGCGGCGGCCGGCCTTCGGCGAGGTCCACGCCTCGATCGGGTTCTTGCGCCAGTAGGCGAGCCATTGCCGCTCGTTCTCGGCGGTGATCGTGTCGGAGCGCTCCGCTTCGGCGACGTCGGCGAACAGCTCGGGCGAGCGGCGGAGGAGCGCGTGGGATCGCAGCGCGAGATCGCGCAGCGGAAGACCGGTGACGAGCGCGTCGGCCTCGAGGAGCGCCTCGAGGGTGATCATCTTGAAGCACTTGGTCATCTCGGTCGTCTCGACCTCGCGCAGGAAGCCCTGCGCCTCGGCGAGCGCGGCGATCTCCGCGGCGTCGAGATCGTGCTCGTGCTTCACGAACTCGAACCAGCTGCCGTGGCGATCGCGGAGGGTGCTCGGGAGGTAGCCCGCGCGCTGCAGCTGGCCGGCCGTCGGGCGATCGTCCTGCTCGTCGCGCAGCTCGCGGTAGGCGCGCTCCACTTCGTCGGCGCCGCCGGACTTGTAGAGGCGCGCGAGCAGCTGCTTGGCCTCGAGCTCGAGCTCCACCGAGCAGCCCTCGGCGAGCTCGGCGGCCCTGGTCGACTCGAGGAACCCTCGCACGTGCGCGGCGCGGTCCCCGCCGAGCGACAGCAGCACGCGCACGCGCTCGAGGAAGACCTTGTGGTTGCCGACGAAGTCGATCACCGCGACCGACTCCTTGTCGTGGCTCGCGCGGAGGCCGCGCCCGAGCTGCTGGAGGAACAGCACGCTCGACTCGGTCGGCCGCAGCATGATCACGCGATCGATCGCCGGGACGTCGATGCCCTCGTTGAACAGATCGACCGCGCACACCGCGTCGAGCGCGCCGCTCGCGAGATCGCGGAGCGAGTCGATGCGCGGGTCGGAGCCCTCGGCCGCGAAGACCGCGTTCACCCGCACGCCGCGCGCGCGGAGCCGGTCGCGCACGTAGAGGGCGTGGGCGATGCTGCAGCAGAAGACGATCGAGCGCGTGCCGGTGTGCTCGCCCCACGCGCGCCACAGCGTCGCCATGCGCCCCTCGGTCTGCGCGGCCTTCGCGAGCTCGTCGGGATCGAACCGGCGGTTGCGCCAGGGGATGTTCGCGTAGTCGATGTCGTCCTTGACGCCGAAGTAGTGGAACGGCGCGAGCTTCTGCTCGTGGACACCGCGGCCGATGTCGGCGCGGTACACCAGGTTGTCGTCGAACAGGCCGAAGATGTCGCGCGCGTCGGCGCGATCGGGCGTCGCCGTCAGGCCGAGGAGGAACCGCGGCTCGATCGCGTCGAGGACGCGCCGGTACGAGTCGGCGGCCGCGTGGTGCACCTCGTCGACCACCACGTAGTCGAACCGCTCCTTCGCGAGCGCCGCGAGCTGCTCCTTGCGCGAGAGCTTCGCGACCGACGCGAACACCGCGTCGCCCGAGAGATCGCCCTCCGCCCCGCGGCACCACGTCACGTGCGCGAGCGCCCCGTGCGTGCGGAGCAGGCGCCGGAACGTCTCCGCCGCGCGCTCCAGCAGCTCGTCGCGGTGGGCGACGAACAGCACGCGCGGCCGGGCCCCGAGCTCCTCCTTCAGCTGCCAGAAGTCGAACGCGGCGAGCCATGTCTTTCCGAGGCCGGTCGCGAGCACCACCAGGCCGCGGCGGAAGCCCTTGGCGCGCGTGTCGCGGAGCGCGGCGAGCGCCTCCTGCTGGACGACGTGCGGCTCGGGCGCGCGTTCCAGGACCTCCTCGGCCTGGGGATGACCCGTTGCTTTGATGGCGCTTGCGCCTTTGTGGCGTACTTGTCGAGCCACGCAGAATCGAGGTCCCGCGAGAGGGTCCATAGCTCGTTGACGCGGACGCTGTAGCCGTTGGGTTTCGGGGTGGAGGCGTCGATCTGGGGGCGGACTTCGTCGATCAGGGCGAGGATGACCGCGCGTTCGGCGTCGGTGGCGTCCCACCAGGTGGGATGGCGCGGCGGGGATGACTAGGGGTGTAGCCGGAGGAGACGGGGTGGCCGTCATGGATGGCGAAGGCGAAGGCCGTTGTAAGCATTCCGAGGCTTGAGGGCAGAACCGAGGTCGCTCATCCGAGTGTGCGCGGGCCTCGTCGACCCGAGTGTCGTTCCATTAGCGAACGCGGAGCGGTCTAGCCAGGCCCGTACTGAGCAGCCCGTGCCGAACGCCGCGCGTGTAGACTCAAGGCGAGGGCATGATGCTCGATCTGAACCCGAGATCTCTGGGCCGCTAGCGCCGCAGGCGGATGCGAAGGTGATCTAGACAGCTCGAACAAGGCTGTGACGCCACTCGATCGTATCTGCCGCCGCAGGCGTCTCGAACCATGCGCTCGACGACCACTCTACTGCCTGAACGAAGGTGAGCCATGAAGCACGACGATGACGACGCGGCGACAGCAGCGACCGTAGAACACAACGACGGCGTGGCAACGACGGCGACTTCCGCTGTTCATCAGGAAGCGCAGGCAAGCCGTCGGGGCTTGTTGGCTCTTTTCGGCGCGTTTGGAGCCATCTCCTTGGCTGCTTGCGGCGGGCGGGACAGCCGGCCCGAGGACGACAGCCTTCAAAGATCCGAGCAGGGCATGCTCGGCCCGTCGTCCAATGACGATAACTTCTTCCCCGCGCTCTATACATATCCGGGGAACCTCGTTCAGAACGGCGGAAGTTGGCAAGGCGAGTACCCGCGGCTTGTCTACGTGTTCGGATTCGCTTCGCCCGGCGACGGTGGGGAGGGGCTCTACATCTGGGATCCTGACTCGCTGACGGCGCCAGACGCTTCGACTCACGCACCAAGCGGCGTGTTGGTCGTACAACCGAATCCAATGCCGTCAACCAGCAAGGGCCGTTTCCGACGTGTTGTCGACGGCCCGGTCAATGTGCGCTGGTTCGGGGCAGGACGCGGCCTCGCAGGCGTTTCTGACGACGCGCCGATTCAACACGCCATGGATGCGGCAACAGAAATATACTTCCCACCGGGCACATATACACTAACAGCCGGCGTGCTCACTAGTCGCGACAACGTCTGCCTGCGCGGAGGGCCGGGCGCGCTAATCATCTGGGATCCCCCAACCCCCACCCCCGACTACGCATGCGCGGTCGCGGTATACCGCAACAGCGGCACTGAGCGGGTACAGCGTCCGGTGATCAGCGGACTCTCATTCCTCGCACGAGGTGGTCCCAATGGTAACAGCGGCAGCATCATTCAGGTCAACAACTGCGAGCAGGCATTGATCGAGAATGTGCGGATCCAATGGGATAGCAGCATCCAAAGCAAGCCGAGCCAGCTTGATGGAATCACCTTTGCGATGGGCACCTCCGGCTCCATTTGCAACTGCGTCGTCGATGGAATACCGAAGGTCGGCATTTATCTCAGCGGCTCAGGCACCTCCAACATCCGCGTCGCAGATTGCGAGGTAATGAGAGCAAATGGGCAGATCGGCGGTGCGGGAATCAGCGTCGCCGCAACGGACGTACAGATAAGCAACTGCCATTGCCATGACAACAACTTCGGCATCGTGCTGGCTGGCGTTGGAACCGGGCAGGCGCCGATCGGTATGGCTAAGCGCGTCAGGGTTACCGGGTGCGAGTTCGCGAAGAATCACGTGCACGGCATTAGCATCGGATCGACCTTTCCGAACTTCAGTCCGTACGACATCCAACTCCATGGTGTCTCTTGTGTTGAGAACGGCAGCAATGGCATCAACATCGATGCGGGCTACAGCGTACTCGTAGCGGACGCGAAGGTGATGGGTAACGGCGTCTGCGGGATAGCGGTGGCGGGCAGCGGCAATGGCGGACCCACTCAGGGTGTCGATATCATCGATTGCGTCGTAGAGGGCAACAGTCGGAACGATGCAACGACTGCGCCCGGAATTGGGATAAGATGCGTCAACGACATCACGATTCGCGGCGGCTCGGTCCGTCAGGCCGGGACCCAGCTTCTGGGAATTCAGTTCTTGTTTGGTGCCGGGGCGAATTCAAACATTCGCATTCACGATGTGGACGTTGATAACGCGGTCCTTCAGAACGCATTTGTTGTCACCTGGCCGAACGCTCCTGAGGCGGCCAGCGGGCATTTCCAGATCGCACACGCCGGAAATCCCATGGCGTCGACCTTTGCCGCACCCGTCGGTTCGCAGTTGATCGATACTGCAACCGGCAACGTCTACCTCAAGGTGAGCGGCGACAGCGGGCCGACAGGGTGGAAGCGGCTGGCCTTCGCTTCCTGACCGGAACCACGCAGGCTTACCCGCCATTGAACCGCTTCACGCTCCCAGCGGGTCGTCAGGTCCCTCTTCAGCCTCCGCGACGAAGTGGCCGCCGCGAAGTCTCCGCGGGCATGCGCGACGACGACGTCGAGCGCGGCTGGCTCCTGCTGCGCGCGAGTATCCCGCCGTCGAGCGAGTCGGCCCACCCAACGCCGGACGCGACGGCGGCGCACGCCGCCATGTAACCGTCCGTTCGTGGGCGCCGGCTGCCTACGCGGCCGTTCGCCGTGCGGAGCACGGGACGTGGGCCTTCAGGACGCCGCGCTCAGTCCGCACTGGAACAGACAGCGCGGTCGTCGCCAGCTCCCGGCCAAGTCGCGCAGGAGGCTGTCGATGGCGACAGGATCTCGTCGAAGGAGCACGGCGCGATCGCGCCCGTCCCTGCTGTACCGCTCCGCGCTGCGCACGGCGGATCGTCTCGCGGTTGTCGCGGGGTAACGGGTCGCGCCGCACGTCGCGTGCTGATCGCTCGTCACGCCGCCTGCAACTCGGGATCGGTCGCAAGCGTCCCGCGAGCAGGCAGCGCGCCGAGCTGCGTTCTGCCTGCGTGATGGCGTCGTTCCCGTTCCCGTTCCCGTCGCCTCAGGGGTGACGGGAATCGGGAACGGCGAATCGGTCGCCCTCGCGCAGCACGACGCCTCGGTCGACGAGGCGCGTGAGCGCCTCGCCGACGCGCTCGTTGCGCACGCGAAGGAGCGCACGCAGCTGGCCGCGGCCGAGGGGACCGGACGCCTGGGTGAGTGCCTCGACGATCGCTCGATCGAGGCCGCCTCGGTCACCGACGGTGCCGGTCTCGGCGTCGTCGGTGACGTCGCCGGTCGCGACCTCGAGGTGGACGTCGTCGTCGTCGGCCGCGAGCGCGAGCTGAATCGGGTCGGGCGCCGGCGCGCCGCGATGCTCGACGGCGAGCATCAGTTGGCCGCGATGGCGTCGCACGTACAGGAGCGAGTCGGCCCACGCGAAGAAGTCGCCGGAGCCGCGGAGGCTCTGACCCGGCTGACCGGCGGTGCCGTTCTTGCGTGCGTGATGCACGACAAGGACGGCGACATCGTGCGCGCGCTGGAGCTCGCGGAGATATCCGAGCAGTGCCGAGACCTGCCCGGCATCGTTCTCGTCGATGCGGTGCAGGCGCACGAAGGGATCGAGGACGAGCATGCGTGGTGCGTACTTCGCGACGGCGTCGCGCAGTCGGACCTGATCGTGCGCGCGGTCGAGCCGAAGCGCGGGCGCGGTGATCAGGTGAATCGGCAGGCTCGCGAGCTCGAGGCCTCGATGCCGGCAGATACCTGCGAGGCGCGTCTTGACGATGGGCGCCGCGTCCTCGGCCATGTAGAGGAGCGCGGGCCCGACGTCGCCGACCGCGAAGACGCCCAGGCACGACGCGCCGCTCGCGACCGCGACGGCCATCTCGAGGGCGAGCCACGATTTGCAGCACTTCGGCGCGCCTCCAAGGATCCCGACGCCGGCTCGCGCCCACAGCGACGCGACGAGCCACCGCGGGCGCGCCCCCACGCCGTCGATGTCTGCGGCGCGCACGACCGGCAGGATGTCGTCGCGGTCGCTCGCGCTCACGGCGCGTGGCCGAGCTCGGCGACCGCCGCCTCGAAGGCGTGCTCGTCGAGGAAGGGCTGGTTCTTGTCGCCCGCGATGCGGAGCGCGACGCGCAGGATTTTCGAGGCGACACGCAGCACGCCGCGGCTCGCGCGGAAGAGCAGCTCGACGGCGGCTTCAGAGACGAGCGTCTGCGTCGCGCCAGCCGCCTTGAAGGCGTGCTCCACCGCCGCGCCGAAGGCCTGGCGGTCGAGCGCCTCGAGTCGGATCTCCACCGCGATCCGGGTGCGCAGCGCGTCGTGCTGCAGCTGGTGAAGACGCTTCACCAGCGGCGGCAAGCCGACGAGCCAGACGGGCATCAGGTCGCGGCTGTCGAAGGCGAAATTCAGGAAGCCGGCGAGGTCGATCAGGAAGCTGTCCGACAGGTTCTGCGCTTCGTCGAGCACGATCACCGGCACCACGCCGCGCTCGTCGACCATGTGGACTACCGCCTTCTTGATGTCGGTCCACAGCTGACCGCGCCGGTGCGACGGGCGCACCCCGATCTCGCCGGCGATCGCGCGGTAGAGATCCAGCGGCGAGCCCGAGGTGTTGCACAGGTACAGCACCTGATGATCCGGTCTCGCGAGCTCGCCGATGAGGTTGCGTATCGCGCTCGTCTTGCCCACCCCGGGATCACCAGAGAGGACGCCGACGGTGCGATCGTCGATCGTCTGGCGAAACGCGCGCCGGAGCCGCGTGTATCCGGCACCCTTGTCGAAGAAGGTCTTCCCCTGCGCGCTCTTGGGCAGCGGATAGTGCGTGAGAGAGAAGCGGGCCTTGTCGTTCGTGCGGTCGCTCTTTTCGGTCATGATCGGTCCTCCTCGTCGTTGCTGTCGTCGTCGTCGCTCTTGCACGCGAGGTGCGCGACCCGCGTCGCCTGCGCGTGCTCGTCGACCATCTGCGCGAGCGGCTCGATCCCCGTCGGCTCGACCTGCGGTGCGGGCTCGCCGGTCACGCGACGTCGCGCGCGATGCATGTTCGCGACGCGGTCGAGCGGCACCGTGTCGCAGACGAAGGCGTTGCCGACGTACACCTTCGGCCGCACCGCCTCGTCGCGTGGGTCGAAGCGAAGCTCGACCTTCTTCCCCACGAGATCGGCGCGCACTTCGAGGTACGCGCCGCCCCAGCGCACCGTCCCGTCCTTGCGGACCGTGCGTGTCTCGCGGTGCAGGAAGATCTCGGCGAGCGCGTCCGGCGAGGGCGCCGCGCGCAGCTCGTGCACCTCCGAGAGGAAACGCTCCCGCGGCGCCACGCCGGTCGTCTCGTGCGCGCGCTCGTGATACTCGCGTGCCAGCCAAGCGAAGTGGACCGCCGTGAGATCCTCCAGCGCGATCACCTCGCGAGGCAGCTCGTCTTCGACCTCCTCGCGCCACGTGCGATGCCAGCGCTCGATCACTCCCTTCGCCTCGGCGTCGCGGCGGGCCGTGTGCAACAGCCGGATCGAGAGCTCCGCGCAGATCGCCGCCAGTGAGTCCGCCGTGTAGGCCGGTCCGCGATCGACGTAGTACGTCCGCGGCTTGCCGTACTTCAGCAGGGCCTGCCGCAGCCCATGCTCCTGATCCACGTCCTGCTCGTGCCGCGAGATGTAGCTATGCGACAGGTAGCGCGACGCGCTGTCGATCTGCGACAAGAGGTACGCCTTGCCGATGAAGCCGTCGGGAAACCGCACGCGTCGGTGCACGTGCAGCGCGTCGCCGACCCAGAGATCACCGACGTGTTCGGCGAGGAAGCTCCGGCGCTCCACGCGCGTGCCTATCGGCTCGCCGTCCTCGTCGTCGCGCCGCGAAGGGCGCGACGAAATCCCGGCGCCTGCCAGCAGTCGATGCACGCTCGATCGCGACAGCTCCCCCGGCGCGACGACCTTCGCGCGCTCGAGCATCCGGATGATCCGTCGGATCGATCGACGCGGCTTCTCGCGCTTCGCGCGCAAGACGAGATCGCGGACGGCGTCCGGCATCGAGCGGCTCGTGCCGCTGTCCTCGCGGCCCCTCGGCATCAACGCCGCGAGCCCGCCGCGCCGATGCGAGTAGTACCAAGTCTCGATGGTGCGCGCCGAGATGCGCACGACCCGCCCGTCCGGCGTCACGTAGTCCCGCTTCGCGGCCGCGGCGAAGAGCTCGGCCCGATCGCCGTGCTCGAGGCGCGCGCTCACCAGCGCGCCGAGCACTCCGAAACGAAAGAGCGCGATCGCGCGACGTCTCTGCTCGTCGTCCATCGCGCCATCCTTCAACAGGACTCGCGCCACAAACGATGGGATCGACTGCTCACGTCGCGGCGTCCCAGATCTGCGCGACGCACCCCGAGCTCACATGAGACGAATGCCCCGCTCGAGTCGGTGCACGAGAGCCGAGAGCGACGAGAGTTGCTCGCCCGGCGAGGCCGCCGTCATCGCGACGTACGCCTCGACGAGCTCGCCGCGCGTGCCGAGCAGTCCGACGCGCTTGGCGATCGCCTCCAGCATGATCCCTAGGCTGGTCGCCAGCACCGCCACCGCTACCCGAGCAGATGACGCGAGCCGCGCCCGCCAGCGATCTCGCGTGCGCGCAGCGATCGACGGCGCGGCGGCCGACGGCGCCGAGGACACGCTCCGCTCGATGGCCCTCCACGCGTGCCATAGGTGCCGCGCGAGAAAGAGCGGCAGGATCCGCCACGTCGCGCCGCACGCCTCGTTCGCGCAGCGAAACTGGAGGATCATCACCGCCGGCGGCAACGACGGTTCACCCAGCGGATGGCGCTCCGGACGACTGTGTACGTGCAGCCGGCGATGGCCGCAGCGCGCGCACGAGCACGGCCGATACTCGTCGGGAGCCGCCAGCCGACGGAGGTGCTCTTTCACGTCCCGCACCTCCTCGGCGACCAGGGTGCCGCCCCGGTATCTGGACTTGCGCGACGTATCGAGGCAGCGTTCCGTACCAGGAGGAGGGAGTCCGATGGTCGGACTCATGGGGACTCGGCTTCGAGTTTGATCACAAGGAGACGATCCCCGCCTCCTCCGATCTCCTCAACTTTCCGGCAACGTCCCGTCCCGCGCGCGACGCGGGGAGCGCCGGCTGCCTACGCGGCCGTTCCCCGCGCAGAGCATGGGACGTCGGCCTTCACGACGCCGCGCTCAGTCCGCGCTGGAACACCACGATCGCGCGGGGCGCCCGCGCCGGCGGTGGTCCTAACCTGGTCCGACGGTCGCCCACGCTGCGACATCCACCCGCTCCGCGGTCGCACCCTCACGATCGGGCGTGGCCGCAGCGCCGACGTCGCCGTCGAAGACCAGTCGGTGTCGCGCGCGCACGTGGAGATCGCGCGCGACGGATCGTTCTGGCGGATCCGCGATCTCGGCAGACAGCGGTCGACGGCGTGCGGATCGACGGCGAGCTCGTTCACGCGAACGCCAGCGCCGTGCGCGCGGGCACGGCCATCATGCTGCTGGTGCCCGACGCGGCGGCGTTCCCGAGCCCCGCCGTCGTCGTCGAAGATGGCTACGCGCTGGGCCCCGCGCACGAGCGCGCGTACGCGCTCATCGACATCGCCGCCCAGGCCGGCGAGACCGCGCTCATCCTCGGCGAGACCGGCACCGGAAACGACCGCAGCGGCATGAATCAACTGATTCCGCGCACTTCGGTTCTTCAAACCTGCTCTTGCATCGGTTCCCCACGTCCCCGGGGGGCAGCGGTTGACAGCTCTCTCTACGTGGCTAAGGTCGACTCCGAGCACTCGGGCAGAGAGCCCCGACCGCACAGGTCCGAGTGAAGTTGCGGGCCCCTTCGAGGGTGGGACGACGGACTCGAACGACGAAAGGCGGCCTCCATGGATCGCCTCATGCTCGATACCTTGTATCAAGGCTCGCGCGGATCGCCCACGCGGGTCTTCGGCCGTGCCGCGTCCGAGAAGCCGCTCGGGCGCGATGCGTATGGGTTCCTCCTCGATCATGTTGAGGAGCTCGATGTTCGGACGCTGATAGCTGTGCTCAGGGCGCGACTCGGCCCGGGCTTGGAACTCGCCGAGAGGCCCTTCGTCAGGCGCCTCGCCGAGGTACTGCCCGCGTCCGGGGACCGGCACATCCTGGAGGTGCTTCGGTTGGCTGAGAGGATCTCGGCGGAGGCCTGGATCGACGATCTCACGCTGCCCCTGAGGGGCCGGCTGCCTCACTACCAATGGTACCGCTTCGTCGACAAGGCGCGGGGTGGTTGCATTTTCAACGCCCTCAACGTCGGTCTTCCGGAACCGCCGCCGGGCTTCGTCTGGTTCCAGGCCGATCAGTTCGTCCAGGCGATTGAGGAGGCCCGGCCTGAGCCTCTCGTCGTGGGCTTGCTCGAGCGAGCCCATGACGACATCGCGGCGGCGGACATCGCCCTGAGGACCCAGCCGGTCTCCGTGCTCCTTGCCCTTCACGAGCGTTTCCCGAACTTGATCAAGGTCGATGCCCTTAGGGATGTACTCCGTGAGCGCGTCGATTCGACCAGCGAGTCCTGGGTGACCCATAAGGCGAGCTCCATCCCGCCATGGGCGGCGCCGCTCGCGGTCCAGCGCCTTCACCATTGCGGGGGCGATGAGGCTCGCGCGCTGTACGAGTGGCTCTTCTCATTGCCGCCGGGCAGCCACGACGGTGACGCCTACGATCTCGCCTTCCAGAGATTCAAGCGGGCACCCTTGGATCGGTTCTGGCATCCGATGCTCGGCCGGCACCTGGGTACGGGCACGTCATGGAAGACGCGCGGACGAGCACTGATCGACGTTTGCATCGATTTGGGCCGAGGGTTCCCGGTCGACACGATCGACGCCGCGCTCAGGGGTACAGACGATCGAGACGGAGCGACGGCGGAGAAACACCGAATCTCCATCTTGCGGAAGATCCACGACGAGACGGCGCGGCTTCTCGTCGAGCGGGCCGAAAGGGCGCTGTGCGCAGGCGATCACGACTCCGGTGATCTCTTCCTCTCCGCGTTCATGAGCCTCGACCCGGGCTCGTTCATCAGCGGCGCGGTTCATCACCTGCGCAAGGCCCCGGATCTTCCGCCTGCGACCCTTCGCCGAATCGAGGCTTGCGAGAAGCTCGCGCGGGCTGGCAATCGCGCGCCGAGCGAGGACGCCTTCTTCGAGGCGTTCTTCGTGCTCACGAGGCAACTCGCGTGATGCGCGCACATCCATGCCCCAAGACATGGCGAGCGCTTCGCACTGAGCTGCGGAACCTCGGCGCTCGAGACGTCCGCACGAGTGGGTCGCACGAAACGTGGCGATTCGACGATGGCGAAACATTCATCGTCATCCGGAATCACCTGGCCCATGACGTGCCGGTCGGCATCCTGGCGAAGTTCCGCCGCGTTCGCGCGCGTCGTCGGGCCCTCGTGGGTGAGGAGCCCGCACCACTCGGGCTGGCGGAAATCGTGGTGATTTCGGCGGCGCCGAGCTTCGAGAAAGGTCGGTTCATCATGACCAAGGGAAGCAGCGGGAGCCGTCGCAAGGGCTCCAGCGGATCGAGCGGGGCCAAGGGCGGTGGCTCGAGTTCGTCGGGCGGCAAGGGCGGCGGCGTGCATACGCCCGGCGCCAAAGGCGGCGGCGCCGGCGGCAACTGGCCGAGCACGAGGGCCGGGCAGCCTTCGGGCCGGGGTCGAGGGAACGCGCCGTCGTCGCGGTAGCCACTCCTGAGGACGGGGGCGCCCGATCACTGGCTCGGGCGCCCTCTCTTCGTTCTGCGGGGCAAACGGCTGTGGCTGTGCGATCGGCATCACGCGCGTAGGGGGCGACTACGCGCTGGACTTGATCGGGGCCGGGCAGAGGCTCGCGCATATGGCGAGCGAGGGCGATCTTCGCATGCTCGCACGCCCGGATTCACAGCCGATCGACCGATCGAGCAGCGGGAGCACTCCTCCACTGCACCGAGGTGGAGCCGCTTGGGCGTCGTCCCCGATCGACCGCGCGCCAATGCCCCAGACATTCGAGGCGGAGGCTTCGCCGACGGCTGATCGACCCTTCACGCCCGGGCGAGGTGCACGGCAACTCCCAACCGCCTCGTCAGCCGATCAGCCGGACGATCTGCTGCTCGAGGTGCTTCGCGCTCCACCGCGCCCCCTCCAACACCCCGAGGTGCGCCGTGCTGCACGTGTGCTTGCGGCCGGTGAACCCGCCCTCCCGCGTCTTCGACGCGCCGCCCGTCGGATAGATCAACAGCGAGCGCGCCGAGCCGAACAGCTCGTTGTACACGAACATCTGCTTCAGATCGTCGTCCGACGGCACGCCTTCGCGCACGAGCTTCCACTTGGTGTCGGCGATCAGGACCACGCTCCCGTCCTCGGACTCGACGACGATGTCCGGGCGGACCGTGCGTTCGGTCGACCCCGCCGCGCGCCAGAAGCCGCGTCCTTCCTGGGTGCGAACCGTGAACCGCCGGCCGGCGGCCTTCCGGAAGAGCGCCGCGACGTAGCGCTCCCAGAGCACGTTCATGTCGAACAGCAGCGCGAACACCGGCGCGCGGCCCGATCGGAGCTCGGGCGCTCGCCGCTCGAGGATCATCCGCGCGAGGAGGAGGGCGTCGTGGTAACGCGCCGTCGAGCGGCCGAGGCGCAGTCGGTCGAAGTCGCTCCCGTTCACGCGCCCGCGGGTCACGGTGGCGAAGGCGTCGGCGCACTGCGCGGCGCGGCGGGCCGCGGTCGCATCGATGCGCAACGTCTGCAGCGCGTCGAGCGCGGCCCGCAAGATGCGGTTCACGACGATGTCGCGATCGTATGTCGTCGTGCGGACGAAGAACCGATCGTCGCGCGCGAGGTTCTCGCGCAGCTGCTGTTGCAGGAGGAGCTTGCCGCGGAACACCGGACCGTTCTGCTCCTCGCTTCGATAACCGCGCGCGAGCCCCTGATGCGCGAGCGTCTCCACCTCCTCGAGGAACCGCGCGATCACGACGTGGAGCAGGGTGGAGCGCCCGGCCGTCTGCGAGGACTCGGTCGGGTGCTCGAAGCGCAGCCCCGTGGCGGCGTGGAGCATCTCGAGCATGCCGGCGCGCCACGGCGCGGCGTCGGCCTTCGCGTCGCGGTCTGCCTTCGGCAGGATCTCGATCGCGAGCTCGCCCACCTCGACGTAGCCGACGAACTGGCAGGCCGTGATCCTCTGGTGACCGACGCGGAAGAACCGCTGGCCCGTGTCGTCGTTGAACTTGACCAGCGCCTCGAAGTCCTGCGCGCCGAGGCGCGCCTCCGGATCGGGGCGGAGAGATCGCCCGACCTCCATCGTCTCGTGCTCGAACAGCTCAACCCTTCGGAGCATGTTCGTAGATGCTGCGGAAGTCGGCGTCGGTCCGGTCGGCGAGGTCGAGCAGGCGGTAGCGGGCGCGGCCGTCGAGGAGGTCGCGGTCGGGGTGATCGAAGTCGGCGAGCACCGACTGCTTGCCCTCGCTCCGCTCGACGAACTTCGGTCCGAGGACCAGGCCGATCTTGCCCCAGTCGCCGAAGAAGTACTCCTGCAGCAACGGCACGATCTTGTTCGTGAACACGCGCTTGAGCGCGGCCAGCGTGGGCTCGTCCTCCAGCGCGAGGAAGTACGAGTGGCCGATGCAGTGGTCGCGATCGACGAGCTTCTCGATGCGCTCGTTCATCACGCGGAGCATCGCCTCGAGATCGACGTTCACCTCGAGACTGAAGTCGAGTAGCTCGGGCCGTGGCGCGAGCTCCTCGAACTCGAACCGCCTCCGCAGCGCGGCGTCGAGCGCCTCGACGCTGCGATCGGCGGTGTTCATGGTGCCGATGACGTGGAGGTTCTTCGGGACGCCGAACCGCGCCCGCGAGTACGGCAGCGTGACGATGAGCTCGTTCTCGGCGCCGAGCCGCTTGTCGGGCTCGAGCAGCGTGATCAGCTCACCGAACACGCGCGCGACGTTCCCGCGGTTGATCTCGTCGATGAAGACCGCGTACAGCGGCGCGTGCTCGAACAGCCGCCGCCGCTCGGCCGAGGGCAGCCGGCATGCCTCGTCGAGCGTTCCGGTGAACCCGGTGAGCCTCAGGGCGGCGCGGACGGCTTGCTTGAACACGCCGTCCTCGAGCTGGTAGCTGAGCCCGGCTCCGTCGTCGTCGTCTTGCTCTGCCGACGCGAGCCGTGGCCGGATGCCCTCGACGAAGTCCTCGTACCCGTACGCCTGGTGGAAGGTGACGAACTTGTAGTCTTCGGTGATCTCCCTGCCGCGCGGTGCGCGGATCTGCTTCTCGATCTCGGCGAGATCATCGGGCAGCGGCATGACCAGCCGCCAGGAGCTGTCGGTGTCCTTGTCGAACAACGGCTCACCGTGCTTCTGCTTCAGCTTCACCGTCTTGCTCGTCGGGACGGCGTGCGCGCTGAGCGTCTGCCAGATGAGCTGAGGCAGCGACGTCGTGACCTCCGACGTCGCGCGGCGGGCCTTGACGTACGGGTGCTCCATCAGCGCGTCGACCTTCACGGGTCCGCCGATTTCCTTCAGGGCGAGCGCGAAGACCTCCCACCACTTGCGCGAGCCGAGGATCTCCGCGACCGCCGCCGCCTCGGTGCGGGCCGCCCGCGTGAACATGGGGACCAGCTCGTCGCGCAGGCGATAGGTCTTCCCGGTGCCAGGAGGGCCGTACAAGATGAGGTTGAGCGGGAGCGAAGACGCCTGAGCGACCGGCTTGGCAGCCGGCGCAGGCTCCTCAGAAGCCGCGGCGACGGAGAAGAGCTTCTCGATCACGTCGGGCCGCTTCACCGGCACCAACGTGTCGAACCAGCCACCCGCGTTCGCACCTTTCGGCGCCTTACCGCGATACAGCGGCCGATCGAGCCACGTCAGATCGACGCGGCCGGTCTGTGCGTCGACGGCCGTGACCTCGCCGATCTTGTGCACGTTCAGGTCGTTGTTCTCGCCGTAGCCCTTGATGGCGAGCAAGTCGCCCGGCCGCATGTCGTCGAGCCGCTTCCAGGTGCGCTTGGCGGCGTTGCTCGTGTCTTCGCGCGTCGAGCCGGGCTTCCAGCAGGCGTTGCCGACGAACTCCTGGAGCCGCGCCGGCTCGCCGAACCCGCCGGCCCAGTAGCGCCGGGTGCGATCGTCCGCGGGGCGCGCCGGGGCCTGCTCCTCCTCGTCCTCGGCGTCCTCGAACGCGGGAAGCGCATCTGCGTCGAGCGCCCACCTCCCGAGGTCGACGAGCTTGCTGCGGTCCTTCGCCTTCGGACCGCGATCGATGAAGTCGAGCTTGAGGAGCGCGACGTGGATGAAGCGCTGGAAGGCGACCTGCGCGCTCGGGAGGATGTCGCCCGATGGAACTTCGATCTCGCCGGCGTCGGCGCGCCACGCGCTGACCACCGGCAGCCCGGACTTCGCGAGCAGCGCCTTCGCGGCATCGTTCAGACGCGCCGCGACGTCCGGCGGAACGGTCACCTTCCGCTTCGCCGTCGACACGCCGAGCTTCATGCGGAGCGAGCTCCCGTCGGCGACGTCGCCGATCGCAAGGCCGACGTTGAGCCATACGAGCTGCTGCGGGCGATCGCGCAATCGCACGAGCGCGGCGATCCTCTGATCGTACGGTCCGCCCTTCGCCCAGCTCGCTTCGAAGCGGAGCTGGCACTGCCCGCCGCTCCACGTGCAGTGGACCTCCACCGGCGCGAGCCAGCGGCCGTCGCCGCCGGGGCTTGCGACGTCTTTCGGGCCGCCGGCGGGCCAGGGCTCCGGGGGGAGCCGCTCGACCGCGCATGTGACTTTCACGCCGTCGATCTCGACCTCGAACGGCGCGGCGGCGTCGAGGATGTTCTTCAGCGCACGGAGGGCGATCTGGTTCGCGTCGGGGCGGGGAGTCTGCATGGCTCGATGCGTCCACCGTGTCGACGACGGTGCAACGACCCGCATGGAACCACAGGGTCCATCGGGTGTCAGCCCGGGTTGCGCCCGTACGCGACGCGCTGTGTCGCAGGCTTGCCACGCCGTAGCGTCCGATCGCCTCTGCCACCGACGCGCGGCGCCGTGGCGGCGGCGCGCCGGTCCGTCCCCGCTGCCAGCGGAGCGCCATGCGCAAGCTCGCCGTCAGGCGCGAGCCGCCCGGGGAGTTCCGACGTGGTCGATCCGGTAGACGCCGGCGAGGGTGGTGCCGGTCCAGCCGTAGGGATCGTTGAGCGGGTCGCTCATGGAGACGAGAGTATCGGGCCGGCTCGTCGAGCGCCCAGGGAGACGGCACGCCGTCCGTGTACCCGACGATCGACGCGCCGCCCCTACATCAGCTCGAAGAACGACTCGCGTGCGATGTGCCGGACGTACTTCTTCACGAGCGAGTCGAGCGATCCGTGCGAGAGCGCGAGCCAGCCGCCGTCTCCGCGATAGCTCCGGCGATGGGCCAGGTACTCGCCCGCACGGCCGACGAACGCGGGCTCGAACTTCATCACCGGCGTGTAGCGCGCGTTCCTCGACATCGCCTCGAAGTAGGCGGTCGCCTCGCTCGGCAGCAGGCCCAGCGTCTTCGACAGCTGTGCCAGATCGCCGCGGATGGGAACCGACCCGCCTTCGGGCTCGTGGATGATGATCGCGCCGCCCTTGGCCTCGACGACGCACTGGCGGCCCACCGGGTCTCGATCGAGGGCGTCACGAACGAGCGAGAGGTCGGCGGGCGGGATCGCCTTCGCCGGGTCGGCCTTCCTGACGGTGACGACGCCGTTGACGCTCTCGGCGACCTCCCAGCCCGCGGGCAGCTCGGTGAGGGGGCTCTCGCCGATCGTCTTCGCGAAGAAGTATCGCGGCTTGCCCGTCCGCGTCGTGCCCCGGTGAAGGTAGTACGCGACGCCGTGCCGGTTCCGGTGGCAGAACGCCTTCGCGGGAGCCGCGCCTACGTCGTTGGCGACAGGGAGACCGAGCTGCTTCGCCGTCTTGCGCATCGTGCCCACGGCTACGACGGCCCGCGCCGTGATTCCACCCGGAGCCCTGCTCGGATGGCTCGCCTTGCTCGGGTCGCCTTGGTTCGCACGCGGCGGACCGCCGGCGGTCTTCGCCGTCCGCCGGCTCACGTGCGCCGAATACTCCGCGTTTGTCCGCATACGCCCGGCGGCACGCCGCGTGCTCGACGGCGCGCGTGCCCTCCCGGCTCCATGAATGGATCGTGATGCTGTTCCGAAACCGGCCCGCCCTCGTGGTGGAGCTGTTGCGGGATGCGTTCGCCTTCAGGTTGCCGGCGCACGCGCGCGTGACGCTCGAGCCCGAGAAGCTGCGCGCGCCGATCGATCTCGCGGCCGACGCCGTCGTGGCGCTCGAAGGAGACCGAAAAGTCTTCGCTGTCATCGTGGAGGTGCAGCTGGGGCGCGACGCCGACAAGCGCAGATCCTGGCCGTGCTACGTCGCGAATCTCCGGCACCAGCTCTCCTGCCCGACGATGCTCGTCGTGGTCACAGTCGACGACGCGATCGCGCGCTGGTGCCGCGAGCCGATCGAGCTCGGACACCCCGGGTTCACCCTGCGCCCGGTGGTCATCGGGCGCGACGCGATCCCGCGCGTCACTGACGAGGCGGTCGCGCTCGCGGACCTCGAGCTCGCCGTCCTGTCGTCGATCGTTCACGGCCCGAGCGACGAGCGGCTCGAGGTCCTCGCGCCGACCACGCGGGCGCTCGAGTCCCTGCCGGTCGACGATGCGCGGACCGGCATCTACACTGATCTCATCCTGCAGGCCCTGAAGGGTGCACCCAAGCGCGTGCTGGAGGCGTTGATGAAGACGGGGAAGTACGAATACGGCAGCGACTTCGCGCTGCACTACATCGGGGTGGGGCGTGCCGAGGGTGAGGCGAAGGGCGAGGCGCAGGCGCTCCTGCGCGTGCTCGCACGCCGCGGGTTCGCTGTCGACCGCGCGACCGAGCAGCGCGTCCTGTCGTGCGCGGATCTCGAGCTGCTCGGGCGGTGGATCGACCGTGCGGTGACCGCTCGCACGCTCGAAGAGGTCTTCGCCGACGGCTGAGCCGATTGGCATCACGCGGGAGCCGAGCACCCGATGCGGCGGGTCTGTTCGAACTGCGTGGGCGGACGGGCGAGCGCACCCGGGTACTAAGGTAAAAACTTTTTTGTTACGCTCGGCATCCTCATGGACTGGGGTTTCTACGGCCGTCGCACCGAGCTCGAGCGCCTCCGCGGCATCGTCGAGCGCGGTCGCTGGTTCTTCTGCAAGCTGAGCGGGCGCCGTCGCATCGGCAAGACCACTCTGATCCAACAGGCACTCGGGGCGAGCGATCGCGTCTTCTACGTCCAGGTTCCGGACTCCGGTCCGGCGGGCATCCTCTCGGCCGCGCGGGACGCCTTCGAGACGTTCGGCATCGACCAGCGCCGCTTCTCCCTGCCAGGCACGCTGTCCGAGCTCGCGAACAGCATCGGCGACCTGGCGAAAGCGGGCTACGTCGTCGTGCTCGACGAGTTCCAGTATTTCAATCGCAAGCACCTGTACGAGTTCACGTCGCACCTGCAGCGGGTCGTCGACCGGCTGTCGGCGCGAGCCGCGCGCGTACGCGGCGGGCTGTTCGTGCTCGGTTCGCTGCACACCGAGCTCGCTGCGTTGCTCGAGGATCGGCGCGCCCCGCTCTACAACCGGGTGACCGACACCATCGAGGTCGATCACCTCGACGTCGGATCCGTCCTCGAGATCCTCCGCGCGCACGCCGATCCGTCGCCCGAGCGGCTCCTCATGCTGTGGAACCTCTTCGAGGGCGTGCCGAAGTTCTACCGCGACTGCTTCGAGCAGGGCGCGCTCGGGGCCGATCGCCACGAGCTGATTCGACGAATGTTCCTCCAGAGCTCCGCCCCGCTGCGGACGGAGGCCGACAACTGGTTCCTCCACGAGCTCCGCGGCCGGTACGACGTCGTGCTCAAGTTCGTCGCGAGGAACCCGGGCTGTACGAACGGCGACATCGAGCAGCACGTCCGCACGGTGAGCCCGGAGACGATCGAGCAGGCGGGCGGCTACCTGAAGGTCCTCAGCGAGAAGTACCGGATGATCGAGCGGAAGCTGCCGATCTTCGCCGAGAGGAAGGAGCGCAAAGGTCGCTACTACATCCGCGACAACTTCTTGCGGTCGTGGCTGGGAGCGCTCGCGCCTGCCGTCGCGGCGATCAACTTCCGACCGGTCGACGTGCTGGTGGCGCAGGCCGACGAACGCCTCGCGATCGCGGAGGGCCACGCGCTCGAGCGGCTCGTCGCCGCTCTTTACGAGGAGCGAAGCCGCAAGGGCCTGCCGGGTTTCGCGCTGACCCGCCGCGTCGAGGGCTACTGGGACGCCCGCGGCACCGAGATCGATCTGGTGGCCGTCGACGACGAGCAACGGATCATCCGCTTCGGTACGTGCCGTCGGTCGCCGAGCAAGCTCGCTGCGTCGATGGCCACGAGCGAGCAGCACATTCAGCGATTCCTCGCGCAGCAGCCTGCGTATGCCAACTATGCGATCGAGCGGGTAGCCATCGCGCCGGAGATCGATCCGATCCTCGCCGCCCAGCTCACCGCCGGCGGGTTCATCGCCGAGGATCTCCGCACGCTCACGCGCGAGCTGGGCTGAGCCGAACGGACATCGAGCTTGCCGTCTTGTCGTCGATCGTGCAGGCCGAGCGACGAGGCGCTCGAGGTCCTCGCGCCGACCACGCGCGCGCTCGAGTCCCTGCCGGTCGACGACGCGCGGACCGGCATCTACACTGATCTCATCCTGCAAGCTCTGAAGGGTGCACCCAAGCGCGTGCTGGAGGCGTTGATGAAGACGGGGAAGTACGAATACGGCAGCGACTTCGCGCTGCACTACATCGGGCTCGGGCGGGAGGAAGGCCGCGTCGAGGGCCGCGCGCAAGGCGAGGCGCAGGCGCTCTTGCGCGTGCTCGCCCGCCGCGGGTTCGCCGTCGACCGCGCGATCGAGCAGCGCGTCCTGTCGTGCGTGGACCTCGAGCTGCTCGGGCGGTGGATCGACCGTGCGGTGACCGCCCGCACGCTCGAAGAGGTCTTCGCCGACGGGTGATCGTCGCTCACGCCCCTTCTCGTCGCGTGTCCGGGGCGTTACGCGGCAGCGCCGCGGCATGAATGGACAGGGCGCTCCGCGTCTAGCCTAGGCTGTTGCCACCATGCCCGCCGCCCTCGCCGAAGGCCTCTACGAGCACCTCGTCACCGAAGCGCTCGCCAAGGGCCTCGCCGATGCGCGCGCCCAGGTCTCGGTGCAGGGCCTCGACGCCGCCGACGCGCACGTCCTCCTCGCCCGCCACGTCGCCCGCCAGATCGAGCGCGCCCTGCTCGCCATCCCCGCCGCCGAACGCCCCCTCGCGCAGTCCGAGCTGGCCAACGCCTTCCTCGCCCGCATCGGCGAGCTCAGCGATCTCGATCTCGCGGACGAGCACGTCGCCAAACCGCCGCGCCGGCTCGACGCGGTCTTCCGCGCGGCGGCCCCGGTGCGCCCGTACAGTCCGCTGACCTCGAGCACCCTGCTCACCCGTGCGCGCAACGATCCCGCGCTCGGCCAGGAGCTCGCGCGCGAGATCGCCTCGGCCGACGAGATCGACGCGCTCGTCGCGTTCATCACCGTGGGCGGCGTACGCGCGCTGCGCGACGCGCTGGAGTCGTTCGCGAACCGCGGCGGGAAGCTCCGCGTGCTCTCGACGACGTTCTCCGGGACGACGGAGGTCGAGGCGATCGATTCGCTCGCGCGGCTGCCGGGCGCCGAGGTGCGCATCTCGTACGACGTCCGCCGCACGCGCCTGCACGCGAAGGCATGGCTCTTCCGCCGGAAGGGGAGCGGGCTGCACACGGCGTACGTCGGCTCGGCGAACCTCACGAGCACCGCACTCGGCGCCGGGCAGGAGTGGATGGTCAAGGTCTGCGCGGCCGATCTCCCGCACGTGATCGAGAAGTTCGCCGGGACGTTCGAGTCGCTGTGGAACGATCCGGAGTTCGAGCCGTTCACCGATCGCGATCGTCTCCTTCGTGCGTTGCACGCGGAGCGCGCCCCGTCCGCGGACGCGCCGGCGGTGCTGTTCGCGCTGCACCCGTTCCCGTTCCAGGAGGAGATCCTCGATCGCCTCGAGGCCGAGCGCGCCCTGCACGGTCGCACCCGCAACCTCGTGGTGGCGGCGACGGGCACGGGCAAGACGGTGATCGCCGCGTTCGATTACCTGCGCCACGCGCAGGCGCGCGGCGTGCGGCCGCGGCTCCTGTTCATCGCCCACCGGCGCGAGCTGCTCGAACAGGCGCGCGCGACCTTCCGCAGCGTGCTCACCGACGCGGCGTTCGGCGAGCTCTGGACCGACGGCGCGCTCCCCGAGAGGTGGGATCACGTCTTCGCCACCATCCAGAGCGCCGCGCCGGAGCTGATCGACCGGCTCGGCCCCGAGCACTTCCGCTACGTGGTGGTCGACGAGTGTCACCACGCGCCGGCCGACTCGTATCAGCGCATCGTCCCGCAGGTGCGGCCAGACGTCCTCCTCGGCCTGACGGCGACGCCGGAGCGCGCGGACGGCAAGTCGCTGCTCGCCGACTTCGACGGGCGCATCGCGGCGGAGCTGCGGCTGTGGCACGCGCTCGACAAACAGCTGCTGGTGCCGTTCGAGTACTACGGCGTGAGCGACGGCATCGATCTGCAGCGGCTACGATGGACCCGCACCGGCTACGTCGCCGGCGAGCTCTCGAACCTCTACACCGGCAACGACGCGCGCGTGGATCTGGTCGTGGGGCAGCTCCAGCGACGCGTGCGCGAGCTGCGGAGCGTGCGCGCCCTCGCCTTCTGCGTCTCGGTCGATCACGCCGAGTACATGGCGGCGGCGCTTGCCAAGCGCGGTGTCCCCGCAATCGCGGTGCACGGCGGCACCGATGCCGCGACGCGCGCCGACGCGCCGCGCCAGCTGCGTGAGCGCGAGGTCAACGTCCTCTGCACCTGCGATCTCTACAACGAGGGCGTCGATCTGCCGTTCGTCGACACGCTCCTGCTCCTTCGGCCGACCAGCAGCGCGACGATCTTCATGCAGCAGATCGGCCGCGGCCTGCGCCACGATCACGACAAGACCTCGTGCCTGGTGCTCGACTTCATCGGCCAGCACCGGAGCGAGTTCCGCTTCGACGCGATCTATTCGGCGCTCACCGGCGTCCCGCGCGCGCGGATCAAGAAGGACCTCGAGGAGGGCTTCCCGTACCTGCCGAGCGGCTGCGTGCTCCAGCTCGATCAGGAGGTGGGCAAGCGCGTCCTCGCGACGTTGAAGGCGAGCCTGCAGAACCGGCTCGTAGCGGATCTGAAGGAGCTCGCAGAGGAGCGCACGCCGACGCTGGCGGAGTTCCTCGAGGCGACCGGGCGCGAGGCCGAGGACGTCTACCGCAACGACGGCAGCTGGACGAGCCTCCAGGTCGAAGCGGGACTCATTGCTGCCAACGACAGCGAGGACCTCACGCGGCGGCTCGGCTGGCTCCTCCACGTCGACGAGCCGACGCGCCTGCGCACGTGGACGGAGGTGATCGAGCGCGCGGCCACCGGGCAGCCGTTCGAGCTGACCCCGTACGAGCGACGTCGGCTCCAGATGCTCGATTTCCAGCTCGAGCACCGCGGCGTGATGCGCATCGCGGAGGAGACCGCGCGTGATCTGGCGACGCGCCCGGCGGTGCGCACGGAGCTGCGCGAGCTCGCGGCGCACCTGCACGAGCGCATCGCGCTCCCGCACGATCTCTACCCGGTCGAGGGCTGGCCGCTCGCGCTGCACCGCCGCTACTCACGCCGCGAGATCGTGGCCGCGATCGGCTTCGTCGACGCGGGTGCAAAGCGCGTGACGCCGCAGGCGGGCATCCTCAAGCTCGACGACCAGCGGCGCGAGATCCTGTTCGTCACGCTGGACAAGTCCGCCTCGTCCTTCTCGCCGACCACCCGCTACCGCGACTACGCGATCAGCCCGAGCCGCTTCCATTGGGAGACGCAAGGAGCAGCCGCCGTCGATCGACCGAGCGGTCGGCGCTACCTCGACTCGCCCGGGAACGGCTGGTCGTTCTATCTCTTCGTACGCGAGAACCCCGACGCCCCGTACGCGTTCCTCGGGCCGGTGAGGTACCTCTCGCACGCCGGCGATCGGCCGATCGGGATCACCTGGGAGCTCGAGCACGCGATGCCGGCGGGGTTGTTCGATCGGTTCGCGACGTTGGCGCAGGGGTGACGCGCTCGCTCACCGCGACGGGCGCTGCGAGCTCGCCACCCCCTCGACGTTGACGTCGTCGCCGAACGCCGCGCGCAGGGCCGCGCCCGTCCGTGCGCTGACCGGGGTCACCATGTAGCCGGACGCGAGATCTCCGACCATCAGCGAGCGCACCGTCCCGTGGGCGCGGAAGAACGCGGCCACGTACGCGCTGACGATCGCGTCGAGGAGATCTTCGTGCTCCTTGGTGTGCCTCCAATCGGCCGGCACCTGCTGCTCGACGCCCACGAGGCGCGGCGCCCGGCCGGGCTCGCCGAGCGACCGCACGAGGCGCAGCGCCTCGCGCCAGGCCTCCGCGTCGCCGGAGCGATGTTTGTAACGGAGGACCGCGTCGAGATCGAAGAGACCGAGGAGCGCGGGGTGCGGATAGCACTCGAAGAAGAAGCGGCCCCGCTCGGCGCGCGCGACCGCCATCGGCTCCTGCCGGTACCCGCGTCGCACGAGCGCATCGACGAACCGCCAGATCCCCGCGGTGCTGCCGAAGCAGCGCTCGTTGCCGGTGTTGCTCGCGTGCGCGCCGCAGCGGAACGGGTGCATCAGCGCGGACTGGAGCCTCCGCTCGACCGGCCGCATGCCGGTGTCGTTCGGGACGATCAGGCTCTGATCGATGGCGACGACATGGTCGTCCCATGATGCCCAGTCGTCGACGCGACGGATCGCCTCGTCCCACGACAGCCGCCGGGGCGCGCCCACGAACTGGAGAGCGCCCGCGACCTCCTGCAGATCGCACATCGCGCCCGGAGCCTTCCCGCCCCAAGCCGAATCGAACCCGGTGAAGTAGACCATCGAACTGCTCCGCGACGCGCGCGCCCGATCACGTCACCCGCGGCAGCACGACGGTGAACGTCGTGCCGCCCGCCCGCGAGGAGCGCGCCTCGATGCTGCCGCCATGCGCGCGGACGATGCTCTCGGCGATGAACAGCCCGAGCCCGAGGCTGCCGGACGTGGCCTTGCCGGTCGCCTGCCGGAACGGCTGGAAGATCGTCGCCAGCAGCTCCTCGGGGATGGGCGCGCCTTCGTTGTGGACCTCGATCACGACCGGGCCGTCGCCCGAGCCCGAGGGCCTGGCGGTGATGCGCACCGGCTCGCTCGGGCTCCCGTGCTGCACGGCGTTGCTCACCAGGTTCGAGACGACCTGCGACAGCCGCGCGGTGTCCCACTTGCCGCGGAGATCGCCGGAGACCTCGCATCGGATCTCGCGCTCGGGATGCGCGGCGGAGACCTCGCCCGCCACCTCGCAGCAGACCCGCCCGAGATCGGCGTCGCGGCGCTCGATCGGGAGGCCCTTGCCGTGACGGATGCGCGTGAGATCGAGGATCTGGGCGACCATCTCGCTCATGCGTGCGGCGCTGCGCGCCATGCGCCCGACCACTCCGGCGACGCGCTCGTCGAGGCCGTCGGTGCGGAGCAGAGCCTGCGCGCCGAGGCTGATCGCGGCGAGCGGGGTCTTGAGGTCGTGTCCGACGATCGCCGTCACGAGCTCTCGATACTCTGCGGCCGCGCGCCGGTCGGTGACGTCGCGCAAGAACACCGAGACGCCGAGCTCCGTCGGGTAGAGATCGAGCTCGAACCATCGGTCGGTGCTCCCGAAGCGCTCGGCCTGCACCTCGACCTCGACGCGGTCTCGGAGCGCGCGATCGCACGCCGAAGCGAACGACGCGTCGGCGCCGAGCCCGCGGATCGAGCGCGCGTCGGCGCCGAGGAGCTCGCCTCGTTCGACGCCGAGCAGCTGCAGCGCCGCGTGATTGGCGGTCACGCAACGGAGCGACGCATCGAGCTCGAGGAACCCGTCTTTGATGAACTCCAAAAGGTCGGCCGCTCGCTGCATCGCGCGCCTGGCCAGCCGCTCCTCGTCTCGGAGCCGCACGTTGGCGAGGTAGCCGGCGATCTGCGCGCCGACGACCGACAAGACCTGCAGGTGGTGCTCCTCGTAGGGGGCTGCCTTCCTCTCGACCATGAGGATGCCCACGGCCTCGTCGACCGCGATGAGCGGGACCGCGAGGCGCGACGTGCCGGCGCTCAGTCGTGGCAGGTCCCGAGCGCCCGACTGCGCGAGCGGGTGGTCGGACAGCAGCTTGTACAAGGCGAACAGCCGGTGATGGAGCGCGTCCTGTTCTTCGGGCGAGGCCGCGGGCACGACCACCATACCCGGGCTCGCGCTGGAACACGCGTCGAGCAGCGCGCAGCGCTCGTACGCGACGAGGCGGCCGATCATGTCGAGCGCTCGCTCGAGCTGCTGCCGGGGCGAGTCGACGGACTCGAGCAGGTGCCCGATGTCAGCGAGCACCGAGACGGCGGCGGTCACATGGGTGGTCATCGCATGGTCCCCGCTCGGGCATTACTCGCCTGTCGATATCCCGGTGAGCACGCCGCGGACGCCCTCGGCCTCCTCGGCTGGTCCCACTTCCATGCCGCGCGCCCCGATCGCGAACGGACGCGCCTCGGTGAGGATGTCGACCCCTCGGGCCTTGATCACGGACACCGCTCTCCCGATCCCTCTGGCGATCTCCACGTAGCGGAGCTGGATGATGTTGTCGGCGGCGAACGAGAGCCCGTGCGCCGACAGGTGTGCGCTGCCGAGCATCTCGCTCGTCTCCAGCGTCGCCATGAGCGTCACCTCCTGGTCGCGGAAATGCTTGGCGAGCGAGTAGACGAGCTCTCTGTAGCGGCGCTCGGTGATGGCGCCGAGAGACAGGCTCGTCAGGCTGTCGAGCACCGCTCGCTTCGCCTTCATGCGCGCGGCGACCTCGCGCACGTCGTTCAGGAACCGATCGGTGGAGAGCTCGACCGGGGCCGTGTAGCAGATGCGGAGGAGACCCTGCCGCTCGAGGCCGGTGAGGTCGAAGCCGAACGCGTCTCCGATCGCGCGCAATTGATCGGCCGTCTCCTCAAGCGTGAACAGCACGCACGGCTCGCCGCGTCGAGCACCCTCGACGAGGAAATGCAGGCCGATCAGCGTCTTGCCCGTGCCGGTGGCGCCCAGCACCACGGTGGCGCTCGCCTCGGGGATGCCGCCGCGGAACAGCTCGTCGATCGCCGCGACGCCGCTCGGCATGGGGGCTCCCAACGCGGGCCGGGCCGTCGAGTATTTCGGCCCGCGGACGCGTGGGTAGAACAGGATGCCCGACGAGTCGATGTCGAAGAACTGCACGCCGGTCACGTGGTGCGCACCGCGCAGCTTGCGGATCTCGAGCTCGCGCACGACGGCGAGCTCCTGGCGCGCGACGCCGAGGGTGACGATCCCGTCCGCGATGGCGAACTCGGGGCAGTGGAGGAGGTCGGCGTCGTCGTACTCGCCGACGAGCACGGTCGTGGCGCCCCAGCCCGTGATGTGGATCGCGAGATCGTAGATGAACGTCCTCGTCCGGGCGCGGTCGACGGTCATCTCGTGGATCGCCTTGAAGCTGTCGATCACGACCACGTCCGGTTCGTGCTCCTCCACGCGATCGGTGACCTCCTGGAGGACGGCGTCGAGATCGCCGCCGCGCAGGCGGCTGCCGAGGTCGTGGATCACGATCGATCGATCGACGAGGTCCCGGTCGAAGAACTCGAACAGCTGCATGTACCGCATCAGCTTCAGCGACGGCTCCGACAGCGTCGTGAAGAACAAGCACTTCTTGCCGGCGCGCGCCGCGGCGAACATCAGCTGGAGCGCCAGGACGGTCTTGCCGGTGCCCGGCGCGCCGGCGACGATCGTCACCGACTGGAGCGGGATCCCGCCGCCCATGGCCTCGTCGAGCTTCACAACGCCCGTGCTCAGAGTCTCGAGCTTCATGTCTCCTCCGCCCGTCCAGCGTCGAGGTCGCCGAGCCCGGGGACGCGCGCGAGCCGCTTGAGCACGATGTCGCCCGTGAACTCGCGCAAGAGGGGCGCGAGCTCCGCGGACAAGAGCTCGGCGAACTCCGGGATCTCGGCGGCAGCGCTGCGTTCCCAGCCCGCGGGCAGCGTGTAGTGGTACTCCCATCCTTGCCGCACCACCCGCAGGTCCGCGAGCTCGGGCAGGCGCGTACACCCCCGCTTGGCGGCGCGGCGCACGAGCGTGGCGGCGGCCGCGGTGCCGAGCACGTCGACGAGCTCGGTCCAAAGCAGCGCGAACAGCTGCGCTGCGGTGGCCGCTCCGGCACCGGTCTCTTCCACGGCGGTACGATGCGCGAGGCCGCCTCCTGCTGCGCCGGGCGGCCGGTCCTTCCTCTTCTAGGCCCACTGGCTCCTCCTCGCCGACGCGCGGACGGAGCACTCGATCCCTGGGCCATATCCCGGCGCTCGCGACCGGGGCACCCTGTGACGATGGTCCGCTTCGCCCCCACGCCGGGAACGCATCGGCATCGCGTCCACCTCGCCCTGTCGGGCACCACGTCCGAAGAGAGCGTCGCCGGGCGTTTCCTCGCGGGGTATGCGTGCTTCTCCGATCGCGACGGCGCCCGCGTGCTGCGGATGCTCTCGGACGATTCGCGTCGGGTGCGGGGGATCGCGATGGTCGTCGCCCCGCTCGCGTGCGACGACGAGCAAGCGTGCGAGGCGCTGCACGTCGCGTGGTCGCTCCGCGGCGAGCGAGCGCTGCTCCGCCGCATGCGACGTCGCGGTCGGAGCGCGCCGATCGATCGGTTCCTCGAGCGGCTCGCGGCCGAGGGCCACCTCGTCGATCTCGTCGACCACCTGCCGTTCGGCACCGAGCCCGTCGTCCGTCGATGGCTCCACCACGGGCTCGAACGTCCGAGCGCGCGGTTCTGGGAGGGGCTCGCGATCGCGCATCCGGCGATCCTCTGCGAGATCCTCGTCGCGCGATGGCGCGCGGGGTCCGGCGAGGGCGACTCGGTCACGCGCCTGCTCACCGCGCGCCACCATCCGAAGCTCGCCGAGCGCGCCCCCGACTCCGCCGTCTCGCTCGCGACGCTGCTCCTCGAGCGCGGCATCGAGCCGGACGCGCGCGTGTGGACCGAGCTCTTGCGCAGGCGTGCGACCGAGACGGTGGAGCTCGCGATCAGGTTCTCCGCGCGCGTCCCCGACGGCGCGTTCCACGAGCGTGTCCGCGAGCTCGACCCGGCGTTGCTCGCGCGGGTGGTGTCGAACGCCCCGCACCTGCTCGGCGCCTTCGGCCCGAAGGTGCGGAGCATGACGCCGGAGCGTCAGCGTGCGCTCGCCGAGGCGTGGCGCGATGCGAGCGAGCGGTTCCCCGTCCACGGGGCTTACCTCTTGCGCCACCTCGCCGAAGGCCCCGAACGAGAGGAGCGCCGCGTCGCCTTCGAGCGGTTCAGCGTCGCCGCGCGCGATCGCGACGGCGTGATCGCGAAGGAGCTGATCGCCGCGCTGCCGCTCGATCTGGCGGCGATCGAGGCGAGAAGGCACGTGCGTGAGGTCACCGCGCTGACGATCGATCCCGTGCGACGCCTCTCGGGTGTCGCGCGATATCTGCCCTGGGCGGAGCTCTCGGAGGCCCTCGCCGATCACCTCGGCCACCCGGACGGCGCGATGCGCGCGGTGGCGCTCACCGAGGTGCTCGCGAACCCGGGCGTCCACCCCGACGACGAGACGCTCCCGGCGCGCGCCCTAGAGCTCGTGCTCGCGCGCAAGTTCGAGCAGGATCCGGTGCGCCTCGCGATGTTCGACACGCTCGCGCGCTGGCCGCGGCGGGTGTTCCGCGCCGAGCACCTGCCGGCGATCGCCCGCGCGATCCGCGACGGGCTCGACGCCTCGGATCTCTCGGTGGCGACGGCCGCGGCGATGCAGCGGCTGATCGTGCGGCTGTTCGGCGTCGACGGCGCCTGGGCGGCGCAGTGGCTCGGGACGACGATCGCGGAGCGCGGCGCGCTGTACGATCCGAACCTCGGCGCGAAGCTCTCCGACGCCGACGTGAAGCTCGCGGCCCCGCAGCTGGTCGAGATCGCGAAGACGTGGACGACGCAGGAGCGGGTCTATTGGCTCGTCGGGTTCGCGAGCGGGCTCGGTCCGCGCCTGCGGCTCGTGCCGGGGCTCGCAGGCGTCCTCGCCTCGGCGCGTGATCAGACGCGCCACGAATGGATCGCGATCCAGCTGACCGAGACGCTCGCGCGATGGGACGCCGAAGGCCACGCGGCGAGCCTCGGCGCGGTGCTCGAGCGCTATCGCGAAAACCACTGGCGCGACGCGATCCTCGCGCTGGCCCGGATCCACGGCCTCTCGGGCCGCGCGTCGCCGCGGCGTCGCCATCGACGCCTCCCGACGCTGCCGCCGGCGCTCTCGCGGTCCTTGATGGAGATCGCCGAGAGCCTCGAGCTGCGACACACCGCGCCCGCGCTGTCGCTGCTCCGCACGCGGGCGCCCGAGGCGTTCGACGCGGTGCTGCCCACGCTCGTGGCCAAGGACGAGACGATCGCGATCGTCGATGACGTGCACCGTTGGATGCACCGTCATCGGCAGGACCAGCTGGATCGCTACCTCGCCGATCGCCCGATCCGCGGCCGGTTCGCGACGGGGAAGACGCGCTGGCTCCTCCCGCACGTGGACGGGTTCTTCCGCTGGACTCCCGAGCAGGCGGAGCGCTTCGCCAACGCACTCGCGTCCATCGTGGCCGACGCCGAGCGCGACACGCCGACCGTCCTCTCGGCGCTGATCCGCCAGCCGCGCCTCGAGTGGGCTTCGATGGACCGTTTGTGCGCGCTCGCGCGCGACGAACGGCCCGTCGTACGGGAGAAGGCGATCCGGGTGCTCGCGCCGTGCGATGCGGGACAGGGCGTGCCGACGTTGCTCGCGTGCCTGGCCGACGAGCGGGCTCGCTTCGCCGTCTACGGCCTGCGACGCGCGCTGCTCTCGATGCCCCCCACACGCGCGCTGGAGCTCCTCGCCGACGTGCCGATGCACAAGGTCACCGTCGCCAAGGAGGTCGTTCGGCTGATCGGCGAGCTCCGCGCGCCGGCCGCGTTCGCGCGCCTCGAAGCGCTCGCCGCGACGAAGCTGCACCGCGACGTGCGCGTCGCGCTGCTGCGCGCGCTGTGGGACCACCTCGACCGCGAGCCGACGTGGCCGATCTTCGAGCGAGCGGTGTCCGATCCGGACTGGGTCGTCGCCAGTCGGCTCGCCGATATCCCGGCCAACCGCCTGACGCGCGCGCTCGACGCGCGGCTGTCGTCCTTGCTCGCGCGGCTCGTGCGGCGCCCGGAGCCCGAGGCGCGGATCGCGCTCCTGCGACGCGGCACGTCGCTCATGCTCGTCGATCCGGAGCGAGCCCTGCTCGACGCGTGCCGGAGTCGGCTGTCCTCGCGGTTCGATGACGAGGTGCGCGCGGCCACGCAGGCCGTCCTCGCGCGCTCGACCGAGGAGGACATGCCGGCCCTCGAGGCTGCGTTCGACGCGTTGCGCGAGGATCCGCGCGCGCTCCACGTCGCGGCGTCGACGCTGTGCGCGCACGACATCCGTGCGCGACGCAGCCATCGGCTCGCCGCGACGGCGCTCGAGTCCGTCGCCCTGCGCGACGCGCGCTGGAGCGCGATCGCGATCCGGGCCGCGGGCCGGCGCGCGAACGCGAGCGAGCTGGTCGAGACCCTCGCCCGCGTCGCCGGTTCGAACGCGTTCGACGTCGACGCGGCGATGGCCGCGCGCGAAGCAGTGAACGAGCTGCGCGAGGAGGATCTCGAGGCCACGGTCGACGCGCTCGCGAGCTCGCCGCACGCCGAGCTGCGCCGGGTCGCGGTGTGGGCGCTCGAGCGCGACGCAGCGCCCGCGCGTGGGTGGACCGATCGCCGGCTCGCGCTGCTCGCGCGCCTCCGCC
The DNA here is from genome assembly GCA_016182965.1 of Deltaproteobacteria bacterium. Classification (GTDB taxonomy): domain Bacteria; phylum Myxococcota_A; class Polyangia; order Polyangiales; family JADJMO01; genus JALHOE01. Next base: position 31,435 of record JACPFM010000083.1, on the reverse strand, counting down.
GCGATCGCTCCGCCGCGGTCGCCGGTGCGGCGGCGAGGCTCTGGCCGCCGCGCGAGGACGATCCGGGATTCTCGCGCGGATGACCGCTGCCCGCGACCGCGAGTGTCAGCTCGTTGCTCGCGCGCTACGAAGGACGCTCGCGCTGCTCATGCCGATCGCACACGACGACGCGCTGGGATCTGTCGACGCGACCCGGCCCGCCGTTCTCGTGACGATGAGGCGCCACCACCGTCTCGCGGCGGTGATACGAATCGGTCGTGTCCCCGCCGCCCGCCCCGGCTCCCGTTTCACCGTTCGATCCCGAGCGTCTCCGCGTCGCGCTCGAGCGCGAGCTGTGCGGACAGCTCGATGAGGACCGCGCGTTCCAGCGGATCCGCGAGATCATCGTCGTGCCGGACGCCAAGGCGATCCGCCGGCGGCTGATGGCGAACGCGCTCATGCTCACCGAGGGCATGGCGCCGGAGATCCACGCGTACGCGCGCGAGGCGATGGCGGCGCTGGGCGTCGACGAGCCGATCGAGATCTACCAGGCGAGCGGGCGCGAGAACGCCGCGATGCACGCCGTCGAGGCCCCCGTCCTGCTGGAGATTCAGGGCCGGCTGCTCACCTTGCTCGATCGCGGGGCGGCGATCGCGGTGTTCGGGCACGAGCTCGGGCACTTCCTCGCGCACGGACCGGGGACCGATCTCGGTGCGACCGGCCGCTTCGCTGCGGCGATCGCCAACGCCGACGGGATCGAGCTGCACCTCCAGCAGACCTGCTCGGCGCTGAGCATGGCCAAGGAGCTCACGGCCGATCGGTTCGGGCTGCTCGCCTGCCGCGATCTCGACGCGGTGCTGCGGCTCGAGATGATCTCGACGACAGGTCTGCCAGGGTCGGCGCTGACGTGGGACACCGCGGCGTACCTCGCGCAGGCGAAGGCGCTCATCGAGCAGACCCTCGCCGAGGGCGAGGCCGCGCATGGCGTCACGCACCCGGAGCACAGCGTTCGCGCGTGGGCTGCGTGGTTGTTCAGCGAGTCCGACGTCTACAAGGAGCTCACGGGACAGGGGCCGGGCACCCGCACGCTGGCCGAGATCGACGCGCTGCTCGCGAAGGTGCTCCACAAGCGCGATCTCGACGCATACCATGTGTTCGACGAGGCGCCGCGCGACCTGCACGAGTGCGCGCTCGCGTGCGCGGTGTTCGTCGCCGCGGCCGACGGCGAGATCTCCGAGGTCGAGGGCGCGGCGATCGAGCGGGTGTTCGCGCCCATCGTCCCCGACTGGCGCTGGTACCTGAGCATCGAGAACGCGCAGCAGCGGTTCTCCGAGGTCGGCGGCGTGATCGCTTGGGCCGGCGACGAGGTGAAGAAGTCGCTGTTCCACCTGCTCGTGCACGTGGTCGGGGCCGACGGCGTGGTGCACGACAGCGAGGTCGAGATGGTCGTCGCCATCGGCGACGCGCTCGGCTGCGGCACGATGTACCGCGCGCTGCTGAGGCCGTTCCTCAGGCACTTCGGGCTCGCCGACCGCGATCTGCAGGAGGTGCGCGCGGCGATCCCGATGCCGCCGCGGCCGGGCGAGGCGCGCGAGGCGCTGCGCGCGTTCCTCCGCGGGTTCGTGCGGCGGCGCGGCGGCGAGACGACGCTGCGGCGTCTGCTGCGTGTGGTCGGCGAGCGCGCGCGCACCGAGAAGGCGACGGCGCTGCTGCGCGAGGAGATCGATCGCGCAGCGCTCTTCGTCGCGCCGGGCCTCGAGGTCGTCGAGCTCGACGAGCTCCTTCAGCTTGCGCCCCGCGACACGATCGACGAGGCGGCGCCCCGTGTGTCGCATGAGCGGCCCAAGCCGCGCGAGACCACGCGCGAGCTCGAAGTGGTCGCTCGCGCGATCGGCCGGCTCCGCGAGAAGCTCGTCTCAGGCGACGGGCGCAGCCCCTCGATCCGCCTCTACGGCCCGCGTGCCGGTCGCGCGTTCGATCTGCACGCGCTCGAGGAGCTGTCGATCGGGCTCTGCGAGCGCGTGCTCGCGCAGGTGCGCGAGGGCGACGCGGCGAAGCTGGTCATCGCCGCCGAATCAGGGCGACACGACGGCGGGAGGCGCATCGTCGCCGAGCTGATCGAGCTCGAGCGCGAGGCGCGCGGTCGCTTCGAAGAGACCGGCGCGCGCGATCTGTACCTCGGTCATCCGTTCCTCACGGGCGTCGTCGACGGATACCTGTTCCGCGCGCCGCTCGTGCTGTACCCGGTCGATCTCGATCGCGACGATCGCGGCGCGCGCAGCTTCTCGGTGCGCCCGCGGAAGGACGAGCCGCCGGTCCCCAACCACGCGTTGATCCGGCTCCTGTTCCACCGGCGGGACTTCGCGCTGCCCGACGATCTGGTCGAGACGCTCGACACGCTCGCGGCCGATCCCGGCGCCGGCGCGGAGGCGATGCTCGCGGAGCTGAAGAAGCTCGGCGTCGAGGCGGTGAAGCTGACCGGCGCGATCGTCCCGTTGCGCGAGCGCGACGAGGAGCTCTCAGGGTGGCGCGGCAACCGCTTCGAGATCGAGGAGTGCGCGGTGCTCGGGCTGTTCCCGCAGTCCGGATCCGATCTGCTGCAGGACTACGATGGCCTCCTCGCCGATCTGGCGAGCTCCGAGCGGGAGCCCACCGACCTGCTCGCGTGCGCGCGCGAGCTGCTGCCCGCCGAGGTACGCGACGCGTTCCCCGCGATCGAGGAGACGCCGCCGATCGAGGCGCGGCTGGTCCCGGTGGTGCACGCGGATCCGAGCCAGGAGGAGGTCGTGCGACGGGTGCGGCGCACGCGCGCGATCGTAGTCGATGGTCCGCCCGGCACCGGCAAGAGTCAGGTGATCGTCAACCTCGTCGCCGACGCGATCGGCCGGGGTGAGCGCGTCGCGGTGGTGTGCGAGAAGCGCGCAGCGCTCGACGTGGTCGCGCAGCGGCTCGACGGCTCGGGCTTCCGCGACGCGTTCGCGCTCGTGCACGACGTGCGCGAGGATCGCCGCGCGGTCTACAAGCACGTGGCCGCGCGCCTGGAGGCGCCGCGCGATCGCAAGCACAGCCCGGACGCGGCGGAGGAGCTGCACGGCCGCTTCCACCGCGTGCACGAGGTGCTCGACGCGCGCGGCCGCACGCTCGCGCGCAAGGTCGACGGCACGACGCTCACCGTCGGGGCGGTGCACGCGCTGATCGCCGGGCTCGACGCGCCGGAGCTCGCGGGCGCGGAGCTGCTCCACCGCGTCACCGAGGGGCAGCTCCCGAAGCTCGTCGATCAGCTGGGCGCGCTGCGGCCGTACGTGGACCTGCTGCAATCGTCGCCGTTCGCGAGCGAGCGCCCCTCGCTCGACGCGGTGAGCGAGTCCGAGGCGCTCGGGCTCGAGCGCGCTTTCGACGCCGCCATCAAGACGGCGCACGCCTTCGAAGCCCTCGATCGCGCCGATCTCGACGCGACGGACGAGGCGCGTGCGGCGCTCGAGCGGTTGCGTGCGTCACGCACGCTGCGCGAGGGGGAGGGCGCGCGGCTGTTCGTGAGGGTCGTGCGCCGCGCCGCCGACGACCCCGACGATCTCGCGCGCATCGAGCACCTCCAGACCACGTGGAGCGCGCATCGCGACGCGACACATCGTGTCGGAGACCGCGTCGCGATCGAGACGTCTCCGGAGGCGGAGCGCGCCCTCGCGACCACCCTCGCGTGGGCCGGTCGGTTCCTGCGCTTCTTCGTCATCGCCTGGTGGATGGCGCGCGGAGCCGTCCGTCGAACGCTCCTCACCGCTTGGCCCGAGCGCGCGGCCGATCCGCTCGATCGCGCGCTGCTCGAGTCGCTACGCGATCGGCTCGCCGCGTCCAAGGCGTGGCGCGCGCTCGAGGCGGTGGGGGAGCGCTTCGCCATCCCCATCGCCAGCGCCGCGGCGAGCGGGAGCCAGCTCGTCGACCGGCTCGTCGCCGTGCGCGCGATCGCCGGCGAGGTGGCGCGCCGCCGCAAGGCGCTCGCGCGTGCGGGCGCCTGGCCGGACGCGCTCGACGACGACGCGCTCGACACGTGGGAGCGCACGATCGACGCGCGGCTCGCGGTGCTCGCCGCCAAGGACGCGCACGCCGAGGCGTCGCGCGCGCTGTCCGAGCGGTTCCCCGCGCTCGGCCCGCTCCCGACGAGCGAAGCGCTGCGCACGTTCGGCCACGCGTGGCGGCGGGATGGTCTGCGCGTGATCGAGCTCGATCGCCGGCGGGCGAGCGCGCGCGCGACCTTCCCGGAGGTCGACGGGTTGGTGTCGTCGCTCGTCGCGCACGACTCGGCGATCTGGCGCGACGCGATCACTCGCGCGTGGGGCGCGTCGCACCTCGCGGTCCTCGAGCGCAGCGCGCCGGAGATCGCGGCGCTCGATCGGCCGACCGCGCACGGTGACGAAGCCGCTGCGGCCGCGGAGCTCGCGGCGCTCCACGACCGCATGGTCGAGGACGAGCGCGCTCGGGTGCTTTCGCGGCTCGACGGCGCGGCGGTGCTCAACGTGGCGCTGCCGCTCAAGGGCCGGCGCCGGACCGCCGATCAGGCCGCGCGCGAACAGATGCTCAAGGAGTGCCGCAAGCAGCGCTCGATCATGCCCATGCGCGCCTTCGTGCGCGCGTTCGCGCCCAAGGGCCTCCTCGACGTCGTGCCCGCGTGGCTGCTGTCGCCCGAGACGATGGCGGTGCTCTTTCCGCGCGAGCCGCTGTTCGATCTCGTCATCTTCGACGAGGCTTCGCAGTGCACGGTCGAGAACGGCGTGTCGGTGCTCTTGCGCGCGCGCCGCGTGGTGATCGCCGGCGACGAGAAGCAGATGCCGCCCGCGCGCTACTTCGACGCCCAACTCGTCGACGAGCCGGAGGAGACGTCCGACGCCACGCAGGAGACCGAGACGCTCGACGCGGAGTCGCTGCTGACGCTCGCCCGCGCGCGCGTCCCGCACGTCGGCCTGCAGTGGCACTACCGCTGCCGCGAGGAGGGGCTCATCGCGTTCTCCAATCACGCGATGTACGGCGGATCGCTCCTTACCATCCCCTCTACGTCGACGCGCGCGGCGCCGCCCGCCCTGCAGTGGATCGCCTGCGAGGACGGCGCCTACGAATCGGGCCGCAACCCCAACGAGGCGCGCCGGGTCGTGCGGTTGATCGCGGAGCTGCTCGGACGCGGCGAGCGCCCGTCGATCGGCGTCGTCACCTTCAACCTGCAGCAGCGCAAGGCGATCCTCGACGCGATCGACGAGCGGCGCGCCGAGGACGCCGAGTTCGCCGCGCGGTGGGACGCCGCGGTCGCCAACGACAAGCTCGACGAGCGTCCGTTCGTGAAGAACCTCGAGAACGTCCAGGGCGACGAGCGGGACGTGATCGTCTTCTCGCTCGGACACGCGCCGATCGAGCGACGCCTCCGCGGCGTCGGCACCGGCGAGCGCTACGTCCCCTCACGCTTCGGCCCGCTGGGACAGGCCGGCGGCGAACGCCGGCTCAACGTGGCCATCTCGCGCGCGAAGACGGCGTGCGTCGTCGTCGCGTCGTTCACGCCGGAGATGCTCTCGGTCGCCACCACCAAACACGACGGCCCCAAGCTGTTCAAGGCGTTCCTCGAGTTCGCGCACCACCTCTCGGCGCAGCGCCGGCTTCAGGCCGAGCGCGTCCTCGATCAGGTGCGCGACGAGGCGCTCGTGCACGTGCGCCGTCGGGCGCGGACGATCGACTACGTGCCGCTGTCGGTACAGGTCGCCGAAGCGCTGCGCGCGCTCGGGCTCGCGTGCGAGCTCGATGTCGGCACCTCGCGCTTCCGCGTGCCGGTCGCGGTGATCGATCGCGGCGATCCCGCGCGCTACCGCGTGGCCGTGTTCTGCGACGACGGCGAGGATGACGCAGCCGCGTTCGAGCGCTTCGTGCATCGCGAGCGCGTGCTCGCTGCGCGCGGGTGGAAGCTCGTGCGGGTGACGGCGCGCGCGTGGGCGCGGAACCGGGCGGGGGAGATCGAGCGGATCGTCGCGGCGACCGCGTGAAGAGATCCGAACCGCCGGGCGCCCAGGCGATCGGCGTCGATGGCCACCGGCGCGCGGGCCGACCGGTGCGTCAGCGCTCCACGATCACGCCACCGCGCGCCCGCACTCGCGCCCGCGCGGTCTCGTCCACTCTGCTCCGCGAGTTCACGACCACCCGCAGCGTCCCCGAGACGAGCGGCCCCACCTCCCCGAGCGCCCAGTCGATCGCGTCCCAGATCTCGCCCTCCGGGTTGCCGAACACCCCGCCGCCGATCTTCGTGAGCACGACGTCCTCCCTCCCGAGATCGATCGCCGCGAGCAACGTCCCGAGGTACGCGGCCCGAAGCAGCTGACGTCGCGCTCCGCCCAGCGAGCCTCCATCGCGCCCGTAGCCGCCGAGCGCGATCGTCGACGTCAGCACCTGCGCGATCCGCCGCCCCTCCGGAACCGCGCCGCCCCAGTCATGCCCGAACACCACCTCGACCCCGTCGTGCACGCCGACGCGCACGTCGTCGAAACGCTCGACGAGCGCTCGCGCCAGCGCCTCCGGATCTCGGATGAAGTGCGGCTGCAGATACCCGCTCTTCACCTCGGCGATCGACGGGTCGAACACGTCTTCGAGCAGGTTCAGACACCGCGCGTCGCTCTGCACGAACCGACCGCCGCGCGCGGGTGCCGCGGGGGCGAAGTAGTGGCGGAGCAGCGCGCCGGGGAAGGCGGAGATCGCCGCCCGCGGTCCCTGCGTCGGATCATCGAGGTAGTCGGCGACCCGCACGACGCGCGCGCTCGGCGCCTCGAGGCAGTTGAACTGCGAGGCGACCTGGAACACCGTGCCGTGCGGCGCCGTCGCCTGCAGCGTGCCGATGTCGGTCATCGGGTGCTCGCCGGTGAGGACCGTGAGCTCCACGCGGCCTCCCTTGCTGCGAGCGGCGACGCGCGCGCGGAGCTCGCGCAAGGTCGGCACCTCGAACCTGCCGGCGGCGTACGTTCGATCCGCGGCGACCAGCCTCGCCGCACCGGACTCGTCGATCTGGAAGCAACGCTCGGGCGCGGCGCGCACCGCGGCTTCGACGCGCTCGACGAGCGCGCGCACCTCGCGGCGATCGGCGGCGCGTGCGGCCTTTGCGTTCGCCAGCCAGGGCAACACGCCGCGGCCGGCGAACCGCGCGATGAAGTCGCGCTGCCGCTGGTTCTCGGGGCAGTCGGGATCGCGCACGCGCCGCAGCGCCGCGAGCGCCTCGTCGGGCGCGACCCCGCGCCGCACGAGGTGACAGCCGGCGATCGTGCCGGTGCGCCCGAGGCCGCCCATGCAGTGGATGACCACCCGCCTGCCGGCGATCAGCCGCTCCTCGATCGCCGCGAGCAGTTGCTCGACCGCCTCGAGATCGTGGGGGACGCCGCCGTCGGGGATCGGAAAGCGCAGCACCTCGATGCTCCGCGCGACGGCGCGCGGCACCAGCTCACGGAGGCCGAAGGCCGCGAGCTCGTGATCCTCGAGCAGGCACACCAGCGCTCCGACCTCGAGCGCGACGAGCGCGTCGAGATCGAGGTCGAGATCGCGATCCCACGGCGCGCCGCGCGCCGAACCGATCTTCTTGCCGGGCGCGAAGGTGAGGCCGACGCGCTCGGTGCCGGGGAGGTCGAGCCAATCGACCTTCAGCGGGTGGGTCTTCGAGGTGCGGACGTGGGTGGGGGGCATCGCGACCACGATGGTACGCGCGCGATGGCCAGGTACGCGCGCCCGGCGCATCGCGTCCCCTGCGCGCCCGCGGTACGTGCGATGGACCGTGTCGAAGCGTTACACGTTGCTCGGCCCCAACGGCCCCTACGCCTCGGAGACGCCGGGCCGCCTCGGCGGGCATCGAGGTACGAGGATCTACGGCCGCCTCGACTGCCCCACGGCCTTGGGCGCGCTCGCGCGAGGCGGCTACGCCGAGCATCGGGTGTTCTTCGCCGACGAGCAGTTGGCGATCGCGTGCGGGTATCGCCCCTGCGGCGCATGCGTGAGGAAGAGATACGCGGAGTGGAAGGCGCGCCGCGACGGTGAGCACTGAGTGGCTTCGTCTTCACTGCGGCCCTGAACCGGCTCGCGCAGCATGCCGTACCGGACATTGATGGTCCGGGTGTTCCGGCCCAGACTGGAGGACCGCCGATGAAGCGCCGCGCCAAGGCCAAGATCGCCCATCCTCGGAGCCGATACGAGGTCGAAGCCGAGCAGCGCCGGAAGATCCTCGCGGACGCCGCGAAGCTGAGCGACGACGAGCTCTTCGCGATCGCCGTACGCGCGGGCATCTTCACGAAGAAGGGCCGCCTGCGGAAGCCGTATCGCGACGAGGCGTCGAGCGGGAAGGACCGCGCCGCGGATCCGGACTGACACCGCCGTCGCCGCACGACGTTGCATGAATCTCGCACCTCGGACATTTCCCGTCCGCCCCGATTTGTCACCCGCGCCCCGAGTGACGATGCTGTCGTCGTGCCGCTCGACTACGCCACCGCCGAAGCCCTCCGCCGCACACACCCGGCGTGGCGCCTGCTCGCGGCCGACCACGCGCCGCTCATCGTCAGCTTCCTCCACCAGTGCTTCCTCGTCCCCAACGTGCGCTCGCTCTCCGAGCAGGAGCTCGTCGGCAAGCTCGACGACTTGTTGTTCCACCTGCGCGAGCGCCACGGCGCCGCGGAGTTCCCCCGCAGCAGCGCGCAGTACCTCGACACGTGGGCGAGCGACACGCACGGCTGGCTGCGCCGCTACTACCCGCCCGACGGCGACGAGCCCTGGTTCGATCTCACCCCGTCCACCGAGAAGGCCATCCAGTTCCTCGTCGGGCTCGAGCAGCGCCAGTTCGTCGGCACCGAGTCGCGTCTGGTCATGGTGTTCGAGCTCCTCCGGCAAATCGCCGAGGGCACCGAGCGCGATCCGCACGCGCGCCTCACCGAGCTCGAGAGGCGCCGCGCCGCGGTCGACGACGAGATCCGCCGCGTAAAGAGCGGCGAGCTGGGCGTCATGGACGAAGTCCAGGTGAAGGATCGCTTCCAGCAGGTGGTCGCCACGGCGCGCGGGCTCCTCTCCGACTTCCGCGAGGTCGACGCGAACTTCCGCGCGCTCGATCGCGAGGTCCGCGAGCAGATCGCCACCTGGGAGCACGGTAAGGGCGAGCTCCTCGAACGGATCTTCGGCCGCCACGACGCCATCGCCGACTCCGATCAGGGCCGCAGCTTCCGCGCGTTCTGGGACTTGCTCATGGACCCGTCGCGCCAGGAGGAGCTGTCGTCGTTGCTCGAGCGCGTCATCGCGCTCGACGCCGTGCGCGCGCTCGCGCCCGATCGGCGCATCCTCCGCATCCACTACGACTGGCTCGAGGCGGGCGAGGTCGCTCAACGCACCGTCGCGCGGCTTTCCGAGCAGCTCCGCCGCTTCCTCGACGACAAGGCCTGGCTCGAGAACCGCCGCATCATGGGCATCCTCCGCGAGGTCGAGCAGCACGCGCTCGCGGTGCGCGATCGGCAGCCCTCCGGCCCGTTCATGGAGCTCGACGACTTTGCGCCCGAGGTGGTCCTGCCGATGGAGCGGCCGTTGTTCGCGCCTCCGTTCAAGCCGCGCATCGAGCAGCAGGTCGTGGTCGACGGCGACGACGAGGTCTCGGCCGACGCGCTCTTCGAGCAGTTCCACGTCGACAAGCAGCGCCTCCGCGCGAATATCCGCCGCGCCCTGCAGACCAGGCGCCAGGTGTCGCTCGGCGAGCTGCTCGACGAGTCGCCCCTCGAGCAAGGCGTCGCCGAGCTGATCACGTATCTCTCCATCGCCGCCGACGATCGCGCCGCCGTCATCGACGACGCCTCGCCGCAGACGGTGCGCTGGCACGACGCCGTGCTCGGCGCCCGCCGCGCGCGCATCCCCCACGTCGTGTTCACCCGTGGAGCCACGTCATGATCGAGCTGTCCCACGTCGTCGTCGCCCTGATGAAGGGCGTCACCCACCGCGAGAGCGACGAGCCGCTCTGGCAGGCGTTGCTCGATCATCAGGCCAAGGTGCGCGAGTACGTGTCGGTGATGGGCCTCGAGCTCCTCCTCGACGAGGCCGAAGGCTACGCGTACCTGCGCCAGCGCCCGCAAGACGAGGGCGCGGGCCTCCCGCGGCTCGTCTCGCGGCGGCCCCTGAGCTACCCGGTGAGCCTGTTGCTCGCGCTCCTCCGCAAGCGCCTCGCGGAGTTCGACGCGCGGAGCGGCGAGGTGCGCCTGGTCCTCCGGCGCGACGAGATCGCCGACACCGTCCGCATCTTCATGCCCGACTCCGGCAACGAGGTCCGCCAGCTCGATCGCATCGACGCCCACATCAAGAAGGTCGTCGAGCTCGGGTTCCTCCGGCCGCTCCGCGGAAATGACGATCAATTCGAGGTGCTGCGCATCCTCAAGGCGTTCGTCGACGCGCAGTGGCTGCACGACTTCGACGAGCGCCTCGCCGACTATCGCAAGCACGCCGCGCAGGAGGCCGCGTCATGAGCCCCGAGAGCCATCCGCGCGCCGGCTTCCGCCTCGAGCGCCTCGAGGTCCTCAACTGGGGCACGTTCGACCAGAAGGTGTGGTCGATCGATCCCGCGGGCGAGAACCTCTTGCTGACCGGCGACATCGGCTCCGGCAAGTCCACGCTGGTCGACGCGATCACCACGCTGCTCGTCCCGCCGCACCGCATCGCCTACAACAAGGCCGCCGGCGCCGAGAGCCGCGAGCGCACGCTGCGCTCGTACGTGCTCGGCCACTACAAGGCCGAGCGCAACGAGGTGGGCGCGAAGCCGGTGGCGCTGCGCGACGCGAAGTCGTACTCGGTGCTCCTCGCGCGCTTCGTGCATGAAGGGCTCGGGCACGTGGTCACCCTCGCGCAGGTGTTCTGGACGAAAGACCCCGACGCGCAGCCCGCGCGCATGTACGTGGTCGCCGACCGCGCGCTGAGCATCAAGGAGCACTTCGCCGGGTTCGGCGACGACATCGCCGAGCTCCGCAAGCGGCTCCGCCGCCTGAAGGTCGAAGAGGTCGTCGACTCGTTCCCTCCGTACGCCGCGGCGTTCCGCCGTCGCTTCGGCATCGAGAACGATCAGGCGCTCGATCTGTTCCACCAGACGGTGTCGCTCAAGTCCGTCGGCAACCTCACCGAGTTCGTCCGGCAGCACATGCTGCAGCCGTACCCTGTGCAGGAGCGCATCGACGCGTTGATCCGTCACTTCGACGACTTGAACCGCGCGCACGAGGCGGTGCTCCGCGCCAAGCGCCAGGTCGAGCGGCTCGTGCCGATCGTCACGCGGTGCGACGAGCACGCCGCGAAGTCCGCCGAGGTCGAGCTCCTGCGGCGCACGCGGCAGGCGCTTCGTCCCTGGTTCGACCGACGGAAGGCCGAGCTGCTCGGCCAACGCATCGCCGCCAGCGAGGCCGAGCTCGCGCGCAAGGAGCAACGGAGGGACGCGGCCAGGCGGCGGCAGGAGGGCGAGAACGTGCGTCGCGACGAGCTGGTCCGCGCGATCGCCGAGAACGGCGGCGACCGCATCGCCGGCATCGATCGCGACCTGTCGCACGGGCAAGCGCTCCTCGACGATCGCAAGCGAAACGCCGGGCGGCACGCGGCGCTCTGCCGCGCGCTCGAGCTGCCCGAGGTCTCCGACGCCGACGGCTTCTTCCGCAACCGGCAGCTGCTCGGCGAGCTGCGGGCGTCGGCTCGGGAGCGCGAGGCCGCGCTCGACAACGCGCACACCGAGATCGGCGTGCGCATGCGCGCGCTCCGCGACGAGCACGCCTCCGTCGAACGCGAGCTCGCCTCGCTCCGGCGGCGGCGCAGCAACATCCCGTCCCACGTGCTCTCCATCCGCGAGCAGCTGTGCGGCGCGCTCGGCGTCGAGGAGTCCGAGCTCCCCTTCGCCGGCGAGCTGTTGCAGGTCCGCGAGGGAGAGTCCGCGTGGGAGGGGGCGATCGAGCGCGTGCTCCACGGGTTCGGCGTCTCGCTCCTCGTCCCAGACGCGCACTACCCGCGCGTCGCGCAGTGGGTCGACGGCACGCACCTTGGTCAACGGCTCGTCTACTACCGCGTCCGCTCTCTGCGATCGGTCGAATCCGAGCCGCTCCACCCCGACTCGCTCGTGCGCAAGCTCGCGATCAAGCCCGACTCGGCGTTCTACGAGTGGCTCGAGGGCGAGGTGGCGCGCCGGTTCGACTACGCGTGCTGCGAGTCGCTCGATCAGTTCCGCCGCGAGACCCGCGCGCTCACCCGCGCGGGCCAGGTCAAGGGGCGCGGCGACCACCACGAGAAGGACGATCGCCACCGCATCGACGACCGCTCACGCTACGTCCTCGGCTGGACGAACGCCGCGAAGATCCGCGCCTACGAGCAGCGGCTGGCCGCGCTCGAGTCCGCGATCGCCGACGTGGCCGCGGAGCTGTCGCGCTTGGGCGACGAACGCACCGCCGTCCGCGATCGCCTCAAGAACGTCGACCGGCTCGCCGAGTGGGAGCGCTTCGACGACCTCGACTGGCGGCCCGTGGTGCTCGAGATCGAGAGCCTGCTCGAAGAGAAGCGGCGGCTCGAGAGCAGCTCCGATCTCTTGCGCTCGCTCCGCGAGCAGAAGGCGCAGGTCGATCTCGAGCTCAAGCGGCTCGGCGACGAGCTGAGCAAGCTCGAGGGCGACTGCGGCGCGCTGCGCGACCGCCTGGCGCGCGACGGCGAGGCGCTCCACGCGCTGCTGCAAGTCGAGGCCGCCGCCGAGGAGCTCGAGCTCGTGGCCAAGCGGGTGGAACGGCCCGACGAGCTCACCCTCCAGAACTGCGACAAGCGCGAGAGCGAGCTGCGCGAGGCGCTGCAGGCCCAGATCGACTCGCGCGACGCCTCCCTCAAGGCGCTGCTCGGGAAGATCACGAGCGCGATGCAGGAGTACCGCAACGACTACCCGCTCGACACCCGCGAGGTCGACGCGAACATCGAGTCGGCTGGCGAGTTCCGGGCGATGCTCGCCCGGCTGCAAGACGACGATCTCCCGCGGTTCGAGCAGCGGTTCAAGCAGCTCCTGAACGAGAACACCATCCGCGAGGTCGCCGGCTTCCAGTCGCAGCTGCACCGCGAGCGGCAGAGCATCCACGAGCGCATCGACACCATCAACCGCTCGCTCCGCGGCATCGACTACAACGAGGGGCGCTACATCGTCCTCGAGGCGGCGATCGCCGGCGACGTCGAGGTGCGCGACTTCCTGCAGCAGCTCCGCGCCTGCACCGAGGGCGCGCTCACCGGCTCCGACGACGAGTCCTACTCCGAGCAGAAGTTCCTCCAGGTCCGGTCGATCATCGAGCGCTTCCGCGGCCGCGACGGCACCACCGAGCTCGACGCGCGCTGGACCCGCAAGGTCACCGACGTGCGCAACTGGTTCGTCTTCTCCGCCTCCGAGCGCTACCGCGAAGACGATCGAGAGCACGAGCACTACACCGACTCCGGCGGCAAGTCGGGCGGCCAGAAGGAGAAGCTCGCGTACACCGTGCTGGCCGCGAGCCTCGCCTACCAGTTCGGCCTCGACGCGAACGCGCCACGCGCCCGCACCTTCCGCTTCGTCGTGATCGACGAGGCGTTCGGGCGCAGCGCCGACGCGTCCACCCGCTACGGGCTCGAGCTGTTCCAGCGGCTGCAGCTCCAGCTGCTCATCGTCACGCCCCTCCAGAAGATCCACGTCATCGAGCCCCACGTCGCCGGTGTGGCCTTCGTGCACAACGAGGACGGCCGGCGCTCGATGGTCCGCAACCTCACGATCGAGCAGTACCAGTCCGAGGCGCGCGAGCGCGCCGGCGGTCGTCCCGCCCTCGAGGCGCGCAGCGCGTGACCGATGGACTGGACGAGCCCTGACGACATCCGCGCCGAGGTGCAGAAGGCGTGGGACCGAGGCCGCATCCTCGCGGCGCGCCTCGGCGGAGAGCCGCTGTTCCCCATGACCGTGCGCTCGCACCGGCCCGACAGCCGCGCGCTGCTCGACCGGTTCGACGAGGTCCGCGCGTGGGTACGCGCGCTCGAGAACGGGTCGCGCGCCACCCTGGGGTACGGCTACGACGTGGTCTGGGCCGAGCTGGATCACCGCCAGCTCGGCCGAAACCGCGTGCCCGAGCGCATCGTCGTGCCCACCGAGGCCGACGCGATCCAGCTGCTCGGCGTGCGTCGCCCGGCCGATCGCTTCGACCGCCTGGCCCGGCGCACACTCGCCGAGTTTCCCGAGCTCCGCGCGTGGCTGATCAAGAAGCCGCACGAGGTGCTCGCGCACGCGGCGACATGGGACCGTCTGCTCTCGGTGGTCTCGTGGCTGCGTGCGCACCCGCGCCCGGCCGTGTACGTGCGCACCGTCGATCTTCCCGGAGTCGACACGAAGCTCATCGAAGAGCACCGCAAGCTGCTGACGGAGCTCCTCGATCAGGTCCTTCCTCCCGCCGCCGTCGACCGCACGGCTTCGCAGTTCGAGGTGCGCTACGGGTTCCGCGCGAAGTCGCCGTGCATTCGCTTCCGCATCCTCGACGATCGACATGCAATCGGTGGTCTCACCGACCTCTCGGTCCCCGTCCACCAGCTCGCGGCGTACGCGCCCACAGCGGCCCGTGTCTTCATCACGGAGAACGAGCTCAACGGGTTGTCCTTCCCCGAGATCGACGATGCCGTCGTCATCTTCGGGCTCGGCTACGGCGTCGAATCGCTCGCTGCCCTGCCGTGGCTCGCCGAGCGTCCGATTCACTACTGGGGCGATCTCGACACGCACGGGTTCGTGATGCTCGATCGGCTCCGCGCATCATTTCCGAGCGCTCGCTCGTTGCTCATGGATCGCGAGACGCTCCTCGCGCACCGCGCGAGCTGGGTGCGCGAGCCACGCCAGAACACGGGGCCGGTGCCGCACCTCACGCAGGCCGAGGCCGCGCTCTTCGACGATCTGCTGCACGATCGGCTCGGCGAGAAGGTGCGGCTGGAGCAGGAGCGCATCGGGTACGGCTCTCTCCAGCGCGCGCTGAGCACGCTCTGACGCAGTGCCGACTACCGTCCGACGGCGCGTCCCTCATCGAGGTCGACGCCGTCGTACACGTCCGACACCCGAATCGGCCCCCGAGCGCGGGGAGCTCGACGATCGCATCGGCGCCGGCGCACGCCGTGTAGAGCCACTGCCCCGTATCGAGCCTTCGGTGGTGATCGATCCGCCGTTCACGATGCGAGACGACCAGGTACTCGCGCAGCGACTCGATCGCCTGATAATGGACGAACTTCGATCCGCGATCGAAGTCTTCGCTCGTGTCGCTGGTGACCTCGACGAGACACGTCGGGTCGAGCAAGGTCGGTGGGTTGTCGTCCTTGTAGCGGCGGTCGCCGCACGCCACGGTCACGTCGGGATACGTATAGAGACCGGTCGCCGGCACATGGACGCGCTGGTCGCTGCTCAGTACGACGCACCCGCGGCCCCGGGCCAGCGCGAGCAGCGCAGCCGCAATATTGACCGCGAGAGCGTTGTGCGGCGGCGTCGCCCCCGCCATCGCAACGATCGCGCCGTTGACGAACTCGTGCTTCGCTTCGCTGGCGGCCTCGAGCGCAAGGTACTCGGCCTCGGTGAAGCGGGTCGCCGTCGCCGTCATGCAGAGCACATCGTAACGCCGGGCGCGTGCGGCGCTACCCGCGAGTCGTTTCGATCGAGTGGTGTTCCTACGGACGCGCCGCACTCCGGCCCCAGCCCACGACCATGCTGCGTTCCCGGACGCTCGTGGTCCTCCCCTCGCGGCATGCTCCGGACCGGTCGAGCCCTCCGCCGACGCCTCCGCCGAAGCCGTGACGTCTACGTCCGCTCCAACACCTTCTTCAGCATCACCAGATCCTTCCCGTTCGCCCGCCGCATCGCCGCCGCCATGAACGGCGCGGCGACCTTCGCGAACCCGCTCGGCTCGCCGCGATTCCGCAGCGTCATCCGCGTGCGCCCCTCGCCCGCGTCGTCCCACGTGTACGTCGTCTCCATCGGGAACGGACCCTCGGCGGTGCGCATCACCAGCCGCGAGCCTTCCTCGAATTCCACGATCTCGTAGGTGTACGCGAGCCGCCGCCCGAGGAACCGCGCGACGAACGCCACCCGCGACCCGACACGAATCGGCGGCGCGGTCTTCCACTCGACCGACTCGATGTTCACGTACCACTCCGGCGCGTTGCTCGGATCGCCGGCGAACGCGGCGACCTCGCGCCGCGGGCGAGCGATGACGATCTCGGTGAGCACGTCGACGGCCATTCGGGCCTGATGCCGCGTACTCCGGTCGCGTTTCAGTCCCACGCCCCCTCGAACAGCGGCTGCGCGGGGTGCGTCTCCCGGTCGAGGTGCAGCTCGCGGAAGATGTCCACGTTCCACGCGCGCTCGGCGTGGAGCTCGATCCCGAGCTCCTCCTGCGGGTGCTCGCGCGCGCCGATCAAGACCAGCTCCGCCCCTTCGTGATCGAGGAGCTCCGGATCGAGCGGCGCGAACCTGCGGTCGGCGAAGCGCGCCTGCAGGTGCGCGGGGTAGTCGGTGGTCCCGGTGCGCGGCAGCGGATTGAGCACCGCGACGACGTAGCTCGCCTCGCGATCGATTCCGAGCTCCCGCTGCACGGCGCCGGGCTCGTCCGGGACCTCGAGCGCGTACGCGAGGTGGACGTGCGGGGCGCTTTCGACGAGGTGCTCGACGATGGCGTACACGCCCTCGCCCGCCGGGCGCCCCGCGGGCTGCACGCGCTCGCCGCGCGCTTTGGTCGCGTACCGCTGCGCCTCGAGATCCTCCTGCAGCGGCTCGGGCCGATCGGCGACCTTGTCGACGAAGGCCCAGTGCCGCTCGTGCGCGCCGGTGTCGGGCATGCGCTTGCGGCCGATGACCAGCCGCCGATACACGTGCTCGTCGCGCGGGATGAGCACGACGAACAGACGCTGCACGTCGTCGAGCCCGTCGGGCCGCTCCTCGCCGACGCGCGGGCGGAAGAGGAAGTAGATGTTTCCCCGCTCGAGCACGCGTGTCATCGCGCAGTTTCGAGCAACGCGCGCGCCAGTCGCCGATCTACGACCCGGCCCTAACGCTCCATCAAGAACTCGAGCGCCGTCTTCCCCGACAGCTGCGTGATCGTCCGCCCGAGCTCCCCGAGGCGCACGCCGAGCCGCGCGCACTCCGACCGCAGCGCGGCCTCGATCGACGTGTACACGGCTTCGCGGCTCTGGACGACGGTCATCGACACCTCGCACCCGAACCACGCGCGCAGCGCCGCGAGCACCTTGGTGTCGAGCGCGATGACGTCGTGCGAGAGGCCGACCTCGATCATGAAGTCCGACGCGCACTTCAGGCTGAGCAGCGGGCAACGGCGGCGGAGCTCGGCGCGCAGCTCGTCGCCGCTCCGCTCCATGTCGAGACCCTCGAGCAGCACCACGCGCGTGCCGACCACGATGCGCTCGTTGTCGAGCATCTCGGTGAGCGCGCGGGCGGTGCGCAGGGGGAAGCGCGTGGCCTGGTAGTCCGACAGCACGCGCGACATCTGCTTGCGGATGAGGCCCGCGTCGCGCAGCGCCGCAGGGCGGATCGCCGCGAAGAACTTCTTGGCCTTCACCGGATCGTGCTCGATGCGCTCCATTTCGCGCGAGGAGCCGAGCACGCACGCCTGGCGGACGAGCTTCGCCCAGATCTCGTCGGACTCCATGCGCCGGAACGCCCCGAGCGGCGGCAGGTGCACGTGGCCGCGCGCGGCGCGGAGCAGGTGCTCGAGCGCGCGGCGATCGGCGTCGTCGAGCGTGGTGAGGACGGGCGTCGAGGCGAGGTCGGTGTGCATCGCTACCTCGGTTCCGGAGCTGCACCACGCGGGTGCCACGCCCCCGGTGCGTCTGCAATGACGGTCGATGGCCCGGATGATCCGCTTGCGCCGACCACACCGCAAGCAACGCCGCAAACGGTCGAGCTGTTCAGAACACGAACAACCGCGCGCCGTGCCGCGGCACGCTGATCTGCCCCGACGCGGCCGGCTTGCGCGCGACCTTGCCGCCCTCGGGCACGATCTCGTTCGCGCCCGCCGGCAGCGACACGGTCGTCGAGTACCCCTCGTCGTCCCACGCGAACACCGCGAGCGCCCCGTCCTTCTTCCAAACGTGCGGCACCGCGACGACGCCGCTGCCGACGAGGACCGGCGTGCCGACCGGCCGCTCGTCCAGCTGCGCGCCGAGGTCGATCGGGCGCGCCGCCTTTCCGTCGCGCGCGAGCGCCATCACCTCGGGCGCGAGCATCATCGCGAGGCGCGCGGGCGAAGACTGCCGGCCGTCGCCGCTCAGCCAGTTGCCGCCGGCCATCGCGCTCGACACGACGAAGGTCCACGCTTCGGCGTCGTCGATGCCCTTGCCGCGCAGGATCACCACGTCGGGATCGAGCGCCCACCACGCGTCGGTGAACGCGCGGAACGCGGTGTGACGCGCCTGCGAGGCGACGAACGGCCAGGTCGCCTCGGGGCTCATGTCGAACGCCACGTCGGGCCCGGTGCGCATCGAGTCGACCCACCCGACCGAAGGCAGGATCGGCGCGCCGCACCCGATGACGTGCATGTCGCCCGCGGCCTCGCGGATCGCCTTCATCCACCGCTGGTACGACTCGAGGCCGGTGATGCCCTCCTGCCGCACGCCGGAGATCGCCGCGCCGAAGAGGAAGTCGATCTTGATCGTGGCGTACCCCCACGCGCGGTAGCGCTCGATCGAGTCGACCACGTGCGCGCGCGCGTCGGGGTGGGTGACGTCGAGCGCGGCGTAGGTCGGGCCGAAGTTGACGAAGGTGCGCAGCTCACCCGAGGGCTTCTTCACGAACCACGCGGGCTTGTCCTTGATCAGCGGATCCTTCACGTCGACGTACACCGGCGCGAGCCACACCGCGGGCGACAGCCCGAGCTTCTTCTGCTCGTCGTTGAGCGTCGCGAGCTCCGCGCCGAAGGCGGTCGACGCGCGCCAGTCGCCCCAGTGCGGCTCGTAGCCGTCGTCGAGGAGGAGGTCCTTCATCCCGAGCGGCAGGAGCGTCGTGGCCGCCCACGCCGCCTCCTCGCGCATCTTCGCGGCGTCGATCTTCGCGTAGTAGAGGTTCCACGAACCCCAGCCGCCGAGCGTCGGCCTTCGGGGGATCGCCGGCGGGTGGAGCGACACCACGTGTCGGGCGTACGCGTCGAGGCTCGACGACACGTCGCCGACGCTGAAGAACAGCCCGTCGAGCGCGCGCTTGGAGCCCTTCGTCATCGCGACGGCGTCGCCGCGCATGCCCTGCACGACGCGCATGCCGCTGCGGTCGACGGCGACGAAGGTCGGCAGCACGGTGCCGCCGTCGGCGCCGGCGAGCAGCCCGCGCCCCTTCTCGTCCATCGCCGCGCCGACCCACCACGACACGCCGGCCTTTTCGGCGACCGCGTCCTCGCCGTCGCCGCCGGGTCGCGCGGTGCCGAGCGCCTCGCCGACGGCATCGGGCATGGTCTCGACGCCGGTGTACGTCCAGCTCTGGTAGCCGTGGTGCAGCACGCGATCGCCGGCGACCGCGCTCGATCGCCACTCGACCCCGACGAGCGTCGCGCCCTCGGTCGCCTCGATCTCCACCGTGCGCACGAACGCGTCGCCCTTCTTCGACCATGCGCCGCGCACCTTCAAGGGCGATGAAGCTGCGTCATGCCATGTCGGCGCGGCCGGATCGCCGGTGGCCACGCGCAGCGTGAAGGCGGTGGTCCCGGCGCAGCTGCCGCTGCCGACGAGGACGAGATCGGCGCCCGCACCGGCTCCGAGTGAGACGGTGCACGGCTCCTCGCGCGGGGCCGCCGCCTCCTCGGAAGAGCAGGAGACGGCGGCGATCGCGAGGAGGAGCAGCGCACGCATGCTCCTGGATTATCCGCCCTCCGCCGACGCCGCGGGAAGCGCGTTTCGCCC
The DNA here is from genome assembly GCA_016182965.1 of Deltaproteobacteria bacterium. GTDB lineage: Bacteria > Myxococcota_A > Polyangia > Polyangiales > JADJMO01 > JALHOE01. The sequence continues at coordinate 11,542 of JACPFM010000083.1, read as the reverse complement.
TCGTCCGCGGCCGCCGCAGCCCGCCACGCCCGGTTCGAGACGCTGCGAAACGAGCCCGCCTCGACCGCGCGCGGTGATACCGTGGACCTGCACGCAAGGAGGGGGACATGGTGGGTTCATCGCGCTTCGCGATCGCGCTGTCGGCGATCGCGTCCGTCGCCTGCTCGTCGTCACCGGTCGACACGCTCGACGACGCGTCGACCGCGCGCACGTCTCAGGCCGTCGGCCTGGAGACGGCCACGTGGACGAAGAGCACCTGGCCTTCGGGCGCCCGTGTCGCGGCCTCGCTGGCCTACGATCCGATCCGCAAGCGGACGATCGCCGTGGGAGGCGCGCAGAACAACAACACCTTCTACACCGACGTGTTCGAGTTCGACGGCACCGACTGGGGGTGGGGCTCCTCGGGCGGCATGCCCATCCTCGCGCACGCGCCGGCGACGTTCGACACCGAGCGCGCCGCGGTCATCATCTTCGGCGGCTTCAGCTGGTACTCGTACACGATCAGCTACTCCTCGACGTTGTACGAGTACAACGGGACGGTGTGGGTCTCGCGCGCGCCCACGCCGCGGCCGGCGGCCCGCATCGGCCACGGCTTCACCTACGATCTCGCGCGGAAGGTCGCCGTCGCCTTCGGCGGGCACGTCGCCGCGGCGAGCCCGCCGGTCAACGACACCTGGGAGTGGGACGGCTTCGCCTGGAAGGAGCGCACCCCGGCCGCGTCGCCCACCCCGCGCCAGTTCTTCGGCATGACCTACGACCCGGTCCGCAAGCGCACCGTGCTGTGGGGCGGCGACGACAACGCCGGGAAGCTGTTCGACGAGACGTGGGAGTACGACGGCACGACGTGGACCAAGGCGTCGCCGCTGGTGTCGCCGCCGGCGCGCACCGGCGTGACGCTGGCCTTCCACGGCGGTCTGAAGAAGGTGGTGATGATCGGCGGGTCGACCCAGGTCTGGGTCTACGACGGCGTCACCTGGGCGCAGCTGGCGACGACGGGCCTGACGCTGCGCGCGCAGGCGCCGATGGCCTACGACTCCGCGCGTGACGAGATGATCATCGTCGGCGGCGACGCCAAGGGTATCGTGCTCACCTACGAGTCCACCGTCGACATGACCGCCGAGGGCGACGCCCTGCACTGGAAGGTCTCGAGGTGCACCACCTCCTCCGACTGCACGGGCGGGTTCTGCGCCGGCGGCGTGTGCTGCAGCACCGCGTGCACCGGCGCGTGCCAGACCTGCGCCTCGAGCGTCGGCACCTGCACCATCGTGCCGAAGGGCGGCCAGCCGTCCGACGGATCGTGCAAGCGCCTCTGCGACGGCGTCGCCGCCGGCTGCCCGTCGGCGACGTGCGCGACCGACGCCGACTGCGCGTCCGGATCGTACTGCGACGGCGCCGGCGCCTGCGCCCCAAGGAAGCCCCTCGGCGGCGTCTGCACCGAGGCCCGCCAGTGCGCGTCGAGCATCTGCGTCGACGGGTTCTGCTGCGATCGCGCGTGCCTCGGCCAGTGCGAGGCGTGCGACGTCGCCGGCAAGCTCGGGACCTGCAGCGGCGTCGCCGGCGCTCCGCACGGCGTGCGCACGGCGTGCGGCGGCTCGGGCGTCTGCGCGGGCGCCTGCGACGGCACGTCGCCGAGCTGCAGCTACCCGGCCGCGACCACCACCTGCGCGCCGGCCGCCTGCGCCGGCGGCAACGCCGTCCCCGCGGCGACGTGCGACGGCACCGGCAGCTGCGCGGCGCCGGCGCCGGTGAAGTGCGCGCCGTACGGCTGCGGCGGCACTGCGTGCAAGACCTCATGCACGACCAACGCCGACTGCGCGCTCACCGCGACGTGCTCGTCCGGCGCGTGCGTCGGTCGCCGCGCGAACGGGATGGCCTGCGCCGACGCGTCGGAGTGCACGTCGGGCTACTGCGCCGACGGCGTCTGCTGCGACGCCGGGTGCGACGACGCGTGTCGCTCCTGCGCGATCCCGGGGAAGCTCGGGACCTGCTCGGTCGCCGACGACGGCCCCGATCCGCGGAAGAAGTGCGGCGGCGCCTGCACGTTCGACGCGTGCAAGTCGGGCGCCTGCGCGCCGCGCTCGGCGACCACCGCGTGCGACTCGTCGTGCGAGGGCGGCAAGCTCACGAGCGGCCACTGCTCGGGCACCGACGCGACCTGCGTCGAGAAGAAGACCGTCGACTGCGCGGGCGGCCTCGCGTGCGAGAGCGCGACCGCCTGCAAGACTACGTGCACCACGAGCGCCGACTGCCTGGTCGGCACCTGCACCGGCGGCGTGTGCGTCCTCGAGAGCGACGCCGGCGTCGGCGACGCCGGTGTCGACGCGCCTGCCGACGTCCCCGTCGACGTCGGCCCGGCGCCCGACGCCGGGTTGAGCGCGACCGAGCCGCCGAAGGTCAGCGGCGAGTTCCAGCGCTGCGGGCTCGACAGCGAGTGCGCGAGCGGGTTCTGCGTCCAGGGCGTCTGCTGCAACGAGCGCTGCGATCGCAAGTGCTTCAGCTGCAACCTGATCACCTCGCCGGGCGTGTGCGTCCCCGAGCCGTACGGCGTCGATCTGCGCAACGAGTGCGGTCCGCCGGGGACCTGCATCGGCACCTGCAGCGGCGGCGGCACCTGCATCGGCGCCGGCCCCGACACGCTCTGCGGTCGCAACCGCTGCACCGATGCGACACGGGGCGTCGGGCCGGCGTTCTGCGCCGCGGCCGGCGACAAGTGCCCGGTCGAGGCGGCGACGCCGTTCGACTGCGCGCCGTACGCGTGCGACGTCGCCTTCGGCGCGTGTCGAACCACCTGCGTGACGTCCAACGACTGCGGCCCGGGTCACGTGTGCGATCTGGCGAGCAAGAGCTGCACGGTCGCGCACGTCCCCGAGGACGACGGCGGCTGCGCCGTAGGTGGTCGCGGCTCGCGCCGCTCGCGAGAGGAAGGATGGCTCGGCCTCGCCGCGGTCGTCTGGGCGCTCGCGCGCTCGCGCGTCAGCGGCCGGAGGTCAGCGCCTCGTTGATCGCGTTCGCGGTGTCCTCGTGGTCGCCGCCCTTCCGGTCGGGCTTCGAGAGCGGGACGCGCTGTCCGTTCGCGAGCACGAGATTCACTTGCTCCTCGCCCCACTCGGCGTGAGACACCTCGTGCAGCGGGAACGTCCGCCGCGCCGCCGTCGCGGGCCAGCGGAGCGACTCGAGGTGCAGCCGCCCGCTCGCGCGGTCGATCACCACGCGCCGCCGCCATGAGAGGAACCACCCGTAGAGCAGCGCCAGCGCCGCGACCCACCCCGTGATCACCACGACCGCGACGCTGAACGGCTCGGTCACGATCGTCACCGTGTTCTCCTCGGGCGCCGCGAGGAACGCGTCGAGCTTCGCTTTCTGCTCGTCGGCGTCGGCGGCGCTCAGCGGACCGCGCCCGAGCTCGATGGTCTTCTCGCCGGTGATCAGCAGCACGCGAACCTGCGTGGTCCGGCGGCTGGCATGCTTGCGCAGCCGCACCTCCTGGATGCTGCCGGCGGGGATGATCTCGCGCCGGTTCGCGAGCAACGGGTGCCAGTACGAAAGCGTGCACGCGCCGTCGCGGCAGGTGAGCGTCCGCTCGCCGAGGTACTCCAGCGCGCCGAGGAGGCTCCCGACCAGGAGGACCACGACGAGGAGGCCCCCGCCGATCCTCGACGCCCACGCGGAGGCTCGATAGGCGATGACCTTCGTCGTGCCGAGCGGTCCGTGGGTCACCGCGCGAGGGTAGCCTCAGTAGAGGTACTGCGAGAACGCGAACTGGAAGAACCACGCCGGCTCCGGCAAGAGGAGCCGCCCCGCGTCGATGCGCGGGACGAGCCACGCGAGGAACGTCGGCACGACGCGCACGCCGCCGCCGACCGACAGCGCCGGCTCCGGGCGCAGCACGTCGCCTGTGGCGTTCATCCGCGCGTAGACGCCGCCGTCGACGAACGCCGCCGGCTGGATGAAGAACCGCGGCGTCACCGCGAAGGCGTGGCGCAGCTCGATGTTGCCGAACGCGTGCGCGGCGTCGCGGTTGCGGTTGTCGGGCAGGCCGCGCACGCCGCCGATCATCCCGAACGATCCGCGCCACGCGGGGATGCTCCCGAGCAGCACCGAGTGGTTCGGATCGCCGGGAGTCACCGCCTCGCCCACCATGTTGATCAAGAGGCCGGTGCGCTCGGTCAGGCGAAAGGCGGTGAGCAGCTGCGCGAGCGCGGCGTGGCGGTCGCGGCGGCGATCGCCGAAGAAGCCGCCGGGCGTCAGCTCGACGGACAGGCGCGTGCCGCGCGGCGCGAGATCGTGCCACTCGTAGCGATCGCGCGTGACGCGCAGGCCGACGCCGGCGAACCAGCCGCGATCGAGGTGGCCGGGCGGCAGCTCGCCGCGCGACTGTTCGTGATACGCGCTCGGCAGGATCGCGAAGCGGAAGGCGGTCCCGTAGAAGAACGGCAGCCGCACCCCGAAGCGACCGCCGGTGCGGCGGCGCTCCCACGTGTACGGCTCGCCGCCATCGGGGCGGCGATCGAGATCGAAGACGAAGCCGGAGCCGACGTATTGGAGCGCGCCCTCGAACGTCGCCCGGCGCGCGGCCTGGTGGTGCTCGTCGCACCAGGTCTCGGCGCTGACGGCGCGCTCGTAGTACGCGCCGTACACGCCGCACTCCATCGCGCGGCCGGCGGTGTTCGACTCCATCAGGCTTCCGAACACGTAGCTGTCGCGGAGGGTCTTGCCGCTGCTCCCGACGTCGACGATCGGGATGAGGGTCCACTTCTCGCGCACGGTCACCGAGATCGCGTCGCCGGCGCGCGCGACCTTCACGTCGTCGAACTGACCGAGCGCCCACAGCCGCCGCTCGAGCTCGACGAGCTCGTCGTCACTGATGCACCCGGGCATCGGCCGCGGGAGGAGCTCCTCGAGCACGGCGAGCTTCACCCGCGAGAACCCGTGCGGCTCGAGGTGGCTGGCCGCGCAGGCGGCCGACAGCAGCAGCGACGCGGTGAAGCTCACGCCTCGGTGAAGCGCGGGTCCTTGCGGAACGTGTCGACGAACGTGTCCCAGTCGGCGGTGGTCCAGGCGACGATGCGCACCAGCGACGGCGCGGCGGCGGCGTGCCCGGCGAGCTCGTCGCGGAAGAGCGCGGCGCAGCGATCGAACGCGAGGCCGCCGCTGCCGGTGCCGAGCGCGGGGACGGCGACCGACGACAGCCCGTGATCGTGGCAGTGCTGCAGCACGTTGCGGATGGCGGCGGCGACGTCGTCTTCGGTGCCGCTGACGGTCGCCACGTGGAGGATGTGGCTCGTGGTCGTCAGCTTGAACGCGGAGGTGCGCGCGAGGCCGCCGGGCGGGATCGGCGCGAGCGCGGACATCGCCGGCTGCAGCTCCGGCCCGCACGCACGGCGGAGCGCGCCGGACACACCGGAGCCGAGCTTCAGCATGGTGTTCGACGCGTTGACGATCGCGTCGGCGGTCACCGCGACGATGTCGCCGGTGAGCACCTCGACCTGCCGCTCGCCGACGCGGAACATCGCGCGGCGCTGCTCGGGCGCGGCGATCTTGGCGCGCAGGCTCTCGGCCTGGTGCTCGGTGCCGACGACGAAGCGGAGGCGCGTGGGCCGGCCGTGCGCCTCGCGCCCGGCGGCCTGGATCACGTCGGGCAGGGCGAGCGCGTGGTGACCCGAGGTGCGCAGATCGATGACGACCAGCTTCGGATCGCCGTCGAACGCCACGGCGAGCGCCGACTCGACGTCGGCCAGCGTGTCGTAGTCCTCGAGCGCGACGTCCGCTTCGACCGGCTTCTTGGAGGCGACGATTTCGGCCCGCTCCTTCATGATCCGCGCAGTGTGCGCGGGAAATCACCGTGAGGCCAGAGTTTCGCGCGGCCCCCCGAGATCGGTCAGCGCGGCCACACCTCCGGTAGCGTCGACGGCGACGAGGCGCCGCTCGGTCAGCAGGACGGACCAGAGCGCCCTGGCCGCTACTCGGGGCAGGTGTCTCGGTTGCTGAACGTCCACTTACCCCCGTCGCACGAGGCGTCGAACTGCGAGGTGGCGAAGACGCCGCTCGCCGCAAAACACTCGTAGCGGCAGCGTGCTCCCTCGACTTCGCACACGCCTCCGGGAAACACCCCCATACCGCCATACGGGCAGGCAACGGGCGCGCGTCCATCCGACCTGTCCGGTCCAGCGTCCACCGTCTCTGCGCGTTCGGAGGCAGTCCTGCCTCCGCACGCGACGTGGAGGAACCCGACCATCCCAAAGAGCCAGCCAGCGCGCACGGTTGCTCCTACCATCGCTCTCGGCTCGCGGCCGCTGAGCCTGGCCAACATCGTCTACCCGGACGTCGAATCCAGCAATCGGCGGCCGGGCGCGTCGGCCCGTGGCATGCTCGTCTCGATGCGGCTCTGGATCGTGGCCTTCGCGTCGCTCGTCGGCTGCTCGAGCCATGCCGACGCGCCGCCCTCGGAGCCGTGCTCCCCGGTCGTCGGCGACGCGCCGTTCGGCGTCGTGCTCGGAGGCGTGTCGGTGTACTTCCCCGAAGGTCGCCGGCCGCACGCCCCGGTCGTATTCTATCTTTCCGGCGGCTTCTTCGAGACGGCCGCCGAAGCGCGCGCGGTGCTGTCGGCCGACGCGAGTGCGTCGTTCTCCCTGAGAACGTTCGGATGCGCGACGTCCATCGAGGCGACCCTCCAAGGACCGACCGGCGGCATCGTCGGCCGCAGGTCGTGGACGAGCGTCGATTGGCAGGGCAAGGTCTCGAGCGGAAGCGGGGCGTTCGAGGCGTGTGCTCCGCGGCCGCTCCTCGCGCCGAAGCTGGAGCTTCCGTGGAAGGTCACCACTCCGGTCGAAGAGGTGGTCATCGCGGTCGACGCGCCGCTCGAGCCGTCCACCCTCGCCACGATCGGTGCGGTGATCGCAGGCGAGCCCGTCGACGTGCAGGCCAGGGCGGTCACCGGCGGCGTGGCCATCGCTCCACGCCGGGGCGCCTTCCCGCGTGGTGGCGATCTGTTCGTCGACCTCACCGGCGTTCGCGACGCCATCGGTCGCTCGTTCACCGTGACGCTCGAGCGGGTGAAGCTCCTCAACGTCACCTCCGACCTGCGCGCCGATGCCTTCTCGTCGCCGTTGACCTATCGCGGCGACAAGGTCACCTGGGCCGCCCCGCTGCGCGTCGTCCTCGGCATCGGCGGGGCAGCGGGGGCGACCTCCGTGCGCGTCCGTCAGCGGCTCCTGTGCTCCGCGCCTTATCACGAGGCGCACGCATGGGTGATCAGCAGCGACGGGTATCGCACGACGCTCCCCGTCGCCTGCGCCGACGCCCTCGAGGAGCGCACGGCCACGCTGACCGGGAGCGCGCCTTGGGCCATCGTCGTGGTGCAGCCGGAGCTGCCGTCGGTCTACTGCGGCCATCGCGGGTCGGGGACCGCCGTCGGCTATCAGATCGGTGGCGTCTCGTTCGAGTGAGCCGAGGCACGCCCGCTGCACGCCGCGGCCGCACCGAGCCCGATCGCTCGGGGGGAGGCCCGTATGCACGTCGTCCTGATCGGCGCCGAGCTCGAAGAGAACCTCGCGCTGCGTTATCTCGCCGCGGCGCTCGAAGCGCGCGGACACACGTTCGAGCTCGCTCCGTTCGATCGCGCGGGCGACGAGCAGGCGGTCATCGACGCGGTGCTCCGCGCCCGCCCGCCGGTCGTCGGCATGTCGATGACGTTCCAGTTTCGTGCGCGCGAGTTCGGCGCGCTCGCGCAATCGTTGCGTGACGCAGGGTACCAAGGACACATCGTGGTGGGCGGGCACTTCCCGACCTTCGCGTTCCGCGAGGTGCTCGAGCGCTTCCCGGCGATCGATGGCGTGGTGCGTCACGAAGGCGAGGAGACGCTCCCCGAGCTGTGCGAAGCCCTCGCGCAGCGGCGGCCGCTCCACGGCATCCGCGGCCTCGTGTTCCGCGGCGCGGACGGCGCGGTGATCGAGAACCCGCCGCGCGCGCTGATCACCGACCTCGACGCGCTTCCCTTCCCCAAGCGCCTCGGCCCGACGCAGCTGCACCTCGGCATCCCCGCGGCGTTCATGGTCGGCTCGCGCGGCTGCTACGGGCACTGCACGTTCTGCTGCATCCACGCGTACATCCGCGACGCCGGCGGCCCGAAGTACCGCGCCCGCTCGCCCGAGAACATCGCCGACGAGATCGCCGAGATCCGCAAGACGCGCGGCGCCCGCATGCTCGTCTTCCACGACGACGACTTCTTCACCCGCGACGCCGCCCGCGATCTCGAGCGCATGACGGCGCTGCGCGACGCGCTCCGTGCGCGCGGCGTGCACGACGTCGCGCTCGTGGTGAAGGCGCGCCCCGACGACGTCGATCCGAAGGTGTTCGCGGTGCTCCGCGAGATCGGCCTGCTGCGCGTCTACCTCGGCATCGAGGCCGGCTCGACGCAGGGCCTGAAGACCCTCGGGCGCTCGGTGGAGCTCTCCGAGAACCGCCGCGCGCTCGCGTGGCTGCAGGCTCAGGATCTGTACACCTGCTACAACATGCTCGCGTTCGATCCGGAGTCGACCATCGGCTCCTTGCGCGACAGCTTCCAGTTCGTGCGCGACCACGCCACGGTGCCGATGAACTTCTGTCGCACCGAGATCTACGTGGGCACGCCGCTCATGACCAAGCTCGCGCGTGAAGGGCGCCTGATCGGCGACGTGTTCGGGTGGGACTACGACATCCGCGACGATCGCGCCGATCGCGCGTTCCGCGTGTTCGCGCGGGCGTTCCTCGATCGGAACTTCCGCTGCGACGGCCTGATGAACGCGACGCTCGGCCTCGGCTACCAGCTGCACCTCTTGCGGCAGTTCCACCCGCACGCGATGCGACCGGAGCTGCGCACGCGCGTCGACGAGCTCACCGCCAAGGTGAACCTCGACTCGATGGCCCGCATGGACGCGATCCTCGACTTCGCCGCCTCGCCGGCGAGCGACGATCCGCGCGCGCTCGAGGCGTTCACCTGCGAGGCGACCGAGCAGGCGAACCTCGCGGGGCGCGCGCTCGAGGAGGAGGTCGCCGAGGCGACGATGGCCATCGTCCGCGCGGCCGAGACGCCGGCGCGCCCGCCGCGCGAGCGACGGGTGAACGTGTGGCAGGCGCTGTCGGCCGCGGCGATCGCGGTGTCGTCGCCGATGATGAGCAACTGCCAGAAGCCGCCGCCGCCGCCCGATCCGCTGCCGGAGCCGACGATCGTCGCCGACGACGTGGGGCCGCGCCCCGACGTGCAGCCGGCGACGACCACCACGCCGACGGTCGTCGATCCGCTCCCCCCGCCGACCACGCACCCGACGCCGCCGCCGCACGATCCGCTGCCGCCGCCGACGACGCACCCGACGGGCCCGCACTATCCGCCGCCGCCCGATCCGCTGCCGCCGCCGACGACGAAGCCCAAGTATCCGCCGCCGCCCGATCCGCTCCCGTATCCGACGACGAAGCCCAAATACCCGCCGCCTCCGGATCCGCTGCCCAAGCCGCAGACGAAGAAGACCGACCCTGACTTCTGACCGCGTCAGGGCGCGAAGAGCTGGGCGTAGACCTGACCCTTGCAGTAGGTGCCGCCGCCGGTCGTCTCGGAGCAGCCGACCGCGTGGCTCTCGGAGAACTGCAGCCTGCCGGGGACGATCACGCCCTCGAAGTCGAGCTCGAGGTTGAACGACCACTGATCCGGGCACTTCGCCGGGAGGTTGCTGTACGACTTCGCGACGGTGAGCCGCCGCCGCGAGAACGTCGCGTCGAAGGGCACGCCGTCGATCTTCGGGTGGCCCGTCCCGAACACGGTGACGGTGCCCCTGGAGAGATCGCTCGGCGTCTGCGCGATCTTCACCGTGAGGTCGGTCGTGAAGTTGGTCACGGGCGCGGGGCCCTTGTCGGCGCAGGGCGTGCTCTGCACGGTCGCACAGACCGAGTGCGTGCCGGAGATGTCCTGCGCGGTCTTGTCGGCGCCGCATACGTAGGCCGGATCGAGCGGCGGCGGCGTGCCCCCAGCGGCGCGCCGACCACGTTCACGCAGCCGCTGCCCCACGTCGGGAGGTAGTGGCCGACCTGCTTCGTCGCGCACGCGGCGTCGGTCTCGAAGTACCAGTACTCGTTCTCGGTGCAGCCCGCGGGGCAGTCGCCGCCGCCGCGCTTGAACACGATCGCGAACCCGCCGTCGGGCTTCTGGAAGGCGTGGACGAAGCTGCCGTCGGACATGACCTTCTCGGGGTCGTAGAGGACGGTGATGTCCTTCAACGACGGCATCGCCGCGTAGGCGGCGTCGATCGCCTGACCGAGCGTGCGACCGGCGCAGACGCCGCTGCCCTTCGCCGTCTCCGCGGTGAGGCGCGGCCCCGGCGGCGCCACGGCTTTCGGCTTGGGGCAGGTCACCGGACCGCCGTCGCTCGGCCCGACGTCGCTCGGCCCGACGTCGCTCGGCGTGGCGTCGCCCGGATCGGGCGGGCCGGCGTCGAGGCATGCGTTCAGGCACACGCGGGCGTCGGGCGGCATGAGCTCGCAGGCCCAGGTGCCGGCCGGGCACGCGCAGCGCCAGGGGAAGCGCGGTCCGGGCTCGTCGGCGCACGCGCACGCCGCGCGCACGGTGACGTCGCAGGTCGCGCCCGCGCTGCACGCCCCGACGGGGAGCCCTTGCGGATGCATGGGATCGCAGCTCGTCAGCTCCTGCCCGCAGACCGGCTCGGTCGGCGCCGCGCCGGTCGCGCACGCGGGCAGCGGCGTGACGCCGGACGTCGTCGCGCCGTCGTCGGTCGCGAGCAACCGCCCGCCGCACGCGCCGGAGACGACGAGCAACCCCGCGAGGAGGACGCGACGCATGGAGGCCATGCGCGGAATGCTACCGCGCGACCTCGACCTCGCCATGATCAGCGTCGTGCGCGTGGCGGCCCCGCGACCACGGCGCCGCGAGCGACGCGACCCAGGATGTCGCAGGGAAGCCAGGGACGCCTGCGCGGACCAGGGGCCATAGTGCGCACGCCACGCGCGACAGCGACGCCGACGCCTTCAGCGTCGGTTCCCTGAATCCCCCCGGGATGAATCGGATGAATCCCGGGGCACCGAAAGCGTCGTAAGCCTGCTTCGCAGGCTCCTCGCGCTGTGCGCGGGAAACGCGGGGGGCGTGGACGTGGTCGACCCAAGCGCCGACGGCGAGCAAGTCGCAGCTCAACGTCCGCGCCTTGGCGGCGATGCTGTCGGGAGCCACACGTCGTCCGCAGGCCCGAAGACCGGCTGACGCGCCGAGGTCCACCAGACGAGATGAACCAACGGAAGCGTGTCGCTGTGAGCGCCGAGCATGCCCGGCATCGACGAACCCACCCCCCCGGCGCCGGTTGCGTGCGCCGTGTGCGAGGAGCCCGCTCAGCGGGCTTACGACGCCGTCGGTGCCCCGGGCTTTAGCCTCATCATCCGGCGGAAGCGCTCCGTCCCGGCGATCAAGTTACCGTGAGGAAATAACTCGTGATTCCGCGTGTTTTCGCCGCGCGGATTTTCTGGCAGCTCGTGCGCGATGGAGTCGATCGAGCAGGAGTGGGCGACG